>NZ_AUXT01000206.1 GCF_001625595.1 Pseudoalteromonas luteoviolacea NCIMB 1942
AGAATTTTGAACGCCCTCGTTAAAACTACTTATTTCACTTTACGCAAAAGGAGCGCCTCACTTCGTTCGCTGTCATTAACCTTTTGCTCTTTTTCTCTGCGATTAAAATCTACTTTTATAAACAAGCCACAAACTGCTATTCGTATCTGTAATTACAAAATAAGACTTAAATTATGAATGAACACAAAATGTTAAGAAGATCATTGCGCTTTTAATTGAACTGTATATACTCACAGTAAATGTACTGTATGGAAAACCAGTTATATGCGACCTTTAACTAAACGACAAGAACAAGTTTTTGCACTCATCAAGGTATTTATCAAAGATACTGGCATGCCCCCTACGCGAGCTGAGATTGCCGAATCTTTAGGATTTCGTAGTGCAAACGCGGCTGAGGAGCACTTGAAAGCTTTGGCTAAAAAAGGCGTGATTGAGATGGTTCCCGGAGCAAGTCGTGGTATTCGTTTAGTCGAAGAGAAAGAACCTGAGCAGCTAGGTTTGCCACTGGTTGGCAGGGTTGCGGCGGGTGAGCCAATATTGGCGCAAGAGCATATTGAAAACCACTGTAAAGTCGATTCCAGCATGTTTCAGCCTAATGCTGATTATTTGCTGCGTGTTAATGGTATGAGTATGAAGAATATTGGTATTATGGATGGAGATCTATTAGCAGTACATCGAACGCAAGTCGCAAATAATGGCCAAGTTGTTGTTGCTAGGGTCGAAGAGGACGTAACAGTTAAGCGTTTTGAAAAGGTCGGGAAGAAAGTCTTTTTACATGCAGAAAATGAAGATTTTTCGCCAATTGAAGTCGATTTAGAGCAAGAAACTTTTAATATCGAAGGTCTTGCTGTAGGTGTTATAAGAGGCAATTTATAACATGTGAGTCTATCTGCTTGGGCCGCTTCTGGCCCAAAGCGACAACCTGACCCCCTTCTCCTATTTCCACACATAAACATATAAATTCAAAAATTTTAGTTAGTAAATACGAATAAAGTTCAGTAAGTTAGCTATGCTATAAGCGCTAAACTAAAAATTCTAATTATTTTTGCACTATTTAAGTTTGCTAAGGTCTTAGCTACTCGTCTTGGTATGTAGTCATTATTAAAGATGTAATTTTGAATTACATTTAATATCAAATGAGAACAAAGCCTATTTAGGCTATGTGATACAACCAAAGGAATACTAATAATTATGGAGCTGACAATGACTTCGTTGCGTACTTTATTGATTTTACTCACTCTTTGTTTAGTCACAGCTTGTAGTTCAACTGGCAGAAACACGCAATCAGGATTTTTGCCAAATTATCATAGCCTTAAACCCTCTAATGAATATCAAGATACAATGCTTTATGTTGATAATTCATTCGGGAAAGACGCGCTATCAAAGGTTGAAACCTTGTATTTACCACGCTTCGAAGTATGGGTAAATGTGAAGCAAACTGAGTTTTTAAATATTAACCCGCAGCATGTGGCAAAGTTAAGTCATTACATGCAGTCAGAAATGGTCAGTAGATTGAAACGTCATTACGCTGTTGTGACAGAGCAGCCAGACAAATTAGATAATACTATTTTGACGATTAAAGGTGCATTTACGGATGTTGAGTTTGAGCCAACAGAGCTGGGTGTCAGAGATTTTGTGCCTATCCGCTTAGTTTACAATGCGGGAAAATCGGCTTATTTAGCAGCGACAGAACAAACAGAAGCACTCACCCATGTCTCCCTTGAGTCAGCCTTCTACCTTGGTGATGACAAGGAGCCGGTGGTAATGATGGCAGCGCATAAGGAACTGGACACAGTCATTAAAGTTGATGGTACCGAAAATGTTAAAGCGATTAGAGAAATTTTAGATACTTGGGTAAATAACTTCGTTACTGCGATGATAAAGCATCGTGAAACAGGGCTAAATTAAGGAGCTTTCATGAAAACAATAAAAATTAGGTCATTTGGTGTAACTGCTGTTTTCTGCGCTATTTTGGCTGGCTGTGGAGAGCCGCAGTCTGATGTACAAGAGTCAGAGCAGCTGCGCCCTGTAAGAACGCTGCTTTTGTCATCACAAGTGGAAGGGCCTATGGTCGAGTTTCCTGCGGTTGTAGATGCCGCATCTTCGGCAGATTTATCTTTTAAAGTCTCTGGAGAAGTCACTGAGTTATTGGTGAAACAAGGGGAGGAGGTTGAAGTTGGCGATGTGATCGCAAAGTTAGATACAACGGATTATCAACTCTCTCTCGATGATGCTCAGGCAAATTATAACAAGGCCCAAGCAGATTTTAATCGCGCTAAACAGTTAATTAAATCAGGTACTATTTCACAATCAGACTACGACCAATTGCAGTCTCATTTTACCAGTGCAAAAAGTAAGTTAGCTAATTCACAAAATAATCTGTCGTATACGAGTTTAAAGGCATCTTTTTCGGGCGTTGTGGCCAGGACTTATATAGAACGCTATGAAGAAGTACAAGCGAAGCAAATCATTGCGACATTACAGGATATCAAGCACATCACTTTAAAAGTAAATGTGCCTGAGAGCCTAATGATTAAAGTATCCAAAGATGCACCAAAGCATATTATTGCCGAGTTTTCAGGGATCCCTGATAAGACGTTCCCGCTAGACTTTGTCGAAGTAAGTACACAAGCGGATGAAGTGACTAAGGCTTATGAAGTGACACTAAGTATGACACGCCCAGAAAACTATAATGTTTTACCGGGTATGACTGCAAAGGTCCTAGCTAAGGGGGCTGACGTTAATAAGAGTGGTTTATATCTGCCAATTAATACCGTACTTATGGATTCGGCTGGCAATTACGTTTGGACTGTTGACTCAGTGGGTAATGACAAGGGCGAAATATCCAAAAAGTCAGTTGTCATAGGTGAAGTTTCGACACTGGGCTTTCCAGTTATCAGCGGCGTGAACGAAGGTGATTATATTGTCACAGCGGGTATGAGCAAAGTCAGCGAAGGTCAACTTGTAAAGTTTAACAAGGGGGCACAGTGAACATAACCAGACTTGCATTAGAAAACAACCGTACTACATGGGTGTTAATTGCGGCTTTACTCTTTTTTGGTATTGCTTCTTTTGACAAAATGCCGAAAGACTACGACCCTGGATTTATTATTCGTACTGCTCAAGTCGTCACTTATTTTCCAGGTGCCAGTCCACAGCGAGTTGAAGAATTAGTAACTGATCAGATTGAGAAAGTTGTTCAACAGATCCCTGAGTTAGACTTTGTGAGTAGCACGTCTAAAACGGGTGTGTCCATTGTCAGCGTAAACATTAAAGAAAGCTACAAAGAAATGCGGCCGATTTGGGATAACCTGAGACGAAAAATCCAGAGTATTGAACAAGATCTACCTAGCGATGCTCAACCCCCCATTGTTAATGATGAATTTGGGGATGTATTTGGCATCGTGATTGGCTTAACTGCTGAAGGCTACAGTTATCGAGAAATGGAAGATGTGGCAGAGCAAGTTAGAGATACACTGCTGAGGTTACCTGAAGCCGCAAAGGTTGAAATATATGGTAATCAAGAGCAACGGGTGTTTATCGAATTTGAGAATGCGCGTCTCGGTGCGCTGGGGATTTCACCAAGCCAGCTTAAAGAGCAACTAGCGGCACGTAATATCGTGAACCCTGGTGGTTCTATTTATATCAATGATGAAACACTTGCGCTGGAGCCGAGTGGGAATTTTGAGTCAGTAGAAGACATTGCAAATACGATCATTAATGTGCCTGGTAGTGAGCAAGTATTGTTGCTGTCTGATATTGCTGTTGTTTACAGAGATTATGTAGATCCGGCTAAGTCTAAAGTGCGTGTTGGTCAACAAGAGGGACTGACATTGGCAATTTCTATGCGCTTAGGTGGTAATAATATCGCGCTAGGTGAGCAGGTACTTGAGACACTGAATTATCTTGAGAGTGTTTATCCTATCGGTGTTGAGTTTAAGTTGCTGTCTTTTTTACCTAGAGAAGTTGAGCAAAAGGTCAGTGACTTTGTATCTAACCTACTTCAAGCTGTGTTAGTTGTTACATTGGTGATGCTGTTTACTCTTGGCCTGCGTACGGGCTTGATTGTAGCGAGTTTGATCCCGATGAGTATGGTGTTTGGGATTCTCGTGATGTCGTTTTTCGATATCAGTATCGATCAGATCTCTTTGGCTGCGCTTATCATCGCACTCGGTATGTTAGTGGATAATGGGATTGTGATGTCGGAGAACATCATGGTTCAAATGGAACGTGGAAAAGCCGCAATTGATGCCGCGGTGGACTCGGCCGATGAGCTTAAAGTCCCATTATTGGTATCGTCTTTGACTACGGGGGCAGCTTTCTTGCCTATTTTCTTGGCTGAATCATCAACTGGGGAATATACGGCGTCGTTATTCAAAGTTGTGACAATCACGTTGTTGTGTTCATGGCTATTGGCGATGACAATGATCCCAATGCTATGTGTGTATTTTACACGTGTGAAATCGCAGGTTACAAACTACGACTCTGGAGTCTATCTGGGTTATAAAAAGCTGTTAACCGTTATGATACGCTACCGTTGGATGACTATTTTAGCGTGTGTAGCGGCGTTTTTTGTGGCTCTGCAGGGCATGCAGTACATTCCAAAGGTATTCTTCCCACCGTCAGATCGGGATTACTTTAAAGTAGAACTAGAATTACCAATAGGGACGCGGTTACAAACTACAGAGGCGATGGTTAAAGATATTGAAGCATTCTTGCACCGAGATTTACAAGTCTCTAATGAACGCTCTGAAGGCGTAACTGAGTGGGTAAGTTATATCGGTAATGGTGGCCCGAGGTTTTTGCTGACACACAACCCAGAGCCTACCAGCGCTAATTATGCATTAATGATAGTGAGTGCAACGTCTTATCACTTAATCGACGATTTGATGAAAGGTATCGAGCGCTATGCGTTGAGCAGGCATCCAGATCTTTTGATTAAACAAAGAAAGATAGAAAATGGCGCACCGATTGCTAACCCTGTTGAAATCAGGCTATCGGGCGATGACAAGGAAACATTGATGAGCATTGTTGATGCGTTAAAACAGCAAATGCATGCAACAACTGGGCTTAAAGCAGTAAATGATGATTGGGGGCTACCGAGTAAAAAAGTACAAATCAAAATCAACCAAACGCGTGCAAGGCGTGTTGGCGTCTCTAGTAAGGACATTGCCAGCTCACTGCAAACCGGATTTAGTGGATTGGAGTTAACTCAGTATCGGGAAGGTAATGAGTTGATCCCAGTTACTTTGCGCTCCGTTGCCGCAGATAGAGATGACATAGGTAAGCTGGAAGCAATGATGGTGTACTCACAAGCTACAGGCGCCTCTGTACCACTAAAGCAAGTTGCTGATATTGAGATTGTCTGGGAAAGTGCACAGATCTTAAGACGTGACAGATTAAAGTCGGTTGCTGTAGGTGCCCAATTAGATGGTATAACAGCAGACGAAGGGTTTGATGCGCTGGTTCCATGGCTTGAAGAACAAAAGAAAAGTTGGCCATTTGGTTACACTTATGAACTAGGTGGTGAAGCTGAATCTTCAGGTAAAGCAAATCAGTCGATCGCAGATAAAATGCCGATTGCGGTATTTATTATCGTGATCTTGTTGATTGGTCAATTTAATTCAATTCGAAAATCAATTATTGTTCTTACTACCATTCCGCTGGGATTTATTGGCGTGATCCTCGGTCTACTAGTAGGGCAATCATTTTTCGGCTTTATGACCTTATTGGGCATTATCTCATTGGCAGGGATCGTGATAAACAATGCCATAGTGTTGCTGGAGCGAATTAAGATTGAGCTCAACAATATGCCTGAAAATCCGGTAGATGCGATTGTAATAGCTGCACAGCAGCGTATGAGACCAATATTACTCACTACAGCGACTACGGTATTTGGATTAATTCCCTTATACCTCGGAGGTGGCGAGATGTGGGAGCCAATGGCGTTAGGTATTATGGGGGGACTATTGTTTTCGACCCTTTTGACGCTTGGTGTCGTCCCAGTTTTGTATGCATTGTTCTATCGAATTAGGGAACAAGAGAGCGCCTAACAGGCGCTCTAGATGGTTATAAAGTGATCACGAGTAAAGGCCTGTAAAGGGATGTAACCCTTAAGTTTTCGTTCAGCGATGTAAGCAGATTATGAGCATACAGGCATACTAGAGGAGTTTATTATGAAATATATCAAATATGTGATTGCAGCGATGTTCCTTCCCATGACGGCAAATGCTGCTGAAGTAAATGTAACTTGGCTAGATTTTAAAGAGTATCGTGATGTTTTCCCTGCAAATGAAACTCGGGGCGGATACCACAAACGTATCGCGAAAAAGTTTGAGCAGCATTTGAACAAGCTAGCTGCGGAGATGCCCGCTGGATATACTATGTCGGTCACCTTTGAGGATGTAGATTTAGCTGGTGATGTCAGGTTTAATATGAATGACATTCGCATAATTAAACCGATTTACTTTCCGCGTTTAAAGATGTCCTATAACGTGACTGATAGTACGGGAAAGGTGATTGCAGAAGCTAAGTCGAAGGTGTTAAAAGACTTAGGTTTTATGGACAAATTAAAAATGGGCCGAGATTCAGAGTTTTATTATGACAAGCGCCTTTTGAGTGATTGGTATAAAGACGAAATTGCCCCGACCATCTGAGTAAAAAGAGCGCATTAGCGCTCTTTTTATTTGAAAGTCGCGAGCAATTGGAGTAGTTGTTGCAATTTAAAGACAGCCTTTTTAAGTTGCTCTTCATCTAACTGCTCAGACTTGCTCAGCGCATCGACATCGGCTGCTACATCCAATACATATGGTTTAAATCGTTTGGCTTCAAATCCAAACCCTGCATCCTTAGTAAATAATGCGGTAAATTTTCCATGACCTTGTTGTTGCAGTTCATCTAATTTTTTATCAGCGTCAAGTGCTTGACGGTAAACAACTTTTAAGTTTTCATTGAGCTTTTCGATGATAGCTTGCATATTTTTCCTAAAGTCTGGTGTGGTTCGGCCGATATTTTACTTGGATCCATCAAACTTGTCAGGTAAATGCATATGAATATTTCCGGAAGTAACCTTCCTGCTATGTCTGGCGCCGGGCCGGGTGGCGAAGTATACAGCGCTTCTCTGGCTAAAAAGCAACAGCAAGCAGATGGACGAGCTGCCCTAGCGTTAATTGAATCAGCTGGTAACACTGCCGCAGCGCAGACGCCCGCTAAATCAGTAACAGCGTCTTTGGGCAACAACATCAATGTGTATGTGTAGTACACATTGATGTTTTGCATTTGAACTTAGCTCAAGTGCAAATCAATCGGCGTCTTACTCTGTTTGCCGCCGATTTCTCTTACTAACTTCGGTACTAAGAACCCCGGTAGAGCTTCTAACATCGCAGTGACTAGAGAGACTGCATCCTCTTGTGCAAGATCATAGTGGCTCGCGCCTTCAACCTTGTCTAGCAAGTGTAAATAATAAGGTAAAACATCGCTTTCAAATAAGGCTTCACTTAATTCAATCAGTGCTTTGGGTGTATCGTTGATCCCTTTTAGTAGCACGGTTTGATTAAGCAACATAACACCAGCATGCTTTAACTTTTGCATAGCATGTGTGAAGTGTGTATCGATTTCGTTCTGATGATTAATGTGATTCACTAGAACCGTTTTCAGTCGACTTTTTTTGAGAAGCTCACATAACTCAGTGGTGATCCTTGCAGGGATTACGATTGGTAATCGACTGTGTATCCTCAGTCTTTTTATTTGTGGCAGTTGTTCTAGTTTATCTAAGAGCCACGCAATCATCTCATCTTTGGCCATAAGTGGGTCGCCACCACTTAAAATGACTTCATTAATTTCAGGATGTTCGACAAGATAATCGAAGACAGGTTGGAGTGTTCGCTTATTTATCTGGTTTTCCTGATAAGGAAAGTGACGCCTAAAGCAGTAACGGCAATTGACCGCGCAGCCGGTTTTTAGCATTAGTAAAACGCGTGATTTATATTTATGTAATAAACCAGGCACGGGCGCGTCCTGTTCTTCAATAGGATCTTTATTAAAGCCACTGGCTGCTATGAACTCTTGGTGTAAGGGCATCACTTGCAGCAATAAAGGGTCTGAGGGGTCGCCAAAGCGCATCTTCTCAACAAATGGATGAGGTACTCGTAGAGGGAATAGACGCTTTGCCGCTATATCTTTCGTATTGAAATGCCCTTCTAATCCCAGCGTTTTGATGAGTGTTTCTGGGCAAGTTATGACATTTGCCAATTCTTTTTGCCAGTTGGTATGCAAATTTACTTCATTTATTTGTATCATTAGCAGGTTTATTACTCGAAATACGATGATTAGAGGATACGATGGCGAATTATAGCACCAACGAGTTCAAGGGCGGCCTAAAAATTATGATTGATGGCGAGCCTTGTACGATCCTAGAAAACGAAATGGTTAAACCAGGTAAAGGCCAAGCTTTCAACCGAGTTAAGATCCGTAAGTTGATCTCAGGAAAAGTATTAGAAAAAACGTTTAAATCTGGCGATTCAGTTGAAGGCGCAGATGTAATGGAAACTGACTTAGCGTATTTGTACGCAGATGGTGAGTTCTGGCATTTTATGAACAACGACACATTCGAACAGATCGCTGCTGATGAAAAAGCAGTTGGCGACAACGTTAAGTGGTTAGTTGAAAACGATGTTTGTACAATTACGCTATGGAACGGAAACCCAATTGCTGTAGCACCACCAAACTTTGTGGAACTAGAGATCACAGATACAGATCCAGGTCTTAAAGGTGATACTGCTGGTACAGGTGGTAAACCTGCAACGCTTACTACTGGTGCAGTTGTACGAGTACCGCTATTCGTTCAAATTGGCGAAGTGATTAAAGTAGACACGCGTACAGGCGAATACGTAAGCCGCGTTAAGTAAGTTAAATTTAACGAGTACAACGCGAAAAATCTCGGCTCATGCCGAGATTTTTTTATGATAGGTATAGCTAACTAGGTAAAAGTGAAGATGAATGAGGCACTGTGGGCGCCGAGTGCGCAAATTGAGACGCTAAAACAAAGGGCAAGTGTACTGGCCAGCATAAGGGCCTTTTTTGCGGCACGCGAGGTAATGGAGGTCGAGACGCCTTGCTTAAGTCAAGCTTCTGTCACTGATGTTCATCTTGCTACATTTGCAACCGAGTTTATTGGTCCCAGCTACGCAAAGGGCTTGCCTCTGTATCTACAGACCTCACCAGAGTTTGCCATGAAACGTTTACTTGCGGCTGGGAGTGGCGCTATTTTTCAAATTGGGAAAGCATTTCGTAACGAAGAGTCGGGACGCCAACACAATCCTGAATTCACAATGCTTGAGTGGTATCGCCCTGAGTTTGATGAATTTGCACTAATGGATGAGATAGATTGCTTGATGCAAGAGGTGCTCTCTTGTGAGCAGGCTGTGCGTATAAGTTACCAAGAAGCATTTAAAACTTATTTGGGCGTTGATCCTCTGGACATCGAACTAGACGAATTAAAGTCATTGTGTGCTAAATATGGTTATGAAGAAATAGCGGCGACAGAGCAGTTCATTGATCCACTACTGCAATTGCTATTCTGTATGGAAATCGAGCCTCAAATAGGGGTGGATGCTCCTTGTTTTGTTTATCACTTTCCAGCCTCACAAGCGGCACTTGCGCAGTTAAATGACGCGGACCCTCGAGTAGCGGGCCGTTTTGAACTGTACTATCAAGGCATGGAGCTTGCGAATGGTTTCAATGAATTAACGGATGCAATTGAGCAAAGTAAGCGCTTTGACGAAGATAATGACATGCGAACAAAAATGAGTTTGCCTGAAGTAGAGAAAGATCAACGCTTCTTGGCTGCGCTAGAGAGTGGCTTGCCAGCTTGCGCAGGTGTTGCATTGGGCATTGATCGTTTAGTTATGTTGGCAACGGGTAAAAGCTCGATTAAAGAGGTTATAGCCTTTGACGTGGAGCGAGCTTAATTGACTAAATAGGCCCAGCTGTGACTGAGCCTATCTCTATACGAATCGCTGTAACTCTTTTTGTGTGGTCGCGGTGAGCTGATGGGCATTTTGGCAATCATGCAACGCGGTATCTAATTGCGATTTAGCAGACTGTCCTAATGCAACGATTTGTTGAACCGCTTGATGTGTGTGGTTTTGCGTATCTTCTAATTGGTGCACTGCGCTGACGATTTCTTCGAGTTGAGACTGGTTACGCTCGAAATCTTCACTCATATCAGCAAAACCTTTTGATGTGTCACTAATTGCTTTTTCGGCGCTGCTAGAGTGCGAAATCAACTGCTCGGACTCTTGATGTGTCTCACTGACTAAGTGGTCCATCTGGTTAATAAAATCACTAATTTGGCGAGTAGCGTCGTTTACTTTGACTGATAGATTACGCACTTCATCCGCAACAACTGCGAATCCTCTACCAGCCTCACCGGCACGAGCAGCTTCGATAGCCGCATTGAGCGCAAGTAAGTTGGTTTGGTCTGAGAACTCTTCGACCATTTTGAGGATATTACGGATATTGTCGCTGTTTTCCTTCAGTCCAGACACCGTGGTCGAGAAATTACCTAACAATGAAGTAATTTGTTGTACTTCATCGACTAGTGTCATTAAGGACTGTGATGAGCCTCTAACAAAGAGCAGGCTTTCTGTGTTGGCTTGGTAAACGTGGTCAGTATTACTTACAATGCTTTGCAGGCTATGTGTAACCTGATCACTGGCTGCAATAATATTATCACCTTGGCTAATTTGTTGCTCACCCGCAGAGACTGTGTTGGTCATCGAATACGTGACTTGTTGGTTGCTGAGCGTTGCCGCCTCGGCACTTTTATAAGTATTGCCTAACAGCTCGCTTAGGTGCGCTGTAAAGGTATTGTATTGGTCGCTGAGCTCTCTGAATTCATCGTAAGTAAATTGAGGCAATCGAGCATTGAGGTTGCCATCTTGGTGATTAACTTGCTCCAAGGCGTCTCGCATCGCTTGAACGGGTCTGACGATTAAATATCGCATATAAAAAAAAGTGAACACAAATGCTATGACAGAAGTAACCGCTAACAACCAAAAGCCACCTAACTCGGTACCTGAATCAGAAAGGTGCGTGTAGAGCCACCCTAAAGTAAGGACCTGAAAAACAAACAAAAAGCCAAGATTGCCGAAAATTTTTCTCGTGAGAGTAAAAAAGAGAGATTCTTCAAGTAAATTATATATGCGCATGTACAAACTCATCATAGGCTTATCACTCGCCAGTTAATGTAAACGTGAGAATTGGATTTCAAGCAATTCTCACAATTTACGTCAATTACTATTAAAATATACCATATAGTAGAATTATTTAAGCAGTCCAGTCGGTTTATCGCGAAATAGTTAATTTGTCAGAGCCAAAGAGAAAAAATGCACGCTAGGCTCCTTTAGTCTCACTGAGTTTATTGATTGCCATTTTGGCATGGCATGGGTAGTTACTAAAAATCCCATCGACCCCCATGTCGAGTACTAACTCAATGTCCTTTTGTTTATCTACCGTGTAGGCGTACACATTCAATCCTCGCTGTTTTGCATCCAAAACAAACTCATGATTGATAAAGTTTTTATCCATGTGAATGCTATACGCATGCAGCTGTTGTGCAAATTCAGCGTAATTGAGTGGAATCGATGCGGTTAGTGTGCCGATCTTTACCCAAGGCAATTTTTGTTTTAACCAAACAAGCTGGTGGTGGTCAAACGAGGATAGGATTATCTGGCTGCGCTCAACGATACCTGCATTGACATTTTTTTCGATATATTGAACAAATTTGTCTAAACAATAAGTATGTTTTAGCTCTAAATTAATGGTTGTGTTTGTACCTATGAGGTTAAAAACATCCTGCAAAGTAGGTATGCCCTCGCCATTGCCCGCATTAAGGGCATTTAATTCTTCTCGAGAGGCATGTCTGACCATGCCTCGGCCATTAGTCGTTCTATCTAGCCAAGTGTCATGGATGATTGCGTAGTCATCGCGGCAGCTTTGTACATCAAGCTCAATACCATCAACATCTACATCTAAAGCTGCACTAATTGCACTTAGCGAGTTTTCAGGATGATTTCCGCTTGCACCACGGTGCGCAAATACTAGGGTCATCGTTTATTCCTTGTTATTGACCACGTTTCAAAACAGGCTGCACTTACAACTAAAATGCCGCCAATCAGTGTTGTCATACTGGTTGTCTCAGATAACAGCATATAAGCCAAAACAGTGCCATACAAGGGCTGTAAACAGGAAATTAATCCAGCTGTTGTAGCGCTTAAATAACGCAGGCTATTCGCGAACAGAGAGTGGGGGATCGCTGTAAACACTATTCCTGCTAGGACCAAATAGTATATATCCTGCAAAGGCAAAGCTTGAGGTGGTGTATCAACAAAAATAGACAGAACACACGCGGCTGTCAAAGTTTGGTACAGCATGGTGTGTGGGCCACCGTAACCAGAAAAGTATTTTTTTTGTAGCAGGTTACGTGAAGCAAAGAAAACACCTGAAATCACCCCCGTGAAAATGCCGAGTGTGACTTGGTTACCTAAATCAGCATCGGGTACCATTAAATATATACCTAAAATGACAACAAACGAATTAAATAGGTCCGTGGGCTTTAATTTGGTGCGGTTAAAAAGTGGTTCGAGGAATACCGTAACGACTGGGTAAGTAAAAAAGGCAATAATCCCTGTTGCAATTCCTGCCATTTGCATCGCAGCAAAATAAGTCACCCAATGCATACCAATGATGACACCAAGGCCTGCAACAATAAAGTAATCTTTGAGATGATTGAGGCGTAAGCGCTTCTTTTGCAGTTTCAGAATAACGGTGATTGCTAGAAAGGCGATTGCTGTTCTGTATACAGTAATATCGAGAGCAGACAAGTCGATAAGCTTAGAAAATAACGCCGTGCCACCAAACATGAGTACAGCGATATGTAATTGTATTAGCGCAGATTTATTTTTTTGCATAGTCGTTTTTAATTAATTATTTGAGTAGCAAGTATCGTATTTTATTACGTTTTTGGGTGACACTTGTCACTGCGTGATTGATGATGTTCATGGTAGGGTAAAACAATAAATAGAGATAGGTCTTTTTAGACCGTGAGAGAGAACCCGATGAGTAGTGTGACACATACCATGCATTTGGCCAGAAAAGGGAAACACTTTTTTTGGAATTATGGCCCGCTGGTGTTTTCTGTATTCTACTTTTTCCCAATGATACGCAACTATGATACGTACTCAGTTGCTGAGGTTATCGTTCAGTTTTTAGCTTATATCAGCTTTATTTTTTGCTATCACAGAGCGTCAACGAAGCCGGCTAAAGACGCGACCAACTTTATTGCTCTAATGCTGCTAATTTGTGTCTTTATGACACAGGTGACTTTAGGAACCAGTACCTTATTTGGCTATGTTGGGTACTTTATTGGATTTTGTTTTTTGGGTACTGTACGTTGGTTGATGTTAGCAGCATTAATGTGTGCCATTACTTTGGTGGCAACTTTGCATGTTAACCTGAACTATTGGCCTTACTTCATTGGCCCGGCAGCCGTTATTTCTCTTGGTTTGTTTGGCTTTGGTTTAGTTGAGTATAAAGAGCGCCTTCATCGTAATGAGTCGCGACAGAGTCGAGAGCAAATACGCCATTTGGCGAAAATCGCTGAACGAGAGCGCATAGCTCGTGATTTACATGATTTACTTGGCCATTCATTGAGTTCGATTTCACTGAAATCGGAGCTCGCAGGTAAATTTATTGATGCCGGATGTCATGACAAGGCACGACATGAAACCCAAGAGGTTGCTGAGCTAGCACGAACCGCACTATCAGAAGTGAGAGAAGCGGTATCGGGTATGAAACAGCTTGGGCTTCGCGCACAATTAGAAGTAATGGCGTCGAGGCTGAAAGACAAAGGCGTATTGGTTGAGCTTGATATTCAGCAGGTTACACTAACGCCGGAGCAAGAGAGTTGTTTGTGTTTTGTTGCTAAAGAAGCTATTACCAATGTCCTTAAGCACAGCAGCGCCAATAAAGTGTCCATCTCATTAAGCGCGAGCGAACAGCATCATAAACTTATACTTAGTGATGATGGCGAAGTACGGAAAGTTGTGTGGGGCAATGGCTTAAACGGCATTAAGTCCAGAATTGAAGAGTTAGGTGGCTCTTTTAACCTACGAGCGGAAAATGGGCTAAAGCTGGTGGCACAGTTACCGCGAAAGGAGATATAGAAAATGAAAGTACTAGTGGTAGAAGACCAAGCTCTGGTCAGAAATGCCATCGCAGCGTTATTGTCTTTGGAGCCGAATATACAAGTTGTCGGTGAAGCCGAGGACGGCCAACAAGCACTAGACATGCTAAACCATTGCGATGTCGACATAGTATTGAGCGATATAGAAATGCCTCACATTACTGGACTTGAACTGGCGCAAGCTGTTGAAGCTCTATACCCACACATTAAGTTTGTCATTATGACTACGTTTTCACGAGCTGGCTATATTCGCCGTGCTATGGAGTCCAGTGTTAAGGGGTTTATACTCAAAGAAGCCCCGAGTGCATACTTGATTAATGCGCTGAAAAAGGTTTCGATGGGCCAAAAAGTCATTGATCCGGAGCTGGCAATGAATGCGCTTGACGAAAAAGATCCGCTTTCGGATAAAGAGCGTAAAGCTTTGAGATTAGCCAGTGAAGGGCTGAAAACGAGTCAAATCGCTCAGCAGTTATTTTTAAGTGATGGCACTGTGCGAAACTATCTCTCAGAAGCCATTGCAAAACTTAACGCAACAAACCGAGTGGATGCTGCGCGTATTGCTAGGCAAAAAGGGTGGCTATAAGCGCTGATTTTTTCTTAGTAAGTGTATTTCCCTATTTATTCATGTATGCAGTTAGTAATATAATACTAGTTATTGATTAACATATTGTAATTATTCTTGATGGGCGACCCAAAACTCCTACTCAAAATATTAGCATTGACGACCTGTGTATGTGCCGTGTTTATGATGGTAAATTGGCTTATACATAAGCGTATCGCTGGCACGCGTTTGTGGTTTGGGTTTGTGCTGAGTGCTGCTATCGCCTGTATTTTTCAGTCTTGGCAGACGCTGCCTCCTATTTGGTCAATTATGATTCCTAATACTTTAATTTTGTTAGGATTATTTATGTTAACTCGCGGAGTTGAAAGGTTTTTTGTTGTGCGGGTGAATAATTGGCCTTGGTATTTGCTCGCGTTTATATTCTTTCCCAGTTTTATTTATTTCACCTTTTTTGATGCCAGCTTTTTAGTGCGTGTCGTTGTTAATTATCTCGTGTGGTTGTTAGCGATGACGCTATGTTTGCGTGCGCTTTGGGCTGGGCAAGGTAAGTCGTTTACTGGCTTTTCTCCTGCACATTGGACCTTTGCACTTGCCTGTATCTCTTTGTTGAGTGTTTTTACTTTGCGACTAAGCATGCTTGGTAACTATGAACACAGTGATACTTTGGGGACGAACAATTGGATGAATCAATTCTTTTCTTTGTCCGTCATCGTGATGCCACTCATTTTGTGCTTTTCCTTATGTCTGCTGTGTAGCTGCCGGAAAGAGCAGCTACTAGCCAATGTGACTCAAAGAGCAAAAGAGGAGACACAACAAAAGGAGCAGTTTTTAACCTTGTTAAGTCATGAATTAAGAACCCCGCTAAATGCCATTGTGGGGCATGCTGAAATGATTAAGCAAGCGCCGAGGGAGCCACAAAAGTATGTGCAGTATTGTGATGTGATCATCTCAACAGCCATGTCACTGGCTGACTTGGCCAATCAAGTATTATTGAATGCTCGTGGCAAGGCATCGAGACAAACCGCGACAGCATTACCAGAGTTTATTGAACAATTAATGGGCCAGTTTAAGCCACTTGTGCAAGGTAAAAATGTTGTGCTTGAAGCAAGATCTACAGGTGTGGCATCGGAAGCACAGTATTTAGTCGACCAAGATACGCTGGGTTTGGTAATCAAAAACTTATTATCAAATGCCATTAAATATACGCATCAAGGCAAAGTAACACTGGCAATGAGCTTACTGAGCAAGAAGTCTCAAAGTGCAATACTGAGATTCGAAGTTGCAGATACTGGCGAAGGCATGGATAAAACTCAAATTGAACAACTGTTTAGGCCGTTTGATTCAGCGGATCCAGCACTTTCTATCGCACAAAGTGCTGGAGTGGGATTAGTGCTGTGTCAGCAATTGCTGCAGACTTTAGACTCAAAGCTAGAAGTTAAAAGTGAGCTTGGTCAAGGCAGCTTATTTTATTTCGATATCGAGCTTTTAAGTGTATCTGAACAAGCAATTGAGCAAAAGCCAAAAGGGCGTGAGCACCTCTCGATTTCGCAGCTTTCAGGAAATATATTGGTTGTAGAGGATAACCTCTTAAATCAAGAGATCATCAAACACTTTTTATCCTCATTGGCGTTAAATTATCAGATTGCTTCGACTTTAGCTGAAGCCGAACAGGCATTGAAAATCATGCACTTTGATCTTGTTTTCTTGGACATGCATCTGCGTGATGGCCATGGGTTAGATTGGTATCGGCAAGTATTTAAGCTATTGAATTTACCTTTCCCTCCTAAAGTAATAGCCTTAACTGGAGATGTGGATGAACAGTCGCAGCAAGCATATTTTTCGGCAGGTATAGAATACTTTTTAGCTAAACCGATTGTATTACCACAATTAGAAAAATTGTTATCTAAGCTACTTTTGCCAACCAAGAGTTCCATGGCTGAGCATGATTTATTAGACCTTACTATCATTCAGCAGTTAGCGGGGACGTTAGAGCCGCAAATACTCAGTACCAAGCTGATGTATCTGAGTGATCGATTAGACTATGAGTTTGCTCAATTGAGGGGGCTGGCAGATATTCAAGCACTAGAAGCGCTCGAAGAGAAGTTAATTCACTTAGAAGAAGAGGCTTCTTCTTTGGGAATGCGTGCACTGCATGTGGCATTACAAGAAGTGCGTTTATCTATGTTTGATTCGGCTAATATTGACTGGCAGGCACTACATGGCATAGCTAAACGAAGTGCTAAAAGGTTATCTGACTATCATTCTAAAGTCGTAGCTTGAATGTTTGGAAGCAAACAAAAGTATTTTTAATTGGCTAATGCTTTAGTGTCATTTACAAATGTTTTTATTTCAGGGAAATTACACTGGATTACAGCAACCAGATTTAATAGAATTCTAATCCATTTTTATTAGTACTATATTGGAAACGGATTGAGTTTCCTTTATTGTTCGGGTTATTGAAATTGAAGCAGTTGTTATTTTCGTTAGTCTCACTCTTTTTTCTGCTGTTTAGTGCACTAGCCAATGCAGTGGATCTACAAATATCCACATTTGAAGATTTAGATACCACGGTGCCACGTGGTGGTGAGGTTCGTTATAACCTTGAATTTACCAATTCAGAAGAAGATACTGCAAACAATGTTGTGGTGGAGTTTTTCTTGCCACAAACGACGAGCTTTGTATCAAGCTCCAAAGCCTGTTCGGAACAAAGCTATTTAGAAAATGGCCAAACAAAAACCAAGTTACACTGCCCAGTTGGTAAACTATCAGGTCGAGTCAGCAACTCCCTATTAGTGACGATAAAAACGTCGGCACAGACGGGGGATACGATCGAGCCTAGTGTCAGAATCAGTGCAGATAACGAGTCGAGTAATAAGCTATTAAATAATACAGAGACGCAAAATACCTCCATTATTGCAGGTGTTGATCTTGCTGTGACATCTTTGATTTCAAACCCTTCTGCGGTTTATCTGGACAAAATATTTACCTACCAAATCTCAGTTAAAAACCATGGACCTGATGCTGCGGCTAATGTTGTGGTGACACACAACTTACCGAGTTTTACCAGTTGGCAAAATGCGTCACCTTCTACGCTTAATGGTTGGGAATGTTCGGGGACACAAACCATTAACTGTAAAGTGGCTGCCTTGGCAGCAGAAGCTTCGTCAACCATCAGCATTCAAGCAAAGGTCAGCGAAATAAGCAGTGGTACGGTCACGGCTTCTAGCAGCATAAAAAGTGATACAGCAGAGTTAAATTCGCAAAATGATCAAGCATCTGTAAACACCCAAGTGAACCCCAATGCTGATTTAAGTGTGATCTTGAAGCAGTATAAATCAGATGGCACGCCCTCTTGGTGGGAGCCATTGAGCTTATCGCCTGATGAACGTCATTACTATGATGTGACGGTATCTAACTTAGGCCCAAGTGCTGTTAACCCAGCCAAAATGAGTTTGAGTTTGGCCACAGGTATGACTAATGTTGTTGCCCAAGCACCTGTAGGCTGGATATGTAACACCGCGAACCTCTCTGTCAATTGTCAATCACAAAGCGCGATGGCTAAAAATGACAGCGTTGTTATTAGGGTCTTTGCGAATGCGCCTACGAGTGAGGCAACATTTACAAGCAGCGTTCAAGTAAATGCTAACGAGGTGGATTTAAATACCAGTAACAATCAAGCCAGTGCTAGTATCGCGACGAGCCTTGCACAAACTTCTTTCGTATCTATAGCTAAGTCTTTGGTGGCGAATAAGAGCTATTTAGTTGGAGACGAATTTGACTTCAATATTTCGGTAACTAACACCGGAGAAACAACAACAACAATTGAAGAGTTGGTGGACAGCTTACCAAGTAATGTTAGTTTTGTAGGTTACACCTCTAATCATTTTGACTGTGCTCTCAATGCGGGAGACAGTCGTTCGTTAAGTTGTACGCCTAAATCCAATACCTTTGCCAAGGGCCAAACTTGGCAGTTGAATGTAAAAGTTAAAGCGCTGCAGGCCGTTGCAAATTCAGTGAATCGGGCCACGGTTTCCCATGGCAACCGAGAATCAAACAGCACAACCGCCAGTTTTTCCGTGTTGGATTTAGCTGCGGATTTGAGCATCACCAAAGCAACCAATTTGAACTGGGACAGCAATATTAACTATATGGGGAAAGTGTTCGATTACACTATTCTTGTTACTAATTCAGGAGGGGGGGCCGCAAATAACATTAAGGTTATAGATGATTTCAACCAAACCTCTGGATATGTACCGCTCTCGACTTCAACGCGCAAAAAAGCAAATGGCGTTTGGCAATCTGTAGCGGATTGGTGCAGCATCTCAAATCTAGAAGTGACGTGTAATGGTTCTCAAATAGGTGCCAATGAAGTTATAGAGATAACGATTTCAGCACGTTCTCCTGTTTATGTCGGAACTGAGAGTAATTATCGCCCGAAAAATACTGCAACCTTGTATGTAAATAATGCACTAGAATCATCAGCCGTTTTTCAGGGTTGGGGATTGCACCCGAGAAACCCAGTCTCTTTTGCGATTTCGAAAGTTAAAACGTCTGCGGCGACAGGCAGCACAAGCTTGGTCCAGCAGGGTGGTCAAATTTTAAGTAAGATCACAGTGACGAACAACGGCAATAGTTCGACGTTAGGTAAAGTCACCGTGACGGATGAGCTATCAAATAACGAGGTCTTTGTTGCAACTGGCAGCTATGGCACCAACTGGACGTGCGGTGCTAGTGGCAACACAGTTACCTGTTTATATCAAAATCATGACGGCAGTAGTATTGCATTGACTGG
The DNA here is from genome assembly GCF_001625595.1 of Pseudoalteromonas luteoviolacea NCIMB 1942. Taxonomy (GTDB): domain Bacteria; phylum Pseudomonadota; class Gammaproteobacteria; order Enterobacterales; family Alteromonadaceae; genus Pseudoalteromonas; species Pseudoalteromonas luteoviolacea_A. Next base: position 19,600 of record NZ_AUXT01000206.1, read on the forward strand.
CATTACACCAGTGTTGACCATCACTACAAAAGCGCAGGGAGTTGGTGACTTAACCAATACTGCTAAGGTGATTGATGCTGGTGGTGCGCCTAGTTTGGCGAGCGCAGCACAAACCATTAAGAGTGCGCAATCAGCTGATCTGAGCATTACTAAAACGGCTGATACCCAAAGTCTTACTACTGCGCAATCTGAGATCCGTTATCAACTGGAAGTAAGAAACTTATCTGGTTCCGAAATCGTGGCAGAAGATAACCAGTCGCTCATCATCGAAGATACTTTTGCTGCCACTTTTAAATCTCGAGAAGGCAGTAATCAAACTGGGATCGTCTTCCCTACTAAGGTCAATAGTGATGGAGGAGCAGAGTTTAGGTGTGCGCGCTCTGATACAGGAGAGTTTGAGAATACGCAAACAAAAGTAACTTGTTACTTAAATACCAACCAAAGGTTTGCAGTTGGTGACGGTGTTACTATTCCTCTGACTGTTTCAAGACCCTTTGTTGCGACGAACAATCAAGTGACTAATGTGGCTCGGGTATTATCGGCAACACACATAGACTCAAACAATGCAAATAATACCTCAAATGTGACAACAACGGTTCAGTCGCTTTACGATCTGGCAGTAACTAATGTTTCTTATGCTAAGCCTACAGTGCTCAGTGGCGATATTGCATTACAAACAATACACATTGCTAATATTGGTGCAATTGCCGCTAGCAATGTTGTTTTAGAACACACATTCAATGTCCCAACTGGAAAAGAATATCAATTTATCAGTAGTACGTTTTCTCGGGCAGGAAAAAGTAGTATTTGTAGCTACACAGAATTGACCAAAACCGTACGTTGTGAGATCGGTGCACTTGCTAGTAACGAAGTGCAAAGTGTTGAGGTTTCGCTGCGTCCAAAGAGTGCGTCAGATCGGTTGGATTGGATATTAAGCAGTACTAGTAAATTGTCTGCTGCTTCTATGTCATTAGATAGCAACAGTGCCAACAATCAGTCTAGCAAGTCTCTTAACGTAGAGATACGAGAGGCTAATTTAAAAATTGAAAATAATGACATCAGTGACCCACTTGGCTGGTTTCCCGAACCCAGATCATTCCCTGCCACACTTGATAACGTCATTGTATATAAGGTCGATCTAGAGTATTTGACTGACAATAACGGCGAAACATCTGTAGCAAGTGGTGTGGGTTATAACTTTTCTATTTCACCTGCCAGCAGTAGTAAACAACTACAATTTTTATGCGATAGCAGCTCTAGTAGCACATGTAATGCCGCGACGGCGCGCTGCATTAATCAAAATCTGACATTCAATCAAGAAACCACCTTTAACTGCTTAGGCCCCGAGAATACAAGTTCGTCGCTTGCTGAAAATGAATTGCTGGAGAATACCGGATTACAGTCTGCTATTTATACTCGTTATATGTTCTTCAAGATATTGTCGCGCCCCTCGACAACTGGCGAAGTTGCAACAACTAGCGCGACTATTTTTTCAAATGAAAAGGACTTAATCGCCGCAAATAACAATGAAAGTGAAAAAACGTCGATTCGTATTGCTGTTGACCTAGCGCTAACAAAAAATGCCTCTTTAGATAAAGTCGCTTTAGGCAGCCAATTCAACTATCAGTTTACATTTAGTAATTCAGGCCCTGGAGACAGCGCTGATAATGTATTTTATGACTATTTACCGAGTTATTTGAGTATTGCCGGTACGCCAACGATTAGTTCCGGGAGTTGTACTACTAGTAGGGCGGCAGCACCTAACTCTGGCTCGATCACCGATTTGATACGTTGTGATATCGCACTCATTCAAATGAATGAGGCGGTTTCAATCAACATTCCTGTGAAATTAAATGCCGTGCCATCTAATAATTTAGTGATTAATGAGGCATGGGTAGAAACGCAAGGGTTTGATACCAACAAGCTAAACAACCGTGCAACGAGCACCACTTTGGTTGTTCAAGGGTTAATCTCAGGCAGCGTATTTTTTGATGCACTAAACAATGGTGTATTTGATAGCAACTTCGATCAACCATTATCAGGAATTGAAATACTGTTAGATGGCGTGACCACAGGTGGTGCTAAAGTCGCTCAGCAAGGTGCGACGACTGACGCTAGTGGGCAGTTTGCCTTTTATGACTTGTTACCAGGTACCTACCAGCTTTCACAGCCTGCTCAAGCAGCTCTTGCTGGTTATATAGACGGTAAAGAGGCGAAATCTGGTGTTGTGATCGCGAATAGCGAAGGCAGTGACCTTATCTCGGGTATTGTGATGACGTCAGGTTTTGCATCACAAGGACACTCATTTTCTGAGCTTACCCAAGGAAATCAAAGCGTAAGTGGCACGGTGTTTTTAGATCTTGATCAAGATGGTGTATTAGAAGCAATCGATTCACCATTAATTGGTGACACAGTAAAGCTCAGTGGTTTTGATAAATATGGCTTAAAAGTAGACGTTTCAATAAAGACAAATGAGCATGGCGCATTTAGTTTTACAGGACTTCGGGAATCTAATTCGGACGGCTATACCATCACGCAGACGCCAACGAGCGAATATCAAACGGGTAATCG
>NZ_AUXT01000207.1 GCF_001625595.1 Pseudoalteromonas luteoviolacea NCIMB 1942
ACCTTAAAAAAGAAGCAACTCCCCCACAGAAACCACAAGAAAACCCATCTAAAACGTCGATTTAAAATTTCAACTCAAAACAGACTAAACGATTGAATCAAAATATGAACTCAGTTATGGTTTGCTGATTAAGAGTAATAAATTAAAAACGAGTAAATCTACAGGCTCGTTAGAAATCGTCACAACTATTGGGAGAATTATGAAAAAGTATTTTATAAATGTAGCTTGCATCCTTGGCCTACTTTCGTCAGGTGTGTACGGTGCGGATGTGTCATCAGGTGTGTACTCAATTGATGCGATTAGAGTCAGCGATGAAACGGGTATCACTTATGTTGATCCAGAAGGTAGCGTAAATATAAAGAATCTATCGTGCACGAGCTCTGACACGCTCGCAATCGATAGAAACGCTGCCTCATACGCACAAATATATTCAGCTTTATTGGCAGCAGCAGCCTCGTCGAGAACGGTTGAGGTGTGGGTTTCAATTGATGCAAATGATTGCTTAAATGGCCGCCAAAGAATATCTGTAATTCAAGTAAATTTCTAACAAGGTTATCAACCATCGCCAGCAAGCTGGCTGGACCTTCGCTGGGTTGGTTATAACGGCGTTATATGGCAATTGAGGTTAAGTGTTGGATTCAAGATTAAATAAAGATGCTTTAGCTCACTTAGAGGTTATGAGTCAGGTAACCATTTATCTTCGCTCACTTGGTTTTAAAACTAGAAGTTCTAAACGTTTTACGTTGTTTGGACTATTTAAGCGGTCAAACACTCTAGACTCAAAGCTAGTTGCTGATTTAATGGATGCGATTCACAATACTCCTGCTCAAGTCTCGAAACCATTATGCTCAACAGAAGAATATATAAAAATGTACTATCGTAGTTTTGACCTTAAGCATCCAAACTCAATTTCTTTAGAAGCCATATTTAAAAATTACATTGGTGATTAAGCCATATAACAAACAGTTTAAAAGCGGACAAAATTAAGTTGGCTGGTTTCGCTCCGCTTCACATTATAGCCAACCAAATTTTGCCTTTTAACTGAGGCGTTATGTGCGGTTCTAGTTCGGATTATTATCTATGAGAAATTATGACGGTAAGGAATACCGATACAAATCCTCCGACTTTTTAAAGAGTAAGGGTGTAAAAATATTATCGAATTACTTGAAGTTTCAGCCTTGTAAAAAAGGTCTTTATTACGATATTAGTCTTTATGAAGGGGGAACAGGTGTTCACGACAAGGTTTCTGCGAGATTTGTTGCAGAACCAAGCAGCTGGGAAAATATCCGAAAGTACTTTGTACTTCAAACTCCCGAACAGGCTGCTAAACACCCGGAATGGGCCGAAGATTTTGATTGGTTGGTTGATTGCGAAGAACAGTCTGAGTCTCCTATTTCGGCAGCTTCAACATTCATCAAGTCCCAAAAGAAGGATTTTCAAACAGTGGTGGACGAAGGTACCGCTATCTATTTCATAGAATGGAGTGATGTAAATAGCTGGTCAGTTTTTTGGGGAAACGAAGAATGTATTAATTTCTTATCCTTTGATCAAGGGTAAGCACATAACAAGCACAATGCATGCGAAACCCCCCGATTAAAATAGGGAGGCAAGTATAGTTTAAAAATGATGACTCGCGTAAAAAGCGAAGCTACATTGATAAAATGAAAGTCAAAATAGACAGCCCAAAGGGCCGAAGGACATACAGTAAGCGACTGGGATGTATCGAGCCCGTATTCGGAAATATCAAAGTGAATAAAGGGATGAATAAATTGACTTTACGAGGAGAAAAGAAGGTGAATGGGCAATGGAAACTGTATTGCTTAGTGCATAACCTAGAAAAATTGCGAAACACGATACACTAAGAGTGGGGTGCCCTCCGAAGTCTCAACAAGCCACATAAAACCGCCTCCAAACCCCATAAAGCCCCTCTTAAAAATGAAAATGATGCTTAAAGTAGAAAATGACTAAACGATTGAATTAAATTAAGAACTCGGTTACCGTTGATACGACAGTGAAAAATTATTAGAAACGAGTAATTCTACAGTAAGCGTGCAGCGAACCA
>NZ_AUXT01000208.1 GCF_001625595.1 Pseudoalteromonas luteoviolacea NCIMB 1942
AATCTAAAATCTTTCTTGGGCGACTGTTAATTTTGTATACTACTTCTTGTAGTTCATTATCAGTTATAGTCGAAAAATCTGTTTTTTGGGGAAATATCGACGTATCAACCCATTTGTCCCAGTTTCTCAAGTTATTGAGCCTCTGGCAAACCCGGGGCGATTCATTACTCAAATCCGAAATCCACTGCACTTAGTTGATTATGAATCGAAGCTACTTTTCAGATGTGTTACTATGCATGCGTCAGAAACCAATCACTAAAGCACAATAGATAGCTCACGACTTTATGAAAGAAAACAATAAATTACATACAAAAGAAAATGTTGAAAATATCCCAACTATCTATTGGCACGATTATGAGACTTGGGGGGCAAGCCCTCAAAAAGACAGGCCAAGCCAGTTCGCTGGAATTCGGACTGACTATGACTTAAATATTATTGGTGAACCTCTTATTGAATATTGCCAGCCGGCACCAGATTATTTACCACATCCTGAGGCATGTTTAATCACAGGTATCACACCGCAACATGCGCTTAAACACGGTCTATCTGAAAGCGAGTTCATGGCTAAAATCCATGCTGAGTTTATAAAGCCAAATACATGTGTTGCTGGCTACAATAGCATTCGATTTGATGATGAAGTTACCCGTTACAGCCTATATCGTAATTTCTATGACCCGTATGAGCGCGAATGGCAAAACGGCAATAGCCGTTGGGATATTATTGACCTTGTGCGTGCCTGTTATGCACTGCGCCCAGAAGGGATTGAATGGCCTTTGAAAGAAGATGGTTCACCAAGCTTTAGACTTGAAGAACTCACCGTTGCCAATGGCATAGAGCACAGTGCAGCGCACGATGCTCTGAGCGATGTTACAGCAACCATTGCGCTTGCTAAGTTAATTAAAGAAAAGCAACCAAAGCTATATCAGTTTTTCTTTAACTTACGTACCAAAAAGGCATTAACTGAACTAGTCGATGTGTTTAATATGCAGCCTTTAGTACACACTTCATCACGAATTCCTGCTACACAGGGTTGTACAACTTGGATTGCACCGATGAGCTTTCATCCGGTCAATAAAAATGCAGTTGTATGCTTTAACCTAACACATAACCCAAGTGTGTTGATGGATCTGTCAGTTGAGGAGCTAAGAGCTCGTTTATACACAAAACACTCTGAGCTTGAAGAAGGCGAACTTCCTATTGGTTTAAAACTCGTTCACATTAATAAGTGCCCGATTCTAGCACCTGCAAAAACATTATTACCTGAAAATGCAGCTCGTTTGAGAATAGACAGAGAGCGATGCTTAGAGCATCTAAAGTTCTTAAAATCTCACCCTGAATTACGCGATAAGGTATCTCAAGTATTTGCAGATCAGAGAGACTTTAGTGACACAACTAACCCAGACTACCAACTGTATAATGGCTTTATAAGTAAGGCTGATAAAGCTAAGCTCGCTATCGTTCGCAATTCCTCACCCGTTGAGTTAAGTAGCTTATCTTTAGATTTTGAAGACCCTAAGTTTCATACTTTATTGTTTAGATATAGAGCAAGAAACTGGCCTGAAAGTTTATCTCAATCTGAGCTAGAAACTTGGCGCAAGTATTGTCAGGGTAAGCTTATGCATGGTGAAGACAACCCGTCTATCAATGCCCAGGATTTTATGCTCACTCTCGAAAATCTCGTTTACGAGCATGAAGGGAACGAAAAGAAAGTCTCAATTTTAAAAGCGCTTTACCATTACGCTCAAAGTCTATAAGTAATAAAGGGAGCACGTAAGCTCCCTTTATTCTGTTGAATTAAACGTGCGACTCGTACACCTTTAACGCTTGCTCTAAGTCTGCGATAAGATCTTCCACATCTTCAAGCCCAATGTGCAAACGAATTATCGGCCCGTGTTCCCAACCGGTGGTTGTACGCAATGCAGCCATTGTGCGGCTTGCAGTCACCAAGCTCTCGTACCCACCCCAAGAGAAGCCCATTTTGAAATGGTGAAGACTATCTAAAAACCGGTTGATTGCTTTTTGGTTTCCGGACTTCATAACAAATGAGAACAAACCATTGCTGCCATCAAAATCTCGCTTAAAAAACTCATGTCCTGGGTTCGTAGGTAGCGCTGGATGGCGAACGTGGTCAACAAGTGGGTGATCACTAAGCCAGTTAGCTACCGTAAGCGCACTTTTCTCATGTTGCTGCAGGCGAACCGGCATTGTACGCAACCCTCTCAATGCCAAATATGCATCATCTGCAGATGTACATTGGCCGAGAAGATACGAGTTTTCTCGTAAAATTGGCCAGTATTTCTCACTAGCAACGGCGACGCCCATCATTACATCTGAGTGACCTACAATGTATTTGGTTGCGGCTTGGATACTGATGTCTACGCCATGATCTAGCGGTCTGTAATGCCAGCCATTTCCATAGGTATTATCTAGCATTGTGATAAGGCCATTTGCCTTTGCCTCTTTAACCAATGCAGGTACGTCTTGAACTTCCATGGTGATTGAACCAGGAGACTCTAAAAATAGCACTTTGGTGTTCTCTTGAATAAGATCTTTTATACCAGCACCAATCATTGGATCATAATATGTTGTTGAAATCCCAAGTCCTGCTAATATTTTGTCACACAGATCTCGGGTCGGCTCATAAGCCGTATCAACCATCAACATGTGATCACCTGTCTTTAAAAATGACAGTAAACTTTGGCTTATTGCTGCCGCACCACTTGGGTACAATGCGCACCCAGCACCATTTTCAAGCTCAGTGATGGCATCTTGCAGCGCGTAGTGTGTATTGGTTCCTCTACGGCCATAAAATAGCGTACGATTGCCACGTTCTTTAATGGCTTCGTGCATATCCGCGACAGAGTCAAACACAACGGTCGACGCACGTTGAACGACTGGATTAACTACACCTTGCGTATATTGCGATTTGCGCCCAGCGCTCGCTAACTTAGTATTCTTTTTCATTGTTTACTCTTTTTCTGGTAGTTGACGCCAATGCTCAACTAAAAAACGTGATATTGAATCTGGTCTTGTAAGCTTGTAGCCAGGCGTGTCATCTCCCCACTGCGCAAATTTGTCGAGTTCCTCTCTAGAAAACCACTGCGCATGCTCGAGTTCGTCTTGTTCTACAAAAATATCTGTTGTCTCTGCTGTTGCAATAAAACCAAGCATTAATGAAGATGGAAATGGCCATGGCTGTGACGCTAAATACTGCACATCAGAAATTTTAACACCCGCCTCTTCTTCTACTTCACGTGCAACCGCCTGTTCGAGCGTTTCTCCGGGGTCAACAAACCCAGCTAAAGTTGAATATACGCCTTCGGGCCAGGTTTCTTGGCGACCAAGTAAACATCGCTCTACACCATCGGAAAAAGTGTGCTTAACTAACATGATGACCGCAGGATCTGTTCTTGGGAATGTCATATGCTTACATTCTTTATTTGTACATAAGCGAGCATGTCCAGCCTCAACACTGAAGTTTTCACTACCGCAACGGCCACAAAAACGGTGAGTTTTATGCCAGTAACATAGCCCTCTTGCTAAAACCCCGATAGAAGCACTAACTTGCTCTAGTCTCGGACCGACTTTTCTCATATCGGCAAATTTATAGTCGCCGTCTTGACCGTCGTCTGTGCACAGGCTCAAGTGTTTTTGTAATTCATCGATTAAAAGACCTGATACGTCTAGTGCAAAATACGAAAACTCATCGTCTTTGCCTAAAAATACTGCTTTATTTTTATCAAATTGTTCTATCTGGGACTGTTGTAACAATGCTAATTCGGACAGGTCATGGGAAAAAAGATTTTGGTCGTTATGGATCAATAGCCAACGGCTACGTTCACCATATTGAGTGAGTAACCAATTTTTGTCTTTACGCTGTGCAGACGCCCTATCTAGCGTCATTTGTGTGTAGTACAACAAATGCTTGTCCTTTTTAATTTAGTTTCATTATTGTTATTAAAACTAGCAGGTGTCTACAAAAGAGAGGTATATGCGCAATTACCTAATTGCCCTAATAATCGCATAAATATTACCCGATTGTTTTGCTCTTACTTGCTAAGAAGAAAAGCTAACAATAGTCGTCGGGTTTGCCAATAGTTCAGGCAAAAAAAAAGCCCTTTCGGGCTTTAAAACTACAGTGTGATCTCACACTACAGAGAGGCAAGGTGTGCTTGAAGCTTTTGGTTTTCAGCTTCAATGTGCTTGTAAAACTCAATATTCTCTAACTTGCTTGCTGCCGCTTCGTCTATAACAATCACTGCATCACGGTGCAACTGCAGTGCAGAAGCTGGACATGACGCCGTCAAAGGGCCTTCTACAGTCGCTTTGATTGCTTCTGCTTTGTTTTCACCAGTCGCTAACAAAACAACCTTCTTAGCATCAAGGATTGTTCCTATACCCATCGTGATAGATAAATGCGGCTGATACTCATCAGCGGAGAAAAAACGTGCATTATCGTCAATCGTTTCTTTTGTTAGCGTTTTAACACGCGTTCTTGATGTAAGGCCAGATGAAGGCTCATTGAATCCGATATGACCATTGCGACCAATACCTAGCAGCTGGACATCAACGCCACCCGCTGCAACGATTTGCGCTTCGTACTCTTGGCATGCTTCTACAGGGTTTTTCGCATTACCTGGAGGCACATGTGTATGGTCTTTATTAATATCAACATGATTGAACAACTGTTCATTCATGAAGTATCGATAGCTTTGCGGGTGACTGCCCTCAAGGCCAAGGTATTCATCTAGATTAAAAGTGACAGCGTTTTTAAAACTGATTTCTCCGCTGCGGTTCTTTTCAATCAGATTTTGATATAGCGCCACAGGTGTAGAACCAGTAGCCAAACCCAACACCGATTCTGCTTTACGGTTTAACTGATTTGCGAATATATCTGCACCATAAGCAGCGACTTCAGCAACATTTTTTAGAATTACTATTTGCATGATATTAAAGCTCAATGTTGAGAAAAAATAAGAAAAATGGGATCTGAGCCTTGCTTCGCGTGCAATCAAAACAAGGTCAGATCAAAACCTAATTGGGATACACTGTATTAGGTTATTACCATTATGACAACGCTGTCATTATCATCAGAAAAAAGAGCTTTGTAAAGTAAAAGTGAGAAAAACTTGTATTTTTTTTGTGCCAATAAAAGCGGCTGCTTCTAATCAACCGCTTTTTAGGTGATTGTTATTCATTAAACACTAACGAATATTTTGCGTTTATACATCCAATGCAGTACAAGCAACTGTACCAGTAACAGTGCTATCACAGACATGAGCGGTTGCCAGCTAGCCCCTACAGCGTTAACAAACCCACCAAATACACTTAGGCTCACAAACTCCCAGTTGACTAAGCTAGATGCCAAATAAATAATGATTGAATTAGCACCGATAATGACAAATGGGTAGGCAAACTTCTGGCCATTCAAAATATCAACAAGCGCATAAAACACCGCCAGTAGAATTGCACTCCATCCTATCGTCACAAGTACGAACGAACTAGTCCATAGCTCCTTATTGACCGGGAACTGTATATCCCATAGCCAACCCAATGCTACGCTCATAACGCCTGCCGCAAATAAGTACCCTGCGACTTTCCACTGACCAAGCTTATCTACTTTTGCTATCAATTGACCTGCAAATACACCTGCTATCGCGTTCACTATTGCCGGTACACCCGATAAAATCCCTTCAGGGTCAACGGGCCTATTTTGATAAGTAATACCAGGCAGCAAGTTTTGATCAAACCATGCGTTCCAGCTACCTGTACCAGGTGCTGCTAACTCACCAGCGTTTCCACCAGGCACCGGGATGAAATTCAATAGTAGCCAATAACCTACCAATATTCCTACAGCTACAAGCCCTGTTGTTCTTAAACTTGTGTGCCAAACCAGCATTGCGCAGAAGAACCAAGCGATTGCTATTCGTCCAAGTACACTTGAGTAACGTATTTCATCCAAAGCGAGTGGAATACCTGTTCCCCAACCGTGGTTATACATTACCCCTAAACCACATAGCAGCAACAGCCGTTTTACAGCCTTTTGATAATATGGCATTCGCTCATTAAGCGGCAGGTGATTAATCCGCTTGGGCGAAAGACCCATCGCTACACCAGATAAGAAAATGAACAAAGGGAAAATCAAATCATAAAAAGTAAAACCATGCCATGGGCTATGCAATGTGTGTGCTTCAAAAAGTTTCCACCCCTGCCAGCCTGTCAGCACAAACATAGCAGCAAAAATAGATTGGCCTCCTAAGATCCAAAACATGTCCATCCCGCGCAGAGCGTCGAGTGAGGTCAACCTTTGTTTTTTATTCGTCATCAATACCTTTCCTGTAAAAACAAAAAATCCCCGCTAAACTGCAGCGGGGGTTTTTACCCAGGGAACTTTTAAATTTGTTGTCCACCAATGAAGTTACATAAAACTTCTTGGCTATTATTTAGTAGTACAAAGTCCGCATCAGCACCCTCTAACAAATGCCCTTTATTACTTAGCCCTAAATACTGAGCCGGATACAAAGATGCCATTCTAAGCGCTTCAATAAGTGTAATATCAAGCGTATTAACAGTGTTTCTAACTGCACTTGCCATATCTAATACACTGCCCGCCAACTCTCCAGTTGTAGAGTTTAATCTGTCACCGGTCCTAATAACCTTGCGACCGTCGAAGAAGTCGAACTCCATATCATCTGTGCCTACCGGTGGCATTGCATCTGTTACCAACATGATTTTTCCACGTTGTTTTGAGCGGATAGCCAGTTTTGCCGATGCAGGGTGTACATGATGTCCATCTACAATCAAACCGCACCAAGCACAATCTTCCCATAACGCTGCGCCAACAACTCCTGGTTCTCTCGACGTGTATGCCGACATCGCGTTGAATAAATGGGTAAATCCGTCAACACCGACTTCCAACGCCGCCATTGTGGTTTCAAAGTCAGCATTTGAGTGGCCAATACTCACTTTGACACCAAGGTCAATAAGCCTTTTTATATCTGCCAGAGGTACGGTTTCTGGAGCAAGCGTTACCATCTTAATGCCTAAGTCTTGCCTTGCATAAACGGCAAACTCTTGTTCAGAGATAGGACGAATAAATTGCTCACTGTGCGTCCCTTTTTTAGGGTGAGACAAATGAGGGCCTTCAAAATGGATACCAACCACGCCAGGTTCACTGGCTGCAATAGCTTTTGCTGTTGCATCCGCTGCGCGTTCCATCACCTCAATTTTATCGGTAATCAATGTTGGCATCAGCGCTGTAGAACCATACTTTGCATGAGCCGACACGATTGTTCTCAAGCAGTCTACCGATTGCTCAGCATTGAAAAAGCCACCGCCACCGCCGTTAACTTGAACATCAATAAAACCGGGGGCTACCAAGCCTTCTAGTCTTTCAGCTTGCAAGTCTGAAGCTTGTGTCGCGTAAGAAATTTTACTATCAACAACCAGAAATTCGACATTCTGCTTTAATTTGTGCCCATCAAAGAATTGACTCGCCAAATATTTTTTCATTCTTAAACCGCCTTTTCTGACTGCTGCTCAACACTTTGGATTGCAAAGAAAATTGCGCCCATCTCAGGCGGCTGCTTTGGAGTTTCAACAATCTTTGCAATTTCAGGGTCAAGCCATTTACGTAGGGGCTCTGACAAGCCACCAATCATTGATAACCGTGGTGGATTATTTTCCATCAAGCGGTGCGCTAGATTACTGATGTACTTAGCGCCCGACTCAACAATTTGAAGCGCAACTTCATCTTGGTCTTCTGCTGCCGCAAGTACAAAGCGCGCCAATTGTGCATAGCTGCTAGAAGGTTTACCTGCCATTTGCTCAGCAATACCCATCGCTGTCGTTGTATTAAAGTGTTGCTTTAATGTTTCACTCAATACAGTCTCTGGGCCAAGCTTATCAATGCCTAATAGCGCCGCTTTTACCGCTTCAAGACCCATCCAAGCGCCACTGCCCATATCGCCTTGTGCAAAGCCATGGCCGCCATAATTAACAGAAACGCCATCAACCATTGCAAATCCACATGAACCCGTACCTGTAATGATAACAGCTCCATCGCCACCTTCATGAGCGCCGATACAAGCAGTATGCAAATCAGTCGTTAAGAACATTTGCTTAAATGGGTGGTCCCATCTCATAATTTTGTCATGGAGAGTTGGTAAATTTACACCAGCAAGTCCTAGACCTGCGTAGAGGTTATGTACTGCTTCTATTCTAAGCCCAGCATCCTGCAACGCCAATTGTGTCGATACCATGATCGATTCAATTGTTCTCTCAAAACCATGAAGTGGATTAGCGGGCCCACCAAGACCAGTGCCCAAAACGCCGTTTTTCATCGAGTAGATGGTGGCTCGACACTTTGTCCCTCCTCCATCGATACCTATATACAACTGGTCTTGTTCAACCTGTTTAGCCATCATTAAGCGACCCCTAAGAAGTAAGATATGAACGCGAATTTCATCGCGACACAGTATTCAGTCATGTTGATTTGATGTTACACAATAAATGACAGCGTTGTCATTAAGTTTTTTATTATTTTTCCCCAGTTTGAGAAATTCTAATATTGCACACTTTAAATTAATTGTCAGGAAAAATCGATTTTATCAAAAAAAACGGCATAAAAAAACGGCCTATAAAAGACCGTTTTTTTATTACTTATCAGCAGGTTATTTAACACCTAATTCACAAAGGCGTTCTTGCAAGTATGAATCAGCAGTGTAACGTTCTGACAAAACCACCTCTGGTTTAGGGTGTAAAAATAGAGGCAATGAAATGCGAGATTTATCGCTTGCTTTACCCGTTGGGTTAATAACTCTGTGAATTGTAGACGGAAAATAGCCGCCTGACGCTTCTTGTAACATGTCACCGATATTGATGATTAATGAACCAAAATCACAAGGTACATCTAACCAACTGCCGTCACCCTTTTGAACTTGTAAACCTGGTTCATTTGAAGCTGGAAGTACAGTTAACAAGTTAATATCACCATGTGCTGCAGCGCGTATTGCGCCCGGCTCTTCATCACCAGTCATTGGCGGGTAATGTAAAACGCGTAATAACGTTTGATCTGAGTCTAGGATCATATCTTTTAGATCGATCGAAAACTTTGCACGTACATCTTTTGGTGATTCTGCTTGAACCCAACTTAATAGCTCAGCAGCAAATTCATTTGCAAGGCGATAGTACTCTCTAATTTCAGCTTCTAGCTGAGCAGGTACGCGCCCTTTTGGATAAACGTGAAAATATTCCTTAATATCTTTTACAGTAAAGCCTTTAGCGACTTCTGAAACTTCCGGTGGAAAATAGCCGTCTTGAGTGTCCTTGTCAAATAGGAAGTCGTGCTTTTCTTCTGTGTAGAAGAATTCTTGCCAGTTTTTATAGATAGACTCAACTAACTCTTTAGGAATTGGATGATTTTTTAAAACACCAAAACCTGTGTTACGTAGAGACTCAACAAATTCTTTTGCTGCTGCTTCTGACTTATAATCAACTGTAGGTAGCTGTTGCATAATGGTTCCACCAATTTAATTGCGTGACTTCAATTCAAAACATTAATTAGAAGAATTATTTATAATTAACCTTTAGAATAAAGATATAAAATCTTTGCTCGGCGAGCTTAGTGAAATACGAGGCCACATATAAGGACTTATGTCCGCCCTATTGTCGATTAGTCTAGTTCATTGACACAGATCAATCAGCTCCTAGAGGTATTTGAATCACCCACTCTAGCCCGCGCTCCTTTTCAAAAATCTGATAGCTACCGTTTAGAGCATTGGTGATTAAGTTTGCCGTAACTGCCGCACTCAACCCAACATGACCCGCGTTTCCTCTTTTTGTTGTTACAAAAGGCTTCAGCAATTCTTCTACAGTTAAGTTTTTCAACCCTTGGCCATGATCATAATAAATGATTTGCGTGGCTTGTTCCGCCTCTTCCACTTCAATTGTAATGGGCTTTGAATTGTCTAGCTTGCCATGTGCCAAAGAATTGGCAATCAAATTATCCAGCACAGTCGATAAAACTTCATCATCGGCGATTATCGTGCTCGTATATGTGCAAACTTTCAAATGCACAGTTTCATCCTGCCAGCGCTCTTTCAGACCCTCGAAAAAACCGCTCGTTTTAATTTCTCGTGGATTACTTGGCCGTTCCACTTGTGCAATCTCTTTGAGCATTTTTACAAACTTTGCAACCCTTATTAAGCTTCTCTCACATAGCCTTGCACTTTCTAAAGAGTCGACAAGTCCATCCGACAATTGCTCTGCACTTAGTATTTGGCCGTCAAATGCGCCTCTTAGTTCGTGTAAAATGTCATCAAAATGTGTCACAGCTGTTATTGCGGTGCCCAATGGGGTATTTATCTCGTGAGCAACACCTACTACCATTTGGTTCATTACATGAGATAAATGCTGACGAACAGCCAACTTGTGGGCCTCAATCAGTTTTAATTGGGTTTTTACCCTCGCGATTACTTCAGCAGGTTTAAAGGGCTTGGTTATATAATCCACACCACCTACTTCTAAAGCCGCTACTATATTGTCTGTATCGCTTTGGGCACTGACAAAAATGATAGGAATTTGTGCCGTACTTTCTGCTTTTTTTAATTCTTTACAAAACTCCAATCCGTTCATTTGTGGCATTTTTATATCGGAGATGATTAAGTCTGGCAAATGCTCACCAACAATGGTTAATGCTATCTCAGCACTGATAGCTGCATAAACCTTATGCCCTTCATTACGTAGTATAAGCTGAAGGATCTGTAGATTTTCTGCGACATCGTCAACAATTAGGATGTTCGCCATGTAAACACTCCTTACGGTTCTTCCGTTTTTACCGTCTGTAATCACTTCGCTTGTTAATTACCCTCGGCGGTCTATTGTTAATATTAGTAAAGTTTTGGAAAGTAAGTTATGTCAACAAAAACAATGTTTCATTCGTTTTTTGTAATACTCTTAATCTTGCTAAGCGCAGGGATTATCTCGCTATTAATCTGGCATGGTAATATGTCTAAATACATGCAGCGCTTTAATTCAATTAACAATCAACATGAAGCCTTTGTTAACCTGCAATCTATGCGCGCTGAGCTTTTCTTTAGCCTCAGTAATTATAACGATAAAAAAGACAGCGCAAGCCGTAGCCTCGCAAGTGCAGAGCTAATTAGTCTAAGAATACAGTTCGAGTCTTTACAACCTCACCTTCAACCTAGTATTAGCACTAAATCGACCATTGATGCTGTAAATAACTACAACCTACTCTACAACGTCGCAGAAGAAGCACTGGTCAGAGATCTTAACCAGGCGAGATACGACTTAGAAACAGAGGCATTTGAAAATGCTAATCGCTCCAGTATTGACGCTATTTTTCGGGCTTTGGATCAAACCGACCAGCAAATAATAATTACGCAAAATCAAATTGACGCTATACAAGGTAGGTTATTAGTGTCCTTATCTTCTATCCTAGTTTCCCTGCTTTTTATCGGAGTCGCTGCTTATTTTTATTTAGCTAGGCGCTTGGTAACACCATTCAATGTTCTACACCAAGCTTTTTGTATCAATAATCCAACCCAAGGAGGTGTGTCTTTACCAAAAGGGCTACAAGGTGAAGTTGCAGACGTTGTTGAAGCCGTCTCACTCACATACCAAAGCTTGGATGAACGTGCAGACATAGCCAAAATTAGACATGCATTTGGACGTGAAGTGAGACACTGCGTTGACCCCGAAGATATGAGAGTCACAACAGCCAATTTTTTAGCTCACAATTTTAACGCGCCAAGCGTTGCGATATACAGCTATAACAACAACGAGTTTATAGAACAAGTCTGTGTAGGGTTTCCCGCTTTTTTTGATGAATCTTCTTCGCAAATTCAAAGGCTCATATCAGAAAAAACAATCCAAACTTTTTTGAGCCAAAAAGCACAAGCCATGCTTACAAAAAATGAATTGTCATTAGCTCTTCACTCTGTGCTGTATTTGCCCTTAGTAATAAATGAGGAGTTAGCCGGCGTCACCGTTGTCGCTTTAACAAGCCCGATAAGCGAAGCACAGCTACACTGCCTAAACCTACTTTCTGAAGATTTAAGTATACAACTGAGACTGAGTGAGAATACGCAGAAACAAATAGAAGCTGAAAATGCATTGGCTGCACATTTGGAACTCACGTTACATATAATTAATGCCATACCAAATCCAACCTACTATAGAGATAAACAAGGTATCTTTATGGGCGTTAATCGGGCTTTCTTAGCCTTCATCGACAAATTTGAAGTTGAGGTTTCTGATTCTCATTTACATCAAGTTTTTGACATGCAGACAGCCACCTACCTTGAGTCGAAATCAAAGCACACTATCGAGCAAAAAGAAGCCCACTCCTTCTCTTTATCAATGGAGAACAGCCTAAAAGAAATGCGAGAGCTCGTGGTTTATGAAGCACCTTTTTTTGATAGTTTGGGTGAAGTAGGCGGAGTTGTTGGTACATTTTTAGATGTGACCGAACGTAACGAACTTGAACGTCAAATGTTGAAAGCCAAAGACGAAGCCGATAAAAATGCTCAGGTAAAAGGTGAGTTTTTAGCAAACATGAGCCATGAAATACGCTCGCCAATGAATGCCATCATTGGTATGTCCCACCTCGCACTCAATACTGATTTGTCGGCTCAGCAAGAAGGATACATAACTAAAATTGACTACGCAGCAAAGCAACTATTGAAATTAATCAATGACATTTTAGACTTTTCTAAAATTGAGGCTGGTAAGATTGATATCGAGTACATTCCCTTTCAATTAGACAAAGTACTCGACAACGTGGCAACAATTGTTGGCATCAAAGCTCAAGAAAAACAATTAGAGTTTATTTTTAACGTACCTACCGATTTACCTATTAATTATTTAGGTGATCCGCTTAGAATATCGCAAGTCCTTATCAACTTGGCGGGAAATGCCGTTAAATTCACAGAGAAAGGCTGTGTATCAGTCTCAATATCAATGCTGGGCTTAGAGGACGAACTGGCAAAACTCACCTTTTCTGTGAAAGACACCGGTATTGGCATGAATCAAGAACAGCAGAAAAAGCTCTTTCAATCATTTTCGCAAGCAGATACATCAACAACAAGAAAATATGGTGGTACGGGCCTTGGGCTAACAATATCTCAGCAACTTGTGAAGCTCCTCGGGGGAGAGATTTTTGTAGAAAGTGAACCTGATAAAGGTTCTGAGTTCTACTTCACTCTACCATTAACCATCAATAATCACGCTTCCACTTTATTACAAGACTCAAATAAGTTCACAGGCAAGCACGCGTGCATTGTTGATGACAGTGAGGATGCAAGAGACATTCTTATTGAGATGTTAGAAGGTCTTGGCTTGAAAACCACCGCTTTTCCAAGTGGCAGTGCTTGTATAAAAGATTTGCAGCAGCAGAGTCAGAAGTTCGACATCATATTTATTGACTGGTTTATGCCTGATATAGACGGGCTAGAAACCGTTAAGCAACTAAAGTCGCTCGGGATAAAGAGCCATTTTGTGCTAGTGACCGCGCATGGCCATGATATCGCGTTAAATGATGCACAAAAAACCCTGTTTGACAGCATGTTACTTAAACCGCTAAACCCTTCTAATTTGGTGGATTGTTTACAAGCATCTTTCATATCTGCTCCGAGTTCAAAAGCACATCACCCAGCGCAGATTCCTGACAAACGTTTAAATGGCATCCATGTCCTTGTTGCTGAGGATCAACCTGTGAATCAAGAAATCGCCGTTGAAATACTTTCATTCCACGGCGCACAGGTTAATGTGGCCAACAACGGCGAAATAGCTATTCAACAGGTCACTAATAACCAATTTGATGTCGTGCTAATGGATATGCAAATGCCAGTAATGGACGGGATACAGGCAACTAAGCTGATACGAGAGTCCATTTCGCCTGAAACACTTCCTATATTGGCTATGACGGCAAATGCGATGGGGCCTGATATTCAACTCTGTCTAAACGCAGGTATGAACGGTCATGTCGCAAAGCCAATTGATGTCGAGGGGCTAATAGAAGCGATTATAGAGGTAACCTGTCACACCCCGCCTGAATCACACGCCTACCAAGACCCTTCTCCTGCTCCTGAAATACCAAACACAAAAGAGGATATCGAATTGGTTGGTATTGACGTTGTCGAGGGTATTAGGCGCGCAGCCAGTAACGAAGAGATATACTACAAATTGCTTGAAAAGTTTGTTTTTGAGCAAATCGAAGAGATTATTAACCTAAAACAAGCCATTGAAATTGGCAATTACGAACTGGCACTGCATATTCTGCATGCAGTCAAAGGTGCAGGCGCGAATCTGTCAATGACATACCTAGCTGATTTAACAGAAGAACTAGAGCAACAAATCAAGGAAGACAATGTTAACGTAGATATGCTCGACACGCTTTTAACACACCTTCAGACAACCAAACAAAAAGTATCCGTTATTAAAAGCATTAAAGTCGCACCTGAAGTGGCACCATACCATTGTTCTTTGAGTGATTTTGCAACAGCTTTGAAGGAATATGATTCGAAGGCGACGGAACTAGTAGAGCAATTAGAGGTAAACGAGCCTCTAGACTTAGAAACAATCAACGAGTTAAAAGTTATGGTCTCTCGCTTTCAATTCTCAGAGGCCTACGACCTACTTGAATCGGCAACAGACAATAGCTTAAACGAATGAGTTTAAAGCCATGCTGTGTAGGAGCATAGCTAATCTTAGATTTAGCTACAGACCCAATTCGGCCATAAAGTCATCATCAGCCGAGTCTTCTTGCGTGTCAGCTGGCTTTTCCGCCTTTGCTTTTGCCGATGTCGTATTTTGTTTCGCGATAATGTCATCCGGGTCAACAGCTTCAGAAATATCAAAGTCATGTAACTTGATAAACTCTGTTTTATCCATGGCAAGCTCTAGATAGAAAATGTTTTGACCTTGCGTTGTGAAGGTGACACGCCTTGCTTGAGGTCGGTCCATTGTTGTATCAACAGAAATTTGTACTTGCTTGTTGATTGCCATCATCTTAGGTTGGTTTTGAGTAATAGACGTATGCAGCTGCTCTCGTACTTTGCTTGTGAAATCACCTACAATTTGGTTCATCAACTCACCTAGTACATTTGATACATCATCCGACAAATGACTTTGCGCTATTTCACTTTCAGGCATGCCCATATTACGCATATAATCTTGATAGACTTCCATCGCTGCTTGCGCTGTAAAGTTAGTTACAACCAATCCAGTAAAACCGCCATCAAACAACACAAAGCAACCGATATCAGGTCTCATACAGGTACGTGTAATTTTTTGTACCATCGCCGAAAAAGCGATTTGATTGCCACTTGCAGAAGACAAAACTTCTGTAACCGAGTGACATAATGTTGATAGGATATCTTCTGTGCTGACCACTTTATTTTTCGCCATTTCTTATCTCATTTTTTACTTCTTATGACTAATAGTAGCCAAGCTACTCAATTTATCACTGACTATCCAGTATAAAATGCTAAAATAGCGAGATTATTTTTGTATGAGAGTAGTAATGTGACTGGCAAAGACAGTATTTATGCCACAGAGCAAAAAGTTAAGGACTTCACCTTCGACGAAAATGTGGTCGAAGTGTTTCCAGATATGATACAGCGTTCCGTTCCCGGTTACGCCACAATGGTCAACAACATGGGAAAGTTGGCTGGCCAATTTGCACAAAGTAATTCCAACCTATATGACCTAGGGTGCTCTTTGGGTGCAGTAACTCTGAGTATGAGACGAAATATCAACAAAGAAAACTGCCAAATCATTGCTATTGATAACTCAGCACCAATGGTTGAACGTTGTCAGCTGCATTTAAAAGGCTTTAGGTCAGACGTACCGGTAGACGTGCAACTTGGTGATATCAATGATGTAAACATTGAAAATGCCAGTGTCGTTGCCATGAACTTTACCTTGCAGTTTATTCCACAAGATCAAAGACAGGCTGTGCTAGAAAAAATATATGCTGGCCTTAAACCGGGTGGTGCCCTGCTGCTCTCAGAGAAGATTAAAGGCGAAAATGACATAAGAGACAATCTATTGGTTGATTTGCATCACGACTTCAAACGTCAAAATGGCTACTCAGAGCTTGAAATCAGTCAAAAGCGAACTGCCATTGAAAACATTATGCGTACAGATGCACTGAGCACACATTTAGACCGGTTAAGCACTGTTGGCTTTTCGAACACACAAGTGTGGTACCAATGCTTTAACTTTTGCTCAATGATTGCTATTAAATAACGAGGACATTATGAACGCTTGGTTTACTGACTTTTATGCCGCTATCGCCAAAACGCAATTGAGTCACTGGCTCGATACGCTGCCTGCTCAATTGACCCATTGGCAAAATGAAGCGCAGCATGGTGATTGGCCTAAATGGGAAAAGGTGTTGAAGAATCTACCTGAGATCAATACCGACCAAATTAACATTGAAGATCGCGTAGAGTTCAGCTCCAGCGACGAATTGTCTGTAGGTCATAAAAAACAATTAAATCATTTATTAAAGCGAATGATGCCTTGGCGCAAAGGTCCATTCCATATTCATGGCATTCATATTGATACCGAATGGCGCAGTGATTGGAAATGGGACAGGCTACTCCCCCACATCAGTGATCTACACGGCCGCACAGTACTAGACATTGGCTGTGGTTCGGGTTATCACCTATGGAGAATGAAAGGCGCAGGTGCAGAGTTTGTCGTAGGAATTGATCCTTCGGATTTGTTTTTAAGCCAATTTCAAGCGATAAAACACTTCAACCCAGTTCCTAGCGTGCATTTGTTACCTTTAGGCGTTGAGCAATTGCCTGAATTAAAAGCTTTCGACACCGTTTTCTCAATGGGTGTACTTTACCATCGTCGCTCACCTATCGACTTTTTAAGTCAATTACGTGCACAACTTCGCAAAGGCGGTGAGCTCGTGCTCGAAACATTGGTTATTGAAGGTGATGTGAATACCGTTTTAGTACCTACAGACCGCTATGCGAAAATGCGCAATGTTTGGTATATACCAAGCTGTGACGCCCTGAAACTATGGTTAGAGCGCGTAGGATTTAAGAATGTCCGCGTAGTCAATAAAGATGTGACTTCGCTTGACGAGCAGCGTAAAACTGAGTGGATGGAAACAGAGTCATTAGCAGATTTCTTAGACCCTCAAGACCCATCAAAAACAATTGAAGGTTACCCAGCTCCATTACGCGCAATTTTTGTCGCTGAAGCTTAGAATTCTCTTTGCCTATGCTGCCATAACTTGGGGCATAGGACTTCCTCTCTAATAACCCCTTTAGGCAAATTACCTATCAATGGATTGAGCGCTTTTGCTTATTAAGTGAGTGCCAGTAGCTGCGACACTTAAGATTGCTCAAACTACATAATACGATGCCCTATAAAGAAAAATCCGCTAGATTAGCTGTCTCTTATACACAAATCCCTGCTAAGAAATTAGCGGGGTTTTTTTTGAACTAAACCTCAATCTCATGATCAGATCTTCAAATACTATATGGAGACACATTGTGATTAACGAGCATACTCACTGGGCAGAGCT
>NZ_AUXT01000209.1 GCF_001625595.1 Pseudoalteromonas luteoviolacea NCIMB 1942
TACACTGAACGCCTTATGGAAGCTGGGATAACAGCATCTGTGGGTAGTGTTGGGGACTCGTATGATAATGCGATGGCTGAAACGATAAATGGCTATTTAAAACAGAGATTATCCGCAGGAATGGTCCATGGAAAAATGTTGATGCCGTTGAATATGCAACCCTAGAGTGGGTAAATTGGTTTAATAATCAACGCTTACTCTCTTCAATTGGTTATGTTTCACCAGCTCAATATGAAGCAGACTACTATGATAAATTAACGGGGTCAGGTAAAGTGGCCTGACTTAAACAAACTAGTCTCCGATGAACTCGGGGCGATTCAGTATTACACAAAAGAGCACCGAACGAGATAAGCTTAAAATATGCATGTCAATTCATTGGAAGTCAGCTTAAAGTGATGGCGAATACTCTCTCCAGGCAATACACCCAAGCGTTTAGCTGCACTTAGAGGGGACTTAACAGTACTCTTTAAAGAAAAACGCCCTAGGCCAAGTAGACCTAGGGTCGTTAAGATGAATAAAAGCCATTACCCTGTTAATCGCAAAGATGTTCCTCTAAAGTGAACAGCATTAGCCTCTATCGGTTACTTTGTAGATAAGCCGATAGAGAGAGAACGTAAAATCAGCTATTTTTACCTAAGGAACCTACATCATTTGATTTAAAACTGGATAGATAACAAACTGCAAAATTAGTACAAAGCGCACAGAAAATACCTACCCCAGATTCATTAAATACCTCTCCGATCCCAGAAATTCGCCAGAGAAATGCAGATAAAAAACCGACCATAACAGATAGAAGTAAAGATATCCCATTATGTTTCCACTTCATCACTTTGATCATGACAGCACTACCTACTGATGCACCTATTAGCGAAACAGACCCAACGATAATATGAAAAACGTTTTGAGGCAGAAAAAGAGAAACAACAACTGACACAACCCCTACCACTATTACAAAATAAAATGGAGTTCTAGTCATAACAACTCGGTGTTTAAATAAAGCACCTAAAAAATCTCTATTTATTATTTGAGAAATTGATACCAATACACTATTCGAAGATGCAGCAATGGTTGCGTAAACATCCGCAAATATAATCCCAGCTACAATTGCAGGAAAGTTATCCTTAAAAAAGTGCCCTAACCCCTCTTCTGCATCTGGTAGTTCAGGCATTAACCCCCTTAACAGAATTCCAAAAATTGTCATCGTCATCCACGTAAACTGAGAAAAGCCAATGCAAATCCATTTCGCTTTTGCTGTATCTTCAGGAGAGTTTCCGGCAAAGTATCTTGAAACTATTTGCGGCTGCCCTAAGCCAAACCCAATCGCAGCGAACGCGAACCCTGATACAAAACCAAGCAGAGTAATCATACTACCTATTGAAAATGGGTCCATAAACCCTTCACCCGCTGTATTTATATTTGGTACAAAACTACTATCTTTCATAGCGGCCCAAGAAATTGCTACAATTGCGAGTACTGTTCCCATAATGCGAATGACTGCCTGTACAGTATCAACTAAAACACTACCTCTAAACCCTCCGATCGCAGAATATAGTACGATTGTTCCTGAGAAAAATAATAATGCGGAAACATCTGAAAACTGATAAACACTGGTAAGAAACTTCCTGCCTGCGATCCACTGAGCTGACGTATAAAAAGTCAAGAGTATAATAAGCAAAGTACTAACAATTAATATTAGAAACCTTACAGAATAACCTCTAAGACCTTCACTTAAAAAATCCAGCAATGTAATTGACCTATATTCCCTAGAAACTCTATTAAGTCGACTAGGAAATAATTGCCAAAATATCAAATCACCGATAAACCATGCAATTGGGAGCCACAGTGCTTGCAGCCCCAAAGTATAGCCAAGACCTACAGCTCCTGTAACTATGAAACCACTATTACCTGTCGCTGCAGAACTTAATCCAACCAACCATTTATTTAAACTCCTCCCGGCTAAATCCTCCTCACTACTATCATTTTTTTTTGCTTTTATAGAACCATAAAAAGAAAAGGCGAACATAATACACAAGGTCACCAGAAAAACTGCAAATGCACCATCAAACTCCATTAACGCACCAAATAATAATTAATAAAGCTCAATTCTATTTATTATAAGACATTAAACTCAAGTTTTATATCATTGTAAATCCCTTGGTTTTACCTCTTTTTTCATCCGCTTTCTCTTCTGATTTCGAGTAGAGCATAGCTTTGCAATGGTAATTTATCTAAACCTCTATTAACGAGACGATATAAACTTATTTAATTTCACCTCAAACTAAACCCATTAAAGGAATAAAAGACCAAGGTAAGAGTATGAAAAATCACTTGCTATTTAGTACCTTTTCTAGATAGCTCTCATTACTAGCGGCCTTTAAGTGCTTAGCGCGTCCACCTTTCTTAAAAGATGTTTCTTTTTTCAATAAATTCAGAGCTATATGTCTTACACCAGCTAATACTTCTGGCGCGCCGTCTCGGCGAATGCGACAACCATCCTCATTCATCGCGACATCTAAACACCAATGAAGGCTATTCTCGATATGCCAGTGAGCTCGCGTGGCTTGCGCTAACCTCTCGGCACTTATCTTCATTGAACTAATTGTAGTGCGGTAGGTTAACTCAGCGCTCTTCGATTATCTGGTTTTCGATAGGATACAATAACTCCAGCAGTCTGGAGATTGGGCCAACTGTGGGTTTCTGGAAGTTGAGCCATATCATGAGACACCACGGCAGCTCTAAATTCTTCACGCCCTCGTTGATAATCAACTTCGCTCAACAA
>NZ_AUXT01000210.1 GCF_001625595.1 Pseudoalteromonas luteoviolacea NCIMB 1942
AAATCCCTATCTCTCCGCCATATTTAAGCCCAAGTTAGTTACTAGCTTGGGCTTTTTCTATGAGCATTGCTAGCCAAGCCGCCAACCAGTGAACGCCATCGCAAATACGCAAAAGTAATGGACAAAACACAAGCGAGTACCTTTTAATTATATGTTGCGGGATATTGTGCGCGACTAAAGTCTCATTGACCCAAACTTACTTTACTCAAAAACTAAATCAAGACTTAATTTTGTAAGGTATTTGAAATGAAAAATGTGGCGACGGCAATTGGCGTATCATTCCTTTCTCCGGTAATTATAGGGACATTGTTAGGTACCTATTTTTTCATTGGATATGGAGAGGCAGAGTTATTTTGGCAATTATTTACAACAGCCATCGCAAATGCACACATAGTTGGAATTTCGATGGCTGTTTGTGTCTTGCCAACATATCATCTTCTTTATAAACGCGACAAGGTTAGTTACTCAGCAGTAATGACTGCTGCAATGCTGGGAGGGGCGGCTTTAACCTATGTATTTTCTGTCGATGGTGGGCCTATTATTATCGCAAATTCAGTTATGTGCAGTCTCGCGGCGGCCTTGTTTTTGTACAGTTTAAGAAGGCGTAACGTAGCTTGATGAGCGTTAATTGAACAGTTGATTAGAGATTGATCGCAATTTCTTACTTTTTCTTAGTAAAAGGTTTCATTTGTTAGCGTGAAAGAGTACCTTTACTCCTTATATGTAAGAATGTTTAGTATTGAAAATGCAAAAGCAAAAATTTTATGATCTGTTAAACCAACAAGCGCAAGGGTTGATTGGTGGCGAAAATAACTTTATCGCTAATATGGCAAATCTAAGCGCACTTTTATTCACAAACATGGAAGACATCAATTGGGCTGGCTTTTATCTGATGGACTCAGATCAAGAGCTGGTATTAGGTCCATTCCAAGGTAATCCTGCTTGTATTCGTATCCCTGTTGGAAAAGGCGTTTGCGGCACAGCTGTTTCTGAATTAAAAACGCAACTTGTCGAAGATGTTCATGCATTCGAAGGACATATTGCTTGTGATGCAGCATCAAATTCAGAGATCGTAATTCCTGTTTATAGACAAGGTAAAATATTTGCGGTTCTGGATATTGATAGCCCAAGTTTGGCAAGGTTTGATGAAAAAGATAAACTGGGGCTTGAAGCCGTTGTGAAAAGCTTCGAGGAAACACTTTAAATGAAAGATATGCTTAATGTACAAGATTACCTGTTCTCAACTTTTGATGTGGGAGACTGGGAAGGTGATGAAGAGCAAGTTGCTGAAACGCTTAATGAGTTGATCCATTTTGCGTGGGAAAAATTGCCTGATGATCTTGGAACTGAGCAAATCGACCACATTATAAATGGTATTTGGGAACATTTACGCGGTGATATGGCACTCATAGATACCGAGTTAGATGAACTCTTAGACTGGGTTACACACTACATTAATTCATCATTAGATGAGAGTATTTAAATAGGTTTAGACATGGAAACCACAAACAAGCTAAAAGATATTAATGAGGTTCTAGAGTTTTTATACTCTGAGTTTCCTCAGTGTTTTAAACAAAAGGATGGTATAAAGCCTCTTAAAGTCGGGATCTTTAAAGACATTGCTGAAAAGATCGAAGGCTCTGAGAAGGTGAGTAAGACACAAGTAAGGCAAGCATTGAGAAAGTACACTTCAAGCTGGCGTTACTTAGAAGCTGTAACCAAAAATGAATTCCGCGTGAATTTAGAAGGTGCTCAAGCTGAAAAAGTAGAACAAGAACACGTCGAACATGCTCAAAAAGCTCTTGAAGAAAGTCGTGCGAAAATGGCTAAGCGAAAGAAACCGCAGAGACCACGCAATGACGGTGACACAAAATCTTACAAATCAAAGGGCCAAGGTCACCCTCGTCACGCAAATAAAAAGGCTAAAGTTAATAATAAGAAACCTGCGCCTCAGCAACAGCGAAGAAGTTCAGGAAAAGTTGAACCTCTTCCAGCAAATGAGGTCAAGGTAAATAACAAAGTTAAAGTTAAACTTGGCCAAGCGCTAGTAAATGCAACGATTACTGAAGTAAATAAAGACGAAGTACACGTTGAACTTGTTACTGGTATGCAGGTTAAGACAAAGGCCGATAGCCTGTTTATTTTATAAGGAGTAGTGTATGAGTAAAAATTTACCACTCATAGGGGCAGTTGCACTGTTTGTTTCCGGCGCTTGTTTGGCAGCAAATGGAGCTGTAACAGAAAAAGATATACCAGTGCTTAAACCTGAATTACAGCACGCGACCGCTACAAAAAGAGTGACTAGTAAATTTACTCGTGAACACTACAAGCGCTTCAAACTCAATGAGGCACTGTCTGAGCAGATCTTTGATCGCTTTGTTGAGAATATTGATTACAACAAGTCACTATTCTTGCAGTCTGAAATTGACGCATTTAAGCACCATAAAGCAAAGTTTGATGAAGCACTGGTAAGTGGTAAATTGAACTTTGCTTTTGAAATGTTTAATGCAAGTATGAAGCGTCGCTATGAGCGCTTTGAATACGCAATTTCATTATTAGATTCAGAGATGAAGTTCGATAAACCAGACGAATTTTACTTTGATCGTGAAGAGGCCAGTTTTGCCAAAAATCAAGCTGAGCTAGACGAGTTTTGGCGTCAACGAGTTAAGTCTGACGCGCTCAGATTAAAACTGACCGGCAAAGATTGGCAAGGGATTAAAGAAGTTTTGACTAAGCGCTACAAAAATGCGCAAAAAAGATTAGTCCAAACAAACAATGAAGATGCGTTTCAAATTGTGATGAATGCATTTGCACGTAGCATCGAAGCCCATACATCATATTTGTCACCTCGCAGAGCTGAGCAATTTAAGATGGATATGGAGCTTGAGCTCGAAGGCATCGGTGCTGTGCTTGGCTACGAAGAAGATTACACCGTTATTCGTAGTCTAGTTCCAGGTGGTCCAGCGGATAAATCAGAAAAGATTAAAGCAGATGACAAAATTATTGGTGTTGCACAAGATGGCGAAGATTTTGTCGACGTTATTGGCTGGAGATTAGATGACGTAGTCGACCTAATTAAAGGCCCAAAAGGCACTAAAGTTCGCTTGCAATACCTTAAGGGGAGCGACTCTCACGGCACTCCAAAAGTCGTCGAAATAACACGCGACAAAATTAGACTTGAAGATAGAGCTGCAAAATCCTCTGTGTTTGACGCGAGTTACTCGACTTTAACAAGTAAAATTGGCGTGATTGAAATACCCAGCTTTTACAATAACTTGTCAAAAGATGTACTCAAGGAACTAACGAAGTTAAAGGCTGAAAAAGTTGATGGTATTATTGTTGACCTGCGCCAAAATGGCGGTGGCTCTTTAAATGAAGCAAGAAACCTTACCGGCCTGTTCATTGATAAAGGGCCAGTAGTTCAGATCCACACGGCAAATAATCGTGTTGATATTCTAAAAGATTTAGATGGTGTGACACATTATGACGGACCGCTAACTATTTTGGTTGACCGCTACAGCGCATCGGCTTCTGAAATTTTCGCGGCAGCAATGCAAGACTATGGACGTGGTGTGGTTATTGGTGAGCAGACTTTTGGTAAAGGTACTGTACAGCAGCACAGAGGCCTGCGAAAAACCTATGACCTCTTCGATAACCCATTAGGTAGCATTACCTATACTATTGCCAAGTTTTATCGAATCGATGGCGGCAGTACACAAAATAAGGGTGTGATACCAGATATTCTACTTCCTTCGTATATTGATCCAGAAGACTGGGGCGAAAGCCAGGAAGATAATGCGCTACCGTGGGATAGTATTGTAAAGGCGCAGTTTCGTACCTTGGAAGACTTAACGCCAAAGATTAACTACTTAAATGAAATGCACAAGAAGCGCGTAAAATCAGAACCTGAGTTCTCTTATGTCATCAGCGATATTGCGCGTTATAAAGAGAAAGAGAATGAAGTATCTATCTCACTCGTAGAAGCTGAGCGTAAAAAAGAGCGCGAAGAGAGGGATGCACGAGCGCTAGCTAGAACTAATGAACGTCTAGCGCGCTTAGGCTTGGAAAAAGTAGAGTCATTGGATGATATTCCAGATGTGATTTCAGATTTGGATCCGTACTTAGAAGAGGCTGCTCTCATAACACAAGATGTTATTAATTACGGTAGATTAGTCAAAAATAATATCAAGTAATCACAACATTGTTTTGTGATATGAAAAAGGGTGCTTAGGCGCCTTTTTTCGTTACTAGTCTTCTCAAATTTGTTATCATCGCCAGTCGCAACAAGACAACATTGGCTAGTTTTACCAATCCGTATTAATAATTAAAGCCAAAATTTAGAGCCTGAAAGTAAACCTGAGTTGGGTTTTTGTGTTCGAATAGTGGCCAGAAACAATCAAGTATTGTTAAACCGGATTGGTATAGGAAGCGTGCTCTGCACCGAGCTGAATAATAATACGCACCGTGACGAGTGCGAGGGGTACAGTAATTTGAAACAACCTAAAGTCGCATCCTCTTGGGATGCTTTTATACCAATAATAGTATTAGTAAGTTTACTAGGCGCCGCAGTTTACCTATATGGCGATAACTCGTCTTCGGGTCCAAACCAGATCGCGCTATTATTTGCCACATTTACCGCGGCACTCATCGGTCTCAAAAACGGTTTTACATGGAAAACGCTTGAAGAGGCGATGATTAAAGGTATCACAATATCCTTAGGTGCAATCTTGATCTTACTCATGGTTGGAGCACTTATAGGCACTTGGTTGTTATCGGGCACGGTGCCAACACTGATTTATTATGGGTTACAGATTATCAATCCATCTTGGTTCTATGCCGCTAGCTGCTTGATTTGTGGCATAGTTGCGATGAGCATTGGTAGTTCTTGGACAACTGCAGCAACAATTGGTGTTGCTTTACTTGGGGTCGCTAATGGGTTAGGCCTAGATCCTGTGGTTACGGCGGGAGCTGTGATTTCAGGCGCTTATTTTGGTGATAAGTTGAGCCCGTTGTCGGAAACAACCAACTTGGCTCCAGCAGTAGCGGGCAGTGACCTATTTGACCACATACAGCATATGCTTTGGACAACGGTCCCAAGCTTTGTGATTGCATTGATCATTTTTATCGTTATGGGCTTTAACGCAGATGCTGCTAGTGATGCAGGCAAGATTGATGCGATTAGTTCTATCTTACAAGATAACTTCAATATCAATATCCTGATGTTAGTACCGCTGGTGATTTTATTAGGGTTAGCCATCAAGAAAATGCCAGCTTTTCCGGCCATCTCTATCGGAGCGGTTGTTGGAGCTGTTTGGGCACTATTGTTCCAGAGTGATTTGATTGCAAGTCAATTGGATGCTAGCCAAGGGCAACTTGTCGGGCAATTTAAGCTCATATGGGCAACATTTTTTGATGGATTTAGTGTGCAAACTGGTGACGCCAAAATGGATGATCTGCTCAGTGGTGGCGGTATGTCCAGCATGTTAACCACAACTTGGTTGATCATGACGGCGTTGATGTTTGGCGCAATTATGGAAAAAACTGGCTTGCTAGAAGTTTTTGTTCGTAGCATTTTAAAAATTGCGAAGAGCACAGGTTCACTTATTGCGTCGACAATTGCGACTTGTTTTGGCACAAATTTGGTAGCGGCAGATCAGTATATCGCGATCGTGGTGCCAGGCAGAATGTTTAAAGAAGAGTATAAAAAGCGAGGCCTTCAAAGCGTAAACTTATCTCGCACACTCGAAGATGGCGGGACGATTACTAGCCCCCTTATTCCTTGGAATACGTGCGGTGCCTACATGCAAAGTGTACTGCTTATTAACCCTCTAGATTATGCAGTTTATGCATTTTTCAATTTAATAAATCCACTTCTAGCAATAGTTTATGGTTACCTTGGAGTCAAAGTTCTAAGGCTAAAACCAACAGAGCAAGAATAAAGCAAAAAGCCTCACTGAGTTGGCAATGCTGTCCATTTTAGAGGAGCAGCTTTGCGATTAACAGGGTAACGGCTTTTATTCACCTTAACGACCCTAGGTCTACTTGGCCTAGGGCGTTTTTCTTTAAAGAACACTGTTAAGTCCCTTCTAAGTGCAGCTAAACGCTTGGGTGTATATTGCCTGGAGAGAGCATTCGCCATCACTTTAAGCTGACTTCCAATGAATTGACATGCATATTTGAAGCTTATCTCGTTCAGTGCCCTTTTGTGTGGTACTGCTGCTAAGTTCGCTTCTCTCCTGACTAAGTTGTACCCCAACATCAGTCCCCACAACTCTTGATACACAAGCTCAACTGTCTTACTTCTTAGCGTAATCACATTATGTTGCATGGATGATTTTATATTGCGGTAACGCTGCTCTATCTCCCAGCGTTCATGATATAAGTTGGCTATGTCGTTCGCGCTAAACTTATCTCTAGGCAGTGAGGTAAAGACGGTTTTATCTTTTCCGTCAATTTGATACGTAACCGCTCTAACTTGCCACTTCTTTGGTAAATCCGGATTTTTCTTTCTAGCCTTTAGGGATACGTTCATTTCGATAAGCTTGTCGTTACTGTCATGTTCATCAAGCAAGGTGTATTTTTGGCCTGTACGAGCAGGTATCAGTCAGTGGCAGTTATCTCCCAACAGGTTGATAAAAAGTATAAATCTGCGCCATAGAACCCTTTATCTAATAGTGTGACTAATCGAAGCACTAGAAAGGGGGTGTCTATTTTTGATTGTATTGCCACTGCCAAAATGCCCTCTTAACTCATCATTGTCATGTGTTTGAATGGAGCACCATAAACAGCGAATACTTGTAGCCCACTCCAGTTATTTTGCGGGTAACGCTCTAATCCCCATTTATGGCTACATTGCTTAAAAAGCCATGACATTGCATTTTTACCAAGTCTTTTACGCGCTTCAGTTAAAGCACTGTTGGCGAGTAATTTTTCATCTGCTAAGCCTTTGGCACAAATATTTAATCGCCTTGCCACTTCAGCAATAGGTTCATTGCGAAAGAATGCCATACCAACCACTAACCAAAGCACCATATCGCTGGGAAGTCTGCGTCTCTGATTGTCGCTTTAGTTGATAATTCTGCGGTGTGCAACCCACTCAACAGGAATGTGTTCACAAAATGTTGACAGTTGAGCCAACTCTAGTGATGAATCATCGATAACATCGTTGAACAAATAAGTGTTTGCCATAAAAAATCCGTAATCAGAAACTCATTACGGATTTTTCATGATCTTTTGGGTCGGTCAACTGATCATTTTCTTAATAGATCAGCATTGCCACTGAGTTGGGACATTTTTATAGTTTAAACCGAGACTTAACTGGTCTAAACTTGTTTACATGCAACTCGAGCCTAATTTAAAATTATTAAATCTTGTCCAATAATATAACTGAGTCGAGAAATCTGGTTTCAGGGTTTACATTACTCAAGCGAAAAGTCGAATTAATAAATCGTATTTGAGTATGCTTAAGTTATGAAGGAATTTAAATGACGTATAAACCACAAGCAAAATATTTAAAAGATTACCAACCGCCTAGTCATCAAGTTGAACATATTGATTTGACTTTTGACCTGTCACCTCAAAAAACAGTAGTGACAGCAAAATATCAATTAGAAGCAAACAACCAGTCGAGGTCAGTTGAATTAGATGGTGTGGATCTTAAGCTTACTTCTTTGAAAGTTAACGGGTTACCACATACAAAATACGAGGTAATTGATTCAAAGCTAATAATTGATAATATACCAAGTAAATTTGAACTAGAAGTTGAGACTGAAATTGCGCCAGAATTAAATACATCTCTTGAAGGGCTGTATTTATCTGACGGAGCGTATTGTACGCAATGTGAAGCAGAAGGATTTAGGAAAATTACGTATTTCTTTGACAGGCCTGATGTGCTCGCAACATATACAGTAACTGTCATCGGTGATAATAGTTTTCCATATTTGCTATCGAACGGTAATAAAGTAGAAGAAGGCAAACTTGAAAATGGAAAGCACTACGTAAAATGGCAAGATCCTTTTAAAAAGCCTTCCTATTTATTTGCTTTGGTTGCAGGGGAGTTCGATTTACTGGAAGACACCTTTAAGACTTGCAGCGGAAGAGACGTAAAACTTCAAATATTTGTCGACAAAGGTAATTTATCCAAAGCGCCACATGCCATGGAATCACTAAAAAAATCCATGAAGTGGGATGAAGAGCGCTTTAATTTAGAGTATGATCTTGATATCTATATGATTGTTGCTGTCGATTTCTTCAATATGGGCGCAATGGAAAACAAAGGCCTGAATGTATTTAACAGCGCTTGCGTATTGGCAAACCAAGAAACTGCTACGGATAGAGACTACCATGTTATCGAGTCTATTGTTGGCCATGAATATTTCCACAACTGGACGGGTAACCGAGTCACTTGCCGCGATTGGTTTCAGTTAAGCTTGAAAGAAGGTCTTACAGTATTCCGAGATCAAGAGTTTAGCAGCGATTTGGGATCAAGAGCTCTTAACCGTATTGACGCTGTGAATGCGATGAGAACGCATCAATTTGCGGAAGATGCAGGGCCTATGGCGCATCCAATTCGACCTGAAAAAGTCATTGAGATGAATAACTTTTATACTGTTACCGTGTATAACAAGGGCGCTGAAGTTATTCGTATGATGCATACTTTATTGGGCGAACTAGGCTTCCAAAATGGTATGAAACTGTACTTTGAGCGCCACGATGGACAAGCTGTTACGTGTGATGATTTTGTCAACTCAATGGCTGATGCAACAGGAACTGATTTAACTCAATTCAAATTATGGTACAGCCAGTTTGGCACTCCAAAATTGAAAGTACGAACTCAGTACAATAAAACGCAAGGTGAGTATCAAATCGAAATAGAGCAAGTTCATGCTGCGCAAGACTCGGTTCAAGTACCACTGCATATACCTGTTGCAATCGAATTGTTAGACAACCAAGGTGTTAGAATTAATCTAGAACATCCAG
This sequence comes from Pseudoalteromonas luteoviolacea NCIMB 1942, assembly GCF_001625595.1. Taxonomy (GTDB): domain Bacteria; phylum Pseudomonadota; class Gammaproteobacteria; order Enterobacterales; family Alteromonadaceae; genus Pseudoalteromonas; species Pseudoalteromonas luteoviolacea_A. The sequence goes on from NZ_AUXT01000210.1 coordinate 8,980, forward strand.
AAGTGCGTCAAGGTCGAGTTATTGAGCTAAAAGCAGCAACACAGACATTCACATTTGAAGGTGTGTCTGAAGAGCCTACACTGGTATTACTCGAAGATTTTTCAGCGCCGTGCTTATTAGAATACGATTACACCGTTGCTCAGTTGTGCCATATAGCGATGTTTGCATCGAGTGATTATGCGCGATGGGAAGCTCTACAGCAACTGTATACTCAGCAAATAAGAGAGTATGTTAAGGGACAAGAAGTGGATTTTGTGCTTTCTAAAGAGCTGTCTGCGGTCCTATTGAGCTTATTTGCAAATAAGCCGAAAGATCTTGCTATCCTAGCAGAATATATCACGATCCCTAATTTCGATACTTTGTCAGCTGGCTATGAACAGGTGCCAGTAGAGGCGCTGTGTAACGCTATTGATGAATTAGAAAATCAAATTGCACACGTATTAAAAGATGTACTTACACAGTTTTATAGGGGCACTCAAGAGAGTGGAAGCTTGAGTGCTGGGGATGTTGCTATTCGAGCACTTAAAAATAGAAGTCTGTACTATTTGGCACTAACTGATGCGGATGTGTCAACATCACTGAGCATGCAAGCCTCATCTACAAACATGACCAACAAACTGGGTGCACTACGAAGCGCTGTCAACGCCAATCACAGCCTGCAAAACGAGTTAATGGAGCATTTCGATAAACAATGGAATCACGACTTATTGGTTATGGATAAATGGTTTGCATTGCAAGCTGCGAACAAGGTTGATTCATGTATCGACAATATTTTATCTTTATACGAGCACCCTTGTTTCGATAAGTCAAATCCGAATCGCGTACGAGCACTTGTTGGTACGTTTGCTAGGAGTAACCCAAAACAATTCCACAGAGAGGACGGTGCCGGCTATAAACTTTTGGCAGATCTTATCTGTGAGCTCAACCAGCTCAACCCTCAAAATGCATCACGAATCATTACTCCACTGCTGTCGTTTAAGCGATTCGATGAGAAGCGTCAAGGCCTGATGAAAGCACAGTTAGATAGGCTTTCAAGCATTGAGAATCTGAGTGACGATCTGTTTGAGAAGATAGACAAAGCACTGAATTGATAAATGCAAGAGTATTACTTTTATTTAAAGCTAACACATGAACAGTGCTTAGCTTACTACGAAGGTGAAGTAGAGCATATACAAGTCATTGAAGACGGGGGAAAGCGTATTCGCTTTCCTGCTCAGCACATTCGTAGGTTTGTATCAACTATCGGAATAAGTGGCCGTTTTAGACTGCAATTGGATAATAATAACCGTTTCATTGCGTTAGAAAAGGTCAGTTAGCATACATATTGTCATAACGAGATAAACTATTTTTGTTAATTCGGTTTGTTTTAAACTTAAATTACGTGTTATAACTATTCTGGTAAGACGTCTTACCAAGGTTAAAATACGGGCTAAAAAGTTAAAAATGCACCGAACGAACGCGTAAAATTTGTAATTTTCAATTTTCGCTTCTATCGTTACGACAACAAAAAACAATAACTTGATTAGATTTACCCGCCACAAGGGGGAGAAATAATGATAAAAAAAGCGCGCTTTACAAAGAACAAGATTATGCTTGGGCTTGGAGCAGCCATTTTTGGAACTGTTGGTTTGCCAGTGCACGCTGCCAACTTTCAGGTCGGTGATTTTGAAATAACATTCGACTCAACGTTTTCATATGGTCAAAGCATTCGTGTAGAAGACCGAGACTTTGGCATTATTGGTAAAAGTAACCATCCTAAATTTGATTGGACTGGCTATAACGCTTCGACTGGCAATACACTGTACTCTTCTTCTCAGGTTTGGAATCAACCAGGCGCATACTCAAATAATGGCGATGCTGGTAACCTTAACTTTGATTCTGGCGATACCTTTTCACAGTTGCTCAAAGGCACGCATGAATTTGCAATCACAAAAGATAACTACGGTTTCTTCTCGCGCTTCATGTATTTCTATGACTTTGCAATGGAAGACGGTGATTTCGCATATCGTAATCCGGTATCTGGTCAGTCTGTAGATCCATGTGACGATGATGAAACAAAAGAGCAGGTGTGTTCAGATCTGCGTTTACTAGACGCGTTTGTGTGGGCAGATTTTGATCTTAACGGTGGTAACAATCCACTTTCAATTCGTCTAGGTCAACAAGTTATCAACTGGGGTGAAAGTACGCTAATTTCACACGGTATCAATGTAAACCCAGTTGATATTGACAGACTTAGGGCACCAGGCTCAGAACTCAAAGAAGCGTTCATTCCTGTAGGCATGCTTTGGGCATCATTGGGTATTACTGAGAACATTACACTTGAAGCATTCTATCAATATGAATGGCAGGAAACTCGTTTACCTCCGTCAGGAAGCTATTTCTCGACAAATGATTTCGCCTCTTCAAATGGTTATGGACAAAATGTGCAATTAGGATTCACTTCTAATCCAGATATTGATTTGCACCACTTAACAGATGCTTTAAATGGTTTGCAGGCTAATTGGTTAGGCGCGTTGTCTGCTCAGGGGCTAGATGTTACTGATCAAAACGTCTTGCAAAGCGCCGAAGCAAGGCAAATGCTTTCTTCAATGTATCTAGCATACCCTACGAGAGTTGCCTTAAAGGGTAAAGGCGATGTTGGTAAAACGGATGCAGATGATGGTGGTCAGTTTGGTATTAGACTAGGAGTATTTGTCCCAGAACTAAACGACACTGAAATTGCGTTGTATCACATCAATTATCACAGTCGTAGGCCGCTTATCTCTGGTAAAGCTTCTAACTTTACACAACAAGCTATTCAAAGCGACCTTCAACTTATCACGACTGAAGGCGTTACAACTGACAATATCACAGAGTTGAATGCATTTACTCAGGCTGTACTTGTTTACCCAGAAGATATCAAACTTTATGGTTTAAGCTTTAATACCGCGATTGGCGAAACTGCATTTTCTGGTGAGTTTGCATATCGTCAGGACGAGCCACTGCAAATAGACGATGTTGAGTTGTTGTATGCAGGTATGGTCGAGCAATTGGCTGCCGCAGGCATTCGTGATGACTTTGCTGGGTTCTCTCAACTCAGTCAGGGCAATGATGTTGCTTATGTTGAGCCTGGTCAAGTAGCGCAAGGTTTTGTTTTAAAGGACACCCTACAAGCTCAATTTACTGCGACACACTTATTTGGTCCATCTCTGGGCGCGGATAGCTGGGCAGTAGTAGGTGAAGTAGGTGCAGTTACGATCAAAGATATGCCGACTTATGATGAGTTGCGCTTAAACGTAGCGGGTACGGGGCGAAGCGGCACAATTGAAGGGATAGAAGGCCGTAACTATGATCTAATTCATCAGGCAGTTTCAAATGGTCCTGAAACCAATCCATTCCCTACGGCATCGTCTTGGGGTTACCGTTTAATCGCAAAAGGGGAATACAACAACTTATTCTCTGGTGTGAACTTTTCACCGCGTATCGTATTTTCTCACGATGTGAACGGCACAACGCCTGATCCGATGTATTTATTCGTTGAAGACCGCAAGTCAATGGGTGTAACACTTAACTTCAGTTATCAAAATGCTTGGTCATTTGACTTAGGTTATAACACTTTTTGGGGTGGCGGCGCGACGAACACATTCTCTGATCGTGATTTTGTATCGTTTAATATTAAGTATTCAATTTAAGGGCTTTCGTTATGTTTAGAAAACCTACTATGTTAGCAGCTTCAATAATGACAATAATGGCTGCGCCAATTGCTGTTGCAAAAATGACAGCTGAAGAAGTGGCGCGTTTAGGCAAAGATTTATCTCCAATTGGCGCAGAGGTTGCGGGTAATGCTGATGGTTCTATTCCAGCTTGGACTGGCGGGATAACTAAACCACCGGCAAACTTTAAGCCAGGTATGCACCACCCAGATCCGTATGCAGATGATAAAATTCTTTTTACTATCGATAAAAGCAATTTAGATAAGTACAAAGATCAATTAAGTCCAGGACAAATTGCGCTCTTTGAAACTTATCCTGATACGTTTAAAATGAACGTTTATCCAACTCGAAGGAGTGCTGCTTACCCACAGTTTGTATATGATGCGACGAAACAGTATGCATCTACAGCAGAGTTGATCGAGGGTGGTAACGGTATTAAAAATACCGCCATTGGTATTCCTTTCCCGATTCCAAAAAATGGTCTGGAAGCTATCTGGAACCACCTATTAAGATATCGTGGCTTGTCAATTGCGCGTAATGGTGGTCAAGCTATGCCTACAGCGTCTGGCTCGTATAACATTATTGGCTTTGACGAAAAGTTATTGGTGAAATACTCTGATCCAAGTGCAACGCCTGAAGAGCTGCAAAAATCGAACGTATTGTTTAAGTTTAAGCAGAAGGTCACCGAGCCGGCCCGCCTTGCAGGCACAGCATTGCTGGTACACGAAACAATGGACCAGATCTTAACACCTCGTCAGGCTTGGACGTATAACACAGGTCAACGCCGTGTTCGTCGTGCTCCTAATGTTGCGTATGATGCGCCAGGAACAGCGTCAGATAGTTTACGTACAACTGATGACTTTGACATGTTTAACGGCTCTCCAAACCGTTACAACTGGACATTAAAGGGTAAAAAAGAGTTGTATATCCCTTATAATAGCTACAAGTTGCACAGTGATTCGCTTAAATACGATGATATTTTGAAAGCCGGTCATATAAACCCTGAGCATGTCCGTTACGAAAAACACCGTGTTTGGGTTGTTGAAGCGAATTTAAAAGAGGGTACACGTCATATTTATAAAAAGCGTGTTTTCTTCATCGATGAAGATAGCTGGCAGATCCATGTGGCGGACTTGTACGACAACAGAGATCAAATGTACCGCGTAGCGATGGCACATGGTATCAACTATTATGACGTACCGACACATTGGAGTACGCTAGATGTATACCACGATTTAAATTCTCGACGTTATTTGGCAATTGGATTAGACAACGAAGAAGAAATGTACGACTTCACACAGTCTTTCCAAGACAACGAGTTTACTCAAAGTGCACTGCGCCGCGAGGGAAGACGTTAATCAACGTCTTTGAGGATCAAGTAATTTGATCTATCAAGTTTATACCACCAAGACTGGGCATACCGATGCCCAGTCTTATCCCCCCAAGTCATTCACGACTTTTTTATTCGAGAATTCATAATGATTAAGAAGTTAATTGCAACCTCCCTTGCAGTTTTCGTTATGCAAAGTGAAGCCGTTAGTGGTGAATCAGCAGCGCTTATGGTGGCGCATCCTGAAACGACTCTACTTACAGATATCACCTACAGTGGCGAAAACCTTGTTGCTGTCGGAAAGCATGGCACAATTGTATTGAGTAAAGATGGGAATCACTGGCACCAAGCCAGTGTGCCAATTCAGTCTCTTTTAACAGCTATAGATTTTACTTCACCACTGCACGGGTGGGCGTGCGGACACGATGCATCAATATTAAATACAACTGACGGTGGTAAATCGTGGTTAATTCAACAGCATTTACCAAGCGTTGAAAAACCTTGCTTAGATATTGAGTTCATAGACGAAAACAACGGATTTGCTATTGGCGCGTATGGCATGATGTACCAAACCAAAGACGGTGGTTCAACGTGGAATAAACGCTTTTTAAATGAGTTTGTTCATCCAGATGATGTGGAATACCTTGAAGAATTAAAGCAGGACGACCCACAAGCTTACGAAGATGAAACACAGTTTATCTTGCCACACTTTAATCGCATGGCGATACATGGAAACACAATCTATCTGGCAGGAGAGATGGGTCTATTTGCTGTGAGTGAAGACCTTGGTGCAACTTGGCAACGATTTGACGAGTTTTACTCTGGTTCTTTTTTCGCAATAAGCAAGCAAAAGGAGCGACTCTTAGTAGCTGGTCTAAGAGGAAATACCTTCCAAAAAAACACTCAAAGCAGGGAGTTTTCTCTCATAAAAGTTGATAAATCAGCAACGATAAACAGTATTGTCAGTTATAAAAACAAACAAATTATGCTAGCAAATAGTGGGTTTATATTTACTATCGAAGATGACAAGGTGACGACAACTCAGTTACAAAATGGCAAATCCATTATGGCTGGCGTGATTCACGACAATAAGTTAGTGCTCGCAACAGAGCAGGGTATTCAAATAATCGAGGTTGAGCGCTAATGCAGTCAATACTAAATCAACTGGTTTACGTTGTTTTTCGCCATCGTTTTATGATGATTGCGTTGTTTGCGTTGACAACAGTATTTTTGGGGTTTAAATCAACTCAGATCCAGCTAGATGCGTCGTTTAACAAAAATATCCCGCTAAACCATGACTATATGAAAGTCTATTTGAAGCATGAGAAACAATTTGGCGGTGCAAACAGTATATTGATTTCGGTGTGTGATGCTGACGGAAACATATTTAATCCTGAGTTTTTTACTCAACTGAAAGCAGTCCATGACCAACTTTACTTTATCCCGGGTGTTAATAGACCACTAGTGAACTCTATATTCGCACCAAGTGCGCGTTTTGTTGAAGTCGTAGAAGATGGTTTTGCCGGTGGTCCAATTATTCCAGCAAACTTTACCGCCGATGAAGCGGGTCTTGCGGTAGTAAAGCAAAACATCGAGAAAGCTAAAGTAGTAGGACGGATGATTGCAAGCGACTACTCGTGTGCGATGGTATCAGCTCAGTTGATGGAGACCGATCCGCAAACTCAAGAGAAGCTCGATACATTGGCATTTGCTAAAAAGCTTGAGTCAGAGATACGTGGGCCATTGAGCACAAATAAAGTCTCTATTCATATCATTGGTTTTGCGAAAATGGCTGGTGATATTGCTGAGGGTGCGAAAGACGTGGTGTTGTTTTTTGCAATCGCTATTTTATTTACGTTTATCATGGTGTGGTTATTCTGCAAGAGTTTTAAGCTTACGCTATTACCCATAGTTTGTTCATTAATTGCTGTGGTTTGGCAGTTGGGTTTACTGTCTGTGTTAGGTTTTGGTCTTGACCCAATGTCAATTTTGGTACCATTTTTAGTGTTTGCGATTGGTGTGAGCCATGGCGTACAAATGATTAACGCCATTGGTAAGAAAGTCTCTGAAGGTGTAAGTAGTAAAGTTGCCGCTGAAGCCAGCTTTAAGGCGTTATTGATACCTGGCGGCATTGCATTACTTTCTGACACGATTGGTTTTATGACGTTACTTGCAATAGACATCGGGATTATTCGAGAGCTGGCTATAACGGCAAGTTTGGGTGTGGCTGTTATTATCTTCACCAACTTAATCTTACTTCCGGTTTTGGCCTCTTACTATAAGTCGTCAAAAATGAGTCGAGTTGATGATGGTGACTCTTCAGCCAACAATATTTTTACAAACCTCAGAGAAAGTTTGGTGCTTGCCACAGACAAGCGCTATGCAGCTTTAATTTTGGCGACCTCGGCGGCACTGTTTGCATTTGGCTATTGGCAATCAAAAGACATGCGAATAGGGGACTTACATGCAGGCGCTCCGGCACTTCATCAAGATGCGAGATATAATTTAGACACTTTCCTAATCTCAGATCGGTACGAAATCTCGTCCGATATTCTGAAAGTACTCGTTGAAGCATATCCAGCAGCTTGTACTGAGCATGATACAATGGACCGTATCAGCCGTTTTCAATGGCGAGTTGAAAACTTAGCTGGAGTGCAATCTGCAGTGTCATTGAGCTCTGTAGCGCAAGCCGTCAATGCAGGATACAACGAGGGCAACTTAAAGTGGCAGACATTACCTAGAAACGGTGCGTCATTGGTACAGGCGACATCTCGTGTAGAAACAAGCACTGGACTGTTAAATGGTGATTGCTCGGTCATGCCAATTATTGTCTTTATGGATGACCACAAAGCAGAAACAATCGATCATGTTGTGGAACAAATTAAGTTCTTTGCCACGGAAGAGGGAACAGATCGTGTCAGCTTTAAACTCGCTTCAGGACCAATAGGTGTTATGGCTGCGACGAATGAGTCGGTAGCTGCTGCACAATTGCCAATGATGATCTATGTTTATGGTGCAGTGATTATTTTATGTTTAATTAGCTTTAGAAGCATACGTGCAACAATTGCAGTGGTGTTGCCACTTTACATCGTGTCGACGCTGGCTCAAGCTTTGATGGTTAAATTAGAAATCGGCTTAACAGTATCAACCCTGCCAGTAATTGCACTGGGTGTTGGTATTGGCGTGGACTATGGTATTTATATCTTGTCTTCGATGATGAATCAGTTAAAGCAAGGTGTGCCATTAAGCCATGCATATCGCAATGCGCTAGCTGAGCGTGGAAGCGCGGTTCTATTTACCGGGATCACATTAGCAATTGGTGTGAGTACTTGGATTTTCTCTGCATTAAAGTTCCAAGTTGATATGGGTATATTACTGACCTTCATGTTCCTAGTGAATATGTTAGGGGCTGTACTGTTATTACCGGCTATAGGGACTTTTCTCTGGCCAGACCAGAAAAAAAAGTGTGAATAATTGTGCTCTTAAATGGCCTTAATTGGCCATTTATATCTACAATTTGTGAATATATGACCAACTGGCTGAAAAGCCTCAAATGTTTTTGTCAAAAAAGCTTTTTATTAGCGCCAGAAAGGTTAAAATCCTCTGGACTCCACGCTAATAATTGGCTGTACAAATAATCTACCGTTCAAAGGTGGTATAGATTAAGGAACACATAATGACACAAAGTGAAGGTCCTGCATCGGTTATCCTTGATAACGTTTGCAAGTTGATCCATAAAAAAGTTCATGCCGATAACGTGTCGCTCGTTGAAACATTTGCCAAAGCCTTGTACAGCAACATGTCTAAAGAGGACTTGGCACATCGTAACGACAGTGACCTCTACGGTGCTGCTTTAAGTTTGTGGAATTCTCTAGAAAAGAATACCTCAGACAATGCAGTAATCCGTGTATTCAACCCTGAAGTTGCAAAAGATGGCTGGCAATCGTCTCATACGATTGTTGAAATCATTTCAGATGATATGCCGTTTTTGGTTGATTCAGTGCGTATGGCACTTAGCCGTAAGAATATTGCATCGCATTTGCTTTTACACTGCCCTCTCAAAATCAACCGTGACAAACAAGACAAAATTTCTGCCGTTTCAGGATTGAAGACCGAACAAGAATCTTCATCTACCAAAACTGTTTTCTTTATAGAAATTGACCGTCAGACTGGCGAGTCGGTTATTGCTGACTTTAAACAAGAGTTAGAGTCAGTGCTAAAAGATGTATCAGTAGCGGTTGAGGACTGGTTACTAATTAGAGACAAACTAGTATCAGTTGGAGAAGATATTCCAAGCCGTAAGCATAACGCTTCAAAAGAAGAACTAAACGAAGCCGTTGAATTCTTAGATTGGCTAGCACGCGATAACTTCACATTCATGGGCTATCGTCAATATGATTTAGTACCAGTGCAAGGTGATTATGAATTAAAACCAGTGGCTGGCTCAAGCTTAGGTTTAATGAAAAACTCGACTGAAAGCAGCAGATTACTATCAGAATTGCCTGAAGTTGCACGTCTTGAAGCTCGTAGTAAAAACTTGCTTATCCTAACAAAGACCAATTCTCAATCTCGAGTACATCGCCCAGCACATATCGATTATGTTGGCATTAAACGTTTTGACACCGAAGGCAATGTAATTGGAGAAGACCGCTTTATTGGTTTGTTCTCATCAAGTTTTTACAATAACAGTGCAGCAGACGTCCCTGTTTTAAAAAGCAAAATTGCTCGTATAATGGAGCAGTGTGATTTTGCAAAAGGCACGCATGCATACAAAGCCGTACTCAACATATTAGAAACATATCCTCGTGACGAGCTTGTGCAGGCTCGTGAATCTGAGTTGTTAGATGTGGCCACGGGCGTTTTGCAAACTCAAGAACGTGACATGTGTCGCTTATTCATTCGTAGAGATGTTTACGGAAGGTTCTTCTCATGTATGGTTTATGTACCGCGTGAGCGCTACAACACAGCGCTTCGCCGTGAAACTCAAAAGTTGTTAGGTAATGCTTTTGGTTCTAACGAAAAAGTTGAGTTCACCACATTTTTCTCAGAGTCTACGCTAGCAAGAACGCATTACATTGTTCGTGTAGCTGACAACAACATTAAGTATAACGTGAAAGAAATCGAAAATAACTTGGTAGAAGCTGCCCGTACGTGGGAAGACAAACTACAAACTGCTTTACTCGCTAGCGATGGTGAAGCGCGCGGCAATGATCTTAACCGTAAATATGCAACAGCTTTCCCACGTGCATATAAAGATGAAGTATTACCAAGTGCTGCTGTAGTAGATATTGAAAAGCTTGAGAAGCTGAGCGATGAGAACAAACTAGAAATGTTGTTCTACCGCCCGCAAGAAGAAGCAAACTCGCAAATTGTACGTCTGAGCTTATTCCACAAAGATGAGCCAATTCACTTATCAGATGTTATGCCAATGCTAGAGAACTTTGGTCTACGAGTTATTGGTGAAACACCATATGCGGTTAAAACCAGTGATGGCCAAGTTAACTGGATCATGGATTTCTCTATGCTACTTGATAGCAAAGGTCTGGCTGATTTTGATAAAGTGTCTGCGCGTTTCCGTGCTGCACTTATTAATGTATGGAACAACCGTTTAGAAAACGATGGTTTCAACCGTCTAGTGTTAAAAGCTGGCTCAACAGGTCGTGAAGCGTCAATTCTGCGTGCATATGCTAAATATATGCGCCAAATCGGTGTGACATTCTCACAATCATACATTGAAAATACATTTGAGCACTACCCTCACATAGCTAACCAATTGGTTGAGTTGTTTGAGAAGAAGTTCTGCCCACAAAAGAAAGTTACGCAAAAGTCTCTTGATAAGCTAGTTGAGAAAATCTATCACGAACTAGAGAGCGTAGCTAACCTTGATGACGACCGTATTATTCGTTTATATGTTGCAATGATTGACGCGACATTACGTACTAACTTCTATCAAAAAGAAGCGGATGGTACAAACAAGTCTTATGTGTCATTCAAGATCCAGCCAAGTGCAATTCCTGAAATGCCGCTACCTCTTCCTGCGTTTGAGATCTTTGTTTATTCTCCACGCATTGAAGGTGTTCATTTGCGTGGTGGTAAAGTTGCGCGTGGTGGTTTACGCTGGTCAGACCGTCGTGAAGATTTCCGTACAGAAGTATTGGGCTTGGTGAAAGCTCAGCAGGTTAAGAATACAGTAATCGTCCCAGTTGGTTCTAAAGGTGGTTTCGTATGTAAACAGCTACCAAATGATCGCGAAGGTTTCTTCCGTGAAGGTCAAGAGTGCTACAAGATCTTTATCCGTGGTCTGCTAGATATCACTGATAACATCATCCATGGTGATATTGTTCCTCCTGTTGACGTAGTGCGTCATGATGAAGATGACCCATACCTAGTAGTAGCTGCTGACAAAGGCACCGCAACTTTCTCTGACATCGCTAATGGAATTGCTGATGAATACAACTTCTGGTTAGGCGACGCGTTTGCTTCTGGTGGTTCAATTGGTTATGACCACAAGAAAATGGGTATTACAGCAAAAGGTGCATGGGAGTCAGTTAAGCGCCACTTCCGTGAAATGGACATTGACTGTCAAACAACCGATTTCACCGCTGTTGCGATTGGCGACATGGCAGGAGATGTATTTGGTAATGGTATGTTGCTATCTGAGCATACTCGCTTGGTTGCAGCGTTTAACCACATGCACATCTTTATCGATCCAAACCCAGATGCAGCAAGTTCATACAAAGAGCGTGCACGCATGTTTGAACTACCACGTTCTTCTTGGGAAGATTATGATACAAGCCTAATTTCAGAAGGTGGAGGCATCTTCTCTCGTGCGGCTAAGTCAATTAGCTTAACACCTGAGATTAAGAAAATGCTTGGTACGAAGAAGGCAAGCATGACACCAACTGAGCTTATCAAAGCACTATTAATGATGCCAGTTGACCTACTTTGGAACGGCGGTATCGGTACATACATTAAAGCTGCTAGCGAAAGCGACGCAGATGTAGGCGATAGAGCAAACGATGCACTGCGTATCAACGGCTCGCAACTAGGTGCTAAAATCTTTGGTGAAGGTGGTAACTTAGGTGCTACGCAACTTGGTCGTATCGATTTTGCAGCAAAAGGCGGCCGTATCAACACTGACTTCATTGATAACGTAGGTGGTGTTGCGTGTTCAGATAACGAAGTAAACATAAAGATCCTGCTTAATGGCCTTGTAGCTGAAGGTGACTTAACGAAGAAACAACGTGACGAATTGTTATACGCAATGACTGACGAAGTATCTGAGTTGGTATTAGCTGACTGTTATCGCCAAACCCACACGTTGTCAGTAACTAAGTCGAAAGGTCCAGCGACGCTAAAAGAGAAGATCCGCTTTATTCACGCCCTGGAAAAAGATGGCAAGTTGGACAGAAGCATTGAGTTCTTACCAAGTGACGAAGAACTAGCAGAGCGTGCAGCAGCTGGACTTGACCTAACTCGTCCTGAGCTTTCAGTGCTTGTTTCTTACTCTAAAATGGTATTGAAAGAAACGTTGGTTGTTGACGAAATTACTGAAAACCCGTATTACCGTCAGCTACTTGTAAATTCTTTCCCAGTACCACTACGCGAGCGTTTTAACGCAGCGATGGACGAGCACCCACTGCGAAAAGAAATTATTGCAACCAAGTTGGCTAACAATATTGTCAATGATATGGGTCTTAACTTCATGGTACGTATGCATGAAGAGACTGGAGCGACAGAAGCAGAGATTGCACTTTGTTATTCAATTGCAAGCGCTACGTTCCAAATGTCAGAGACTTGGACTGCGATTTCAGATCTTGATAACAAGATACCAGCAGCGGTTCAAACTGAGATGCTATATCAATTACGTCGTACAGTACGCCGTGCTACACGTTGGTTCTTACGTCATCGCAATAAAGCACTGACAATTGAGCAGACGATTGAGTTCTTTGCACCGACATTCGCTGATTTAAGTGCAAACCTTGATAACTACATGGTTGCTGATGAAAGTGCACGTCTTGCTGAGAAAGCAGAAGAGTTAACTTCAGAAGGTGTACCTGCTGAACTTGCACAGCGCATTGTTACTTTGTCTAGCTTGTTCTCAGTGATGGATCTAGCTGAAGTTGCAAATAACGCGAAACGTGATATCTCAGTAGTGTCTAATACTTACTTCAAGCTTGGCGCGAATATGGGACTGCACTGGTTCCTAGACCAAATCACAGCGCAACCAGTAGCAAACCACTGGCAAGCACTAGCTCGTGCTTCTTACCGTGAAGAGCTAGACTGGCAGCAGCGTGCATTATCTGAAGTGGTATTAAACAGCTTTGAAGGTAATGATGATGATGTTGATACACTGATTGAGCAGTGGATGGAAAACCAAGCTTCGTTGCTTCATCGCTGGCAACAGATGCTTGCTGAATTCAAGACATCTCAGAGCCACGACTTTGCGAAGTTCTCGGTAGCACTAAGAGAATTAATGCTACTAAGTCACAACTGTGACACTTCCAAATAAATATTAAAGCGTTACAATACCCCGGCAATTGCTGGGGTATTTTTTTGCCTCAAACTGTTACCAGGAACTTAAGGAGTCACGATGTTTTACGATTTAGCACGTCGTTATATGTTTAATAAAGATGCGGAGTGGGCACACGATTTTGCATTAGGCAATCTACGCCGCTTCAAAAATACCCCGTTAAGTCTCGCATGGTCACAGTCACTCCCTAAGAAGCCAGTTAATTTCTTAGGACTAGAGTTTGATAACCCAGTTGGTTTAGCAGCTGGTTTGGACAAAAATGCAGAATGTATTGATGCATTTGGTCAAATGGGTTTTGGGTTTATTGAGGTGGGTACCGTTACACCAAGACCGCAGGCTGGTAATGACAAGCCACGGATATTTCGTCTTCCGGACGCACATGCTGTAATTAATAGAATGGGTTTTAATAACAAGGGTGTGGATAACCTTGTCGCAAATGTAAAGGCGTCGAATTATACAGGGATCCTTGGGATCAATATTGGTAAAAATAAAGATACACCTAATGAGCAAGGTAAAGACGACTACATTCATTGTATGCGTAAAGTGTTTGAACATGCTTCGTATATCACTGTAAATATTTCATCACCGAATACGCCAGGGCTTCGAGATTTACAATATGGCGAAGCGCTAGACGATTTACTACAAAGCCTTAAAAACGAGCAAGTAGATTTAATCGCAAAACACAATAAATCGGTACCAATGCTAGTAAAAATTGCGCCAGATGTAGATGCTGTGCAATTAACGCAAATATCTGAATCTCTTTTAAATAATCGCATTGATGGGGTTATTGCGACGAATACAACACTGGCGAGAGAGGCTGTCGAAGGGCTTGAGTTTGCCAATGAAGCTGGCGGTCTTTCAGGCAGGCCTGTACGTGAAAAATCAACTCATGTTGTCAGTGAATTGAAGCGTTTAACTGATGGAAAATTGCCAATTATTGGAGTGGGTGGAATTGACAGCGCAGAAACTGCACAAGAAAAGCTAAATGCTGGTGCAGATTTAGTGCAAGTATATACTGGTTTTATATACCAAGGCCCGCAATTGATCAAAAGGATCATAAACTCTTTATAAGGATCAGATATATTGCGAAATGATCCTAAATAAAAAGTTATTATAAATATTTTTACACTTGCAAAAATCGCGATATACTACTGATTACTGTTAGTTTGGAGAAGTAGTAATTCGGAGGCGATTTTGCAAGCATCAAAAGAGTGGCGTTGGTTACAGTGCCGCACACAGAATCGGTTGCTTGTTGACCTCGGAGACGAGCTACAATTGTGTACGCCTTTTAGGTTACGTCAACTAACAGCTGATTCTGAATTCAGCCCAACTTTCAGCGTTGAAGAAGCCGAGTTTTATCAGAATGTGTTCGATTACTTGTGCACTTATGGTGTTTGGTCAGAAGCACAGTGCTGTCAAATATCACTAAACGCTACAGCTGTAAAATTTCATCTACTTCCTATGCAAGCCAAAAGCTGGTTTTTCAGTCTTTATACAGGTTCAGATGTTCTATGTAATGCGGTTATCACTCTAGAGTCTAAAGAAATGACAGGTGAGTGCTTAATCGTAGATCATGACAGTGAAGCCAGTCTGTGTGTTAATCTAACTGCTGATTTCAAACTTGATGAAAATATTGTGCTCGAACAATTTCAAGCAATCAAGGTTCTTAACAATCGTATATACCCTCTATTAGTCAGCAATAAACTCGTCAGAAGAGCGTAATCCAATCCCAGTCTGTAAACAGCTGTGTTATACTCGCGTCAATTGAAATTATAGGGTTATCACATTGCAGTTTATTGCACTTACGTCGATTGGTATCGAGAATTTATTAGTTGAAGAGCTTCAATCTTTCGAAATTAAAGTAACTAAGCAAAGTATTGGTTCAGTGCGTTTTGATGCTGATAATTTAACAGCACAAAAGTTCTGTATGATGACACGCTACTCAACACGCGTAATGTTGCTGATTGATGAGCACGAAGATATTAAAAATAAAGATGACCTATATAAATTTGCACGATTTCAGGGCTGGCAGGAATGGTTTGGTCCTAAGCAAACATTTGCTGTTGAGTTTAATGGCACCAACAAAGAGCTGAAAAACAGTCAGTTTTCTGGACTTGTTATTAAAGATGCTGTTGTAGATTATTTCCAAGATCTATATGAACAACGTCCTTCCGTTGATAAGCAAGATGCCAACGTTCGCATCATTGCAAAGCTAAATAAACAGAAACTCGCTTTATACCTTGATTACTCAGGCCCAAGGTTGTCAAATCGCGGTTATCGAACCAAGCAGGGCAAAGCACCTATTCGTGAACATTTAGCGGCTGCATTAGTAACTCGCAGTGGTTGGTTAAATGACACATCTAAACCACTTTTTGATCCTTGTTGCGGCTCAGGTACATTGTTAATTGAAGCTGCGAGTATGGCATTGAAATTGCCAACTAACCTAAATAAAGCTTTTGCTTTTAAAAGACTTCCTAGTTTCAGAGAAGCAAAATTTAAAGAACTGCAACAAACACTTAAAGCTGAAAAAAATGAGTCGAAATTGTGGCTAATTGGACACGATATTGATACGAAAGTCATCGAAACAGCACAATCGAACGCTAATCGAGCTGGCTTAGGTGAGCAAATTCAATTTAAAGTTGCTGATGCGGGCAAGTTACAATCAGTCGCTAAGCGTCCTGGAACCGTTTTAAGCAACTTACCTTACGGTGAGCGCCTTGGTTCAATGGCTGAACTAATTAGTTTATACCGTAATATGGGCGCAAGCTTTAAGAAACACTTCCAAGACTGGAATGCGGCACTTTTGGGGACTGACGATGAACTGTTCAGGCTGCTTAAACTTGCGTCTAAAAAGCGATATAAGTTTAAAAATGGCCCGATTGATGTGACATTGTATCTTTATGAGTTAAATGAGAAACAAGTTGCTCAAAATCAGCAAGCGTCCGAACTGCACTATGAGCAATCTCGTGCTTTTGCAAATCGATTAAAGAAAAACAAACAAGGCCTTAAGAACTGGCTTAAAAAAGAGTCGGTATATGCTTACAGATTGTATGATGCGGATATTCCGGAATACAATGTTGCCGTTGATGTGTACGGTGACAACGCGGTTATTTTTGAATATGCAGCACCTAAAGAAATCAATGCAGACGTTGCGGACAAGCGTTTACAGGATGTTATTTCGCTAACAGCTGAAACATTACAAATTTCTCCAAGCAATCTTGCTGTTAAAGTTCGTAAGAAACAACGCGGCGATGAACAATATACTTCTTATGAAAAGCAAAACCGTTCACAAGTTATTGAAGAGTTTGGCGCGAAATTTAAAGTTAACTTGTATGACTACCTCGACACGGGTCTGTTTTTAGATCATCGATTAGCACGCCGCTTTATTCAGCAAAATGCGCAAGACAAGCGGGTACTGAATTTGTTTGCATACACAGGCACAGCGTCAGTACATGCGGCGTTAGGTGGTGCGAAAGCTGTGACAACAGTTGATATGTCAAAGACTTATTTAAAGTGGGCTGAAGAAAACTTTGCTTTGAATAACCTTAAAAACCCTCGTTTTAGATTTGAACAAGCGGATTGTCTTAAATGGTTAGAACACGCGAAAGGTCAATATGATTTGATCTTTCTAGATCCACCGACGTTCTCTAACTCCAAGCGAATGAAAGATGTATTTGATGTGCAAAGAGATCACATTCAATTATTGACTTGGGTAAAGAATATCTTGAGTCCGGACGGCGTACTTTTGTTCTCTAATAACAAACGCGGTTTTAAGATGGACGAAGTTGCTTTAATGGGATTAGGTTTGAAGGCAGTGAATGTTTCTACGCAAACGTTGTCACCAGATTTCAAGCGTAATAAGCAGATCCACAACAGCTGGCTAATTACCCATGGTTAAAGTGGCCTTGTATTACACACCGGGGTGTCATTTATGTGAAGAAGCGCTATCGTTAGCGCTTTGTTGCGTTCGTGAAAGTGATATTCTTCATCAAGATATTTTGGAGAGTGAGGCTTTGGTTGAAAAATTTCAAACCTCAATCCCAGTGTTAAAAAGTATAACAACTGGTAAATTGCTATATTGGCCGTTTACCCAACAACAAATTCAAGAGTTAGTACAAGAAGATGGATTTAATAAGAATAGCTAAAGCGCAACTTGCTTTTGGTTCTCATCCGTTATTAGACAATGCAGATGCTCTCATCGAAGCGGGTGAGCGTGTGTGTATTGTTGGTAGAAATGGTGCAGGCAAGTCAACCTTACTCAAAGTATTAGACGGTCAAGTCGTGCTTGATGATGGTGAAATAAATAGATTAACTGGCTTAAAAGTTTCTCGATTGGAACAAGACCCACCTAAAGGCGCTGAAGGGAGCGTATTTGACTATGTGGCCAATGGTTTACCAGAAGTTGCTAGTTTACTTATTGAATATAATCACGTTAGTGAAGCTCTACAAACAGATCAATCTAACTCTTTGCTAAATCGCCTAGAGCGTCTATCAGCCAAAATCGAAGCGGCAGATGCTTGGCGATTTGAAAGTAGAATTAACTTAGTACTGAGCCAATTACAGCTGACTGCGCAAATGCGTTTGGAAAAGCTATCGGGTGGTTGGTTGAGAAAAGTTGCGCTAGCAAAAGCACTTGTTGGTGACCCTGATTTACTATTGCTTGATGAACCCACTAACCATTTAGACATGGCGAGTGTCGAATGGTTAGAGTCGTTTTTAAAGGACTTTAAAGGTGGCATCGTATTTATTTCACACGACCGTGCCTTTATTAGAGCTGTAGCAACACGTATTCTCGATTTAGATCGAGGCAAGTTAATATCTTATCCTGGAAACTACGCTAAATACCTAGAGCAAAAAGCGCATGACCTCAAAGTTGAAGAAACCCAGAATGCGCTTTTCGATAAGAAGTTAGCTGAAGAAGAGGCGTGGATACGTCAAGGCATTAAAGCACGTAGGACGCGTAATGAAGGGCGAGTTAGAGCGCTTAAAGCCTTGCGTGTTGAACGCAAGCAGCGAGTTGAGCAAGTAGGTAAAGCAGATTTTAACATTGAATCGGCAGAACGCTCAGGGAAGCTCGTATTTGAAGCTAACTTCGTTAACCATGCGTTTCAAGACAAACCTATCGTTAAAGATTTTTCGACTCTGGTTATGCGTGGTGACAGAGTAGGGTTAGTCGGTCCAAATGGTATAGGTAAAACAACGCTGTTAAAGCTGTTATTCGGTAAACTTTCTGCTGACAGCGGCAAAATTAAACAAGGTGTCAATATTGAAGTTGCCTACTTTGACCAATATAGAGAAAAGTTGGATGAAGAGATGACCGTGCAAGACAATGTTGCCGAAGGAAAACAAGAAGTTTCTATTGGTGGACGTAGCAGGCATGTATTGGGTTACTTACAAGACTTCTTATTTCCACCAGCAAGAGCAAGAACGCCTGTTAAAGCACTGTCTGGCGGTGAGAAGAACCGTTTATTATTAGCAAAATTGTTTTTGAAGCCTTCGAATGTACTCGTTCTCGATGAACCAACCAATGACTTGGATATCGAGACCCTAGAGTTATTAGAAGACATCATCACACAGTATCAAGGTACAATATTAATCGTTAGCCACGATCGTGAATTTATCGATAACACCTGTAACAGTGTTTGGGCATTCGAAGGGGATGGTGTTGTCACTGAAATAGTCGGTGGTTACAGTGACTTTGAGGCCTATAGAGAGAACAAACTCGCTCAGCAAAAAGCACTAGAAAAACTAGACAAAGAGAAGAAAGCTGAGCCAGTAGCTAAGAGAGAGACAAATAAGAACAAATCAAGCAAGTTAAGTTACAAATTAAAACTTGAATTAGAAGGCTTGCCAAGTAAAGTAGAGGAACTTGAGGCTGCTCTAGAGAGCCAGCAAGAATTAGTTAACTCTCCTGAGTTCTTTAAACAGGACTCTGAAGTAACACAGCAAGCGTTGAACCAATTAGCAGAACTAGAGTCAAAGCTCGAAACCGCGTTTGAACGCTGGGAAGAATTAGAAGCTTTACAGAATCAGCAGTAAGGATTGAAATGAAATATTCACTTTTAGCCGCCAGTATCGGTTTGTGCTTTTCAGGGCAGCTGTTTGCTGTCACTTATGATTTAACCGAACTACCAACGAATGAAAAAACAAAGCATACCTATATCATGGATGCGAATGAGTCCGGCACGATAGTTGGTCGCTCAACAGAATTATTCAATCTGCCAATCGATGTAAGTTACATTGATATTGATGACAGTGGTATCAAGAGTGCGTATGACACTTGGAAACGAAACATAGAGCTTCGCGATGAAACTATCGACTTTACACTTGAGCAGATCAAAAATGATAACGCAGCTGCGACAAACGCTGATGCCAATTTATTCATGCGTAACTTCCTCGCAGCACGGGCTGGCAGTGCAGAGTACCAAAAGTTAAATTCAGGTATTGCCTCAATCTTTACAGCTACGACCGCTGGTGAAAAAGTATTATTTGATGCTAACCGAGGCTATACAAATAACGAACTATCTCGTTCAACAATTCAGTTGTTAACAGCGGTTGCGTCTGACGGTACTGCCGTTGGTTGGGGGACTGCACCATACGACCAAATTCAATTCAGGAAGAAAGACGAAAATGAAGACACAACTTTTTTCCAAAGAGCGCATTCATCACGCGCTGTATTGATAAAGCCAAGCGGCGAAATCATGGAATTACCAGCTAAGTTTTCAGATGATTATGGTAGTTACACTATTGCGACAGATATTAAAAAGTTAGATGATGGCGCTTACCTTGTTGTCGGTCAAAGTGCTGTAAGTGTTGAAAAAGACGCCCAAGACCGATTTAATGATAACTGTAAAAATGAAGATGAGCCAACCGCTGTATGTGCATGGGAACTACAAAATGCTGGGTACTACGATCTGCGTGCCTATCAATGGAAGCTTGATGCCAACTTTAATATCATTGACTCAGACACGAATGAATTGGGGATTGGCTTAACTCGAAACGATGACGAAGAACGTATCCATATTAGTTCTGCGCTAGCCGTTAACAATGCGGGTATTGCAATCGGTAATTCTAATACGCGTGAAGGGGAGGACTTCATCGTTAGACAGCGAGCTGGTTATTACCAGAGCGGCACTTTTAAACCTGTGGTTGACCATGACAAAGGCTATGAGTCTAGTAGAGCTGTTGCTATAAATGATAATAACATTGTTGTTGGTTATCGCATGGATGAGTTCACTATTGGTACCAACTCTAACGTAAAGGGTTATTACTACGAGATTGACACTTCGAAGTATGTGGAAATTGAGTCCTTCTACGAAGGTTCGGATATGTATGTTAGAGATATCAACAATGCGGGGCAAATTATTGGTCAAGCAGAGGTTGAAAAGAACGTTGCATCTCCAAGAAGAGAGGCGTTTCTGTTTGATAAAGTTACTGGCAAGCTAAACAACGTCAATGACCTGCTACCATGTAAGAGTGCCGAGTTCCCATATGATGTTTCTGAAGCGATTAAGATTACTGAAAATGGTAACATTTACGCAATCGCTACTAAGACAGTCAACAGAAAAGATGCGCTAGGCAATAATATGAAAGACAGTAATGGCAATGACGAATTCGAGTCAGTAGCTATTCCAGTTCTTTTGATCAGAAATAATAATGGTACTCCAGCAGAGTGTGCGCCTGATGAAGCTGAAACTTACGAACGTGGCTCAGCATCATTTGGTATGCTTAGTTTACTGGCCGCACCTTTGGTCATGTTAAGAAGACGCAGAAAAGCGAAATAATAAAAAATGCCCTTAGTAGGCAATGATGATCTATTAAGAAAATGATCAGTTGACCAATCCAAAAGGCCATGAAAAATCCGTAATTAGTTTTCTGATTACGGATTTTTTTATGGCAAATACTTATTTTTTCAACGATATTATCGATGATTCATCACTAGAGTTCATGTTGTGAACAGTTGGCTCAACTGTCTACATTTTGTGAACACATTTCTGTTGAGTGGGTTGCACAGGCAGCAGAATTATCAACTAAAGCGACAATCAGGAGACGCAAACTTCCCAGCGATATGGTGCTTTGGTTAGTGGTTAGTATGGCATTCTTTCGCAATGAACCTATTGCTGAAGTGGCAAGGCGATTAAATATTTGTGCCGAAGGCTTAGCAGATAAAAATTGCTAGCCAAAAGTGCTTTAACTGAAGCGCGCAACAGACTTGGTAAAAATGCAATATTATTGCTTTTTAAGCTATGTAGCCATAAATGGGGATGAGAGCGTTACTCGCAAGATAGCTGGAATGGACTACAAGTATTCGCTGTTGATGGTGCTCTATTCAGAACATATGGCAATGATGAATTAAGAGCGCATTCTGGCAGTGGTAATACAAGCACAAATAGACACCCCCTTTCCAGTGCTTCGATTCGTCACACTCATGAATGTAGGCTCTCATGTTATCGTTGATGGCGCTATTAGTCCTTATCGCAAAGGCGAAACCCCGTTAGCCAAGAGTTTCATGGAGCAACTGCCAGATAACTCAGTCACACTATTAGATAAAGGGTTCTATGGCGCAGGTTTATTACTTATTATCAACCCATTGGGAGATAATTGCCACTGGCTGATACCTGCTCGTAAAGGACTAAAATACACCTTGCTTGATGAACATGACAGCAACGACAAGCTTCTCGAAATGAATGTATCCCCTTAGGCCAGAAAGAAAAACCCGGATTTACCAAACAAGTGGCAAGTTAGAGCGGTTACGTACAAATTGACGGAAAAGATAAAACCGTTTTTACCTCACTGCCTAGAGGTGAATTTAGCGCGAACGACATAGCCAACTTATATCATGAACGGTGGAAAATAGAGCAGGGTTACCGCAATATAAAATCATCCATACAACATAATGCGATTACGCTAAGGAGTAAGGCAGTTGAGCTTGTGTATTAAAAGTTGTGAGGGTTGATATTGGGGTACAACTTAGTCAGGAGAGAAGCGAGCTTAGCAGCAGTATCACACAAAAGAGCATCGAACGAGATAAGCTTCAAATATGTATGTAAATTCTTTGGAAGTCAGTTTAAAGTGATGGCGAATGCTCTCTTTAGGCAATACACCCAAGCGTTTAGCTGCACTTAGAGGGGACTTAAAGTACTCTTTAAAGAAAAATGCCCTAGGCCATTTAGACCTAGGGTCGTTAAGATGTATACAAGCCGTTACCCTGTTAATCGCAAAGCCGATCCTCTAAAGTGAACAGCATTGCCTTTGTAGAGCCTTTTTTATTTCCGTAAATTACTTTAAACCACAAGTAATTCAACAGTATCTTAATCTACCTGATTACGCGCTTCCCACGCTTTATTGACTGAGCGTCTCCACAAGTAATCAATGCCAAAAAAGCCAATTACAGCTGCAATACAAGCGCAGATAAGTGAGCCGACTATAAATGCAGGGCCAATAGTCGAGATACTTTCGCTTAACCATGCCCACGTCGGTTCGAAATGAAAGGGCTGTAACTCTTGACCAAGCGCAAAAACGCCGACAAGATAAGAGCAATAAAAAATAGGTGGCATTGTCAGTGGGTTAGTTATCCACACAAGTGCTATCGACAAGGGTAGATTAACTCTAAACGGTATGGCAAGGGCAGCCGCAAGTACCATTTGAAAAGGAACAGGGATGAACGCAAAAAATAGTCCAACTGAAAAGGCACCTCTGGCTGAACGTCTGTTTAAATGCCAAAGGTTCGCATCATGCAATAAATTTCCAAATATCTTTAACGATTTTTGTTCTTTGATCTTATTGTGATCAGGTAAAAAGCGTTGGATCGTTTTCTTCGCCATATAGAGCAACCATCTACTTCACTATTGATTTGCTTTGGCATCATTTTTGGGAGCCTAATATCCGTGTTTTATCTGGATTCTTGGCAGTTACCCAGCAGTATTGCCATGCTTGTTTTTGTTAGCAGCTATTTTAAGCCTTTTTCAAATGTTTTGGCAGGTTTAATTTTAGGTATTTTTGTTACATTTTCTCATTACCTTCTTTTCTACCATTTGGATTGGGAAAGGGAAGTCGTGAAAAAGCCAATTGAGATACGTGGCAAGGTATCAAAAATATTAAACCGTGGTAGCTACTCATACATCAAGTTAGATGTAGCTGCACTCGATAAGTTTCATGTGCCGCCATTTAAAACAGTTTATGCAAACGTGGCGATTGCAAATGGAGCAGAAAGCTTAGCGCAAGGAGATGAAATTACCGGTCATGGGAAAGTACGGCTTTTTCGTTCTCGTAAAAACTTCAACGTGTTCGACGCTGAGTTATACGCGTTTCGTAATCATATTCACTTTAAAGGAAAGATGAATATTGACTCAATTACACCCGTTAAAATTGGTTGGCAGGAAGCATACCGAGCTTTTATTTTCAAAGTGTTTAGAAATTATGAACTAGGTTGGTTGTACTATGTGTTACTCAGTGGAGATAAGTCTCATATAACATCACAGGACATAGAAAGTTTTAGAGAGCTGGGCTTAAGTCACATCATGGCAATTTCGGGTTTACATATAGGTATTTTGTTTACATTGGGCTTTGCGCTCCTAAAAACTGCTGTATTCATATTGCCAAAAAAAATACATCAAGGAATTAACATTAACATTGGCTGTTTAGTTGGCGCGCTCTGTTTGGCTGGAATATATGTGATTGTAAGTGGTATGCAGGTTTCTGCCCAACGAGCTTGGTTGATGGCTGCACTTGGGGTTTTGTGTTATTTCTTGGGGCTGCGATTAAGCCTTATAAGGACTATTGTTTATGTGCTTACACTTATTGTGTTTTTTTCACCATTCTCTTTGCTGAACATAGGTCTCTATTTTTCATTTAGCGCAGTGATTGCAATTCTCTGGTTGTTGTCACAGCAAAAACAATTATGCTCCCGAAAACATAGTGTGCTATTTAAACTTAAGTGGTGGGTATTATTACAAGGAGTCGTCTTTTTATTTCTATTGCCGTGGAGTGTATATACCTTTCAGGGAGTGAGTGTTTCTGGTCTGATTATAAACCTAGTTATGATTCCATTTCTGGGTATGGTTCTTTTTCCCGCAATAGTGGCGCAATGCTTTGTGTCACTGCTATTTGATCTTCAACTCATAGGTGGATTGGATAGTCTACTATCCGCGTCCTATTACGTTATAAAAAATTGGCAGTACAACTGGTTGTCTATGGGCAACATAACGCTTCAAGAGTTGGCACTAACGCTACTCTTCATTTTACTCGTTCTGAGTAGAATCACTGCACGCTACGCCTGTATACCTGCCTTTATTTTAACGGCTAGGTGGCTAACGTTGTCATCACCAGAATGGCAAGTAGATTTTTTCGACGTCGGTCACGGTAGTGCAGTACTAATATCTCGAGATGGTGAAGCAATTCTTTACGATCTTGGGGCCAATTACTTTGGGACATACTCTATTTTTGAAAATGTCATTTTGCCTTATGTTCGGGCGAATAATATATCCCTTGTTCACACCATAGTTAGTCATGACGACGGCGATCATGCAGGAGGACTTACTCATCTTATAAGTAACGGGTATAGTGATAGTTTACATGCATTTCACGGTGGTAAATATCAACAACCCTGTGTCAATGGAACAGTTCGATTTGGGAAGTTAACCGTCACTGCAATCTGGCCGAAGGAGAAACAAAATAATGATAACAATAGTTCATGTGTTGTTCGTATAAGTGATGATCAATACAGTTTGTTATTGCCAGGAGACATCGAATCTAGTTCTGAAAGTAAGCTAATAAAAATGAACAGAAAATTACTGTCTTCAACGTTCTTATTGGCACCCCATCACGGTAGTAAAACTTCATCTAGTATTGATTTTGTTCGATCAGTTGGTGGTGAAGTGGTTGTTTTTTCGAGAGGGTTTCATTCTCCGTGGGCGTTACCGCATCAAGAAGTCATAGCGAGATATGATCAGGCTGGTTATAAAATGTTTGATACGGCTTTAGATGGACACGTTCAAATTCGTATGTTTTCTAATCACTATGAAGTTTTCTTGGCCCGAGAAGCGAAAAATCTATGGTTTTTAAGATAATGCATTCAGTTTTCGCGTCATGGCGGATACAATACAAGGGTTTTGAAGTTTTAGAGTAACGCTATGCAACAGTCTGGAAAGCAAATTTATAAAAGGCTTTTGACTTACACTTATGAATTTAAAGTTGCGGCATTTTTTGCTGTGTTTGGCATGCTTGGGTATGCGGCAATGGATGCGCTTTTTATCCAGTTAATGAAACCATTTATGGACGATGGATTAACACAGGGTAATCAAGATGTATTGGCAATGGCCCCAATCGTGGTGATTTTATTGGTAATCGGCAGAGGTATTTTTAACTATATGTCCTCGTATTGTTTGAGTTATGTGGGTTCTCAAGTCGTACGTAAATTGCGTCAACAGTTGTATGAACATATGTTATTTATGCCTGTTTCATTCCATGATAAACACTCAAATGGCGAATTAGTTTCGAAAATAACGTTTGATACCGAGCAAGTTCAACAGGCGGTTACGCGAGCTTTGCAAGTTGCAATCAGAGAAGGGGCATTTGTGGTGTTCTTACTTTGGGGTATGTTTGCGATTAGCTGGAAATTGTCTCTTCTCTTTTTAGTGATAGTTCCGTTTGTTGCGATTGTTGTGAGTGTTGTTTCTAAACGATTCAGGAAAATCTCAAAAAAAATCCAAGATGCGATGGGCGCAGTCACAAGAGGCTCTGAGCAGATGCTTTCTGGGCACAAAGAAATTCATGGATTTGGTGGCCAAGAAAAAGAAATTAAACACTTTTCGATGGTGAATAATCACAATAGGCAACAACGTGTGAAAATGGATGCAACTCGCGCATTGAGCGTGTCTGTTATTCAGCTGATTGCAGCCAGTGCTATGGCGGTAGTACTAGCAATTATTGCAATGCCTGATGTACATGAGTCGTTGACTCCAGGCGTGGTCGCATCGCTTATCACCGCGATGGTGATGATGTTAAGGCCTCTAAAGCAACTGGCGAATGTAAATAGTGACTTTCAACGCGGTATTGCAGCAGCAACAAGTATATTTGAAGTACTAGACCAAGACAAAGAGAAGGACACAGGTTCCTACGAAGCAAAGGCGGTTCGCGGTGAGATTAGTGTTGAGAATGTGACATTTACTTACCCAACTAAAGACGAACCCGTGATCGAAAATTTATCACTGCATGTTGAAGCAGGTAAAAGTATTGCGTTAGTAGGGCGAAGTGGCTCAGGAAAATCGACTCTTTCTAACTTATTGCCGAGGTTTTATGAGCTTGATGCAGGAAAAGTGACACTTGATGGTGTTGAGTTAACTGATTACTCTTTGGCATCTCTTCGCAAGCAATTTGCTTTGGTCTCTCAACATGTAACCCTATTTAATGACACTATCGCTAATAACATTATGTATGGACTGGATGAGCCCCTTACAAATGAAGAGCTTGTAAACGTAGCTAAGCAAGCTCATGTTTGGGAGTTTGCTAAAGACCTACCTGATGGATTGGACACGGAAGTTGGAGAAAATGGCGTCATGTTATCTGGTGGACAGAGACAGCGTATAGCCATTGCCCGAGCAATCGTAAAAGATGCACCTGTACTTATTTTAGATGAGGCGACTTCAGCGCTGGATACCGAGTCTGAGCGTTTGATCCAAGAAGAATTAGAGCAGCTGATGAGAAATAAAACATCTATTGTGATAGCTCACCGCTTATCTACAATAGAGAAATCTGATCAAATTTATGTGCTAAATAAAGGAAAAGTTTTAGAGCAAGGCAAGCATGAGGAACTATTAGCAAAAGACGGTGCATATGCCGCACTTTGTAAAATGCAATATGGTGAATAAAATTGAACAAAATTGAAAAAAGCTGGTATCAACCTATCGGCATTTTAAATATTGCTCTATTGCCATTGAGTGCTTTGTTTTGGTTAGTGAGTAGTGTTCGCAGAGTGTTATTTAAGTTTGGTATTAAGTCCTCGTATAAAGCACATGTACCTGTTTTGATTGTCGGTAATATCGGTATTGGCGGCAACGGTAAGACACCATTTGTATTGTGGTTAGTGCCTTATTTAAATTCCCTTGGACTAAAAGTTGCCGTCATTAGTAGAGGCTATGGTGCTAAGCCGCCTTATACACCCTACCAAGTCAGTGAACAAAGCACGCCAGAGCAAGCCGGTGATGAGCCTCTGCTGATTTTTAATCGCCTTGGCTGTGATATAGTGATTGGCGGCGATAGAAAAGCAAGTATTGAGTATCTGATAGAACATAATGAGCCGGATATTATTATTAGTGACGATGGACTTCAGCATTATCAGCTTGCGCGCGACATTGAAGTGTGTATTGTGGACAATGAGCGCCGGTTTGGTAACGGGTTACTGCTTCCTTCAGGACCGTTACGAGAACTTCCAGGGCGTTTAAAATCAGTGGACTTGGCGGTGTATAATGGTTCTATAAAAGAAGACGGCTATTCACTATGTACCTCTGGAATATACAGTGTAAAGACAGGCGAAAAGCTCAAAGCACATGCTACAAAAGGGATCGCAATAAGTGCGATCGGCAATCCATCTCGGTTTGAAAAGTCATTGCGAGCAAATGGAATTACAATTACGCAAACAAAACACTTTGCCGATCATCACCTATACGGTGAACATGATTTCGAACCATATACAAATCAACCGGTGTTTATGACAGAAAAAGATGCAGTTAAGTGCCAAAAATTTGCAAAAGAGAATTGGTACTTCTTGCGTGTAGACGCCGTTCCATCAGATGCACTTATAGAAAAGTTACATCGTTTATTAGAAAAGAAGGGGATTATTGGCCATGGCATTTGATACAAAACTATTGGAAATCATCGCTTGTCCAGTATGTAAAGGCAAGCTGGCATATGATAAAGAAAACAAAGAGTTAATTAGCACCGCGGCTAAGGTAGCGTACCCAATAAGAGATGACATTCCAGTATTGCTTGAAAATGAGGCACGCGAATTGAGTCTTGAAGAGGTTGAGAAGTGGAATTCATAGTTGTCATTCCGGCGCGCTACGCCTCAACGCGTTTACCGGGTAAACCACTTGTAGATATCTGTGGTAAAACCATGATCCAACGGGTTTTTGAGCAAGCTGAAAAATCTGGAGCTAAGGCGGTTTACGTTGCGACTGATCATCAAAAGGTGTTGGATGAAGTAAAGACATTTACTGATAATGTATTGATGACTAGAGAAGATCATCAGTCCGGCACCGAGCGTTTGGCAGAAGTAGTGGACATTTTAGGTTTGGATGATAAGACACTGATTGTTAATGTCCAAGGCGATGAGCCTTTACTTGAGCCCGAAAATATTACCCAAGTGGCTCAGCTGTTGTTTGCATCTTCTGCACCAATGGCAACGTTAAGTGTTGACATTGAAAGTGTCGAAGAAGTGTTGAACCCTAACGCGGTTAAAGTAGTCAGTGATGCAAATCATAATGCGTTGTATTTTTCTCGCGCATCAATTCCATTTCAGCGAGATAGCATGATGGAATTAGATGAGAATAAAATACCTCTTGTGCATTTTAAGCGTCACGTGGGTATATATGCTTATCGCGCTGGGTTTATTAAAACTTATTTAGCGCTTAGCGTTTCGCCGCTTGAAGTCCAAGAGTCTTTAGAGCAGCTGAGAGTACTGTATCATGGCTACCCCATAAAAGTGACTAAGGCAGTTAAGCCTGTTCATGCAGGTGTAGATACGCCAGAAGATCTGGCACGTGTCATAGAGTACCTTAATGGTTAAGTTTGACATTATCGCCCATCACGCAGATTTTGTTGTTGCTTATAAGCCTAGTGGGATGAGTTTTCATAGTGAAAATGAAGCGGGTTTTGTCGCATTGCTTGAAAAACAGCTCGATACTAGCCTTTATCCTGTACATCGCTTAGATAAAGTCACCTCTGGTTTACTCGTTTTGGCAACTTCCAGCGATGCCGCACGTGAGCTAACAACGCTTTTTACCGAACGCTTGATCAATAAATTTTATCTGGCGCTTATCACCGATAAGCCTAAGAAAAAACAAGGTTGGATAAAAGGGGATATAGCTAAGTCTCGACGCGGTACTTTTAAGTTATTAAAAACTCAAGAGAACCCTGCAATTACAAGGTTTTATTCGGTAAGTGTGCAGGCAGGACTGCGAGCTTGTTTGATGAAACCTTTTAGCGGCAAGACACATCAATTACGTGTCGCGCTGAAAAGTTTGTCTGCGCCTATACTGGGTGATGAAAGCTATGGTGGAAGTGATTCTGATAGGGTATATCTTCACGCTTTTTACATCGCTTTTGATTGGCATGGTGAGCACATGAGCTATAGTGCGATACCAAAAGAGGGTGAACATTTCATGCATTTGTTAAAGCATGATGTATTTATTTCGTGGCAACAGCCAGAGCAGTTAGAGTGGTAATATGACAGAGCAAGATACATCACTACGATTTGGTGGTATTGGTAGGCTATATGGGAATGAACAGCTACTTTGGTTAAATGAAGCCAATTTTTGTGTAATCGGGATTGGCGGAGTGGGTAGTTGGGCAGCAGAAGCGTTAGCTCGAACCGGTATCGGACATATTACGCTGATCGACCTAGATGATATTTGTGTGACGAATATTAACCGTCAATTGCACGCTGTCACAGACACTGTGGGTGAAATCAAAGCTGAAGCAATGAAAGCACGTTTAGAAAGTATTAACTCAGCTTGTAGGGTCACAGTAATTGATGATTTTATTACGCTTGAAAACATTAAAGAGCATATTCAAGGTTTTGATTACGTCATTGACTGCATTGATGCTGTAAAAGAAAAAGCAGCTTTGATTGCCCATTGCAAACGCAATAAAATTTCTGTGATTACAACTGGTGGGGCGGGTGGCCAAACGGATCCGAGCCAAATTTGTTTTGGTGATGTTGCTAAAACAACGCATGATCCACTGTTGGCTAAAGTACGCTACTTACTACGAAAGCAATATAATTTCACATCAAATCCAAAACGTAAATTTGCTGTCGACTGCGTTTACTCCACAGAGCAGCTGGTTTACCCAACTGACGACGGCAGTGTGTGTAAAGCTAAGCAACAAGCTGATGGCAGTAAAAATATGGATTGCGCAACGGGGTTTGGCTCCGCAACCATGGTAACGGGAAGTTTTGGTTTTTTCGCTGCTGCGAAATCTATTCGTAAATATTTAGATAAGCGCGAGAGAAGTCGCTAATACTAAGCGCATTTCAGTTGTTTTACTGAAATGCGTTAACTTGCGCTTTTATACGCTCTATGATGGCTTTTACACCATTGCCACGAGATGGGCTTAAGTGTTTTATCAATCCCATTTCTTCAAATAATTCATATGCGTCGACTTCTTTTGCTTCGTGAGGTAACAGATTATTGTAGGTTGCCAATATTATGGCTAAAAGCCCTTTTACAATGCGTGTATCCGAGTCAGCAATGAGCACTAATCGCTCTTGATTTTCGTCTAAGTCTAAATGTAGCCAAACATTACTCTCACATCCTTGAACGAGGGCGTCAGGAGTCTTAAGCGCTTCAGGTAAAGCTGGTAGTTTTTTTCCAAGCATCATAATTTCTCTGTACTTGGCCTGCCATCCGCTTAAACTGTTTAGACGGTTTTGAATTTGAGTGATGTCCATGATTATTCTTCCAACATATCAATAGTATCTTTCAAAGCATCGATAAATGTATCGATGTCTTGGTATGAATTGTAAAATGCCAAGCTTACTCGGACAGTGCCCGACAATGATAAGTGCTCCATTAAAGGTTGAGTACAGTGATGGCCACTTCTGACCGCAACACCATAGGTATTTAAAAAAGTGGCGATGTCGAAGTGATGCTCGTCTTTATATGTAAAACTAACAACACCTATATTTTGCTTAATGTCACCCCAAATTTTAACGCCCCCAATATCACTAAGTGCATCAACTAAATAGCGATACAGACATTGTTCATAGTGAGCAAGCGCAGAATCATCAATTGCATTCAGATAATCGAGGGCTGCACCGAACCCTATAACTCCGCTGATATTAGGTGTGCCAGGTTCAAACTTGCCAGGGGCATCTCTAAACGTAGTGCCTGAAAAGCTCACTCGCTCTATCATTTCTCCACCAGTTTGGTAAACCGGCATGTCATTCAGTAGCTCATAACGACCGAAAAGGCCGCCAACACCGGTTGGTCCAAGCGCCTTATGGGCTGAAAAGACGAAAAAATCACAGCCTAAAGCTGTGAGATCAGGCCTTAGATGTAAAAAGGATTGCGCACCGTCTACAACTGTAATGGTCCCACATCGACTTGCTATATCTATCAAAGAAGCTACGTCATGAATGTTGCCTAGCGCATTAGATGCGTGACACACACTGAGAATTTTAGGCTGCAACGTTTTAATTAATTGCTTTGAAGCTTCTAAATCCAAAATTCCTTGCGGGCTAATGGGCAGAGTTTCGATTCTGGCTCCAGTCCTGTGCGCGGCTTGTTGCCATGGAACAATATTGGCATGATGTTCAAGCGGTGAAATTAGAATTATATCCTCTTTATTCAGCTTGTCAGATAAGCCATATGCAATAAGGTTGAGGGAGTCTGTTGCGCCTTTAGTCCATACAACTTCCTTTGCAGCTACATTTAAAAAGTCGGCAAGCTTTGTTCTGACAGCTTCATACTGCGTTGTTGCGGCGGCGCTGAGGGTGTGTGCGCCACGATGTACATTCGCATTTTCTTGCTGGTAAAATTTATTCACCGCATCTATTACACTCTGCGGTTTTTGTGTTGTCGCAGCGGAGTCGAAGTAACAAAGAGTCTGCTCATCGACTTGAGTGTGTAACAATGGAAAATCTTTACGAAGTTGCTCGATCAATGTGTGTGCTCTGCAAGGACTATAAACGGCAGAATTCTACCTAAATGTAGGGGCCTTGCAACCCTGTACTAAAAATTATGTAAAGCAAATGCAAAAAAGGCAGCTTGAGCTGCCTTTCTTAGCTTATTAGAGTTTAATGTTGAGGCTCTGGTGGGAAGTTAGCCAGAATGTCTTTAACTGTATTATTGACCGACTCAGTTCGTTTTTCTGGGGACTGATTTTTTCTTAAACGGCCTTCTTTGGCACCACGCCAAACAAGCTGATTTGAAACACGATCAACGATGTCTATGACTAACGTGCCCACTTCATACTCCCTCGCTTGAGTTTGGGTATGCCAGCCAACGCCCCAGTAATTCCATCTTGCTGTGTAACTTGTATTAAAGGTATCAACATCGAGTTTTGTGTCTACAGAGGCATGAAAGTTAACCATGACATCCGCTTGCTGCGCATCAACTAACTTAAAACCATGCTGGCTCATTTCAGATTTAATCGCGTTACGAACTCGCTTCTCCATTAACTCGCTGATTTGATAATTTTCGGCACCGTTATCAAAGTCAGTGTCTGGTGACCAAGCAAACGTTTTATAGTTTGCGAATTTAACAGATTTATCATAATCCCAATCGGGCGTGTTAGTGCATGCGGTTAATACAAATAAACTCAAAGCTACAAGCAAGTTGCGAGTCATTTTTTACTCCTTAACTAAGGCGTAATGCCTTTTTAAACAAATTGGGGCCTAAATTTATTAAATGTAATCACTAATTTAGCAATAGATAGACCCTAACTCTAAGACCAAAATTTATTACGAATGTTCCACTTCAATCCAATCTTTTTCATCCACCCAGTTTTGGCTACCCTGATTAACACTGCGTATCGGAACTAAATAGTCGCAACTGATCTGCGGCTTAACCGACGCAAAAATTGGCACGAACCCAAAACTTAGTGCAGTTTCAATTATCGCCTTTTGGTTCTGAGGGTCAATATCCGCAGCTTCATCAATATAAATAGGTATACGGTAAAGAGCTTGCTCTTGATCAGAAAGCAAGTATCTGATGAACAACATGCCACATAACAGTTTGATTGTAATACGCGTACCATTAGAGCCTGCCGAGTCGATTTTATCGAAGTGCTCAGTTTCTCCTGCACGATTCATGACTTCAAAACGTATATCAAACAAATCAGTCAGTGTTAGACCCGCTTTTTCACTGGCTAGCTTAATAATATGATCTTTGGCTTCATTAACCGCTTTTTCGTCTGCTGGAGCGTCACTCAATAGGTCAAAGCTCTCACCTTGCTCATATTGTTCAGATGTACTGATGATAGTATCAATACTTTCAACCAACATCTTTCTTGGAATAACATTAATTTTAAAAGCTTTCAAGTTGGAGATGCGGTGCTGACTGATGCCGCGATTAAAGCTATTCATTTCGCGGCGCAATCGGTCCAAATCTTCACGTAGTCCTTTAATGGTTGCAGCAACCTCCGTTAAAGCAACACGAGCTTGACGCTCTACGGCATCTCTCTCATTATCAATGTTGTGATACGCGCTGATGAGTTTAGCGTATTTGGTTGATTCATCCGTCTCGTTGTCAAACTTGGTAATACCTGCATTGTATATATGCAGGTAAGTGTTGCGTACATTGACGTCTAAATTTCTCAGTTCTTGGCAGTCTTTGTTAAATTGGTGAACAGTTTCAGACAAGTTATCAAAATCCATGGTCACATCGATAGGGTAGGGGGTCTGTTTCCCTTCATAAATTGATAAAGTGTGATCAATACGTTCAGACTTGACCTGCTTTAGCCTATCACTTTGCCTTACAATAAGATCTTGTTTGCTCTTAATGATCGAGCGGCGATCTGAAATAGATCCTGCGTTTCTCTGAACATCTTGCAAGTAATCATCTACTTGCTCTCGCTCTGCGCCCAATTGCTCTTTGAGTGCCGTTTGCGCATCGACAGATTGCTGCATTGTTTGAAACTGCTCAAATCGTTTCAACGCATCTTCGGTTGCCATCAGCTCTTGATATAGGCTATCTCGCTCTTGTTGTTTGTCTGCAACGTTGGCGGCAACTTCACGTTGCTGTATCAACTCACCAAGGGAGCGTTGTAATGCATCTAATTGAGCTTGCAATTGTGATTTATTCTCGCCACTTTGCATCTGCACTGGCGCTAGTTTCTTGAGCTTTATTGTAGCCCCTGGTAGCTGTAGTTCTCCCCCTTTTACAGCTGTTGAAAGCGAAGACAGAAAATCAGCAAACGCATCTTCATCGTGTATATTCACTTCACCTTGTGACGTGGTTGCAAACGACAATAGATCTGGGTTAAGGATCCGAGAGATCTCTTCGACTTCTTTAAGTGATAAATCTTCGCGCATACGAGTAAACAAATTAAACTCAAGATTCTTAAGCTGAAGTTTCAAGCTCTTAATTTGTTTTTGTGTTTCACCAATACGGTAATCAAGTGTATGTAGGCTTTGACCTTGCGCGCTATTTATTGAAAATGACAGCTGCTCGTACTCTTTCTTGAGAAGAGTGAGGTTTGTTTTGAGCGTAGCGTGATTGGTCAGTTCAAACTCAGATTTAAGTGCACTATAGCCTGTAAACCATTGTTCAATTTGAGTTTGTTTACGTTCGATATCTCGAGATTGTTGAACAAACAACTGTTGTTTTTGTTCAAACTCGCGTTTTTCTTGCTCAATGTTTTCTAGTTGTTCATTCAGCTCATCAATCTGGGAAGTCTGGTACTCATCGAATGCGATAATAGCCTGATCAATCTTTGGTGCGTAAGCCGCTAATTTACCTTTGATTGTAGCTTCACTTTCAATCATTTGTTCAAGCGCACCAATTGGCTCTTGCATTGACTCGAGTGCACTTAGCTCACGCTTTGAACGGTTAACTTTGTCAAATGCACGTCGCCAAACGTCGTAAAAATCCACTTTTGAGTTAGACATATGGCGCTCAAATACACGAAGCATAAAACGCTTTACGTCGTGTGCGCCAAGCTTGTGTAAGTTTAAGATTCGCCTGAATATCTCTTTATAAATAGCCGCATCTTGAACATTGTTCAATGGGATCATTTTAAGGTTTATATCGCCATCATAAGGCGTTGCACCACCAGTCAATAGTGCATTCAGCTCAGCAGCCTTAAGTTCAATGGCTTTGTAACCTTTGCTGTCGAGATGATTAAACAGCTTTGTGTATTTAATAATGCTTTTACCTTCGGTAAAGTCATCTAGATTCAGTTTACCGTTATAGCAAAAAAACTGATGTGCATATCCTGCTATTTTACCAAGCCCTGCCACGCCAATTACCACATCACCATGGGGGAGGTTGGCCTCAAGCAATATATATGATTGGTCACTAGAGAAGTAAAATTTGCGCGTTTCTTCTAAATCGTGTCCATCCCACTCAGTAAGGCGCAGATCATTGACTAAAGGAAATTGTAAGGCATTGATGACTGAGCTCTTACCTGTATTATTTGGTGCACAGATTGAGGCGCTTTTATCCAGTGGTATAACGCATTTTGCATAACCAGCTGTGTTTAACAATGCCAACTTACTTAAACCATACAATTCGCTCATACTTCTTCCTCTAGCGCATCAAAATTTTCTTCATTTACTTCCATCAACGCGTCGATGTATCGGTATAGAGGGGCAAGTAGTAAGAACCCTTGCTCGGCTTCTTTACATAGACCCAAACGCAACATACGTAGAAACACATCTTTACGTAGGTCCGACCCTGAAAATATTTCCAGCTGATCAAATAGATGTTTGTTCAATTGAATGAGTGTTTGCATTAGCTCTAAGTCAATGTGCTCATCGAATAGGGCTCTAAGTGGGTCTTTGCCTTGGTTAGCGTAATATTCGATTAGGATAAAAACAGTAAGCGCAATCGCACGGCTGATTTTGCCCATATTTGGTGTGCTCTCGTCACTTGCAAGGTAATAAAACCCTCGTCCATCGTGCTGTAAATCGTGACCTAAGGCTGCAAATAAAGCCTGATATGATTCAATGTGTTGATCGAGTTCTTGCCATAGCGTCGTATCTTGCTCGCTAATGTGATAGCCACTGGCAAGTTTTTTATTGATGACTTGCAGCTGTGTGAGTTCGTTAAGGTTAATATTCGTCATGTGTTTCTTACTTATCCTTTAGTGTGTTCAGCGTCGTGTACTTTATTGTTAGTGGCGCTAAACGGATAAAGTTTAATTCTTGCGTTAGCCAGTTGCATTGTTTCCTGAGAATCAGATTGAGCAACCTTTAATTCGGGATCACTAATGAGTTTCTGATAAAGAAACAGCATTTCATCAGCCTCTAAATTTGGATATGTATCGCTCAAAAAGCCGAGTAGTGCAGTACGCTTTTTACCACTCGAGGAAAATGACTTTCTGACGTCGTTATAATCCGGGATATTCGGACTTTGGTATGCTGGTATATCTTGATGATCTGGCAATTGATACTCTTCGTGCTCAAACTCAGCGAGACTCGCCATATATGCGACCATATGCCGCTTTTGTCCCAAATTAAAGCGCTGGATATCCGATACAAACTCTGGCTGAACAGGGCTGAGCATTCGGTCTACACCGTTTTTACGGATGAGGCCTAGCACCTTAGCAGCTTGCCTTGTAATTAGCGTGTTTCGCCTCAACTCTTCACGCAGAGGCATGAGCATGTCAGCACTTTTACCTAGGCTTTCACGGCCTATTAAATGCATATCTAGAATACGTGTTCTCAGTTGTTCCAGCATACGTTTGTCTTGTGCGCCGCGACCAAGCTGTTCTATTTGATCTATTTGCTCACTGATAGAAGCTTCAATTTTTGTAAAACAGGCGTGAAACGGGCCGTGAATATCGACCATTTCAAGCATGGGTTCGATATACTCATCAAATGCCTCAATAACGGCCTGATAACGGCGTTTGAGTGATAAGTTACTGTGATCAGACTTTGCTTGCTCAACAAGGTTGAGAATTGCGCTCTCGTTGTGTTGATAAAGCTTTACAATTTTTCTGACTCGCTCGTCCATAATTCGGCTAAACCTTCTTAGCTCGCTGTGGTCGCCTTCATTACCGGCTTCTGTTAGCCGCTCACCTAATCGTTGCAAATCTTTGACTAATACGGTGATTTCTTCGGCTAAACCCAAGTGCTCTTCTTGCAACAAAAAGCTCGCAAAATCAGCAACAGCACGGTTGATTTCAAGCTGTGATGACTTTGCAAGAGGAATAATTATTTCCTGATTTAACAATCTATTTGTTTCTCTAAAAACGCGCTCGCTTGACCAGTTTGGATTTTTAAGTTTTATGATGTTTTGTACATCTTTTATACTGAAATCAGCCATTTTAAAGCGCTTAAATAACAGCTCTAAAACGCTCCAGTGCTCATTTAGCGTACTCAGTACTTTTTTAGCTGGGATCATAACTTTCCAGTTTGTATCATTTTTGTGACAGTCTGCTATCACAATTTTGTCATAAAGTGTAATTACTGATAGCAGTCACTCGCTCATAGTGTTAGACTCCGCGCCGATTTACATCACCCTTTACAAAAATTACATTTTATTACAGGTTGTTTACGCGTATGGTCACTTCCATAATCCTAACCCTAATAGCGTTAGCTTTTGTGCTTATCGTTATAGAGGATATTATCCATGTAAACAAGGCCAAAACGACCCTTTTTTTTGGCACTTTATGTTGGATTATCGCTTTTATATCTCCAATTCATGGCGAAAGCACAGAAACTATACAACATCAGCTAGACCATAACATTCTCGAAATAGCCACATTATGGTTATTTTTGATGGCAGCTATGACCTTTGTTGCGTATTTGAACTCAAAAGGATTTATTCAAAACATAGTGCATAGGATCATGCCTGAGCAAATAAGCGAACGAAAACTGATGTTTTTAGTTGGCGCTTTTGCTTTTGTTTTTTCTTCTATTTCTGACAATATTACTGCGACACTGATTTCATTAGCTGTCGTTATGTCTTTGAAGTTAGACACTAAGAAGTTAGTTAAGTATGCCACTCTTATAATTTTTAGCGTAAATTCTGGTGGGGTTTCTCTTATTACGGGTGATGTTACTACCTTGATGATTTTCTTAGCTGGTAAAGTTACTATCCCAAATCTACTACTTTTAGTTGTGCCTGCCATGGTCAGCGTATTTGCGCTTGCCGCAATGCTTTCAATTGGCATGAATGAGCAGCTACATTTTGCAAAACAAGAAGTGCGTCGCATTGAGAAAACAGATATCACCATTGCGGTTATATTCATGTCGACTGTACTCGCCACGTTGTTTTTAAGTGTCGAGTATCAAGTACCACCTATGCTGACTTTTCTATTCGGGCTTTCGTTTATGTTTTTAGTGGCGCAGTTTTTAATGCGTAAAAAGGACGTAAATAAAAAAATCATTGATTACATCAGAGAGATAGAGTATGACACCTTGTTGTTCTTTGTCGGAGTTCTGCTACTAGTGGGCGCTCTAAAAGAGGTTGGTGTATTGAGTATGTTCACGGAGTTATACCAATACTTGGCACCTGAATACGCAAACTATTTAGTTGGTCTGTTGAGCGCAGCGGTAGACAATGTGCCTTTAACGGCCGCTTTATTAAAAGCACAAATCGAAATGACACCGCAGCAGTGGCTTACTTTCACCTATGCGACTGGTGTCGGTGGTTCAATGCTTATTATTGGCTCTGCAGCCGGTATTATCGCAATGAGTAAAGTGAAAGCTTTGACGTTTATGAGCTACCTGAAAATGGCGCTGTATTTGTTGATTGCTTACACAATTGGATATGGGGGCTCGTTTTATATGGGCCAATTGATATAAAAGTTTTTAATGTTTAGGTACAAAAGTACTTGACACCTAGACGTCTAAAAGATAATTTTTAAAAGCCTGCTCACTATAGCAGGCTTTTATTTTGCTAATGTTCATGTTTAAACGCGCAAAATAAACAGAAGAGGTGCGATGCTTAGGTAGCTTGTTTGAGGACACGATTTCCTTAGACGACAAGCGAGGGAAGTATTCGCCGAGGAAAGTAATTGGTCGTGACAATGACTTTTCGGTTTTAGAGGTTGAATCCTCTGAACTGTCACCGGTTTTGGTGGAGAGCTTCTGGCAGTGGTCTTACAATAAGTCATTTCTTCCTCTTGCCATGTTAGTTCTCCTTATTTTTAAGGGTAGTCTTGTTGATTATCTAAAGGAGAGAAAATGAATTCCCAGTATGTTGTTGCAAAGTTTGGTGGTACGAGTGTGGCCGACTTTACAGCCATGCATCGTTGTGCCCAAATAATTAATGATGATCAAAGTGTTAGAGTTGTTGTTGTCAGCGCTAGTGCAGGCGTTACTAATCACCTAGTAACCCTTGTACAGCAAAAGTCAGACGAAGCACAAAGACTTGAACTGGTTGAATCTGTCATGAAAATCCAGAGAAATATCCTAGCACATGTGACGCTTGATAACGATCTGCAAGAAGGATTTAACACTACGGCTGAGCAGTTTAAACAACTGGCTCAATTACCAGCGTTAGGTCAACAGCAATGTGACGAGGTTTTAAGTTTTGGTGAGCGCTTCTCGTCATTTATTTTTTCTCAGGTTTTACGTGACTTAGGTGTAAGTACACAGCGTTTTGATATAAGAGATGTTTTAAAAACAGATAGCAGCTTTTCAAAAGCAACACCAGATGTCGCTGCAACAGAGAAAGCTGCTGCTGAACTATTAACACCGTTATTAGAACAACATGTTGTCGTGACACAGGGTTTTATTGGCAGTGATAAATATGGCCATACCACCACTTTAGGGCGCGGAGGTTCTGATTACAGCGCAGCTCTAATCGCCGAAGCGATAGGCGCAAAAAGTGTGCACATTTGGACGGATGTGGTTGGTATATTTAGCACTGATCCTAGGCTTTGCACTAAGGCAAAGCCAATTCCGAGTTTGAGTTTTGATGAAGCTGCTGAGATGGCAACATTCGGTGCTAAGGTTTTACACCCTGCAACCATTCTACCAGCAAGTCGTAAGGGCATTTCGGTGTTTGTTGGCTCTAGCAAAGCGCCCGAGCAAGGTGGTACTTGGATCGAAAAGGAAACCCAATCTCAATCTGGGATCAGAGCAGTAACACAACGTAAGAATCAAATCTTGTTGACTTTGAAAAGCCCTGAAATGCTCTTGGCAAGCGGATTTTTAGCGAGAATATTCACAATTTTGAGCAATTATAATATTTCTGTTGATCTGGTGACCACATCTGAAATTAGCGTGGCATTGACACTGGATAATGCGCCAAATGCGACACGCCCTGAATTAGAGCAGGCATGCCTTGATGAGTTAGGTGCTTTTTGCCATGTAACAGTGGAAAATAATTTGACATTGGTTGCAATGATTGGCTCAGAGATACAATTGCAAGGTGGTGAAAATTGCCTCGTTGACGTACTTTCAGAGTTTGATATCCGATTGATCTGTCACGGTGCAAGCCGTCACAACTTATGTTTTTTGGTCGAGCAAAGTAAATCAGACTTAGTCGTACAATCTATCCATCAAAAGTTACTAGAAGCTGCTTAGCATTAGAAGACATTTATTATAAGGCCAAGCACAATGCGTTAGTGCTTGGTCAGCTCTTCTTTGATTGTGTTTATACATAAATTCATAACAAAAATTAGTGATAAAGTTGCAATAATTTTGGTCTGGTGGCAATCTAGAAATTAGACCAATATGAGTAAGGAAGAGGGAATGCAGTATCAGCAAGTATATGAATTTTGGTTTGTTACCTGTTGTGAAGGTGACTGGTGGCAAAAGTCGACAGTGTTTGATCAAAAAGTGACGCAAGAGTTTTCTACATTACATTCAAAAGCACTGAACGGCGAATTGGCTTCTTGGCGTCATAATCCATTAGGTGCGTTATGTGAAATTATCGTTTTAGATCAGTTTTCTAGAAACATATTTCGCAATACACCAAGTGCTTTTGCGAGTGACACGCTAGCGCTTTGTTTAGCACAACATGCCATTGAAAAAGGCTATGATAAAGAGCTCAATGATACCGAAGTGAGCTTCTTGTATATGCCTTTTATGCACAGTGAAAGTCGTTATATTCATCAGCAAGCAGAAAAATTATTTCGTGACCTTCCAAACTATGAGTTTGAAATCGCGCATAAAAAGATAATTGATCGATTTGGTCGTTACCCTCATCGCAATGAGATTTTAGGGAGAATATCAATAGATGAGGAGATAGAGTTTTTGCAGCAATCTGGCTCTAGCTTCTGACTATTGATAATTTGTGCATAGAAAAAATTTGGAGGGTTCTTAAATCGGAACCTAGCTACTCGCAATTTTCGTTCAACAGGGTATAATCGCGGACCTAAAACAATAATTATATTAGCGTTAAATTATGGCTCAGGTACGTGATGGTTTTCAAAGTCGACTTGGCTTTGTTCTTGCTGCAGCGGGCGCCGCTGTTGGACTAGGAAATATTTGGGGTTTTCCCACACAAGCCGCCAACCATGGTGGTGGAGCATTTTTGCTTGCATATTTTATCGTCATTTTTTTACTCGCATTACCCGCTTTGTATACCGAGCTATACCTCGGTCACCAAGCTCAGGCTAACCCTGTCAAAGCGCTGAAAATAGCATGGCAAGAGAGAAACCCTAAAATAGGCGCGGGCGCTGGTTATTTGGGCTTAGCTGGTGCGATTGTGATGCTCAGCTTTTATTCCATTGTTGCAGGTTGGATGCTCGCCCACTCAATTGAGCCCGTAACAACCTTTGTTGGACTAGAATCAGCAAGTCAATTTCTAACTGGCGACTCGATGGCACGTAACTTTGTTTTTACGCCGCTCATGCTGCTTTTAACCGCCGCGATTATTTTGAAAGGGGTTAAGTCTGGTATCGAGGTTTGGTCACGCCGTTTAATGCCTGTATTACTGTTACTTTTAGTTCTTTTGATTGCATATATGGCAACACTTGAAGGCGCAAGTGAAGGGTTTAGAGCTTATTTGATTCCCGACTTTAGTAAAATTACTGATCCTGACTTAATTATTGCTGCGATGGGGCAAGCATTCTTTTCGCTCTCATTGGGGGTTGGCTGCATGATGATTTATGGGTCGTATCTTAAACCCAATGAAAATTTACCAAAACTTACATTTAGCGTTGCAATGCTGGATACAGGCGTCGCGTTTTTAGCTGGGCTACTCATTATTCCGGCGATTTTTGTCGCTCAACAAAACGGCGTAGAAGTGTTCCAAGACGGTAAATTAGTCGGCGAGGGTAGGCTTATCTTTGCTATTTTACCTGAGTTATTTGCTAGCATGGGACAAATTGGAATTTGGGTTGGCCTGACATTTTTTGTGTTAATGTCAATCGCCTCGCTAACTTCAACCATCTCATCTACAGAAATTCCTGTGTCATTCTTAGTTGAAAACCATGGTATGGTGCGTAAATCGGCTACTTGGGTTGTGACTTTGGTAATTCTTGTCTGTTCGAGTTTGATTATACTGAACTTTGAATGGCTGTTCGGTTTAGTGATAAATGTATTCACTCGATATCAGTTACCGCTAATGGGTTTATTTTACTTTATTACCGTTGGCTGGATGTGGCGACGCGGCAATCAACTGCTTTTAGAGACTGGTGGTAAGCAATATTGGTTTGCACAGTATCTGAAGTTCGTGTGTCCAATATTAATGACATCCGTGTTTGTAAACGTTGTATTGAACAAATAACGGTTAAAGAGTGTGGTTATAAAGCGCAGCTTCTGATAGCTGCGCTTTTTTGCTTGATGTATCTTAAACGCTATTAGGTGAGGCTTGACCACAATCGAGTGCGTTCAAATTGCTGATGGTTATTGAGGCTATTTCGGTCAACGCTTCTTTGGTGAAAAAGCCTTGATGACCAGTGATTAAAACATTGGGGAAACCACTTAAGCGAATAAAGTCATCATCTTGTATGATATCCTCACTCCTATCTTTGAAAAACAGCTCTGACTCTTGTTCATACACGTCGAGTCCTAAATATCCTATCTTTCTAGATTTGAGGGCTTTAATACAAGCTTGAGTATCTATTAATGCTCCACGGCTGGTATTAATTACCATAACGCCAGTTTTCATTTTTTGAAAAGCATCGTCATTTAATAAATGTTGTGTGCTTTCGGTCAACGGGCAGTGAAGGG
This sequence comes from Pseudoalteromonas luteoviolacea NCIMB 1942, assembly GCF_001625595.1. Classification (GTDB taxonomy): domain Bacteria; phylum Pseudomonadota; class Gammaproteobacteria; order Enterobacterales; family Alteromonadaceae; genus Pseudoalteromonas; species Pseudoalteromonas luteoviolacea_A. The sequence continues at coordinate 52,551 of NZ_AUXT01000210.1, forward strand.
TAATAATATCACTTTGCTCAAACAGCATTTGTAAAGAAACTTTTGTATAAGAACCTTCACCGACATTGGGGTCAAAGACTAATGTGTGTGCACCAAAGCCATTTAGAATCGATACCAAAGATTGGCCTATTTTCCCGCACCCGATTACTCCGACAGTCTTGTTGTGAATATTAAAACCTAGTAGCCCATTTAGGTCGAAGTTTTCTTCTCTCACTCGGTTATAGGCTTTGTGGGTTTTGCGTGCCAGTGTCAAAATAAGTGCAATACAGTGCTCTGCAACCGCTTCTGGGCTATATGCTGGAACACGAACAACTTGAATACCCAGAGCATGTGCCGCGTCGATATCAACATTATTGAAGCCCGCGCAGCGTAGCACGATAAACTTGACATTTAACTCAGCTAATTCACCCAATACACATGCATTCGCGTCATCGTTAACAAATACACATACGGCATCAAAACCGGATGCTAAGTACACTGTTTCCATAGTTAACGCATGTTCGAAGTGCGTAATTTCTATGTGTGGATAAGCAGTTACGGCTTCTGTAAAAAATGCTCTCTCATACTTTTGCGAACTGAATAGTGCTACTCTCATGGTGTAACTGGCCCTCAATAATCTGTTTCAAGGATTCAGGCTTAGTGCGCGGTGCATAACGAGACAATAATTCTCCGTTGCGGCCGATTAGGAATTTAGTGTAATTCCACTTTACGGCGCGATTTTGTGCTATGCCGCGCGTATGTGATTTTAAGTAGTTGAAGAGGGGATGCGCATCAGGCCCATTTACCAGAACCTTTTCGGAGACCCTAAAACTCAAATTGAAATGAGATTGATAAAACTCCCGGAGCATTTCATTTTCCAAAGGTTCATTTTTACCAAACTGGTTGCATGGAAAAGCAATAACCTCTAAGCCGCTGTGCTTATATTTGCGATACATTTTTTCGAGTGCGGCTAACTGCGGAGTAAAGCTACACTTGCTAGCAATATTGACTATCAGTACAGGTCTGTCTTGCAGTGACTTAAGAGAGAATGTTTCTCCACTAAGTAGCTTAACGCTGTATCTGTAAATATTATCCATATTGAAAGGCTCCGTGCATAAAACGAGTTTTATTAATGTTATTCATCTTGGTTCAACTTCAGGTCTCGCCTCATATTAAATGAGGTAATAATCCCTCCATTGTTCAAGCATAGCAGCCATTTAGGACAATTTTATGTCAGCGTAGGTTTAAATTTAATCAAAGTTAAATAATGTTGTAGAAATGAAATAATTTTGGGAGCATTGGGTACTGATTGCGAGTACCCAATGTTTAAGTGGCGGGTTAAGCTAAGCGCTTTAGCAAGCTGGAAGTGTCCCAGCGGTTACCTCCCATCTTTTGGACATCTGCATAAAACTGATCCACAAGCGCTGTAAGTGGCAAAGTTGAGCCATTTTTCTTCGCTTCATCTAGGGCAATGGCTAAATCTTTACGCATCCAATCCACGGCAAAGCCGTGTTCATAGTGGTCATCAAGCATCGTTTTATGTCGATTTTCCATTTGCCAGCTTCCTGCGGCACCTTTTGAAATGACTTCGATTACAGACTCGCAATCAATGCCGGCATTTTGGCCAAATTGAAGTGCTTCCGCTAAGCCTTGGACAACACCAGCGATACAAATTTGGTTCATCATTTTTGCAATTTGCCCCGAGCCTACTGCGCCCAAGAGTTTTGAGAATCTAGCATAGGCAGCCATGATGGGTTCAACCGCTGAATATATGTCAGAATTGCCACCGCACATAATAGTTAATTGACCATTGATAGCACCGGCCTCTCCGCCAGACACTGGAGCGTCAATAAATCCAATTTGTTGTGACTCACACAGTGAATACAATTCTCTGGCGACATCAGCGGACGCAGTTGTGTGATCAACTAGCGTAGTGCCAGATTTCATGGTTTTTAGTACACCATTTTCACCAGAAGTTACTTGACGTAAGTCATCATCGTTACCTACGCAAATTAAAACAAGATCAGCGTCTTGGGCTGCTAACGCCGGCGTTGTTGCAGACTTGCCCGTGTATGATTCTAGCCATAATGCTGATTTGCTAGAAGTACGATTATAAACAGTTACATTGTAACCTGCGTTAGCGAGGTGCCCAGCCATAGGGAAGCCCATTACACCTAAACCGATAAATGCTACATTTTTTGTGCTCGATGTCATGCTTAACAATCCAATTGCCTTAAGTGCATATGATTGTATCTTAAGTAAAATATTTGTGTAGCAAAAAGTTTATGAGGGGTTGAGAAAAGATGATTTAAGAGATTTAGGGCAGCAAAGACTGCCCTAAAAGAAGGATTAAGAAGCTTTTGAAGTAGACAAGTTTTCTTCTAATTCTTTAGCCGCGTTAGGGTCGTTGAATACCGAGTGACTCAGTTCATTCTCTGACTTGGCTACCACACACGTGACCATACAGTCACCAGTAACATTAACCGCAGTACGTGTCATGTCTAATAACCTGTCCACACTCATGATGATGGCAATGCCTTCAACTGGTAAACCAACCTGATTTAATACCATAGCTAACATGATTAGGCCAACACCAGGGACGCCTGCGGTGCCAACGGAAGCCAATGTTGCAGTAAGGATGACCATGAGGTAGTCACTTAAGGTTAAGTCAACGGCAAATACTTGAGCGATGAATACGGTTGCCACGCCCTGCATAATAGCAGTACCGTCCATATTGATTGTTGCTCCAAGAGGTACTGTAAAAGAGGCCACCGTGTTGTTGGCACCTAGCTTCTTTGTAGCAGTCTCTAACGTAACAGGCATGGTCGCACTAGAGCTTGAGGTGCTAAATGCAAACATACATGCATCTTTCATTTTAGTTAAGAAAGTAACTGGGTTTAGTCCTGTCAGTACTTTCAACAGGATTGAATAATTTACTAGTGCATGGAAAAACAGTGCAGCAACCACAACTAGGAAATACTTACCCAGTTCTAAGATAAGCCCCATTTTTATGTCGGTGAATAGTTTCGCCATTAAACAGAAAACACCATAAGGTGCGAGGTTCATCAATAGCGTGACGAGTTTCAGTATCACAGTGTTTAAGTCGTCGAAAACAGCTGCAACGCGCTTCCCAGCCTCACCACTTAGGGCCATTGCAATACCAAATAGCAACGTAAACACAATCACTTGTAGCATATTGCCGCTTGCCATTGCATCGATTGGATTGGTAGGGAACATACCGATAATTACTTGTGCCAATGTCGGTGCTTCGTTTGCATCGAAGCTAGATGTTGTAGGCATATCTATGCCGGAGCCCGGGCTTACAAGAAGCGCCAAAGATATCGCAACAGTAATAGCAACCGCGGTCGTTGTTAAATAAAGAAGGATTGATTTACCGCCAAGGCGACCGAGCTTCTTTGGATCACTTAAGCTACAAGTACCACATACTAGTGAGATAAACACCAGAGGTACTACGAGCATTTTCAAGCTGGCAATAAAGATTTGTCCACCGACATGAAAAAGGCCGTCTACAAAAAAGCCTCTGATCGGTAAGTCGAACAGACCGAGTGGAATTAAAAACTCAGGCTTTCCACTGAGTGCAAATTGAAACATTAGGCCTATGGCAATACCCGCTATCATGGCAATCATGATGCGTGTTGTTAGGCTAAATTTATTATTATCTGTCATAGTTTTGGACACGCCCTAAAACTTCTTGTTGTTAAAATCGTTATAGCCTAACAGGATGGTTCGAAATGAACAAAAAAAAATGCTATAGACTACGAAAAAATTGTGATTTTTTGCCAAGGTTTGGGTTAACATTGTGAAGATAACTCTAATTTAAAATTGTGCGAGGGAGAACTGCGGATGCTTTCAATGCGTTGGTTTAGCACCATATTTATGATATTCCTTCTGACTGCCTGTGGCGGCGGGGGTTCAATCGAACAAGACTCTTCAGGTGATGGTAGTGGCAACGACACAGATGATTATGCGTTGGAGCTTAGCCTAGAGTCGCAAAGCGGCACATTAGAATTAAGTGTCGGTAATCCGATTCAAGTTCAAGCCAAAGTAACAAAAGATGGCCAAATTCTAGCAGACAAGCTCGTTAAATTTGTTGGGGATGAATTCTCTGAGTTTAATGGTGCTGATTCTGCATTGACAAATAGTCAGGGGATTGCAGTAGTTGGTATTGTTGCAAATAGTAACGCTGGTGCCGGTACAATCCAAGCTTCTATTGATGTTAATAGTGAAACCATTTCAAAAAGCATAGAGTATGCCGCGGCAGGGGATGGGGGGATCCAAATAGCCGTGGCTATGAAAGATAGTTCAGGCAACGACATAAACGCTCAAAACCCACTTTCAGGCGAATTGCCTGCAACAGTAATGGCAACGTTGACCGACAATGGGCAACCCATCGCAGACAAAATCATTACTTTTACATTTGACGAACTGTTGAACACCAGCAGTAACGGTAAGATTGTTACAAATAGTAATGGACAAGCGAGCTTTGAGGTTTACGCAACACAGCAAACTGGTGCCAGCGAAATCACAGCAGAATATGAAGGAACCACTCAAACTCTGTCATATGAATCAGATGGTTATGAGTTCTTTGGGCTTGAAGTTTACGAGTTGTTGATAGCCGGGTTAAACGCACAAGGGCAAGAAACCAGCGAGCTTTCATTTAATACTCCGATTTCCATCAGAGCTTCTTTGACTCTAAATGGCAAAGCCGTTGCTGATGCGCCATTAACGTTTGTTGTTGATAAAGCATTGCTGAGCTCTGCTACAAATGTATTGAAAACGAATAATGAAGGGATTGTTACTGTTGCTTTATTAGAAAATAATGTTTCTGGAACAGGTAATGTCATAGCAAACTATACGATAGAAAATGGCCAAGAGTTAAGCCGCACATTTACATTTAATAGTGCCGGTGATGGCGGACTACAAATGACACTAACCGTTAAAGATGATGCTGGTGAGGCTATTGATATCAATAATAAAATTGATGCTGACAAGCCTGGGCGAGTAGAAATAACGGTGACAAATAATAACACACCAGTGGCTAATGGCATCGTTACTGTAACAAATGGTGGAAAGGCAGTAACTGTTCCGGCAGATGGTGAAGTTGAAACGCAAGCGGATGGCAAGGCGAAGTTAGACCTCATTGCGACTCAGGAGACAGGTCTTGCGGAAGTTACAGCAACGTTTACAGACCCAACCACGAATGGGACGGTCTCTCAAAACTACATCTACCACACTAGTGGTGACCCATCCTACACACCGTCAGCATTTGGCTTAACGATTTCAGGCAAGAATACTGCAGGCGATGAGACCAATGAGCTATCGGGCAATTCGCCTCTGACTATAGAAGCCACCTTACTGCAAAACGGTCTACCTTTCGAGAATCAACGAATTCAATTTACTGTTAATTCGTTTGGTACACTTGATCCTACGTCAGGCTCCGTTTTGACTGATGCTGTTGGCGTGGCAACTATTATTCTGAGGGATAACTCTGTTAAAGGGGCGGGAACCATAACGGCGACATTTACCTCTTCTGCAGGTGAAGCGGTGTCTCGAGACTTTAACTTTGAGAGTACTGGAGATGGTGGCCTGCTACTAGTCATTGATTCTATCAAGGATGATTCAAACAATGATATCAATGCAGGTAATCAAATTTCTAGAATTAAACCCGGTACTGTCACAGCGACATTAACACAAGATGGTGCACCGGTGCCAAATGCTTTAGTGACTTTTACTGTAGATAACGTCGCAACGATGAACCCAGAAAGCGGTCGTGCGGAAACCAATGCTCTGGGTCAGGCACAAGTTGGCCTTTTGGCAACCACTGTAAGTGGTGTTGGACAAGTCTATGCTGAGTATGAAAGCCTGCGTACCAATGAAGTGATTTTCCACTCTGCGGGTGACGCAGTTGTGATAGACGGCAATTATAGTTTTGATATTCGACTCCTAACAGGTTGTAACGATGGGTGGGATGCAGTAAGAAATGACCCGGACAACGAAATTGACCCTGTTGAGGGCGGCTGTACAGAAGTCACCAGCGTTGACTCAAGTGTTATTCCTGAGCTGTTTATCAAACTAGGCAAAGTGACCAGCGACGGCAAAGAAATTGACAATCAAATCATTGAAGTTGTTAGTGATAAAGGCCAAGTATTACCGAATTCTGGAAAGGTATTGACTGATGTCAATGGCATTGCCTTGTTAAAGCTTCAGCCTGGCGACAGTGATGGTGCGGGCACAGTAACGGTGTTATTTGACGGAGAAACGGCTTCAGAAAACTTTACCGTGGGTATCCAAGAGCTATATTTGCAATTGACGGCTAACTTGCCAGCATCGACTACGCCAGGTCAGACGCTGCCTGAATTAGACTCAGGCGATAGCTTTATCATCACTGCAAAAGTTTTTACGCAAAGTGATTTTGCTGAAAGCTCGCTATATACACAGCCTGTTGATGTTGGCTTTTCATCTATCTGTGTCAGCCAACAGCCCACTGATCCACTAGCGACGTTGGATAATCCAGTACGTACGCAGCGAGGTCTTGCGAGCTCGACATATAGAGCAAGTGGCTGTAAAGGTAATGACACAATTACTGCGAGCATTTCAGCGGCGGATCCTGCGTCATATAACTTCTTCGTAAATGATGCACCAGTACAGTCTTTAAAATATGTTAGCGCGAGTAACCGCTTTATTGGTTTACCACCAGCAACTGGTAGTGTAGCGGTTACTTCTGAAATAATTTTTGAGCTGATAGACACTGACAACCGACCTCTGATGCAAAAGCAAGTGGAGTTTAGGTTTGCAGATTTAACCGGTCGTGCTGACTTGACCACGTATAAAGGTAACACCGACGGCGATGGACAAGTAAAAACCCTCATTGAAGGGGGGGTGATACCTGGGGCACTTGTTGTTGAAGCGTGTTACCTGCCAGATGATAAAATAGCAGAAGCGGCGTTGACCAATCAGTTTCCAACTTGCTGGCAATCTAAAATTACGCAATGTACAGCAGATCCAACGCTAAAGTTTTGTGAGTTACCCGACGGTATCAATGGATTTGTTTTAATCTCAGGGGACGAGCAAGTGAACGCTGTATCGTCTGGTGTAATTCTGTCTTCAGGCGTACCAGATCAGGACAGCTTTGATGCTGCGCCTGAGAATGCAATTATAAACGCACAAAACTATGTAGGTGTGTTCACTAACATTAGCGTCTTTTTTGGTGATCAGTTTAATCAGTTAACAAGAGATGATCTAGTTGCCAATGTCCTTGCTGAGAGCGGCGTTGTAGGTAACATAGATGGCACTGGTGGTGCAGAAACTTATCAATGTTTTGCAGAGCAAGGCGTGTGTAATGTGCAGTGGCGAGCGCAAGGCACACTCCCATTTACCGAAGATAAATGGGAAAACAAAATCAGTGATGTTTGTGACACCTATCAAGGTCAGCCAGCTCCATGTATTGGAGATTTCCCAACTGAGGTTGACTTGCCAGGAGGCGGGACTCGAAAGGTGGTAAGAGGTGCGCGCGTTACGATTTTGGCAACAACTAAAGGTCAAGAGAACTTCCACGATAAGCCGTCGTCGGACACTGTAACAAGAACAAACGGTATATTTGATATCGGTGAATTCCAGCCGCTTAACGATGATTTGCCTGAGGCTTTTATTGATTTTAATGAAAATGGTGTTTTTGACGCTGTAGAGTGTGATGCAAGCAATGGCGTGGAAAATGATCCCTGTGAACCAACCCTGAGCAATGGTGGGCACAATGAATCGTTCCTTGATGCAAATAATAATGGCTTATATGATGGTGTACCCGCAGATCCAACCACAGGCATATACAACGGATTGCTTTGCGGAGAAGCTGCTGAAGCCGCTGGACAGTGTAGCAAGGATTTAGTTGATATACGCAAGCAGTTTGAAATTGTTGCATCAAGTGATGAAGTTTATGCGCGATTTGTTGTAAATAAATCACACTTTGTTGATGAGCCTGATGGTGTAAACACCGCGTGTACGAACCCTGTGGGACCTGTAGGTCCAGATAATGAAATCAAGACATTACCTGTGCGCGGGTTACTCGGGTTAGAAGCAACTGAAAGCTCTGACTATTGTGACATAAACGAAATCGTACTAAGCGATTTTGATGGTGATGAGAATAATGAGACTGAATTAGTAACCGTCGAGATATACTACTCAGATATTTACGGAAATAGCTTACCCGTAGGCACAGAAATCAACATTACAACTGAGAATGGCCTGATTACTGTTCAAGAGTTAGTCGGCACAGTATACGCCAGTGGTGGCGTAGAGAGAGGCAAAGCTGTTGTAAGGGTGACGCCGGAAAACGCCGCAAATAACCTTACCGAAGGAAATTTGATTGTAACATTTACAATCCCTGATCCGTTAAATGATGGTGAAACTATTGTCAGGACAAAGACAATCACTATACGAGACAACGGTTAAGTTTGATAAATGAAAGGGCCTTTTTTAGGGCCCTTTTTTATTAACGCTTGAATTTCCTCACATATCCGCTATATTCGCCTTTTTAACAAGTCCAGAGATACAGTTGAATAAATTTAGAGCAAAAATTGCTTAATTAATCGCTGTTCAGATAAAAGTTAGAATGAAAAGCTTGTAACAATAGGTGTTTGTGGATATACCTATAAATAATAACGCCCAATAGGGCACAACAGACAGAATTAGTAAAAATAGGCAAATATGGGCAAATCGCTAGTAATCGTAGAGTCTCCCGCAAAGGCCAAAACTATTAATAAGTATTTGGGCAAAGACTACATTGTTAAATCCAGTGTAGGTCATGTTCGTGATCTACCAACGTCAGGGGCAGGTAAAACCAAAGGTGTTGCAACCAAATCTCCGGCTGAAGTACGCAAAATGTCTCCTGAAGCAAAGGCGGCATACCGCAAACAAAAAGACTACGCCAATTTAGTTGCAAGAATGGGTATCGACCCCGAAAAAGGGTGGGAACCACACTATGAGGTGTTACCAGGTAAAGAGAAAGTTGTTCAAGAGCTTACTAAGCTTGCGCAAGATGCTGACCACATCTATCTCGCAACCGATTTGGATAGAGAGGGGGAAGCGATTGCGTGGCACCTCGAAGAGATCATTGGTGGCGATGCATCAAAGTACAAACGTGTAGTCTTTAACGAAATAACCAAAAATGCGATCACTCAAGCGTTTGAAGCACCGGGTCAATTAAATACAGATATGGTGTATGCACAACAGGCTAGACGATTCCTAGACCGTGTTGTTGGCTTTATGGTATCACCACTGCTTTGGCAAAAAGTGGCAAGAGGCCTGTCTGCTGGACGAGTTCAGTCAGTTGCAGTAAGGCTTTTGGTAGAGCGTGAAAGAGAAATTAAAGCATTTATCCCAGAAGAGTTTTGGGACATTCACGCAGATACAAAACTAGCCACGACAGATGTCCGCTTTGCAGTGACCAAATTCCAAGGTCAAGCATTTAAGCCAGTAAATGAAGTACAGGCGTTAAAAGCAGTTTCAGAAATTGAAAATGCCAGCTTGTCTGTTGTTAAAGTTGAAGAAAAACCAAGCAAGAGTAAGCCGAGTGCACCTTTCATCACATCGACAATGCAGCAAGCTGCAAGTACGAGACTTGGCTATGGCGTAAAGAAAACTATGATGTTGGCTCAGCGACTATACGAAGCGGGTTACATCACATATATGCGTACAGACTCAACCAATCTATCAAATGATGCCGTTGAGATGTGTAGAGACTACATCCAAGGTAACTTCGGAGATAAGTACCTTCCTAATGCACCAATTAAATACAGTGCAAAAGGCAATGCACAGGAAGCACACGAGGCCATCAGACCTTCTGACGTTAATGTACTGTCAGGACATGTTGAAGGTGTCGATGCTGACGCTAAAAAGCTGTACGAGTTAATTTGGCGACAGTTTGTTGCATGTCAAATGACGCCAGCAGAATACGACTTGACCAACATTACTGTTGGTGCGAATGATTACACCTTAAAAGCACGTGGTCGTGTATTGCGCTTTGATGGTTGGACTAAAGTACAACCATCTGTACGTAAGAAGACTGAAGAAGAGCAAGCATTACCAGCTGTAACGGTTGGGGATAATGTCGATTTAGTTAACCTAGATCCTAAGCAGCACTTTACTAAGCCACCAGCAAGGTACAGTGAAGCGAGTTTAGTCAAAGAGCTAGAAAAACGTGGCATCGGTCGTCCTTCTACATATGCTGCAATTATTTCAACCATTCAGGAGCGAGGCTACGTTAGAGTCGAAAATAGACGTTTCTTTGCTGAAAAAATGGGTGAAATTGTCACCGATAGGCTTGTTGAAAACTTCAACGACCTTATGAACTTTGACTTTACTGCGAAGATGGAAGGTCGTTTGGATGATATCGCAGAAGGCGAGCGGGAGTGGACGCAAGTACTCGACAAATTTTATGCTGATTTTTCTGAGCAATTAGAACTTGCTGGAAAAGAAGAAGTCGAAGGTGGAATGCGTCAAAACGTAATGGTCGAGACTGACATCGACTGTACTACGTGTGGCAGAAAAATGGGTATCCGTACTGCGTCAACAGGTGTGTTCTTAGGCTGTACGGGTTACAGTTTACCGCCTAAAGAACGCTGTACAACAACAATGAACCTTATCTCGGGTGATGAGGCCATTGATAAGGATACAGAAGACGCAGAAACAGAAAGCTTGAGGCAGAAGAAGCGTTGTCCAAAATGCGAAACCGCTATGGACTCTTACTTAATCGATGAAACGCGTAAAATCCACGTATGTGGTAATAATCCAGCGTGTGACGGCTATATCGTTGAGCAAGGCACATTTAAAATAAAAGGATATGATGGTCCAGTTATTGATTGTGATAAGTGTGGTGCTGATATGCAGCTTAAGTCTGGCCGTTTTGGTAAATACTTTGGTTGTACTAATGAAGAGTGTAAGAATACGCGCAAGCTTCTTAAAAGTGGTGAACCAGCTCCACCGAAGGAAGATCCAGTACAGCTGCCTGAATTAGAGTGCGAAAAGTCTGATGCCCACTTTGTATTGAGAGATGGTGCGTCAGGTATTTTCTTGGCAGCGCACACATTTCCTAAATCTCGTGAGACGAGAGCGCCAAAAGTTGCTGAGTTGAAGCGATTTAGAGACCGTATTTCTCCGAAATTCTATTACTTAGCAGATGCGCCTGAAAAAGACAGCGATGGTAATCTGGCTGTTGTAAGATACTCGCGTAAAACCAAGTCGCAATATGTCATGACAGAAGTGGATGGCAAGGCGACGGGCTGGAAAGCGACATACGCTGAAGGCAAGTGGGTAGAAGAAGAAAAGAAACGCAAGAAATAAAACCAAGGGCCAGCTAAAGCTGGCCTTTTTACTTTTGTTAGTCAGGGTTACGCAGCAGTTTGCTTGCTGTCATCGACGCCTTAGACAAACGTTGTTTAGCTAAAACTCCCTCTAAGTTACTTAATTCGCGATAAAAATAGCAGTGTACTGTACTTGGGTACGCTTGTTATTGACACGTAAAAGCTCGACCTCTATCCTAACGCGCATTGTGTTAACTGATTAATACACTCATTTATCTACCGCTATCTAGTAGGTTTGCTGTAGATTTTATAAAGGAAACAATTAATGAATAAGTACGGCAAACCGCTCATTAAGCTTATGCAGTCTTGCTTAATTCCTCTTGCCATAGCGTGTTCAGGCCTAGCGCACGCACAACAAAATCAAAAAGTGCTTACACCTTGCTACGTTGACGGCCTAGAAGATAGGCTTATGTGTGGGGCGATAAGTCAGCCACTTTCAAAACAAGATGGCGAGGGGGTTATTGAAATTCACTTCGCGGTGATCCCGGCTATCAAAGAAACGAAACCAACAGAAGCTGTATTGGCTTTTGCTGGTGGGCCCGGACAATCTGCTATAGAAGTTGCCCCAATATTCGCGCGCAACTTACGTTATGCTCGTGAAAATAGGGATATTATTCTTGTAGATCAGAGGGGAACTGGTAAATCCAATCTACTCCAGTGTGATACTGACAATTTAAAAGAGCAGTTTGCTTTCGATGATCAAGCTGTATCTTTATTTAAGTTAGCGAAAGAAGAAACGCAGGCTTGTATCAGTAAACTAAACGCCGATTTATCTCATTACACGACCGTAGCTGCTGCAAGTGACTTTGAGGCTGTACGTATTGCTTTAGGTTACGAAACGTTGCATTTATATGGTGCATCTTATGGGACACGTATTGCCCAAGAATATATGCGCCAATTCCCAAATTCAGTTGCAACAGCTGTGCTTGACGGGGTAGTACCAATGCAGCAAAGTTTAGTTGCTATTGGCGAAGCCATTGACGATTCATTAGCAGCTTTGTTTAAGCGCTGTGCCGAAGATCATATTTGTAAAGCGCAGTACCCGGGTTTAGAAAGTAAGTACAATGCACTCACCTCTAAGCTGATAGAGAAACCTATTCAAGTTTCAGTCAGGCACCCTCGTACATTTGAATCAATTGATTTAGTGATTACAGAGAGCAAGTTACGCGGCGCTATCCGGATGGCTCTGTATGGTCATACTACACGGACGCTTGTTCCACTAGTTATTGATGCCGCACACCGAGGCAACTATGACCCCTTGGTTGGTTTACTTGGCAACGAAAACACATTTGGCTCGATTGCCATGGGTATGCATAGTGCAATTACTTGCGCAGAAGACTGGCCGAATATAACAGGTGAAAACAGATTAAAATATAGAGCATCATATTTCGGTCGACTTATGATTGATTCTCTTGATGCAAGTTGCCCGCTATGGCAGATCAAACCGGTTAATCCAGAATTCTATCAGCCGCTTAATACAAAAGTCCCGACGATGTTGCTATCGGGCGGTTTAGACCCTGCGACTCCGCCTAGTTGGGCGGAGTTAGCTATGGTGAATATGCAGAATGCCAAACACTTGATTGCACCAACAGCAACGCATGGTGTTGCTGCACAGACGTGCGCTAACAAGCTCATCGGTAAATTTATAGATACACGCTCCTTTGAAAACCTAGATATAGAGTGTCTTGAAAAAGACAATACGAAACAGTATTTCATGAATATCAATGGACCTGTTACCAGTCAAGTTAGCGAGGAGCTGTAATGATAGAGGTTACTGAACTTAAGAAAAAAATCGGTAATGTAGAAGCCTTGAATGGCCTAAGTTTTCGGGCTGAAAATGGTAAAATTACAGGCCTGCTAGGGCCAAATGGTGCGGGGAAAACAACCTGCTTACGAACAGTATTTGGATTGTTGCAAGCCGACAGCGGCGTAGCCTCTATCGATGATGTGAATGTAGCAAAAGAGCCTATGCTGGCAAAACAACAGTTGGGTCTATTTCCAGATCCTTGCGGTTTGTATGAGCGATTGACTCCAAGAGAATATATTCAATTTTTTGCTGAATTGAGTGGAATGAGTAAACACGAGGCCAAATCAGCAACACAAACAGTGCTCGATAAGTTACAAATGAATGATATTGCTGACCGAAAGTGTCAAGGGTTTTCTCAGGGGCAAAGAATGAAAACGGCACTCGCGCAAGCCATTGTTCACAAACCAACCAATATCATCTTGGATGAACCTACACGTGGCCTTGATGTAATGAGTACGCGGATCTTAAGAGAGCTTTTGTTAATTCTCAAAGAGCAGGGACACTGCGTTCTGTTCTCCAGCCATGTGATGCAAGAAGTTGCAGCACTATGTGACCATGTTGTGGTTATGGTAAAGGGCAAGGTTGTAGCGCAAGGTTCACCTCAGGAGCTCTGCGTAAAAACTCAAAAAGAAACGCTGGAAGAAGCATTTATTTCACTGATAGGTTCTGATGAGGGATTGGCTGCATGATGAACTTGGTTAAAGTCCTTTATAAAAAGGAAATGCTGGATGCAAGCCGCGATAAGCGTTCGGTTATGGCTGGCCTGTATTACGCCATTGGAGCACCGATTGTTATGTGTTTACTGTTTACAGTGTTATTAAAGCAGTTAAGCTCACCGGAGGCGCTAGAGATCACCATCGAAAACGCAGATTCGGCTCCTAATCTTGTTCGTTATCTGGAAGGGCATGACATAAGTCATGGTGAATCTAGTAGCGTAAAAGCGATTACTTTGATTATCAGCGAAAAATACCTGCGCAATATGTCGCAGGGAAAAAGTGCAGAAGTGACTATAGTTGCAGATAAATCAGATAACAAATTGATCAAGTCAGTACGAAGATTAGAAGGTGTACTTGCAAGATATAACTCAGAAGTTGCCGGTTTACGCTTAATTTCCCGAGGGATAGATCCAAACATTATGCGAGCCGTAACTGTGCAAACGCAAGATCAGGCAACGCCTGACTCAAAAGGCGGAATGTTTTTAGGTATAGCGACGCTGTCCATTATTATTGCACTGTTTTATTCTGCGATGAATTTAGCTATTGACACCAGTGCTGGGGAAAGAGAGCGTAACTCACTAGCTTTATTGCTTAGCCACCCGTTGAGCAGCACTCAAATAGTGCTGGCTAAAGTAGCTGCTATTGCAAGTTACTCTATGATTGGGTTGGTGTTGGTTTTGGTTGTATCAAAATTTGCCTATGGCATGGTACCTTGGGAGCAGCTTGGATTTAGTATTAATATTGACGTCATGTTTATCTTATTTTGCACGCTGTTGGGACTACCCATTGCACTAATGTCGGCAAGCTTACTGGTATTTGTGTCATTCATGGCAAAGTCCTTTAAAGAAGCGCAATCATATGTTGCGTTTGTGCTATTTGTTCCGATTGGCTTGAGCATGATGACAACGTATGACATTGGTACTGATTACGTTCAGTGGATCCCGATTGCCGCACAACAGTACGCGATGATTGAAGTCATTAAAGGCAACGAGCTACCTATATTGCAGGTCTTACTGTCTTCATTCAGTACACTGGGTCTTTTTGCTATTTTTGCAGCTTTGAGTAGCAGAATGCTAAAAAGTGAAAAGGTAGTCTTTGGGCTTTAATATTTATTACTTGAGCCAACCAAGTTAAGGCTTGGTTGGCTCACGAATACCGCTGAACTAAGTCTTAGGCCTTAACTACGCGGTTTCTCCCACTTCTTTTAGCGTCATACAGCGCAACATCAAGTTTACTATAAATTTTATTCAAATTACTTAAGTGATTTTGATAGGCCAACGTTGAAAAACTTGCGGTCACATTAAGCTTTTTCTTCATTTCGTTGGTTATTTCATGCGTGCTGAGATTTTCACGAAATTGGTTGGTGAGTTGATGTAGCTCAACATCCGAAACGTTAGGAATGAACAGCATAAATTCTTCACCGCCAAATCTCGCAAACAATGTTGTTTTGGGGAAGAAATTATTTACCAGCTCTGCTGTTTGCTCAAGTACTAGATCACCGGTTGGGTGGCCATACACATCATTAACTTGTTTAAAATGATCTAAATCGAATAGTACTAGTCCATGTTTCTTACCTAGCGCAGGCGCACCAAAACGTGTTACGCGGCTCACAAACGCTCCTCGATTCAATGCGCCGGTTAAGTTGTCGTGTTGTGCTCTATACTTATGTTTGCTATAGCCTCGCAGTGTCAAAAATAACAAAAATAACAAAAATAATGAGAATACTATAATAACAGCTTGATATTGTTGCCTTTCTTCTAGCCGAGAAATTTGCTGTTGCTGTAAATTATTGCTTTTTTCAAGGCGCACATTTTCTAACTGTTGGGCCGTAACCTCTAGCTCTGATTCTAGAGCGATCATTGCTTGCATACTCTTTTTTGCATTCAATTTCTCTTTTTCCATCAATAACTTGGTGTTGAATTGGTAAGCTTGCTCAAAGTCGCCGAGCTTTGCTGTGAGCTCAGAAAGCAACTCCAAGCTTTGAATTAGGTGTGCCTTGTCGTTGACGCTCATTGCTAAGTCATGTGCAATTTGTGCTTGTTTTATGGCTTCATCCACTTTACCTAGAGTAAGCATATTTTCAGCGGCATGAATGCGGATGTCTGTAATCAAGTTTATGTTGTCGGTGACGCTGATAAGTGACAAAGCTTGATCGATTGCGTTTGTTGCTTTAGTTGTTTGTTTTAACTTTGTATAAACCTTGGCTTTTTGTACCAATGTATAGGCTTTACGGTAAGCGTTATCAAACTCAACGTAAAGTTGGTAAGCTTTGTCCAACCAAGTCAGTGCCTCATCGTGTTGGTTGGCTCGGCTAGCAACTATTCCCAAGTTAAGCATCGTTAAAGCAATTTTAAATTGGTTGTTTTGTTGCTTTCTTAATTTCAAAGATTTCTTTAGGTACTTAGTTGCGTCTACAAAGTTGCCTAAATCTAGATACGTTAATGCCAAGTTATTGTAGTATGGTGATTTATTTTCTTCATGCACCGTGTTTGCGATGGCTTGTTGGTACATTTCGATGGCCATTGCATGATCACCATTAAAATTGGCATTGAGGGCTTTTACATTGTGTAGTGAATTGACTCCCCAAAAGAGGTTATTCATTTGCTGAATATTGCGTTCTACTTCTTTGATATGGTGCGTAAGTTGGACATAATTAGCGAGCGATATTTTTACATTGATGTAGAAAAGTTCTACGGTGGCAATCACGGCAGGGTCTTCTAATGTATAAGCCTTGGAAATTGCTTGTTTGAACTCGCCTATTGTCTGTGAATAGACATTCTTGCGGGCAAATAAGAGCCCAGAAATGATGTGCTTTAATATTTCGTCGTTGATGTCATTTGAATATTGGATACTGGTTGCAAGAGATTTACCTTCTTGCAGCGCTATTGCTGTTCTCGCGAGCGTTGCTCCTACATAGATGCGCTCAGACCCCGGTTTAAGCGTATTTACTTGCTGTTGCAAAAACTGAAAAGCAAGTCGAGTATCGTCAGCCCTTAATTTATCGTAAATTGGTTGCCAGCTACTTTCTGAGTGAGGCGAAGACAAAAGGGGAAGGGGAGCAATAAGGAGCAGTGATAAGACAACGAAAATGTGCAAAAACTCAGACCTAAAATAAAGATAATTGCGTATATTAACATAATCGGTAGGTGATTTTACAGTCAGTAAGTTGTTATGATTTGTAATCGAAAGTCGTGTTAATAAAAACGCCAGCAAAGCTGGCGTTTTTAATTTCATAGTTTACAAGTTATACAAGGTCTTCTTGCGTATCCGTATGGTCTGTTTTATGGTGTTCCGCGATTTCTTTTGAGAGCTCCTGTTTTGAGCGTTTTTCAGTGAACTTACGCGCAGTTAACCAATAAAAGAATAAGGGAACAAAGAACACTGCAAGGAAAGTAGCAGCCATCATCCCACCCATAACACCAGTACCTACACTATGCCTTGCTCCTGCACCAGCTCCAGAGCTTAGTACTAATGGAACAACACCTAATATAAAGGCTAGCGACGTCATAATAATAGGACGGAACCTAAGCCTTGCAGCCTCAAGCGCCGCAGTGCTTGCACTCCAACCTTGTTGGTATTTCATGAGTGCGTACTCAACGATAAGGATGGCATTTTTACTTGCAAGACCAAGTAGGGTAACCAAACCAATCTGGAAGTAAACATCATTGGTTAACCCCGCTATCCAAATCGATACTAAAGCACCAAACGTACCAAAGGGCAAAGCTAACAATACGGATATAGGCAGCGACCACCGTTCATACAGTGCCGCAAGAATCAAAAATACCATGACAACCGCTAATCCTAATGCTAACCCTGTAGTACCCGTGCTGCGCTTTTCTTGAAATGCTGAGGCTGTCCATTCAAAAGTCATATCGGGCGGTAACACTTCCGCTGCAATACGCTCGATTTCTGCAATTGCTTGACCTGAGCTATAACCCTGAGCCGCATTACCCATCAGCTTAACAGCAGATAAGTTATTGTAGCGATGCAAGCTTTCTGGGCCTCGTGCAAACTCAATGTCAGTAAAGGCTGAAATAGGTACCATATCGCCTTGGTTATTTTTCACGTAAATACGACCAACATCTTGAGGTGTCATTCTAAACTGCGCTTCAGCAGATAAAATAACTTGCCATGAGCGGCCAAACTTATTGAAGTCGTTGACATAGTAATTACCAAGATTTGCAGCTAACGCATTAAATGCCGAATTGATATTCACGCCCATCGCTCTTGCTTGCTCTCTGTCCATATGGACTTCAAGCTGAGGCGCATCTGGTCTCCAAAGCGTCTGTAACCCTCCCAAAATAGGGCTTTGTTGCGCAGCATTCATCATCAGTTGCATGCCTTGCTTCAGCTTCTCAGGATCGGCTCCTGTTTTATTTTGTAGGTAGAATTCAAAGCCACCAGTGGTGCCTAAACCAAAAATAGCAGGTGGACTAAAAGCTAAAACTAACGCTTCATTGATATGCGCCGTTTTCATAAATAGCTCACCTACCAGTGATTTGGTATCTACTTCACGCTCATCCCAATGAGTCTGAGTGATAAAAAGCGTCGCAGCATTATTCTTATAGCCACCTCCCAAAAAGTCGAAGCCGGTAAATGCAACCACGTTTTCGTTTGCAGGGTTAGATTGTGCCGCTTCTACAACCTGTTTAGTAACTTCGGTGGTTCTTTCCAAAGAGGTGCCGTCTGGCAAAAATACAGCGCTGATGTAAAACCCTTGATCTTCATCAGGGACAAGTGACCCCGGTGTTTTTTGCCATAAGAAGATTGTAGAGCCTATCATCGTCGACATTAAAATAAAGCCAAGGGCACCTCGGCGGATCATGAAGCTTACTGAGCCAACGTATTTAGCCGTTACACGGGTAAACCAATCATTAAACCATAAGAAAAAACGGGCAGTTTGTTTGTCCTCATGCTTTAAAATCAGCACACATAAAGCAGGGGTCATGGTGAGTGCAACAACACCAGATAAACTTACTGAGATAGAAATTGTAATAGCGAACTGGCGGAAGAGTTCACCTGTCAACCCACCTAAAAATGCAATAGGAATAAATACGGAACACAGCACAAGCACTATAGCTACGACCGGACCACTTACTTCTTCCATCGCTTTATAGGCAGCCTCTCGAGCACTAACATGTTGTTCATGCATAATACGCTCTACATTTTCCAGTACAACAATCGCATCATCGACCACAATACCTATGGATAGAACCATGCCGAATAGAGTCAATGTATTGATTGAATATCCAAGCATATATAAACCAGCAAACGTGCCTAGTAAAGACACGGGAACGGCTAAAGTCGGAATTAGCGTGGCTCGCCAATTTTGCAAGAACAGGTACACAACAAGGAACACAAGTACCATTGCTTCGCCAAGCGTTATTAAAACCTCCCTAATAGACACTTCAACAAAGCGCGTCGTATCATAGGAATTCAAATGGGCCAGACCTTGTGGGAACTGTGTTTTGAGTGCTTCAATTTCAGCTTCTACTTCATTGGCTACATCCAGTGCATTAGCTCCAGGTTGTAGGAAAATACCGAGAAGTACCGCGTCTTTACCATTTATGGTGCCGTTGAAGTTATAGTCTTTAGAACCCAGTTCAACACGTGCAATATCTTTGAGTCTCAAGGTTGAACCATCAGAGTTTGCACGAATAATGATGTTTTCAAATTCTTCTGGCGTTGAAAGTCGGCCTTGGGCCGTTACACTATATACTAGCTCTTGAGAGCTTGATGAAGTTGGTGTCGCCCCGATGCTGCCCGCTGCATATTGAGAGTTTTGCTCACGAATAGCACTCGTAACTTCTTCGACAGTGACCTTCAGTTGACTCATAATATCAGGCCGTAACCATATACGCATAGCGTAGTCTCTAGCGCCAAATATCTGAACATTGGTAGTACCAGGAATTCGTTTGATGTTATCCAAAATGTTCATGGTTACATAGTTAGATGTCCATAAACTCGAACGACTGTTATCGGGCGAATAAAAAGCGTGTACTTGCAAGAAGCTAGAAGACCCCTTGGCTACAACAACGCCTTGTCTACGAGTTTCTTCAGGTAATCTTGCCTCGACCTGTTTAACTCGGTTATTAACGTCAACAGCTGCTTGGTCAACATCTGTACCAATCTCAAACGTGACTGTGATGGTTGTTGCACCTGAGCTGCTGCTAATTGACTCCATATACATCATGCCTTCAACACCTGTGATGGCATTTTCTATTGGCGCTGCAACAGTTTGCTCTAGCACATCGGCTGAGGCTCCAGGGTACACTGCTGTAACTTGTACTTGAGGCGGCGAAATTTCGGGATATTGAGCGACTGGCAGGGTTCGCATTGCGGCTAAACCAGCCAGTACTATCACAATTGAAATTACAAAGGCAAAAATGGGCCTATCTATAAAGTATTTAGAAAACATAGGGCTTATTCTCCTTCAGCCGCTACGTTAACCGGCATACCAGGGAAGAAAATTCGCGCTATACCTTCAACGATGACAGGTTGTTGAGGTTGTAGCCCTGAGCGTATTACCCACATGTTCTGACCGTTAAGTTGTACCCATTCACCTACTTGAACGGGTGCAGGAAGCGCTACGGTCATACCTTTTTCGTTTTCAGTTGCTACATAAACAAACTTGCCAGTGCCATTGTCTAAAACTGCACGTTGTGGCACCACGATGGCTTCGCTTCTGACTGCGCCACTTAGTTGTACTCGAACGAACTGGCCTGGTCTTAATTCGCCATTAGGATTGGCAATACGAGCTTGTAGCTCAGATGTGCCTGTGAAGCGGTTCACTCTTACATCTGAGAAATTAACTTTACCTTGTTGAGCGTAAATCGAACCGTCTTGCAATATGATGGTCGCATCAAACTCATTGTTTTTAGGTAGTGTTAACATTCCTGATTCAACATCTTTACGCATGGCTAGCTGCTCTCGCTCAGAAAAACCAAAACGTGCTCTCATTGTGCTGGTATCTGTCAACTCTGTGAGTAAAACGGTAGGCCCTGAAACATAGCTGCCTTGAGACTCTCGCTCTCGACCAATAATTCCGGAAACAGGCGCTTTTACTTGTGCATAATCTAAATCAAGCTTGGCTTCGTTTAGAGCGATTTTTGCCGACTCTAAGTTAGCGAGTGCAATGTCGTACGTTGAGACAGCATTATCAAAGTCACGCTTGGACACGGAACGTTCATCTTTCAGTGTTTCTAATCTGTCTCGCTCCCTTTTAGCTTGCTTTACATTGGCTTCTGCTGCATGCAAGTCAGCTTGGGCTTTTTCTAGTTCTAATTGAAAAGGTTTTAACTCTATTGTGAATAATGACTGGCCAGCAGTAATGTATTGGCCTTCATCAAAGTTTCTGGACTCTATCAAACCAGAAACCCTAGTTCGAATTTCAACTTCTTTATCACCTAGTAATGTTGCAGGTAATTCAATGTTGAAGGGAACACTTTGCGTCGTCACGTGTGTGACGCTAACTTTTGCTGGTTGCATCCCAAACCCAGTCTGTTGCTGGGGAGCTTCCGAACAGCCACTGATAATACCTGCTGTAAGTAATGTCAGTGAAAGGTGTTTAAGTTTGCGTTTAAATGATGCTGGATACATGAACACTCCAAATCCTATTTTATCTCATGCTTTCTAAACTAAACAGCAAAGACGATGCGTCTTTGTTCAGTTTAGCGTACTGCCTTGCATAAACTAGTTCACTGAGTATGAATTAGTGGGCACTTTGTCATTTGATACCTTCCTCACACCAAAGTAAAGGCTAAAAAGTCGACAATTATACAAGTAAACGCTAGTGTATACTTGTTAAGTGGAAAGGTAAACGGTATCGTATACTTTTATTTTTATTAATAAACGCGAGGGTTTACTTTTTATTGTCCCGAATATTGGTTAAACTTATGTTAATTGATAAATAAGAGAGAGATTGATGACACAATTATCAGCCAAAAAGCAGGCGATACTCAGTGCGGCAATCGAACAGTTTGCATTGATGGGTTTGCAAGCGACGACCATGGAAGCGATATGCCAAAAAGCAGAAGTATCAAAGCGTACGCTATACAAGCACTATCCAAACAAAGAAGCTTTGTTTGACGCGGTCGTAATTTCCCTTATTGAAAGAATCCAACCTTTGTCTGCTATTCAGTTTATCCCAAATTATGATTTTGAAGTGCAACTCAAACATCTGGCGAATAGTGCTGTAGGGTTATTGAGCGACCCAGATTATATTAGATTGTCACGTATTGTAATGATTGAATCCATGCGCAGTGAAGAGCAGGCGCAGAGGTTGAATGAAAAGTTCAGTGATTGCGAAAAGTCGATGGTTTTGTGGTTTGAAGAAGCCGCAATGGCAGGGTGCTTGGGTGATTGTGATGCTCATTTTGCGGCTGCTTTTTTCTGGGGCGGCCTTAAAAGGCTGACTTTTTGGGAGATGGCTATTCGCTGGCAACCGCCAATTGACGAACAGCAGCTCTCAGAATTTATATCGCAGGCATGTAGGCTATTTTGCAATGGCGTTAGTCCACGCCAATAAAGCCTCCAGTTTGGTGCGCCCATAGCTTTGCATAGATCCCCTGTTTATCTAATAACTCTTGATGTGTACCTTGCTCGGCGATGGCACCTTCATCGATTACAACAAGGCGGTCTAATTGAGCAATGGTTGAAAGGCGATGTGCGATTACGATTACTGTTTTGTTTGACATCAAGCTGACCAAGTTTTGTTGAATAGCCAATTCTGATTCAGAGTCTAATGCGGATGTGGCTTCGTCCAGAATTAAAATAGGCGCATTTTTCAAAAGTACTCTTGCAATGGCGATACGTTGTCTTTGACCCCCAGAGAGTTTAATGCCTCGTTCGCCAACGAGTGCATCCAATCCTGTATTGCCATGTATGTCCTCTAACTCCTTTATAAACTCTTATGCATGAGCTTGTTTAATTGCCTCAGTCAGGGCCTGCTCATCGGCTGCTGGGTTACCGTAGAGAATGTTGTCGCGAATGCTTCTGTGGAGTAATGATGTATCTTGCGTCACCATTGCAATTTGTCGTCGCAGACTATTTTGGCTGACGTCTGTAATTGGCTGACCATCAATGGAAATTTTGCCCTTATTAACGTCGAAAAACCTCAGCAATAAATTCACAAGTGTTGACTTCCCAGCGCCTGATCTGCCGACAATTCCAATTTTTTCTCCATGATTAATTTTGAGTGATAGATCATTGATAACATACGAGGAGGTCTTTTGACTTTGTCGCTTGTAGGCAAAGAAAACATGATCGAAGGATACTTCTGCGGTTGTAACAACTAAGTCCTTAGCGTTGGGTTTGTCTTGCACTTCAATAGGCTTAGAGAGTGTGCTCATACCATCGGTAACAGTGCCAATGTTTTCGAACAGGCAACTGATTTCACCCCGGATCCATTGCGCCATACCAGTAATTCTTAAAGATAGGCTAATGGCAACAGCAATAGCGCCGGTAGAAATTGTGTTGCTCGACCACAGAATCAATGACAGCGTGGCGATAGAAAACACTAAGCTGTAATTGATAATTTGAGTGCTCACATTTAAACAGGTAATTAATCGCATCTGTTCATAGACAGGTTGCATGAAAGAATCCATGCTGCCTTTCACATATTGCTCTTCACGATTGTTGTGAGAAAACAGTTTGACAATCGAAATATTTGTATAGCTGTCAATTATTCTGCCTGTCATTTCAGAACGGGCACCTGCTTGCTCTGACGCGGCCTTTTTTATTTTAGGTACGAAGTAATATTGCAGAGCTACAAAAAGTAATAACCATACAATCAAAGGAATTAAGAGACGATAATCGCCAATACTAAATAGTACCAAGATCGCTGTAAAATAAACGAATATATATACCAGCACATTTAGCAATCGCACAACGGCTTCTCTAATTGACAGTGAAGCCTGCATCATTTTTGTGGCGATACGGCCTGCAAATTCATCTTGGTAAAAAGACATACTTTGTTTTAGCAAATACCGGTGCGATAGCCAGCGAATAGACATTAGGTAATTCCCAAGCAAACTTTGATTCAGAAGAGAGCTGTGTACGTACACCACTATTGGAATCCCAAGTATGGTGAGGGCTGCCATCAATAGCAGCGTATTTGACTTTTCTGAGAACAGTCGTTCGGGCGGCTTAGATTGCATCCAATCAACAAGTGTGCCCATAAAACCGAAAAGAGTGACCTCTAAAATAGCAAGCAGTGCTGAACAAGTCGATGCTATCAGCAACGGAACGATCATGCCTCTCGAGTAAAATTGACAGAATGCAAAAAACGTATTGGGTGGGCAATGGGCATCGCGAGCAGGAAATGGGGTCGTAAAATTCTCAAATATTTTAAACATCTCAGTTCCTTGCTGGCAAAGCATATTGAACGTTAAACATATAAAATTTTTGAAACTTTTGCACCTTGTTCGTTATAGGGGGAGCGTATTGGTGCAGGGAAGGGGTGAGCGCAGTTGGCCCACCAAAAATGTCAGAACTTTGCTTTATTCAGCTTCAGCTTCAACTTCGTCATGACCATACGTTTTACGCATGATTAAGACATAGGCATTAGTAAATGCTTGTTCTTGATACTTTCTTAATCCTGTATCTGCATAATCAACAGGAACAGGGTTACGCTTTAATTGTTCTTTAACTTCTGTTGCATTCAATAAGTGAACTTCTGTATCTGAAATAAGTTGAAATGCCGCTTCCATTTTGAAGCCTGCTGCGCTGCCCGCAAACTTGCCTTTGTGCGCACGTTGGCGAATCGCAATGGTGTCTATTTGATAGTCTTCGACTAGTTTTGTTAAGTCGAAGTGAAACTTGCGCATGGTTTCTTGATCTTGGCCCATGTTTGGTAAAGTAAAGCGTGTTTGTCGAATGTCACGAATATCGAATACGTCGCTTTCTTTCGATAAAAGACAAAGCATCGCTTCGCTGCCTGTGATTTCTACGCCTAATGTTCTCATTATATTTTCCAATTTGTATCTATTGGCTGCGATCATAGCATAGCTTTTTCATTTAATCGTAATTTCTATTGCTATCGCAGCATGATCTGAATAGCGAATGTCCTCTTCGTCTCTTTTAGGATCTAAATGGCTGGCGTAATTATAGTAAGTTAGGGTTTCAACCTTACTGTTAGGGTGGGTGGGAGAGAACTCTTTAGAAGCTAATATATAATCGAGCACATTGCCTTGCCCTTGAAAATAATGGGTTGGTGGTTTGATATCAAATTCAAGTTGGTTATCTGAAATACTGAAGCTTTCGTACAACCCCACACTGTCAAATTTAGAAGGCTCAACTGCAATCGGAAACTGTTGCGTCATAAAAGATAGCGCAGGGCTTGATATATGTGCATTGAAGTCACCCATTACGAGTGTTGCGGCAGCTTTTTCGCGTTGAGTTCTCAGGGCATCGTAATAAACAATAGATGCTTCAAGTGAGCGTGATATTTGCGATTGCATTGCACCAACAGTTTGATTGAGTAGGGTTAAGAATGGGTCTTCTTGATCTGGTTCACCCAAAATATGTGCCATTGAATGAACACGCTGTGATTTAAAGTGAACAGCATAGACAGTTAGTGGACCAAACCCCTCAATATCGAACGTACACTTTATAGGAGTGCGATTGAATTTAAATTGACCTAGATTATTTAAATACTCAAGTAGCTCATGACTGGGCTCAAGTGGTTTGCACTGCTTAAATGGAATCTTTGACGCTATGGCCACAACAGGGTTAAACAGCACATTAGCATATACTGGATCTTGAGTGGGCGTATCGACAGTAGCAAAGTGTTTTAACCCTAATTCATCGCAAAGTGTAGCCAAAATATCTGGGTTGAATACTTCTTGAAACACAATCACAGAAGGGTCGATGTGTTGAATTAGACCAGTAATAAACTGTGTTTTAGTGACCCACTGTGTATCACTGTAGGATTCTTCTGGTTGATAAAACGCGTATGGGGGTGCTGCAAAATTCAGTAAATTGAAAGACGCAAATTTTAATGATTTTGGTCGCACCATATAATTTCCTCGTTTTTTGATAAATATTGACTATTTAATCTTAGTCTTTTCCTTGCAACTCGTCACGCATCACGTCACAATACCGTCAGGATTGTAAGACCCCAGTCAAATTTAGCATACCACTGAATAACCAATGCTTATTCGTAAAAGCGTTGATGGGCACACATTACATTAAGATAAGTTAAATGCATGTGACGCGGCGTAGGTGTCACCACTGTACATAGGATTAAAAATGCCAGTAATTACTCTTCCTGACGGCAGTCAGCGTATTTTCGAAAACCCAGTTACTACTTTAGATGTAGCCAAAGATATTGGCCCAGGTCTTGCGAAAGCAACCATAGCAGGGCGTGTTAATGGCGAGCGTGTTGATGCGTGTGATATCATTGAGCAAGATGCGAACCTTGAAATTATCACCGCTAAAGATGAAGACGGACTAGAGATTATTCGTCACTCATGTGCGCACTTAATCGGCCATGCAGTTAAGCAACTTTTCCCTGATGCGAAAATGGCGATAGGCCCTACTATCGACAATGGTTTCTACTATGACATCGACATGGAGCATTCATTAACTCAAGAAGATCTTGATGCAATTGAAAAGCGTATGTTGCAATTGGCTAAAACCAATTACGATGTGGTTAAAAAGAAAGTAAGTTGGCATGAAGCGAGAGATACGTTCGAAACTCGCGGTGAAACATACAAAATGGAAATCCTTGACGAAAACGTTGCTAAGGATGACCGTCCGGGTTTGTATCACCACGAAGAATATATTGATATGTGTCGTGGTCCTCACGTGCCTAACATGAAATTCTGCCAACATTTCAAGATTATGAAAGTAGCAGGTGCTTACTGGCGTGGTAATGCAGAAAACAAAATGCTGCAGCGTATTTATGGTACTGCGTGGGCTGATAAAAAGCAGCTTAAAGCATACCTTAAACGCCTTGAAGAAGCTGAAAAGCGTGATCACCGTAAAATTGGTAAAGCGCTTGATCTTTGGCACTGGCAAGAAGAAGCACCAGGTATGGTATTCTGGCACAACGATGGTTGGAGTATTTACCGCGAATTAGAAGACTTTGTTCGTGAAAAATTACGTGAGTATGATTACGAAGAAGTAAAAGGTCCATTAATGATGGACAGAGGGCTTTGGGAAAAGTCTGGTCACTGGGATAAGTATTCAGATGCAATGTTCACAACTGAGTCTGAAAAGCGTGAATATGCCATTAAACCAATGAACTGTCCTGGCCACGTACAGATTTTTAACCAAGGTCTTAAATCATATCGCGATTTACCATTGCGTATGGCTGAATTTGGTTGCTGTCACCGTAATGAACCATCGGGTGCACTGCACGGCTTAATGCGTGTTCGTGGGTTCACGCAAGATGATGCGCACGTATTCTGTACAGAAGAACAGATTATGGATGAAGTGTCATCGTGTATTAAAATGGTTTATGACACATATGAAACTTTCGGTTTCGAAAAAATCGTAGTTAAGTTGTCGACGCGCCCAGAGAAGCGTATCGGTGAAGACGAGATGTGGGATAAAGCAGAAGCGGCGCTTGCTGAAGCACTTCAAACAAACGACATTGAATTTGATTATTTACCGGGCGAAGGCGCTTTCTACGGTCCAAAAATTGAATTTACATTGTATGATTGCCTAGAACGGGCTTGGCAATGTGGCACAGTGCAGCTAGACTTTGCTCTACCGGGTCGTTTAGGGGCTACTTACGTTGCTGAAAACAACGAACGTAAGACGCCTGTGATGATCCACCGCGCGATTTTAGGTTCAATTGAGCGTTTCATCGGTATACTGACAGAAGAATATGCTGGTTTCTTCCCAACTTGGTTAGCACCTAAACAAGTTGTGATCATGAATATCACAGACAAACAAGCAGATTATGTCCATGAAGTTGTACAAAAACTGAATAAACTTGGAATAAGAGCTTGTGCTGACTTGAGAAATGAGAAGATTGGCTTTAAAATCCGCGAGCATACTTTAAAACGTATACCATATTTGCTTGTTGTTGGTGATAAAGAAATCGAACAACAAGAGTTAGCGGTAAGAACTCGCAAAGGTGAAGACCTTGGCAAATTCTCTGTAGATGACTTTGTAGCTAAAATTAGCGAAGAAATCAAAAACAGAGTTTAATTTAGAACCTGTGCGGCAAAACATTATTTCAAAGGCGCCGCACGTTTAATTTTGGATTTTTTGGAGGAACGTACCATTAGAGGCGGCAAAAAAGGGCAAACTACTGCTCAAAAGAATCGTATCAATGATGAAATCACAGCGAAAGAAGTTCGCTTAATCGATGCTGAAGGTGAGCAAGCGGGCATCGTCTCGTTACGAGATGCAATAGCGCAAGCAGAAAACGCAAGTTTAGACCTTGTTGAAATCAGTCCAAACGCTGAACCACCAGTGTGTAAAGTAATGGACTATGGTAAGTTCCTTTTTGAAAAAGCAAAATTACAAAAAGAACAAAAGAAAAAGCAAAAACAGATCCAAGTTAAAGAAATTAAGTTCCGTCCAGGAACTGATGAAGGTGACTATCAAGTTAAACTTCGTAACTTGCGTAAGTTTTTAGAAGCTGGCGACAAAGCTAAAATCACTATCCGCTTCCGTGGTCGTGAAATGGCTCACCAAGAAATCGCAATTGACATGCTTAACCGTTTGAAAGCAGATTTAGAAGAGATCGCACAAGTTGAGTCTTTCCCGAATCGTGTTGAAGGTCGTCAAATGGTAATGATGATGGCACCTGTTGCCAAGAAAGCATAAGTCAGGCATAATACGCGCCGATTTTTCAAAGAATTTAACACAGGTATAAAAGTACTCTGGCTTTTGTCATTGTCACCTGTGTTGACCGGCTATAAGTAAACTTTTTGATTTCATTTAGTTTCGCCGGAATAAGGGTGTAAACTAGGCCAAAAAAGTGATGTTCTCATCCGCCTACTTGCATATATTAACGCAATATCATTTGGAGTTATTGCAATGGCTTATAAGCTAAAAACACACAGAGGTGCTGCAAAGCGCTTCAAAAAGACTGCTTCAGGCGGTTACAAGCGTAAACAGTCGCATCTTCGTCACATTCTGACTAAGAAGTCTTCAAAGCGTAAACTACACCTACGTGCTAAGTCTATGGTTCATAAGAATGACCTAGGCCTTATCGATCGTATGTTACCATTCGCTTAATAGAGGATATCAGAAATGGCAAGAGTTAAACGCGGTGTTATCGCACGTGCACGTCACAAAAAAGTATTAAAGCAAGCTAAAGGTTACTACGGAGCACGTTCACGTGTTTACCGCGTAGCGTTCCAAGCTGTAACTAAAGCTGGTCAATATGCATACCGTGACCGTCGCGCTAAGAAACGTACTTTCCGTCAACTATGGATTGCACGTATCAACGCTGCAGCACGTCAAAACGGCCTATCTTACAGCCGCTTCATTAACGGCCTTAAAAAGTCGTCAATTGAAATCGATCGTAAGATCCTAGCTGATATCGCAGTATATGACCAAGTAGCTTTCACTGCTCTAGTAGAGAAAGCAAAAGAAGGTCTTGCAGCTTAATTTTTAATTAAGTTTAAGCGATTTAAAAAGGAGCCTATGGCTCCTTTTTTAGTTTTTAACTGAAGATAATAAGCAGAGTATTTATTGCTTACTAATATTGGTAAGCTGTGTCTCACAAGGGCTATCTATTTTTCAACAGGATTTTATCCAAAAGCGCTGAGCTTAAAATTCGCTTAAGGTATCCCATAAAATAGGTAGGAAATGTTACATAGTATCTGGCTTTTGCTTTAGGTGCAGTGATGGCATGCCGCAGTTTGTCATAAACAGCATCCGGGCCGAGGGTAAACTTCTGGGACGCTGTTTGTGCTTTTAATCTTGTCAATTGCGCTTGATATTCTGCCTTATGAAAGCTGTCATCAATGTTGATATGCTCTTCAAATGCAATTCGCGCATTTTTTCTAAACTCCGACAAAATTGGTCCTGGTTCTATTAGGCTGACTTGGATATTTGTGTCTGCCAATTCCATTCTCAGAGTGTCCGTTAGTCCCTCAAGAGCAAATTTACTGGCGTTATATGCACCACGATAAGGCAAAGCCACAAGCCCAAGCACAGATGAGTTTTGAATAATCCGACCTTGTCCATGTTTTCTCATGTGTTTTACCGCTAACTGAGTTATGGAATGCCAACCGAAAAAATTGACTTCAAACTGTTTTCTCAGCACGTCTGTTGGCAGGTCTTCAACTGCGCCAGGTTGGCCATATGCGCCGTTATTGAACAATGCATCTAACTTGCCATCACACAAAGAAAGCGCCTCATTGAAACCGTTTTGTATCGAATGTTCATCGGCAAGATCAAGTAAGACGCATGGAATACCTAGTGTTTCAAATTGCTTTAAATGCTCAGTGTTCCTCACGGAAGCGATTACTTTGAAACCTTCGTTGTGCAGTGTTTTAGCACAATATAACCCAATTCCTGTTGAACAGCCTGTAATTAATATGCTTTTACTCATTGGTTTAGTTAAATTTTCCTTAGTTCTGCAGTGATTAGTGCGATTAACTGTGAATTTTTGTTGAATCACCGCACATTGTAAGCTGTTAAATAAAATATTGATATAATCAACTTTATACAAAAAAGATACAAAGAATGTTTATGAGTTTAGGTATTGTTCTGCTTTCCGCAACACTTAATTTGAATAGTCATCTCCCTCCATTGCAGCCGTGGCAAGGCGCTAGCTTGAGCCTTATGCAACAAGATGGACCATTGACGACAGACTTTGAACTGAGTGCGGGAGAGGAATCACCCAACTATGAGCAAACTAATGCATTTATAATGCGCTTAGTCGCAGCAAACCCTACGCAGTTTAAATCAATCACAATCGGTAAAAGTGGTCAGGGTAGAGATATTAATATGATGTTGGCTGTAGAAGATAGTCAATTCTCTCCTGCAATGATGACAAACAATAAAAAGCCTACCATCTTAATCCAAGCTGGGATTCATGCTGGCGAGATTGACGGTAAGGATGCAATGTTTATGTTACTTAGAGATATTGCGACGGGAAAACGACGCGATATATTAAGTAAGGTGAATATCCTCTTTATACCGATTTTAAACGTTGATGGTCACGAGCGAAATAGTCAATTTAACCGCATTAATCAACGGGGCCCAGTGACTATGGGCTTTAGAACGAATGCAAAGAATTTAAACCTGAATCGTGACTATACAAAGCTCGATACACCTGGTGTAAGAGCCGTAATGGAGGTTATAAATGATTTCAAACCTTCATTATATGTCGATGTTCATGTGACGGATGGTGCAGACTATCAATACGATATTACATATGGTTTCAACCCGAGTTTCGCAAGTGATTCTCCAGCAATTGCAAAAGTACTTGAAGAGCAATTTTCGCCGATTATTGATGACAAATTATCTCAGCAAGGGCATATTCCAGGGCCTTTGATTTTTGTTATGAATAAACGTAATTTAAAGCAAGGCTTGGCGGGTTGGGTAGCGTCACCGCGGTTCTCTAACGGCTGGGGAGATATCAAAGGGTTACCGACTATCCTTGTGGAAAACCACTCTTTAAAGCCTTATAAACAAAGGGTTTTAGGCACTTATGTCTTTATTGATGGCGTAATTGATGCGTTGTCTAAACAGCATAAAGCGTTACACAAAGCCATTGAAACTGAGAAGCACAATTATCCTACTGAGTTAATTGTGGAAAGGAGTTATAGCCAGAGCCCTGCCTACATCAGTTTTAAAGGTATTAAATATAAGCAATTTGACAGTGCTTTGTCTGGTCATCAGGAAGTTAAGTACCTCGGTGAGCCTGTTGAGTACGAAAAGCTCCCCGTATTTTGGCAAAAAGAAGTAAAAGCTAAAGTCAAAGTTCCAAATGCATTCTATATACCGCCTCAATATAGCAAGTTAGTGCAGAAGCTATCTCTTCATGGTGTTGAGGTAGAAGTTGTGTCTAACGCTATGGAAGAGAGCAGTGGTCTTACACAGCTTAAAGTGTCTAGTTATGAATTTGCTAAACAACCTTTTGAAGGGCGTTTTCGTGTGAATGCTCAATTTGAAGAGTTACAGCTAAGCGAATCACCAGTAACTGAAGGGTGGTACAAGGTATCTACGCAACAACCTTATTCTGAACTCGTTACGCATCTATTGCACCCGGTTGCACCTGACTCATTTTTTGCTTGGGGTGATTTTTTAGAGATTTTCCAACGTACAGAATATGTTGAAAATTATGCACTTGAGCCATATGCTAGAAAAATGCTAAAAGAGAGTCCTAAGTTGGCGTTGGCATTTGACAAGCGTATAAGCGAAGATAGCGTGTTTGCCAAAAGTGATGAGCAGCGGCTTGAATGGTTATATGAAAAAACACCATATTATGATCAAGCATATTTGAAATACCCAATTTTAATGTCGTACCAGAGCAAATAGTATGAAAGTTATTACAATACCAGTAACCCCTTTTATGCAAAACTGTAGAGTTATCGCTTGCGATGTAACGGGTAAAGCTGCCATAGTGGATCCTGGTGGTGACGTTGAGAAAATTCTATCAGCCGTTGAAGAGCATAATTTAGCGGTAGAGTTTATATTACTCACACATGGCCATTTGGACCATGTCGGTGCGAGTAATAAGCTGGCTGATTCTCTAAATATAGAAATTGTTGGCCCTCATATTGAAGACAAATTTTGGTTAGATGGTTTACCAATGCAGGCGCAAATGTTTGGTTTTGCGCCACAAGCTGGATTCACGCCACACAAGTGGCTGGAAGAAGGTGACGTAATCGAGCTAGGTGAACTCAAGTTGGCAGTAAAGCATTGCCCCGGCCACACACCGGGTCATGTTGTTTTTTATGAGCCTAAAAGTGCGTCGGTGCTTGTAGGAGATGTATTGTTTAAGGGCTCAGTGGGGCGCACTGATTTTCCAAAAGGAGACGCCGCACAACTTAAGCACGCTATAGAAACTAAACTTTTTACACTTGATGATAAAACAAGGGTAATGAGTGGTCACGGAGAAGATACCAGTATAGGATATGAGAAGCGCAACAATCCGTTTATGAGCGGGCGTTTTGGATAGTACTGCGTGAATAGCGTAAAGTTTAACATTAAAATATAAAGATAAATATGTCATTAAATCAAGTTGATCGTCAGATATTAGCGTTGTTACAGCAGGATGCTAGCCTGTCTACAGCAGAAATTGCAGACAAAGTGGGATTGTCACAATCACCGTGCTGGAGGCGAATAGCTAAGTTGGAACAAGATGGGTTTATTAAAGGAAAAGTTGCGCTGTTAGATGAAAAGCAACTTGGCTTTGATATGCTGGTTTATGCTCATGTAAAGCTATCTAACCATGGTCGTAATAACCTCGCTGAGTTTGAAAAACTGATAATGAGCTATGATGAAGTTACAGAGTGCTACACCATGGCAGGTACGATGGACTTCATGTTGCGCATTATTTCTAAAGGAATTGAAGGTTACGAGCTGTTTGTAAGAGATAATCTACTGAATTTAGAGTACGTCCAAGAAGTGCATTCCAATGTAACCATGACGTGTGTTAAACGCTCGACTGCTTTACCAATCATTTAGTGTCATACAGACATCTCAAATTACCACTATAATGTATCATGTTTGTTAAAAGCGCTGGATTTTGTTAGGATCCAGCGCTTTTCTGTCGTAGTAAAAAACACTGGGGATATAAATGTTTAATCTTTTAGGCAAAGCGCCAAGCTCTGCTAAAAACGACGTGTTGTCAGGGTTAACCGTTGCATTGGCATTGGTACCTGAAGCTGTCGCTTTCGCATTTGTTGCACAAGTCGATCCATTGGTTGGTCTTTATGCAGCATTCATCGTTGGACTTATCACGTCAATATTTGGTGGTCGTCCAGGCATGATTTCAGGTGCTACCGGTGCACTTGCAGTAGTTATGGTAAGCCTTGTGGTTGAACATGGGGTCGAATACCTCTTTGCTACGGTATTATTAATGGGTATATTGCAAATTTTGGCAGGTATCTTTAAGTTGGGTAAGTTTATCCGAATGGTGCCTCACCCAGTAATGCTTGGTTTTGTTAATGGCCTAGCTATTGTGATTTTCTTAGCGCAACTAGACCAATTCAAAGTAATGGGGGAGTCTGGCACACTTCAGTGGATGCAAGGCTCTGCGCTATACATCATGGTGGGTTTGGTTGCTTTGACAATGGGAATTATTCACTTGTTACCTAAGCTTACCACTGCAATTCCTTCAAGCCTTGCGGCAATTTTAGTGGTATCAGGTATCGTAATCGGTTTAGATCTAGATGCGCGAAATGTACTTGATTATCTAAAAGATATGAGTGGTAATTCTGATGCGACGATTGCCGGTGGCTTCCCTGTTTTCCATATTCCTGAAGTACCTTGGAATTTAGAAACATTTAAAATTATATTCCCATATGCACTTATTCTAGCTGCAATCGGCTTAATTGAATCATTACTTACTCTAACGCTTATTGATGAAATTACAGAAACGCGCGGTAACAGTAACCGTGAGTGTGTTGGTCAGGGTGCTGCAAATATCACATGTGGTGTATTCGGTGCGATGGGTGGCTGTGCGATGATCGGCCAGTCAATGATCAATATAAACTCTGGTGGACGTAGCAGATTGTCGGGTATCACGGCTGCGCTATTATTACTTGGTTTTATCTTGTTTGCAGCTAATTTAATCGAAATGATACCTCTGGCAGCGCTAGTGGGTGTTATGTTCATGGTTGTACTAGGTACCTTTGAATGGTCTAGCTTCCGCTTAATGAAGCGTATCCCTAAAAGTGATGCGTTTGTAATTGTGCTTGTTTCAGGTGTGACTGTAATTACAGATTTAGCCATTGCTGTATGTGTTGGTGTAATCGTGTCTGCTCTTGTATTTGCTTGGGAGCATGCAAAGCATATCTATACCAGTAATTACATAGATGAAGAAGGCTCAAAAGTGTATGAACTTCATGGTCCACTGTTCTTTGGTTCAGTTAAAAACTTCGCCGAGCTGTTTGATATCGCAAATGATCCGGATGATGTTATCGTCGAGTTCAAATACAGCCGTGTGGCAGATCACAGTGCTATCGAAGCGATTGATGCTTTAGCTGAAAAGTATACTAAAGCAGGCAAAACACTTCACTTGCGTCACTTAAGCCAAGACTGCAAGCATTTACTAGACAAAGCGTGTGACTTAGTAGAAGTAAACGTGATCGAAGATCCAAAATACAAAGTTGCTTCGGATGAGCTAGCTTAAATTTGTTTTGATGGAAAGCCCGCTAAATGCGCAATGCTGTTCACTTTAGAGGAGCAGCTTTGCGATTAAAAGGGTAACGGCTTTTATTCATATCAACGACCCTAGGTCTACTTGGCCTAGGGCGTTTTTCTTTAAAAAATTGACATGCATATTTGATGCTTATCTCGTTCGGTGACCTTTTGTGTGATACTGCTGTTAAGCTCGCTTCTCTCCTGACTAAGTTATACCCCAATATCAACCCTCACAACTTTTAATACACAAGCTCAACTGTCTTACTCCTTAGCGTAATCGCATTATGTTGCATGGATGATTTTATATCGTGGTAACTCAGCTCTATTTCCGAGCGTTCATGATATAAGTTGGCTATGTCGTTCGCGCTAAATTTATCTCTAGGCAGTGAGGTAAAGACGGTTTTATCTTTTCCGTCAAGTTGATACGTAACCGCTCTAACTTGCCACTTCTCTGGTAAATCCGGATTTTTCTTTCTGGCCTGTGGGGATACATTCATTTCGATAAGCTTGTCGTTACTGTCATGTTCATCAAGCAAGGTGCATTTCAGGCCTTTACGAGCAGGTATCAGCCAGCGGCAATTATCTCCCAGTGGGTTGATAAAAAGTATAAATCTGCGCCATAGAACCCTTTATCTAATAGTGTCACTGAGTTATCTGGCAGTTGCTCCATGAAACTCTTGGCTAACGGGATTTCGCCTTTGCGATAAGGACTAATAGCGCCATCGACGATAACATGAGAGCGTACATTAATGAGTGTGACTAATCGAAGCTCTGGAAAGGGGTTTTGTCTATTTGTGCTTGTATTACCACTGCCAAAATGCGCTCTTAACTCATCATTGTCATGTGTTCTGAATAGAGCACCATCAACAGCGAATACTTGTAGTCCATTCTAGCTATTTTGTGGGTAACGTTCTCATCCCCATTTATGGCTACATTGCTTAAAAAGCCATGACCTTTTGGATTGATCAACTGAACATTTTCTTAATAGATCAGCATTGCGCCAAATGCGGGCTTTTTTGTGCTTTAGTGCCAAGCACTAAAGGGGTTAGCTTAGAAATAATATATTTGGATTTTTTTTCTTTAAGCTATAGCTTATTTATATTCGCTTGATTAAGGTGAACTCAAAATACATCAAGAAGTGAAAATTCAATATGAAAACAATCTCAGCGGCCATGATTTTGGCATCGGTGTTATTTTGTCATCAATCTGCTGCACAAGAAAAGCAAGTGAGCGTAAAAACGTTGGTAAAAACCAGTCAAAGTTGGGACGGCTCTTCTTTGCCGAATTACCCATCGGGCACGCCAGAAATAACCGTTCTCGATATTAATATACCCGCAGGGACAACGCTTCCACTTCACTTTCACCCTGTGATTAATGCTGGTGTCGTACTTCGTGGACACCTTAAAGTTACAAAGCCAAATGGCGAGGTTTTGATGTTAAAAGCTGGAGAGCCGATCGTTGAATTGGTAAATAAGGTTCATACGGGAAAGGCATTAGGCGAAGATGATGTGAGGATCATTGTGTTCTATGCTGGCGAAAAAGGCAAAGCCATTACAGTTAAAAAGTAGCAAAATACTAGGTTAGTTTAGATTAAGGCAAACTAACCTAGTGCAATTTAAACGAGGGCGTTCAAAATTCTGT
>NZ_AUXT01000211.1 GCF_001625595.1 Pseudoalteromonas luteoviolacea NCIMB 1942
GACTTGTGATCAAGAGACAGCCATATGCGCCTTTTTGTTATATAAAATCGAGTTCGTCTAGGTCGACACTGTCTGCAAATATATCCAGTTCTTCTAGTTCCTTTCGAAGGCGTTGTCTGTCTTTTAGCGCTTCAATTTCGCGCCATTTTCTTTTTTTCCCCTTCGAAGAGGCTCTTTTCTTTGGTTCAGGACTTTCTACTATTTCAATCATATCGTCTAGGCTATCCATGAATATCTCCTATTGATGTACTAACCTCAAAACATGTGCTTTAGCATTACCCCAATTTGCATGAAAAACACACTTCGAGTAATGCTGGTATACCACAGACAGTAGAAAAATAAAACACTAATATGTATTTAAAGTGAAAACAAAGTGACGCTTTGATGACAGCGTTGAGGGGTGTCGCAGATTGAATGATGTTACTTATGGCGTTTAAATCCGTGCATTAAAGTCGCTAAAAAAAGCCAAATTAAAGATATACTTTATTGATTTTTAAGTGTTTCTGTTAAAGGAAAAGCACTTTGTCACAATGTCTAACTTAAGGGAGAGGTATTGAAATTATCAGCAGGAATGTCTAAAAATGTGCTTTGTAAATGAATATGAAAATTCAGTCTAAATCTTAGTTTAAACACAAAAAGTAACACAGAGCCGAAGTCAAAATTACTGCGGCTCTGTGTGGGTCAAAGCCTTTACAGAGACTTAACTTCTGACTCTAGAATTTCTTGAGCGTGTGCAAACGCACGAATGCCTTCTGCCAACTTTTCGGTTGCCATTGCATCTTGGTTATGTAACCAACGGAACTCACTTTCAGTTAAAGGAGCCGGCTTTTGAGCAACTTCATCGCTGTTTTCTAACATGTAATCTTCGCTTGCTGGCAAATCACCAAGCTCTTCAAGTAATGCAGGGCTAATTGTGAGTTTGTCACAGCCTGTTAGGGCAATGATCTCACCAGTGTTACGGAAGCTTGCACCCATAACAACTGTTTTGTAGCCGTGTTGCTTATAGAAGTCGTAGATTGTACGAACCGACTGCACACCTGGGTCGTCCAGTGGGTCCGTCGGCTTATCAACACCATTGGCAACATGCCAATCTAGAATACGGCCCACAAATGGAGAGATTAAAAATACATTAGCATCAGCACATGCACGTGCTTGTGCTTGGCTGAAAAGCAGTGTTAAATTACATTTAACACCTTGTTTTTCAAGCTCTTCAGCAGCCTTGATACCTTCCCATGTGGAAGCAATCTTGATTAAAATCTTTTCTTTACTTACGCCTTGCTCAGCGTAAAGTGCAAGTAACTGTTGTGCTTTGGCAATCGTTGCTTGTGTATCGAAAGATAAACGTGCATCAACTTCAGTTGAAATGTAACCCGGTACGATATTGGCAATTTCTTTACCGATCAGTACCGCAAAGTAATCACACGCCAACTCAACTTGCTTTTGCTCGTCTTGCTCTTGTGATTGAGCGTAATCTAAAGCCTGTTTTAGAAACGGCTGATAGGCAGGCGTTTGAGCTGCTTTTAATAAAAGTGACGGGTTAGTCGTCGCGTCTTCCGGTTGATGTTTTCGGATCGCTTCGATGTCGCCAGTGTCGGCAACAATCGATGAATGCTGTTTTAGCCTATCTAATGCTGAAGTCATGCTGTCCTCATTCCTAATTTTGCAGCTATAAATAAATTACACACCCTATGTTGCAATACCGTGATCAGCTTTTATAGGTCAAATGTCCGCTTGTAACGAGACAAGCAGGTATGTCCTAGCCAATTTGGGTTATTGTTATAATAAGGCGTGTTATGTTTTCCACAGTAATGACGTTGTCTGTTACCTTGCGGTTTAACTGAACACTATGAGCAGAAGATTTTACGCTTGCGATTCACTGTGGATAGTGTTGAAATTGACATTAATAAATATCTAAGTCAATAGGCTATCAATGATCACGGTTATTTCACCAGCAAAAAATCTCGATTACGACTCTAGCGCACCAACACAGCGTCACACCCTTCCTGAGTTATTGACGCATTCCGAAGCATTAATTTCAGTCTGTCGTGATTTAAGTCCTCAAGAAATCGGCAGTTTAATGAAAATCAGCGATAAATTAGCTGGGTTAAATTCAGCCAGATTTGCGCAGTGGTCTCAGCCTTTTACAGCGGACAATGCCAAACAGGCCGTTTTTGCCTTTAATGGGGATGTGTATGCTGGGTTGGAAGCTGAAACCTTATCTGAAGAAACTATTGATTATACTCAGCAACACTTGCGCATATTATCGGGGTTATATGGTGTGCTTAAGCCACTAGATTTAATGCAAGCATATCGCCTTGAAATGGGTACCAAGTTGGCAAATTCTCGAGGTAAGAACTTATATGAATTTTGGGGCAGTGTGATTGCAGAAAAGCTTAATGAAACACTGACCGAAAGTGGTGCAAGTGCATTAATCAATCTCGCGTCTAACGAGTATTTTAAAGCGGTAGATAAAAAGGCACTGAAAGCTGAGATTATCACTCCGATATTTAAAGACTGCAAAAATGGTCAGTATAAAGTGATCAGCTTTTATGCTAAAAAAGCACGAGGTATGATGGCCAGATATATTATGGAAAATAAAGTAAATGATATCGAGTCATTAAAAGAATTTGATGTTGCCGGTTATTACTTTAGCGAAGAAGCGACAATTAAGCCCAATGAACCGGTCTTTTTAAGAGCAGAACAATCGTGAAAATACGCATACTGGCGTTATTATTGCTGTTACAAGGCTGTAGCCACTTTTCTTATATGTCGCCCAAAGGAGCGCTTTCCTGTCAGCAGACACAGCAAAACTGCACTGGTATGTGTAGAGAAGATCACCCTCAAGGAGATCCACTTATCAGGCAGTGCTTAATGCGCTGCCAAGATGAATTGACCATGTGTACTGTTAAGCCAAAGCATAATACGTATTGAGTTTATTACCTTTTCTAAAAAGCAGGGACAGTTAGATTGAATAAAAACGTTTTTTTGTTGTCCTGCTGTCAGGGCTTAATGACAACAGGCAATATTCTGCTTGTGACCATCAGCGCATTGGTGGGTCAAATGCTTAGCCCTTCTACCTCACTCACAACTTTACCTATTGCAATGCAGATGCTCGGGTTGCTCTTGACGACAGTGCCCGCGTCACTCGTTATGGCAAAAACTGGACGAAAGCTTGGGTTTAGCCTTGGTAATGTTATAGGCACACTTGGCGCATTCATTGGGTTTGTTTCTCTGTCATTAAGTCATTTCTATTTGTTTTGTGTTGCGACTTTTTTGATTGGAGTCGGTATTGGCTTTGCAACGTTATATCGCTTTGCTGCGATTGAAGCGAGCGACAAGCCTGCGCGCGCGATTTCAATGATAATGGCAAGTGGTGTGATAGCTGCGGTATTGGGTCCCAATCTGGCTGTTTGGGTTAACCACCACTTTCCGGCAATTAATTATGCAAACTCTTTTTTAGCACTGACTTGTGTATATTTGATTGCCTTATGCTTACTGCAAATGGTGACGTTTAATGAGGTCTCAGAACAACAAAGCACTTTGGCTCCGCGTAAAATTAAAGAGATCATTTCACAGCCACAATTTGTTATCGCCGCGCTTATCGGCATGATCAGCTATTCGGTGATGAATTTGTTGATGACGGCAACACCTTTGGCAATGCACCGACACGGCTTCGATTTGGCTGAGTCGGCACTTGTAATTGAGTGGCATGTGCTTGGCATGTTTTTACCTTCATTTTTTACAGGCAAATTGGTGGAGCGTTATAGAGGGGTGAATATGATTGTGGCGGGTTGTGTATTTATGTTGGCCTGTGCCGTGATAAATTTGCTTGGTGTGAGTCACTGGCACTTTATGACTGCTCTGTTTTTATTGGGTGTTGGGTGGAACTTCATGTTCATCAGTGCAACAGCCTTGGTTAGTCAAACTTATGAACCCCATGAGCGAGCTAAAACACAAGCAGCAAATGAGTTTTTTGTGTTTAGTATGGTCGTGGTGTCGTCATTATTTGCGGGTTGGCTAGAGAGTGAGATTGGGTGGCAACCGCTTAATATATGGTCAGTTCCAATTGTTTGCGTGGCACTGGGAGCATCTTTGTGGTTTAAAAACTATTCACTCCCTGAGCCAAATGTAGGTAAGATTTAACGACTTTGTCTCGAAAGTGCAAGTCTTGATCTCTGTGCTCATTTCGGTAGTGCTGGCAAAACTCTACGGGGTCTAGTGAATGGTGTCCTAATAGCGGGTTTTTGAGATCGGAATAATGCGCGTACCAACGTTGTTTTAAGGTACTTGGTGTGCTCGGTAGTTTTGTTAAGATCCGTTCACTAAGGGTGAATTGAGAATGTCTTGCTAGTGCAATCATGTCGTCGTTTGCAGCAGCGAGCCAGCATGCTCCTTTTTCATTGACACACAAGAGGGGTAAAAAAGGGGCTAGTGCTGGGTAAATGTCATTTTTATAGATATTAACTTGCCAGTATTTTCTTGCAATTACGCAAAACTGCTCAAAGCTGACAATTGCGCTAAACCCACTTTGTTGTAGCTTCAATATTTCAACTCGTGGTTTATTTGGATTCACAGTGTCATTGGCTGTATCAAGATACCAGTCACCAAGCAAAATAGCATTTTGGAAATACTCATCTCTTAAAGAACCCCATGCGGGTTTTAATGTGTGCCCTAGGCTTACTTTATTTGCTAATACTTGTAATGGCTCTGGCATGATTGGCATAGCGAGACGCTCTTGCAGTAGCTCCAGCATGGTATTTCGAATTTCTTTACAACGACCAAGGGGGTAAGGCTTATCCGAAAAGTAGGGGTATTGGGCGGCAAGTCGAAGATCTACAATTAAGCGTAACTCAGCCAAATATTGCTCTAGTGTTATTCTTTGATATTCTTCCATGGTCTGGTGTATTTATATGAATAAAGTCATTAAATTGTAGTGATGTTGCAGAATTATACAAATAAACTTCCTTATCAAGGATAGACTGGTATCTGCTTTTCTAATATCTAATATAATGCACCATTAAAAAGCAAACTAGGATAAAGAAACTGTTTAGAATAAGTTTTTTCTTTCTCGTTGCGTTATTTTCTAAAGTCACTTTTTCAAAATAAATTGATACGCAAATTACTCACGTATGATGTCACGTAAATAATAATATTTGTTATATCTATATTCCAAAGGTCCGAGATGCAAATGGTAACCTAGTGTCTGCGGTCCACAGCACTACCAATTGCCCAAGTAAGCATTTAAACTCAACTCGCTGGGACACATCAAAGATAAAAAATGCAGATGCTGTTCTAGCTATATTTTTATCGGCTCAAGCGACGCAAAAGAAAGTATCAATTTGGGTCCCTGCTGACAGCTTCCTGTGTTTCTGGCTTCCCAACCTTATCTTATGCCTATATCCACGGTTAACTTTTGTAGCGCTGTGATTACCTAATAGTTGTTACATATAAAAAGCCCCCGCTTTTAGCGTAATGCTGATCTATTAAGAAAATGATCAGTTGACCGATCCAAAGGTCATGAAAAATCCGTAATTAGTTTTCTGATTACGGATCCTTTTATGGCAAACACTTATTTGTTCAACGGTGTTATCGATGATTCATCACTAGAGTTGGCTCAACTGTCTACATTTTGTGAACACATTCCTGTTGAGTGGGTTGCACAGGCAGCAGACTTCCCAATGATATGGTGCTTTGGTTAGTGGTTGGTATGCCATGCTTTTGCAATAAACCTATTGCTGGAGTGGCAAGGCGATTAAATATTTGTGCCGAAGGCTGAGCAGATGAAAAATTGCTAGCCAAAAGTGTTTTAACTGAAGTGCGAAAAAGACTTGGTAAAAATGCAATGTCATGGCTTTTTAAGCAATGTAACCATAAATGAGGATTAGAGCGTTACCCACAAGATAGCTGCAAGTACTCGCTGTTGATGGTGTTCTATTCATTGGAAGTCAGCTTAAAGTGATGGCGAATACTCTCTCCAGGCAATACACCCAAGCGTTTAGTTGCACTTAGAGGGGGTTTAACAGTACTATTTAAAGAAAAACACCCTAGGCCAAGTAGACCTAGGGTCGTTAAGATGAATAAAAGCCGTTACCCTGTTAATCGCAAAGCTGCTCCTCTAAAGTGAACAGCATTGCATATTTTGCCGGGCTTTTATTTACTTTTTCTTTTTAGGTTTAGTTTTTGCGGCTTTCTTTTTAGCTTTAATTTTTGCCGGGTCTTTCTTCTTTTTCGGTGGCTTCGCTTCTTTGTGTTTTGGTGCCAGCCCTTCAAGCGTTCTGCGTTTGAGCTTTTGATCAGTGTAGCGCTCAACCTTACCTAAAATTTCCACGTCGTGGGCTTCTACCAATGAAATAGCGGTACCTTTTTTACCTGCGCGACCTGTTCGACCAATACGGTGCACATAAATGTCGGCGGTTCTTGGCATATCGAAATTAATGACATGGGTGATATCTGGAACGTCAATACCACGCGCTGCGACGTCAGTAGCAACAAGGATGTTTGTACGACCACTATGGAAGCTTGCCATGGCTGACATGCGTTTGTCTTGTGGCATTTCACCACGTAGCCAAGTCGTTTTTATCTCATTGGCATAAAGCTCACCGATTAATTGCTCAAGGCGCTCGCGAGTTTTCACGAAGACGATAGCCTTTTCAACTTCTTCACTTTGTAACAAGTTGGTCAGTATGGTGAGTTTATGTTTGTAATCATCAGCAAGGTGTACCCACTGGTGAATTTTACCTTTTTCTTTACGCGAAGGTTCAGCTTCAAGCAAAGCCGGGTCATTCAGTATGCGTTCGGCGAATAGCTCAACGCTATCTCCTTCTAACGTCGCTGAAAATAAGAAACCTTGGCGACGATTTTTGGCTTCATCACAAATGCGCAGCATCTCTTTTTTGAAGCCCATGTCTAGCATACGGTCAGCTTCATCTAATACCAACAGCTCAACATTGTCGGCATGGAAGTTTTCAGTTTCCAAGTACTCCATTAACCGCCCAGGAGTCGCGATTAATATATCGTTATTTTTTTCAAAAATTTCTTTGTGACTACCATAGTTGATACCACCGGTAACAACACCAATACGCAAGTGCGTGTTTTCGGCCAGAGCCTGACATTGCTCATGTACTTGATAAGCTAGTTCACGAGTGGGCGTCATTATCAATACACGTGCAAAACCTGGGTCTTTTCTAGGGAAATCGAGCAAATACTGAATTGCAGGGATCAAGAAAGCGGCTGTTTTACCTGTGCCTGTTGGCGCTGAGGCCAGAATATCTCTGCCTAAAAGCGCTTCAGGGATTGAGAGTTGTTGAATGCTAGTCGCGGTTGTATAACCAATTTTTTTTATGGCAGAAAGTAATTTGCCATCAAGATCGAATTCAGAAAATTGCATAATGCATCACAAATAAAGGACAATAGCGGAATTATACGTGTGCTTGACGCTTTCTAAAAGGTGCAATATGGCAAGCTTTGCATTTAAACAGTTTAAAATTGACCAAAACCGTGCTGCGATGAAGGTTTCAACCGATGGAATAATGTTTGGCGCGTGGGTATCGTTGGCAAATGCGCAAAATTTATTGGATATCGGTACAGGTACTGGGTTGCTGAGTTTAATGGCGAAGCAACGGGCACCAGAATTACATGTTCACGCCATCGAAATAGACGAACAGGCCGCGCTAGATGCGAAAGATAATTTCACTGCTTCACCATGGCCGGAAATTGAGTTGATACAGCTAGCCGTACAGCAGTTCGAACCGCCTCAGCAGTTTGATTTAGTTATCAGTAATCCTCCTTATTTTCAATCAAGCCTCAGGGGGGAAGATGCTCGTCGTAATATGGCTCGACATACCGATA
This sequence comes from Pseudoalteromonas luteoviolacea NCIMB 1942, assembly GCF_001625595.1. Taxonomy (GTDB): domain Bacteria; phylum Pseudomonadota; class Gammaproteobacteria; order Enterobacterales; family Alteromonadaceae; genus Pseudoalteromonas; species Pseudoalteromonas luteoviolacea_A. Next base: position 7,849 of record NZ_AUXT01000211.1, read on the forward strand.
GTTTGAGTTTTGAAGAGTTGATAACCGCATTTTTGCGTGTTACAAAGCCTGATGCACGATTAGCAATCATTTTACCTTATGAAGAGGGGAGAGCATTTATCAGCCTAGCTGAGCAAAAAAGTCTTTATTTAGCTAGGGTGTGCGAGGTAAAAACAACGCCTAACAAAGACGTTTCTCGTTTGATGTTTGAGCTGTCTACCGATCTTTGCGAAACATACAGAGAGACTTTGTGTATCTATAATCTGTATGGTAAGTATACGGATGAATACACTTCTTTATGTAAGGCATTTTACTTGAAAATGTAGTCTGCAAGAATGCTAAAGTAAGGGTACTCAATGGCTTGTAAAGGAGCGTGGTATGGCAAATTTAGAACAAATTAACCGAATACTTGAGTTTCTAAGCGAGATCGCTTTGCCTTATCAGGTTATACAACTCGAAGGCGCCACGTTTTTACCGGGTCTTAGGCATAACAAAGGTATGCTGCAAATAGATTTAGAAAAGGTTCACTTCTCAGGTGACATATTACATGAAGCTGGTCATTACGCTGTGTGTGAGCCCGCTGAGCGCCGTCTTTTGGATGGCAATATATATAAAACAGGCTTGCAGCATCAGCGGCCCAAACAACAAATGATGGGAGAGGAAATGGCCGCAACCGCATGGTCTGTCGCAGCAGCGCTCCACCTTGGTTTTTCCTTACAGGTTGTTTTTCATGAAGCTGGATATAGGGGAGCCAGCGAAAGCTTAATTGAAGCCTTTGAAAATGGAGGTGGGATAGGGCATCCGCTACTCGGTGCATTTCAAATGACTTGTCCGCAGCAGGGATTTCCAAGTATGTCGACTTGGATCAGAACATTATCTTGGGCATAAGGTAATCGTGTATCAGGAAAGGCAAGAATAGTGCGGGCTGAAACCGCCCGCAGATGAATCCGCTTAGAGCGTATTGGCATATTCCGTCATAATTTGCTCAATCCAAGAAGCGATACGCTCGTCGCTTTTGTCGTATTGGCTGTCCTCATCAAGTGCAAGACCAACAAATTGTGACTCATCTTCGGTCAGTGCTTTTGAGGCTTCAAATTCGTACTCTTCTGAGTTTGGCCATAAGCCAATAAAATTAACGCCCTGAGGTGAAATTTTATCGTGCAGCATACCAAGAGCATCTTGGAACCACTGACCATACCCTTGCTGATCTCCCATTCCAAAAAGTGCGATGGTTTTACCTTGCAAATTTACACCGTCAATATCACCCCAATGAGACTCCCAGTCTTCTTGAAGTTCACCAAAGTCCCATGTAGAAATTCCAAAGATCACAAAGTCGAATTGCTCTGCGCCTTTTAATGGCTCATCTTTGATGTTGTGCAGCGATACGACGTCTTTTCCTATAATTTCCTGAATTTTTTCAGCGGCCATTTCGGTATAACAGGTTGTTGAACCATAAAATAACCCGATTTGCATTGTATTCTTCACTTGAATGGCTGTTATCATATGGGGGCAGTCTACCCTAAGGTTAAATTAATTGATACAGGCAGCCCGTGAACGAACAAGAAACATTATCAAATACAGAAGATGAGCTGATGGACCCAATAGAAGCATTTTTGGATATGCTTTTTCTTGAACAAGGTCTTAGTGATAACACGATTGCGGCATATAAGAATGACTTGGAAAAGTTTTTACACTTTGTAAGTGATCAACTTGAAGATAAGCATTTATTTGCGGTAACAGCGACTGATATCGAAGCTTATCTTGCGCATCGAGTCGATCTAGGCTTAAAACCGCGCAGTACAGCGCGCGCTGTGAGCGCTTTAAAACGATTTTATTTGTATTGGGTTACTCATCAAAAAGTAGCTGAAAGCCCGATGACGAATATTGCGCAGCCAAAAACGGTCCAGTCTTTACCTAAAACTTTGACAGAGCAAGAAGTTGAAGCCTTGTTGTCAGCTCCTGATATAGAAGATGCAATGGGGCTCAGAGACAAAGCAATGCTGGAATTACTCTATGCAACTGGTCTGAGGGTAACTGAACTAGTTGGATTACGTATGGAACAGATTAATTTACGCCAAGCAGTGGTCTTAGTACGTGGTAAGGGCGGTAAAGAAAGAATGGTTCCTATGGGTGAAGAATCGTTGCATTGGGTAGAACAGTTTTTGAAAGTAGGTCGGCCACAAATGGTTAAGCATGCCAATGATTTTGTGTTTGTTTCTAAGCGTGGTATTGGTATGACGCGACAAACTTTTTGGCATAGAATCAAACTCTATGCTATGTTGGCTGACGTTAAGTCTCCGTTATCGCCACATACTTTACGTCATGCATTTGCAACACACTTGCTGAATCATGGAGCGGACTTACGAGTTGTACAAATGATGTTGGGTCACAGTGACTTGTCAACGACACAAATTTATACACATGTTGCGAGCGAACGGTTAAAATCGTTGCATCAGCAACACCATCCAAGAGCTTAACGGAATTTATTTGAAGTTTTCCGGTCTTATTGGTTAGTTTAAGAACGAAATTACGAGAACAAAGATGAAAAAGTTATTTTTAGCAGCCGCATTGGCGGTAAGCGCTTCAGCTTATGCAACGGAAGCGACAAAAACTGAGAGCACATTAGCTATTAACCCAATCCAACAGTCGTTGGCAAATCTTGGCCTGTCTGTGAATGACATCACAGATAGCCCAATCCCTGGCCTAAAAACGGTGATTACTGATCGTGGTGTATTTTACTCTAGCCATGATGGCCGTTACCTAATGCAAGGTGCGCTTATCGATGTGGCAAATAGAAAAAACCTTACAGAAGATGCACTGAGCGGTGTTCGCAAAGAAGGTTTGAAAGACTATCAAGATTCAATGATTGTCTACAAAGCAGAAAACGAAAAGCATCAGGTGACTATATTTACGGACATCACGTGCGGTTATTGTCGTAAGTTACACCGCGAACTTGATGACTACCTCAACGCGGGGATTACGGTTAAATACATGGCATTCCCGCGTGGCGGTCTACAAAGCCAAGGCTATGAAGACCTTATGAATGTATGGTGTGCAAAAGATTCTGCTACTGCGTTAACAGAAGCGAAAGCTGGTAACCCTGTTGAAGACGTTAAAAATTGTAGTGCACCGATTGCTGAGCATTATCAGTTAGGTCAAAAATTTGGCATCTCTGGTACACCTGCAATCATTCTAGAAGATGGCAGCATTATTCCTGGTTATCAGCCAGCAGCTGACCTTGCTGGTGCGCTAGAAAGAAATGCAAAGTCTTAATCATCGCGTATAATAAGCGAATTGCGAAAAAGGCCGTATGGCCTTTTTTTGTGCCTGTTAGGCGGGTGTTAAAATACTGACGATAGCCTAAAAAGAATTCAAACAACAATTTCAACTACTCAGATAGACTTATGCAAACAAAAATCCAGCCAAGAGCGCGTATCGACGACAGTCATCTACCAGATAACCTTCATCCAGTCATCAAGCAGTTATATGCAGCTCGCGGTGTGCGCTCATCAGACGAATTAAATAACAGTGCCGCAACCTTGCTGGATTTTAAGCTTTTTAAAGACATTACTAAGGCATGTGACATTTTGCATATAGCCCTTCAAGCGCAGCAGAGAATTCTTATTGTTGGTGACTTTGATGCTGACGGCGCAACCAGCACAGCCGTTTTGATGGAGGGGTTGCCACAGTTTGGTTTTGCATCAGTTGATTACCTTGTGCCTGACAGGTTCAGTTTGGGCTATGGTTTAAGCCCCGCACTCGCGGAGCAAATAGTGCAACTTAAGCCAGATTTGGTGATCACAGTGGATAATGGTATTTCATGTATCGCAGGTATTGATATTGTAAAACAGGCGGGTATCAAAGTAATCGTGACCGATCACCATTTACAAGGTACACAGTTACCAAATGCCGACGCAATCATTAACCCTAATCAGCATGATTGTCAGTTTCCTTCGAAGTCAATTGCCGGTGTTGGGGTCGCATTTTATTTGCTGGTAGCGCTGCGCAACTATTTAAGGGAAGCAACCTATTTTGAAAAAGCGGGGCGTCCAGAGCCCAATTTAGCGTCTTTATTGGATATTGTAGCACTCGGTACTGTGGCTGATGTTGTTGCACTGGACTCAAATAATCGAACTTTAGTATTTCAAGGTCTCGCACGCATCAAAAATGGCCGAACACGCCCCGGGATCCGTGCATTAATCGAAGTTTCAAATCGCAATATGAGTCGATTAAGTGCGAGTGATTTTGGTTTTTCATTGGCTCCTCGATTAAATGCGGCGGGGCGGCTGGATGATATGAGTTTAGGCATAGCTTGCTTACTTGCAAAAGATGACTATCAAGCCAAAAGGATTGCCAATGAGTTAGACAGTCTTAATCATGAGCGTAGAGAAATAGAGCAAGGCATGCAACAAGAAGCGCAAGCGGTGCTAGAGCGTTTGAGTAATAAAACACAAGCAGTACCTAATGCGGTGTGTTTATACCAAGATGATTGGCATCAAGGCGTTATTGGTATTCTCGCTGGTCGTTTAAAAGAGAAATACCATCGACCCGCAGTGATCTTCGCGCAGGGGGATGATGGTCAATTGAAGGGCTCTTGCCGCTCTATTGAAGGCATTCATATGCGAGACTTACTAGAGCATATTAATACTGAAAATCCCGAATTAATTCTGAAGTTTGGTGGCCATGCAATGGCTGCTGGGTTGAGTATTCAAGAATCAAGTTTTGCTAAGTTTAAGGTTGCCTTTGAAGCTAAAGTCGAAACTTTACTGAGTGATGAATTAAAGCAAAGCGTATTGTTGACAGATGGTGCATTGCCACCTGAATGTTTCAATATGGAGTTTGCTAACGAACTGCAAGGAGCTGGGCCTTGGGGGCAACAATTTCCCGAACCTGTATTTAGTGAGCGATTTGAATTGGTGCAGCAACGGCTTGTTGGAGAAAAGCATCTCAAGCTCGTGTTAAAACATACGACAGGTAAGCTTGTAGATGCAATCGCGTTTAATGTTGATTTACGCGCATGGCCAAATACCAGTGCACAGTATGCAGATATTGCATATCAATTAGATATCAATGAGTTTCGTGGCAAGTTTTCACTACAGCTAATTGTGCGTGAGATTCAAGCTGTAAAGGCAATTTAACACCTGTTCTCGATAGATAAAACGTGTTTTTAATCCGCTTGTCTAAATATTGGTGAATAAACCCTTAAATTTATCACTTTGGGGCTAATATATGGTGGTAATTTTTGTTAGTATTAGCCGTTTAGACAGCCTGTATAGTTCTTTCGACTTTGGACAGAGTACAGGCTAACAGCCAAAGATGTAAATTGGAGTAATGCAGATGTTTGAAGTGAATCCTGTGATTAATCAAATCAAGGAAATTCGCGAACGTACTGAGCTTCTTAGGGGGTACCTTTGACTATGCTCTAAAGCAAGAGCGTTTAGAGGAAGTCAATGCCGAACTTGAAGACCCAGCAGTATGGAATGAGCCAGAAAAAGCGCAAGCTTTAGGGCGTGAAAAGTCATCACTTGAAGTGATTGTTGAGACAATCGATAACTTAGTTGCGGGCGCTGATGATGCAGAAGGGTTAGTTGAGTTAGCCGTAGAAGCCGAAGATGAAGACACGTTTGTTGAAGCACAGCAAGAAGTTGAAGGCTTAGTTGCACAGCTGGAGAAACTAGAGTTTCGCCGTATGTTTTCGGGTGAACAAGATGCGAACGATGCTTACATCGATTTACAATCTGGCTCTGGCGGAACTGAAGCGCAAGATTGGTGCAATATGTTATTGCGTATGTATCTGCGTTGGGCGGAAGCAAAAGGTTTTAAAGTTGAAATCGTAGAAGCTACAGATGGCGATGTAGCCGGTATCAAAGGTGCTACCGTACGTGTTTCTGGCGAATATGCCTATGGCTGGTTACGCACAGAGACAGGTGTGCACCGTCTGGTACGTAAGAGTCCATTTGATTCAACGGGTCGCCGCCACACATCATTTGCATCTGCATTTATTTATCCAGAAATTGATGACAATATTGAGATAGATATTAATCCATCAGATTTACGAATTGACGTATATCGTGCATCGGGTGCTGGTGGTCAGCACGTAAACCGTACGGAATCTGCGGTCCGTATTACTCATATGCCAACCAATATTGTAGTACAGTGTCAGAATGACCGTTCACAGCATAAAAACAAAGCGCAAGCGATGAAGCAACTAAAAGCGAAATTGTTTGAGCTTGAAATACAAAAACAAAATGCTGAAAAACAGTCTCAAGAAGACGCAAAATCGGACATTGGCTGGGGCAGCCAAATCCGTTCATACGTTCTTGATGATTCAAGAATTAAAGACTTAAGAACCGGCGTCGAAAACCGTAATACACAAGCGGTACTAGACGGTGACTTAGACAAATTTATCGAAGCTAGCCTGAAATCAGGCCTTTAATCAACAAGCTAAACTAAGAGCTAAAAAATGACAGATCAAATCCAAGACGAAAATAAACTCATTGCTGAGCGTCGTGCTAAATTGGATGCAATTCGTGAGAATTGTGATGCCAATGGCCACCCGAACACCTTCCGCCGTGAAGACTATACGGCTGATCTACAGGCTAAGTTTGGTGATAAATCGAAAGAAGAGCTTGTTGAATTAGACCATCAGGTGTCGGTAGCGGGTCGTATTCTTGCAAAGCGTGGCCCTTTCCTTGTATTGCAAGATATGAAAGGCCGTATTCAAGCATATGCATCAAAAGATGTTCAAAAAGCATTAAAAGAGAAGTATGGTCAATTAGACATCGGTGACATTATCGGTGTATCTGGCCCATTACATAAATCTGGTAAAGGTGACTTGTACGTAGATATGGTTCAGTACGAACTACTGACTAAATCACTGCGCCCACTACCAGAAAAATTCCATGGTCTAACAGACCAAGAGGCGAAATATCGTCAGCGTTATGTTGATTTGATCACAAACATGGATACGCGTGAAACTTTCCGTATTCGTTCAAAGGTGATTGAAGGTATTCGCCGCTTCCTTGCTGAGCGTGACTTTATGGAAGTTGAAACGCCGATGCTACAGGTGATCCCAGGCGGTGCAAGCGCGCGTCCTTTTGTAACACATCACAATGCACTAGATATAGATATGTATCTACGTATTGCGCCTGAACTTTACCTTAAGCGTTTAGTTGTTGGCGGTTTTGACCGTGTATTTGAAATCAACCGCAACTTCCGTAACGAAGGTCTTTCAACACGTCATAACCCAGAATTCACTATGATTGAGTTCTACCAAGCGTACGCAGATTACAAAGACCTAATGAACTTAACTGAAGATATGTTACGTACTGTTGCGCAAGACGTGCTAGGTACAACAATAGTTATCAATACAGTTAAAGATGCTGAAGGTGAAGTGACTGAAACTATCGAATACGATTTTGGTAAGCAGTTTGAGCGTTTATCTATGGCTGATGCGATTATCAAATATGGTCCAGATGCAGAAGAAAGTGCACACATCTTTAAAGATCCTGAAAACCATTTCGATGAGCTAGTCGCTTACGCGAAGAAAGTACACGTCAAGATCCCTGAAAAATGTGTTTGGGGTGCAGGTAAGTTCTTGTGTGAAATCTTTGAAGAAACTGCCGAGCACAAGCTAATTCAACCAACTTTCATTACTGAGTATCCGTGGGAAGTGTCACCACTTGCACGTCGTAACGATGAAAACCCATTCATTACAGATCGTTTTGAATTCTTTGTAGGTGGTCGTGAGCTTGCAAATGGTTTCTCTGAGCTTAATGATGCACAAGATCAGGCGGAACGTTTTGCACGTCAGGTTGAAGAAAAAGATGCGGGTGATGATGAAGCAATGCATTACGATGCAGACTATATTCAAGCACTTGAATATGGCTTACCACCAACAGCTGGTGAAGGTATTGGTATCGACCGTCTGGTTATGCTGTTTACAGACTCACCAACAATTAAAGATGTTATTTTATTCCCGCATATGCGTCCTCAAGCGGATTAAAGAATGATTAAAGAGAAAAGCGCCTTTAGGCGCTTTTCTCTTATCTATGTGAGATATTTCTCAAAAATAATTTTAATTTTCTCAATAAATTTTGTGTTTTTATTCTAAAACAGCGCGTTATCATTTCTGTTTCCGTAATAAATACGAAAATCTTTGAGTACCATGGTTTGCAATATCATCTCTCATTTCTATACTGTCGGTGCATTTAGGATGAATCACATATAATAAAACGTCAGAAAACATAGAATTATGCCGGAATTAGATGAAGAACAATTAAAACATGAGGCTGCAAGAAGGGAATATTGCCGCCAGTGCATTGCTGACTTTCAAAAGCTCGGATACTTAGACTCTTACTTAGAAGAGGTTTTTAATCGTAAACAACGCTTATTGAGTCAGTTTTCTGATCAGCCAACCCCCAGAAATGACTAGCTTTAAACCAAGATGTTAGAAAAAAAGACTGGGTGCTCAATCTGTCACCATATAGTCATTTTTTACAAGAAAAGTGTTTGACTTATTTTTTCTGTTCTATATTATACGCCCCACAAAGACGGAGAGGTGGCCGAGTGGCTGAAGGCGCTCCCCTGCTAAGGGAGTATAGGGTTTGTAGCCCTATCGAGGGTTCGAATCCCTCCCCCTCCGCCATTAATTTAATGGTTTTCTTTGTATGGACGCGTAGCTCAGCTGGATAGAGTACCTGGCTACGAACCAGGCGGTCGGAGGTTCGAATCCTCCCGCGTCCGCCACTTTTACTCAAGTGGTTAAATATAGAGTGCACATCTCAAGTGTTAAAATATCGAGAAATAACGGACGCGTAGCTCAGCTGGA
>NZ_AUXT01000212.1 GCF_001625595.1 Pseudoalteromonas luteoviolacea NCIMB 1942
AGAATTTTGAACGCCCTCACTAATGCAATCGAAAAGAGCTATCTCGATTTTTATCTGAGTGTTTCTTCAGTCTTCAATCTTCCTTTGTGCAGGCGGGTTTGTTTCTTCTTTTTAATTAAACCACATCTTAGTTTTTCTGTTTGCTCATAGCTAGCAACTATTATGTCTGCATGGTGCTCAACAACCTTACACTTATCTAGGTCACTAGAATTAGTTTCAATCCGTCTGCCACGTGATGGTTATGCATCACTATCAACAAAATCTTAATTATGTTTTTATAAATAAGAGTGTTATCAATTTTATCTGTAGGAATTAATCTATACGTAAGATTTTACTGGCATGTTACAGCTATACCCTCGTAAGGGGATTAAATAGAATATTCAACTGCATGTCTTTGATTTATATAGTTGGCTAAACTTTTAGTAGGAACCTATACAAGTGATAAACAATTTAAATGTCGCTCTAGTTAGCTTGCTTGTGTGTCACAGTGCCTTTGCTGAAGGCGAGAAGGTAAGCGCACGTTTATTTGAGCAGCTCCAATGGACGCCGCTAAACCCTTTACGTGGAGATGAAAGCCCTCAAGCCGCAGACTTGTGGGGAAACCGCCAAAAAGGTGGTGCCACTGGGTTTTTAGTAAAGTTTAAACCAGAGTTTACTTCACCTCCGCACATTCATAATGTGAGCTATAGAGGCGTTGTTATCAAAGGCCTTGTACATAATGATGATCCTGAAGCTCGTGATATGTGGCTTTCGGCAGGTTCTTTTTGGACACAACCTGCAGGGGAGGCACATATTACCGCGGCAAAAGATCAAGAGAATATCGCTTATATTGAAATTGATAGCGGCCCGTATCTAGTACATCCAAAAGAGCAAGCGTTTGATAATGGTGAGCAGGCAATGAATATCGCCTCATCAAACTTAGTTTGGCTCAATGCGAGTGATATAAAATGGACAGACACCAAGTACAAAGTGCAACGTGCATTTTTGTGGGGTGATACTTCTGTCGGTAATTTAAATGGTAGTCTAATTAAATTACCAGTTGGCTTTTCAGGGAAACTGGTTAGTGAGGGGGGCACCTTTCATGCAGTGGTCATTAGCGGGCAAATGAGGTACGAATCGCAAAATGTTCCGCTTAAAGTCGGCAGTTACTTTGGGCAGAGCAAAGCGCATCGTATCAAGGCAACACAAGATACCCAAATTTATATACGCACCAATAGTAAAATCCACATAGTAGAAGACAAAGAATAAAAACTGATAAGAAAGAAGTCCCTCCGCCCTCATCAAAGAGGGCGAAGGTTAATTCAAATGCTGGGCGCTTAATCTTCTAATTTCAGGTGTTTATAGTAATAACTTGTACTATGAAATCGCCCCTCCTGATCAGATACATAATTGGGGATTTGCCCCACTTTTGTGTAACCTGACGCCTGATAAAATAGCTCAGCTTTATCTCCACTTTGTGTGTCTAATACGAGAAGCTGTATACCTTGCTTCAAAGCGTGTGACTCTACATAAGCCATTAATTTAGTTGCATACCCTTTTCGATGAGCGCGGGGCTGGACTAAGAGTTTTTCTACTTCTGCGCGATGGCGACCGTTTTGCTTGTGGCAAAGTGCCAACTGCACAGTGGCTTGCACTTCATTGTTATCATACAAGATGTATAAAAGCCTTAGCTTGTTTTCCAGCTCTCTATTAACAGATTGCCAGTACTTAGTAAGAATGTTTGACTCGGACTCTTTGTAAAACCCAAGTGAAGCGCCGCTATCTATGCAGCAACCTAAAAGCTTTGTGAGCGCGTTTTGGTTGTTGGTAGAGAGGTGTGTGAGATGTTCTACGGTGATCACTTAACTACCTTTCTTTCTAATATTGCTATATGAGAGTCAAGTTCGCAAAGCTGCTGAAACAGTTTACTGCGTTTTAATTGTAGTTGTGTAAGCTGTTTTGATTGGGTTGTGTTATATGCCCTTACAGCCTTGTATAGGCGCTGTTGTGAAATGTGACAAGACTTGGCACTTTCGCTTATGCTAAAGCCTTTTTCATTTACCATATGTAGTGCACGTTGCAAATTGGCTGGTGGTTTTAAGGCGTTGATGTCCATGTTAGAACCCTTATTCACTTGATAGAGTAAATCAGGAAAGAAAGAATAGTGCCAATAGTTAAGTTGTTATTAATCAAATAGTTATATTTTTTAGCGGTTTAGGGATGAGCCATGAAGGTGCTTGTGTCTCTAAACCTGCACCAAGATGGTGGGGACTATTTGACAAAAAGCTTATTCGGGGTGCTATATACTAGGCAAATCAGAAAAATGCTTTTTCCATTTTTGAAGTGAAATAGCTTTTGGCATTACTTAATAAAACGAGAATTAGGAGTAACCCAACAAATAGCCAAACAGGCGTGTGACCGTGCTTACTAAAAAAGCTATGGCCGGATATCAGTTTTAATTCTGTACTTAGTATGTCACTGGTAAATTGAGGTATTGTCAATTGCTGCCCAGAAATAGGATCAAACACACCACTAATCCCATTATTCGTCACCCTAACTAAAGGCCTTTGCAATTCTAGGGCCCGCATTCTTGCAATTTGCATATGCTGATGTGGTCCATGCGAGTCACCAAACCATGCGTCATTGCTCACAGTAAATAAGATATCAGACTCTTGGGTGTAGTTTCCTCGTACAAGCTCACTAAATGCTATTTCGTAGCAAATAGCTGGTAAAACATGTATACCATTGGCGACTAAATTATTTTGTACAGCGTCACCGCGAGAAAACGAAGACATTGGCAGATCAAAAAGAGGTGCAAGTGGTCTAAGCAGGTCTTCAAAGGGGACAAACTCGCCAATTGGCAATAACTGATGTTTTTGGTATCGATTGCGGTGTAAATAACGATAATGGCCTTCGCTATCTTCTCGTTGCTGCTTACCAAGCACGATCAGTGAGTTGTACACATTACGTGTATCAAACTGGTAGTCGGGAATACCCGTAATTAAGGCGGTGTTATTAAATGCGGCTGCTTTATCTAAGTTGATTAAGTAGTCGAATGCATAGTCTTCAATCTCGGGAATAGCTGCCTCAGGCCAAACGACCAAATCGACATCAGCCCAGTTAGGTCTTGTCATATCTTGGTACTTAGACATGGTGGGCCAGAATTGTTCGGGCGCCCAGCGTAAACTTTGCGCAATATTTCCCTGTACCAAAAGCGTCTTTAGTTGCTGTCCACTGTAACGAGTATCGGTGTTGTTTAGACTAAAAAGATACAGCAATACGAAAGGGATAAGTGTAAGCGCTACCCCTTTATAATATTTAAATCGTACCAGCCAATATCCAGTATAACCGATTGCGATACAGGCTAAAGTCAGACCAAATTCACCAATCCAAGGAGCTAAGCTATTGAAAGGCGAGTCTGTGAGTGTGTAACCAAAGCTGAGCCATGGGAAACCCGTCAATAAGGTACCTCTTAGATACTCAGTAATGGCAAAGCCACTGATAAGTAAAGCAAGTCTTTGCCAATGATTTTTGCCATAACGAGTTGCAAAGGCGAATGCCAAAGCTGGATAAATCGCCAAATAAGCACACAGGAGTGCCATAGCGAGTAAAGACAATAAAATTGGCAGACCACCAAATTGCGCAATGGAGACATGTACCCAGCTAATACCTAACGCAAACCAACCAAAGCCAAATAAAAAACCATATTTAGCAGCTTGCTTGGGAGTGGGTTGTTCGGTGACATAGGCCGCGATTGCGAAGCATATAAACGTAAGAGGCCACAAGCCAAAGGGGGCGTAGGCAAAAGTAAGCGCACAGCCAGCAATTAAGGCCAGCCATGCGTTCTTATCTTTACATAAGGTAATGAGCTTATTCAGTTGTGTCTTCAACATGCTCAGTTTTGGGTACCGTCACTTGCAGCTGCAAAATACGGCGATTGTCAGAGTTAGTCACTTTAAACTGCAGTGGTTCTACATCAATGGTTTCACCTTTACTTGGCATATGTCCAAATGCATGCAGAATAATGCCCCCGATAGTATCGGCTTCTTGTGTGTCGTATTCTGTTTTAAAGTATTCATTGAACTCTTCAAGAGGTGTGAGCGCCTGCACGTTAAATACATGCTTAGAAAGCTGACGAATATCTTGTTGCTCATCTTCATCGTCATGTTCATCTTCGATTTCACCAACGATGGTTTCAAGAATATCTTCGATGGTAACGAGGCCAGATACACCTCCATACTCATCAATGACGATAGCCATATGGTATCGCTTTTGCCTGAACTCATTAAGTAGTGTATCAACCCTTTTACTTTCGGGTACTACAATAGCCGGACGCAAGTACTCTTTAATAGCTGGCAGTGCGCCATTTCGCTTAAGTATTAAAGGTAAAAGATCTTTAGCAAGTAGTATACCTTCTACGTGGTCTTTGTCTTCGCAAACTACAGGGAAGCGAGAATGGCTAGACTCAACCATCGCAGGAAGTTGAGATTCTAAGTCTTGCTCTACATCGAGTGTAATCATCTGAGAACGCGGGATCATGATGTCGCGAACTTTGAGCTCAGAAACGCTCAGCACGCCTTCCATCATGTCTTTTGTCTCAGGGTCGATAAGTGCTCTTTCTTGAGCGTCAGCAATGACTTCTACCAACTCTTCTTTGTTTTGGGGTTCCCCTTGCAGCATCTGAGTGATGCGTCCAAGCCAGTTTCTGCTAGAAGAACCCTGGCTACTTTGCGAGTTATCGTCGCTCATTGTAGGCTTTTACTCCAATTAATTAATATCATCTCGATAAGGGTCTGCAATGCCCAGATCGGCTAAAAATTCTTTTTCAAGACTTTCCATTTCCATGGCGTCTTGTTCATTTATATGGTCAAAGCCTATCAAATGCAAGCACCCATGAATGACCATATGAGCAAAATGATCATGGAAAGATTTTTCTTGTTCCTGAGCTTCACGAAAAACCACTTGTGGACAAATAATTAGGTCTCCGACGAGTGGCAATTCGATGCCAGGAGGTGCTTCAAAAGGAAACGACAAAACGTTTGTCGGCTTGTCTTTTCCTCTGTATTGACCATTTAATTTTTTGCTTTCAGTTTCATCAGTAATGCGAATTGTCACTTCTGCGTGCTCTCTATACGGAAGAAGAGCTTTTTCAGCCCAATTTTGAAATTGGCTTTCGCTTGGTAAATTGTTAAATTCACAGGCGAGCTGTAAATCTACATCAACACTCATGACTCTGGACCTTGTTCTGCTGCTTGCTGTTTCGCTTTTTGCTTAGCCACTTTTTCTTGGCGCTCTTGCTCTTCTTTTGCTTCGTAAGCTTCCACAATCCGTGCCACAACTGGATGGCGAACAACATCATGTGATTTAAAGAAGTTGAAAGAGATTTCGTCTACGTTACTTAATACTTCTATGGCATGACGTAAACCAGAACGAGCTCCTCGAGGTAAGTCGACCTGCGTAATATCACCAGTAATAACTGCTTTGGAGTTAAAGCCAATACGCGTCAAAAACATCTTCATCTGTTCTGTTGTTGTATTTTGGCTTTCGTCAAGAATGATAAAGGCATCATTTAATGTACGTCCACGCATATAAGCAAGAGGGGCAACTTCTATGACATTCTTTTCGATTAAACGTTCAACTTTTTCAAAACCCAGCATCTCAAACAGGGCGTCGTAAAGCGGGCGTAAGTATGGATCAATCTTCTGGGTCAAGTCACCTGGTAAAAAGCCCAGCTTTTCACCCGCCTCAACAGCTGGTCGAGTCAAAAGTATGCGACGAATCTCCTGACGCTCAAGCGCATCTACGGCGGCAGCAACAGCTAAGTATGTTTTACCTGTACCAGCAGGACCAATACCAAAGCTAATATCATGAGTTAGAATATTTGCGACATATTGGCTTTGATTCGGGTTTCTAGGCTTAACAACGCCACGACGTGTTTTTATAAAGACTTCTTTTTCCCAAACGTTGGGCATGTCTTGCTCTAGGCAGTTGGCTTCAGTGATTGCCAAATGAACATGGTCAGGTTCGATGTCTTGGGCTTTGCCTTTTACTGGCTGAGTATCAACGTACAGAGACTTTAAAATATCAACCGCAGCTTTGGCTGTGATTTGATTTCCTGTGACTTTAAACCAGTTATCTCTGTGGGCAACTTCTACCCCTAATCGGCGCTCTATTTGTTTTAAGTTATCGTCAAAAGGACCACAAAGAGAAGAAAGACGGTTGTTGTCGGCAGGTTCTAGATAAAACTCAATATTTTTTACTTGATTGCTCAAAATGACTTCCTAAGATTGAATGCGCCAGCAAGGTGCTGGCGCAAAACGTTCGTTCTATGGAGTAAAGGTGGCAACACCTAACTCGTTAGCTTCTGGCTCCGATGGTGCGCGATTTAAAATGTCTGATGGGGCAACATCACGGCGTAAGTCCATTTCAGCTTCGGTTCTGATCAATTCACCACGTAGTGAATTCGGTAGCGCCTCTGTAATACGTACATCGACAAATTGACCGATCACTGAATGTGGACCTTCAAAGTTAACTACTCGGTTGTTTTCTGTACGGCCACGTAGTTCCATTGGGTTTTTCTTAGATGGCCCTTCTACTAAAATGCGCTGCTCTGTATCAAACATCTTACGGCTAATATCCTGCGCCATTTGATTGATGCGGTTTTGTAGGATATATAGTCGCTCTTTCTTTTCTTGCGCAGGTACATCGTCAGGCAGATCAGCAGCAGGCGTACCTGGGCGTGCAGAGTAAATAAAGCTAAAGCTCATATCAAAACCAATGGCATTGATAAGGTTCATTGTTTCTTCAAAGTCCGCTTTAGACTCACCTGGGAAACCAATGATGAAGTCTGAGCTCATGCTTAAATTAGGGCGAACTTTACGAAGCTTTCTGATAGTCGATTTGTACTCAAGCGCAGTGTGACCGCGTTTCATTAAGTTCAGTACACGGTCGGAGCCACTCTGAACAGGCAAGTGTAAATGGTCTACAAGCTCTGGGACATCTTTGTACGCTTCAATGATGTCTGGCGTAAATTCTACTGGGTGCGATGTTGTATAGCGAATACGGTCTATACCATCAATTGCGGCAACATAACGTAATAAGTCTGAGAAATAACAGATTTCGCCGTCATGCATTTCACCGCGGAACGCATTTACGTTTTGGCCTAGCAGGTTTACTTCACGAACACCTTGTTCTGCAAGCTGAGCCACTTCTAAAATGACGTCGTCAAGTGGGCGACTCACTTCTTCACCACGTGTGTATGGTACTACACAGAAAGTACAGTACTTAGAGCAACCTTCCATAATCGAAACGAAGGCTGTTGGCCCTTCCGCTTTTGGTTCAGGTAGGCGGTCAAACTTTTCAATTTCTGGGAATGAAATATCAACAACAGAGCCTTCTTTGCTCTGAACTTGTTTAATCATTTCAGGTAGACGATGTAGAGTTTGTGGACCAAATACAATATCAACAAAAGGGGCACGTTGACGGATTGTGTCACCCTCTTGAGATGCCACGCAGCCGCCTACACCGATAACCAAGTCAGGGTTATCTTCTTTTAGTAATTTCCAGCGGCCCAATTGGTGGAATACTTTTTCCTGCGCCTTTTCACGAATCGAACAGGTATTGAGTAGGATCACATCCGCCTGCTCAGCTTCTTCTGTTAGCTGATAGCCATTGGTGGAATCAAGTAGATCCGCCATTTTCTGGGAGTCATACTCATTCATTTGACAGCCCCAGGTTTTGATATGCAATTTTTTACCCATTGAAATAACGCCTCGTTTTCAATTCGATGATAAGCACAACGCCTCGCCAGTTAAGAAAATACCCCTACAACTGACTTACACTTACTAAAATAGCTTAAAAAGAGGCGTATTTTATATGACCTGTAGTCACTAGCCAAGTATAGATTTCATCTTTCAAAGTGGGGATCAATGACGGGTGTAATTATTCAGCTACAATCGTCGGGAAGGATCTTTTTTCTAGGATTTACGATACAATGTATATACACCATAAAATGTAGGCAAATTTATGAAAAATAACGTGTTGATAGTCGGTGGAGGTATGGTAGGTGCAGCTGCAGCGGTAGAACTGGCGCGACAAGGTTACCAAGTCACTGTTATTGAAAACAATCCGATAGATGCGAGAGCGATACTTGAAGGAGAGCAAGTGGATATTCGAGTATCGGCAATCAACCGTTTTTCGGAGGCATTACTAGATAAACTGGGGGCGATGCATTTAATTAGAGCGAGTCGTAATGCGCCATACCATCAACTTGAAGCTTATGAACAAGGTAGTGAACATTTGCTGTTTGACAGAGAAGAAGTATCAACATCCCACTTAGGGCATTTGGTTGAAAATAGCATTATACAGGCTTCACTATGGTCTCAGTTTCAAGAAAATAATATTCAGGTTGTAGAAGTCAAAGACGCCCCTATTGCGGTTGAGCAGCACTTAAGCAGTATTGAACTTGTCTACCCAGAGCAAAAATTTACAGCGGATCTCTTAATTGCAGCAGATGGTGGGCGCTCGCAGCTCAGAAATTTAGCTGGTATTGGTGTTACTGGCTGGCAATATCAACAGCATTGTATGGGGGTTTTGATTAAATTAGATGCGCCACAACAAGTAAAAACATGGCAGGAGTTTAAACCGTCAGGTCCAATTGCGTTTTTGCCGATGCAAGCGCCTTATGCCAATTTAATATGGTATCACCACAGCTCAGAACTGAAACGCTTAAAAACTCTATCTAACGAAGCACTAAAAGAAGAGGTGCTTTCACAGTTCTTTGACCTGCCGGGAGATTTCACAATCGAACAGAGCGCGGTTTTCCCGCTTGCACGTCAGCACGCTAATCAATACAGCAAAGGGCGTTTGGTGTTGGTAGGAGATGCCGCACATACGATCAACCCACTTGCTGGGCAAGGTGTTAACCTTGGATTTAAAGATGTTGCTGCCTTAGGGGGCTGCTTGCAAGGCTGTGATGATGTAGGTGAATTATCTCGATTACATCAGTATGAAAAAATGCGCCGTAAAGATAACTTATTAATGATGAGTATGATGGATGCCTGTTACTTTGGTTTTTCAAACGAGTTAAAGCCTCTCAAATCATTGCGCAGTTTGGCATTGACGCTCGCCAATAAAGCAGGTCCACTTAAAAAGGAAGTATTGAAGCATGCAATGGGTGGCAATTTCTGACTGACTCAAAAATGAAAACAAGAGGGAGCCGCAGAGCTTCCTTTTTTATTGTCCAAAACAGTTTAAAAGTTCAGAGTGTGACAATAAATGCTTATGCATTTCATGAAAAATTCAAAAGAGAATGGAAAAAATAAATCAGAGAAGGGTAAAAATGGATATTTAAACATGGTGCGGAAGGAGAGACTTGAACTCTCACATCCTAAGATACTGGAACCTAAATCCAGCGCGTCTACCAATTCCGCCACTTCCGCAATGTTTAATAATTATCTTTTCAAGATAATTGGCTGGAGTACCAGGATTTGAACCTGGGAATGGCGGGATCAAAACCCGCTGCCTTACCGCTTGGCGATACTCCAACTAGGTAGTCGATTATTTTAGTTCTTATCGAGAACATGGTGCGGAAAGAGAGACTTGAACTCTCACATCCGAAGATACTGGAACCTAAATCCAGCGCGTCTACCAATTCCGCCACTTCCGCAATAATTTATCTCATAAAGAGATGGCT
>NZ_AUXT01000213.1 GCF_001625595.1 Pseudoalteromonas luteoviolacea NCIMB 1942
GACTGAGCTATCTGGGCAAATTTTTTAGAATTCAAAGTTTTTTACTTTCAATTCAACTCAGAAAAACTTCATTTTGTAAGGTATCCGAGTAAATTAATGGTGCCGACTATCCGAGTCGAACGGATGACCTACTGATTACAAGTCAGTTGCTCTACCAACTGAGCTAAGTCGGCGCACCAAAATAATGGTGCCCAGAGGCGGAATCGAACCACCGACACGAGGATTTTCAATCCTCTGCTCTACCGACTGAGCTATCTGGGCAAAATCTTTTAATTAGAAACCCTATCAAGGATTTACAATGCAATTCACAACAGCTCTACCGACTGAGCTATCTGAGCAAAATCTTTTAATTAGAAAACCCTATCAAGGATTTTCAATGCAATTCACAACAGCTCTACGAATGAGCTATCTGAGTAAGTAGACTTTTAATTTTGACAGATGCAACAGCTTTGGAAGTTACCTAGCCATGTAAGCCTGCGTCATGAAATATTTTTAGAAGTAAATGGTGCCGACTATCCGAGTCGAACGGATGACCTACTGATTACAAGTCAGTTGCTCTACCAACTGAGCTAAGTCGGCGCACCGAAAGGATGGTGCCCAGAGGCGGAATCGAACCACCGACACGAGGATTTTCAATCCTCTGCTCTACCGACTGAGCTATCTGGGCAAAATCTTTTAATTATAAAACCCCATCAGGGATTTTCAATGCAATTCACAACAGCTCTACAAAATGAGCTACCTGAGCATTTATTAACTTTTTACTTCTAAAGAATATATGGTGCCGACTATCCGAGTCGAACGGATGACCTACTGATTACAAGTCAGTTGCTCTACCAACTGAGCTAAGTCGGCGCACCTAAATAATGGTGCCCAGAGGCGGAATCGAACCACCGACACGAGGATTTTCAATCCTCTGCTCTACCGACTGAGCTATCTGGGCAAATATTCTTTTTTGATTGAAAATACTCTTTTATATCTTCAATGCTGTAATTTATCATCTTTAAAGATGGTGCCCAGAGGCGGAATCGAACCACCGACACGAGGATTTTCAATCCTCTGCTCTACCGACTGAGCTATCTGGGCAAATTTTTAGAATTCAAAGTCATTGACTTTCAATTCAACTCAGATTGTCTACTTTGTATGAGATATCTGAGTAAATTAATGGTGCCGACTATCCGAGTCGAACGGATGACCTACTGATTACAAGTCAGTTGCTCTACCAACTGAGCTAAGTCGGCGCACCGAAAAATGGTGCCCAGAGGCGGAATCGAACCACCGACACGAGGATTTTCAATCCTCTGCTCTACCGACTGAGCTATCTGGGCGTGCGGCGTATTAAACGAGTTTTACCCTTTCAAGTCAACTATTTTTTTGCAATATAATTTGTTTGCGCACAATTCATGCAAAACTAACAAAAACCGGCTAAAAAAGGATGAAAATCATACATACATTTACACTCCACATTAATCAAAAACCGTAATAAAGAAGTAAAAACGTAGAGAAATCACCCACTGTAGGTGATAGGATTAACACTTATTTATAAAAACTCGACTTGAAAGTTATTTGCTCGGATTATTTCAATGAAAAATTCTTCACAAGCACAGATTAAAGGCTTTGTGCCACTGTTTGTTTTTGTCACCTTAATAATTGCCAGTGTATCTGCACTTGCAGCCTATTTATGGCCAAAACAAACACAAACCACAATATATATCCAGCCAGATCTCGTGCTACAGGCTCAAGATTTAGCGGCGCCGCTCAGCAATACGATGATGAAGCTTGGTTATAACTATGCCAAACAGATGTTGACATCGGTTAAAGCTGGTAACCCTGACATCAATGCATACTTATACGCAGACAGCGGCATGGGTAAACCTAGCCTCGTGTTTCAAACAGATGAGTTTCCAGTCGCACCAATCAAGCAACGTACTAAGCTCACGGTTAACGATCAAACGATTGTTCATCAACCATTGACCTTGGACAATATGCCTGTCGGTGAATTAATTTTGGTATATACCGCGCCGCAAATTGCTGCTCCGGATGACAACCTTTTGAGTTACGTACTCGCTCTTATTGCACTGCTCCTCACTGTGGCATTTGCGCTTTTCTTAAAAAAGCAGGTTGTAGGAAAACTAGCTAAAGAGTTAAAGCTGCTCAACTCAGAGCTTGAACATTTAGTTGCGCAAAAGGATTACGAGGTTCATATCACCGAAAACCTGAGCTTTGGCTTGTCGCAGACCTCAATTGGCATCAATACGTTGATTAATCAGATCCGCGACATTATTAAAGGTAACCAAGCAGCGCAAAACGAATTAAGACAACTTCAAACCAGCTTAGAAACAGAAGTTCAAGCACGTACGCTTGCTTTAGAAAAAGCAACGTTAAACGCTGAGCGCGCAAGTGAAGCTAAAACCACATTTTTGGCAACCATGAGTCACGAAATAAGAACACCAATGAATGGGGTTATTGGTACTATTGATTTGCTACGACAAACTGAACTAGATGGTGCACAGCACCGTTTAACGACCATAATCCGTGATTCTGCGTTCTCGCTGCTTGGCATCCTAGACGATATTCTAGATTTCTCTAAAATCGAGGCTGGTAAATTACAAATTGACAGTAGTGCATTCTCTGTCTCAGAAACCATTGAAGAAGTTGCTCGCGTACTATCGTCAGTCGCGAAAAAACGTAAGCTTGACCTGCAGCTTGCCGTAGCCCCTGATATTCCCAGTAACTTGGTCGGTGACTCTGTGCGCGTGCGTCAGGTTCTTTATAACCTTTGCAGCAATGCAATTAAGTTTACTACAACAGATGAAAGTAAACAGGGCTTTGTCAAAATCTCTGTAGAAGTTGCACAAAACACTTCTGAGCATTACACACTAAGGTTTAAAGTAACAGATAACGGTAAAGGTATGACTCAAGCCCAGCTTAGAGAAATATTTAACCCGTTTATTCAAGCCGAAGGCTCCATTACGCGCGAATATGGCGGCACTGGATTAGGCCTCTCTATATGTAAGAGCTTAGTTGAGCTAATGCTCGGTTCTATCAACGTTCAATCTGATATTGGTATGGGCAGTGAGTTCGTTGTTGAATTACCATTCAGTATTAGCGGTAAAGTAGAATATGCTAACAAGGGCGTGTTAGAAGGCAGAAAGGTTGTGACCTTTACGCATAGTCCAAACCGTCGGGCAATCCTTGCACGCTACTTATCATTTATGGGCGCTAACTCTATCGTCGTTCATGACGCCAGTGAAATGGGCGAGCACCAGTATGAACAAGGTGTTGTATGGGTCCTAGATGGCCTTGATGGAATGGAAAAAGTTAACCAACAACTGCGCGACCTACTTTACTCGTTAGAACACAATGGCCAGCAAGTGATTGTGCTCAGTACGATGGATGAGTCCGCGTTGAACCATGGCCACATCTTCTACCTCAACGCCGCGCCACTTTGTAAAACCAGCTTTATGACAGCTGTATTGGTTGCAGTAGGTCTGCATAAACCAAAACAACTTAAGCCTTCACGTTCTATGAACAGCTACTTGAATACCGAAGACGCCAAAGCTGAAAACAAGTTAGTATTATTAGTAGAAGACAATGTACTCAACCAGCAAGTGCTTACGGATCAGCTACATCTACTTGGATATGGGGTTGAAGTGGCAGAAAATGGCGAAGAAGGTTTAAAGATGTGGCAAAAAGGCCACTATGCGGTGGTCCTTACTGATCTACATATGCCAAAAATGTCCGGCTATGACATGGTAACCAAAATTCGAGATATCGCTGAACAAGCATCAGATATCAATGCACAGCCTTATATTATCGCGATTACAGCAAATGCATTGAAAGGTGAGCGAGATCGATGCTTGGCTTCGGGCATGAACGATTACATTACAAAACCAGTTGAATTGAATGTCCTCGAGGCGACGCTTGATAAATGGCAGTCTGCTACAGGTACTCAAGTTGGTAAGCCAGCTGATTCACAGCCTAGTCCTACGTCAACACTGACCGAAAATACCTCTGCGACACACACAATTCCTGAGCCACAAGTTGAGACAAGTTTCTCGCCCGATTCAGTCTACTCAGAAGCGCGTCAGATGACCGAAGAACCTGCCTCTATTGAGCCCAGTTATAATTATGATATCAGTGAACCAGTAGCACCTTCACCTCAACCATTTGAGGAGCAACCTGTTGCTGAATCCCCTAGCTATGAACCTCCTGTACAAATTGAAGTAGATAGTCCAGCTACTGATGAGGTACAAGAAGCAGAAGTGCAAACGCCAGGTACACCTATCGATATGGATCAACTCAACAAGTACGTGAATGATGATGATGCCAAAAGGCTGCGCTTTTTCAGAATGTATTTAGAGCAAAGCAGTGAATTAGCGAGGGACATTAATGGCGCGGTAATCTCATCAAGCCAAAGTGAAATTATCGAAGCCTGTCATCAGCTTAAATCTATCTCTAGGACCATAGGTGCGGAACAAGTAGCGTTGCTTGCAGAAGGGTTTGAAACTCGTTGTAAAGAGGAAGATCTATCAAGTGATCAACTTATTCAGTTAAGAGATGAGTTAGAGCAGGCTTACCAAAGAGCAACTGAGTTTATACAGCAGTTTTTACAGCAGTCAGTAATTTAAACTGCCAGACACATCTCACAGGGCAGCATCATGTGTGTTGCCCTACAATTACATTGGTTCAGTCTTGGACCATCGAATAGATCATATTTACTACAATGCCCGCCATCGCCAGAGGGATAATATATTTAGAGTACTTCTCCATCTTATCGAGCCCAATTTTACTATTGTACTTTTCAAGTAACGGGATCAAAATCACTAACGCAATTACTAAACAAACTAAAATAACAATGATATTCATAGAATCACTCGGGCCAAATTTAATCAGTCAAGTTATACCACGAAGGCTTAATTTTGGCCCGCTATTTATACAGAAGGTCTAAGAAAGGAAGAAAAACTGTGGAGCCGAAGCCCCACAAAAAGGTTGGAGAGTGTTGTTAACCGACCAGAGCGAGCAGTATGCCTGCTGCTACTGCACTACCAAGGACACCTGCTACATTAGGTCCCATAGCATGCATTAATAAGAAGTTATGCGGGTTGGACTCCAAGCCCACTTTATTCACGACTCTAGCTGCCATAGGCACAGCTGACACCCCGGCAGCCCCTACCAATGGATTAATAGGATTAGATGATACTCGGTTCATAACTTTTGCCATATAAACGCCAGAGGCTGTGCCGATACTAAATGCCAGCGCGCCAAGCAGTAAGATCCCAAGGGTCTCCACAGTCAAAAATTGATCTGCTGCTAACTTTGAACCCACAGCCAAACCCAAGAAAATCGTCGTGATGTTAATTAGCTCGTTTTGAGCAGTATTACTTAGTCTGTCGACTACACCAGACTCACGCATTAGGTTGCCCAGGCAAAACATCCCTACAAGCGGTGATGCCGCAGGCAAAAACAATAGAGTCAGCGCCAATACCATCAATGGAAATAGAACCTTTTCCTTTTTAGACACAGGTCTTAGCTGTGGCATAGCAATACTTCTTTCCTCTTCAGAGGTCAGTAATCGCATAATGGGCGGCTGTATGATTGGTACCAAAGCCATGTATGAATATGCAGCTACAGCAATCGCGCCTAATAGCTCCGGAGAAAGTTTTGAAGCTAGAAATATTGCAGTTGGGCCGTCAGCGCCACCTATTATGGCTATTGCCGACGCATCTTGTAAGGTAAATTCAAAACCCGGAATAAAGTTTAATAAAATCGCACCAAATAACGTCGCAAAAATCCCAAACTGAGCAGCTGCACCAAGCAGTAACATGCGAGGGTTTGCAATTAGAGCACTAAAATCTGTGAGCGCCCCCACTCCCATGAAAATAAGCAGTGGGAAAACGCCACTATCAATACCAATATAGTAAACGTAATACAGTAACCCTCCCGGATCTGCTAACGCAGCCACAGGGATATTTGTCAAAATGGCGCCGAACCCAATTGGCACCAATAGTAAAGGTTCAAAGCCTTTTGCTATTGCTAAGTACAGTAATCCACAACCAACCGCTATCATGGACAGGGCTGGAAAAGTCAGGTTGGCAAACCCTGTTGCTTGCCATAGATTTAATAATCCATCCATTTTACAAACCCTTATGCCATCTCAATAATCGCGTCGCCCGCGGAAACTGAGTCACCTTCAGACACTAAGATATCTGCAATCTTCCCATTGGAAGTAGCCCGTACTTCCGTTTCCATTTTCATCGCCTCCATGATTAAAACGACATCACCTTGTACTACATCATCACCAGGTCTTGCATGTACTTTGAAAATATTACCTGCAAGTGGCGCGTTTAAGGTTTCTCCTGAACTCACGGAAGCCGACTGCGGCATAAGTTCACTGTCTTTAACGGCTACTTCTTTTAATTCTCCGCCAGCGGCGACAACAACGTCATAAACCTTGCCATCAACTCTCACGCTATATCGTTCATTCCCTTGTTTTGCAGTGGAAGAAGACTTAACCGCAGTCGCTTTTTGGCTCTGTGCGGTAACTAAGCTTGGCTTTGGTTCAAATGCGTCTGGGTTGTTACGATTTTTAAGGAATTTGAGGCCAATCTGTGGGAACAACGCATAGGTTAAAACGTCGTCGACAATGTCATCAGCCAGTTCGATGTTATCTTGCTTCGCGTGCTCTATTAGTTCTTGCTCTAAAGTATCCAGCTCCGGCTTTATTAAATCCGCAGGCCGACAAGTAATCGCGTCGGCACCATCTAAAACTCGGTTTTGTAAATTTTCATCAACCGGCGCCGGCGTTGTGCCATACTCGCCTTTTAATACACCAGCAGTTTCTTTGGTGATAGTCTTGTATCGTTCTCCGGTAAGTACATTTAATACCGCCTGAGTACCCACAATTTGAGACGTTGGCGTTACCAACGGAATAAAGCCAAGATCTTTTCTTACGTGAGGAATTTCACTGAGTACCTCATCTAACTTATCGCCCGCACCTTGTTCTTTGAGCTGATTCTCCATATTTGTTAGCATGCCGCCAGGTACTTGTGCAGATAGAATACGCCCATCGACCCCTTTAAGACTGCCCTCGAACGCAGCATATTTCTTACGTACGTCTCTAAAGTAGGCTGCAATAGATTCAAGCTTGTCTAATTCAAGGCCGGTGTCTCTCTCCGTACCTTCAACAATGGCAACCAGTGTTTCGGTTGCGCTATGGCCATATGTCATACTCATTGAGGAAATTGCAGTATCCAGCATATCGATACCAGCATCGACCGCTTTTTGATACGTTGCAGTGCTCAAACCAGTTGTCGCATGGCATTGCATGGCTATAGGGATAGAGACTGTACGTTTTAGTTCTGAAATCAACACTTCAGCATCATAAGGCTTTAATAACCCTGCCATGTCTTTGATACAAATTGAATGACAACCTAGCTCTTCAAGCTGTTTAGCTTGGGTTAACCACTTTTCTAGGTTGTGGACAGGGCTGACTGTATACGAAATTGTCCCTTGCGCATGTGCACCCACTTTAATTGCTGCGCGGACTGCTGTTTCAAGGTTTCTAACGTCATTCATGGCATCAAAGATTCTAAATACATCAACACCATTTTGATGTGCACGAGTAACAAACTTTTCTACAACATCATCTGCATAATGACGGTAGCCGAGCAAATTTTGTCCCCTAAGTAGCATTTGCTGCTTTGTATTTGGCATAGCTTCTTTTATCGCCCGAATACGATACCAAGGATCTTCCCCCAGATAACGGATGCAAGCATCAAAGGTTGCGCCTCCCCAAGACTCTACCGACCAGTATCCAATTTTATCCAGCTCTTCAGTAATTGGTAACATGTCCTCCAAACGCATTCTTGTCGCGAGTAAAGATTGATGGGCATCTCTTAGTACTAATTCTGTTAGTTTTAATTTTGACATAGTAGACCCGTTAATTATTTTGTCTAAACTGCGCTATCGCAGCGCTAATAGCTGCAACATGCGGTGCTGGTACAGCTGTTGTGTCGCTGCGCCGAGACTTAGCTTTAACCTTAGGTTGCTCAGGACTTTGCTCTGATGCGCTGATTTTCGATAATCCTTTCACCGCAAGGATTAGAATTGATAAGAAGATAAAAACACCAACCATGCCAGTTAACATGAGGTTGGCTGCCTGCATAAGCAATTCGCTGATCTCCATCTGTGCCCCCTTAGTTGTTATTTATTTGTTTATGAACACCCACCCCACGAAATAGATAGGCAACTTTTGTAAATATTTATTCAAACATCATATCAAAACTTTTATTCATGTAAAGCCTCTTGTAAATTGGTATTACCATTAAGAATTTATGTTTTAGATTCACACACTTAGTCAGAAAGCATGGCAAACCAATAGATTAAAAGCCAAATAAATATGAAAAATACTCAAGATATAGACAAAAAATAGCCGAACGAAGGAGTGTAGATTCAGCACCTTCGTATTAAAAACAGCCAAGATAAAATTGGTCATACCGAAAGGGCGCGTTTACTTTTCGCAATACTTTCACATATAGATAAATACCTTTGAAAACGGCACCCTTACTAGCGCTCTTGTTGCTTCTTTGTTCTAAATAAGGTACTGGGGTTTTACCGATAATCACATTAGTGAACACCAAATAAGATTTAAACCAAGTTGATAACCGCGTATAATTCCATGGTTATCAACTTGAGGATTACTCGTGTTTCAAAGTGAATTCATTTTAGATAAGCGCTATTTTCAGGAATGCTTTGACGAATCGGTGAAAATGAGCAAACACCATAAGCCAAAGTATGGACTTATCGCGTTTCTTGTATCACTCGGCTTTGTAGCTCACTACCTACTTAGCCAAGCCTATCTAGGTAACTTTCTATTTATACTTGCAGTATTAGAGGGAGTAGCATTTTACTATAAACGCCCTTGGTGGATTGCCAGACAGATGCTGAGTAGAGCAAGTGGCTCTAAAGTACTACTCACCATTGATGACGAAGGCATAAAAACTGAAAATCCTTACCGGGCTTTTTCGGTCAAGTGGCAGGATATTGAAAACGTGGTCAAAACTGAGCAAGGCCTTATTATTGAGCAACAACGGCACAATCAATATATATCGGGTACTGTTCTGAACAAAGATGTGTACGACTTTATATTTAGCAAGACAAAAAAATAGCCACTTCAAAGCGGCTATTTTTCTATACCAAGCAATAAGGTAGTTTATTATTAATTACATATTGCCTGAAGGCGGACTAGATTTTTCCGCTTGAATTCGCATATATATTTCTTCACGATGAACTGAAACATCTTTAGGTGCATTTACGCCGATACGCACCTGATTACCTTTCACACCAAGTACCGTTACTGTAACTTCATCACCGATCATCAGGGTTTCGCCTACACGGCGAGTTAGAATTAGCATTCTCTTGCTCCTGTTATTCCAAAATTTAAAAGATTCCGCGTCAAGTTCATTTTAATTAAAAGTTCATGTAAAAGTAAGCAAAATTATTGCTTAATCAACATTTTCTAAGCTAAATGCACCATGAAGTGCCCTTACAGCTAGTTCAAGATAGCGCTCTTCTACTAAAACGGAAATTTTTATTTCAGAAGTAGAAACTAAAAGCGCCTGAATATTCTCATCTGCCAATGTCTGAAAAAATACACCAGCAGTACCTGAGTGAGACTTCATACCTACACCCACAGCTGAAATTTTTGCGACTTGCGCATTGCTCTCTATCTGAGCAGCTTGTAAAGCGTCGCAATTCGTAGTTAATACATCTAAAGCTTGCGAATATTCACTGCTATGCACAGTTAAAGCATAGTCTATTTTGCCCGCTTGATGATTAATTTGGCTGATCATGTCAATTTCAATGTCATATTCAGCAAGGAGAGTTAGAACTTTTGCCAAAGAAGAAGGCTTCTCAGGTATTTGCCGAATAATAAGTAAAGACTCATCTTTCTGATAAGCAATACCTGACACAGTTTTACTGGTCACTTCCGGCTCCTCATAGCTTATTAATGTTCCAGAATCTGGGTTAAAAGTTGATAATACACGCAATGGCATATTATATCGCCCTGCCGCCTCTACTGCGCGGATCTGTAAAACTTTCGCGCCAAGGCTTGCCAATTCAAGCATTTCTTCGAATGTAACCTGTGGCATGCGCTGAGCGCGTGGTTCCACACGGGGATCTGTCGTATAAACACCATCTACATCGGTATAAATTTGACATTCATCCGCTGAAATGGCCGCCGCAATTTCAACGGCGGATGTATCAGTGCCACCTCGACCTAACGTTGTTAGGTTACCTTCAGGGTCCCGCCCTTGAAAGCCTGCAATAATTGCAACGCGATTGTGTTCAAGCTCTTGTGTTAGGCGCTTTACATCAATGTTTTTAATGCGTGCTTTGCCAAACATATTATCAGTATGAATTGCAATTTGATCCGCCAACAAGCTCACCGCTGAGTGGCCTCGCCTGATAATTGCCATAGCAAGCAACGCTATCGCCACTTGTTCACCCGTTGTTAAAAGCACATCTAGCTCTCGAGCGCTGGGCCTATCATCAATTTGTTTGGCTAGGGAAAGTAAACGATTTGTCTCCCCCGACATAGCGGACAGCACAACCACTACTTGGTGCCCTTGCTGCTTCGAACGAATAACCAGATCAGCGACAGCTTCGATGCGCTCTATAGAGCCTACCGAAGTGCCGCCAAACTTTTTTACAATTAAAGCCACTGGTTATTGCGTTTTGTCAGCCAACCAAGCTGACACGCTAGTTAGCGCAGCGTCTAAATTCTCTGGCTGAGAACCACCAGCTTGCGCCATATCAGGACGGCCACCACCTTTACCGCCAACTTGCGCTGCCATATGATTTACTAACTCACCAGCTTTCACTGAACCAGTTAGGTCTTTCGTAACACCTGCGATTAAGCTGACTTTATCGCCATTTGCAACACCAAGTGCGATAACGCCAGAGCCCATTTTATTCTTAAGATCATCAACCATGCCACGTAAGGCTTTTGATTCCGTGCCAGCCACATTAGCGACTAGTAGTTTGATGCCATTAATCTCAACCGCTGATTCTAACAATGAAGAACCCGCAGCCGCTGCCAACTTGTCATTTAATTGAGAAACCTGCTTCTCTAGGCCTTTGGCCTTTTCAAGCAGTGCAGCTACTTTTTCGAGTGCACTCGCGCTGTCGCCCTTAACAAGTGCAGCGATGTCAGATAACGCTTTTTCTTGTTGTGCAACATACCTAATTGCATCTTCGCCAGTGACAGCCTCAATACGGCGCACGCCTGCAGCAATACCACCTTCAGAAATAAGCTTTAAATAGCCAATGTCGCCAGCACGCTTAACGTGAGTGCCACCACATAGTTCAATCGAGTATTCACCTATAGAGACAACGCGAACTTCATCATCATACTTCTCGCCAAATAGCGCCATTGCTCCCTTTGCTTTGGCTTCGTCAATATCCATCAACTGAGTCTCAAGCGCAAAGTTTGCTCTAATCTCTGCATTCACGGCTTCTTCGATGTCTCGTAACTGCTCTTTTGTCACACCTTCAAAGTGAGAGAAGTCAAAACGAAGACGATCTGGCATTACTAAGGAGCCTTTTTGCGCAACATGCTCTCCAAGAATTTGGCGTAGCGCTTCATGCAAAATATGCGTAGCTGTATGGTTCTTCTTGATACGTTCACGACGATGCTCATCTATTTGCGCATCAACTTTATCATTAATACCAATTCGACCAACTGCATATCCATGGTGTGCAAAAGCATTGCCTAATTTTTGCGTATCAGTTACAACAAATTCACCACCAGATACCTTGAGAACACCTGTATCACCTACCTGACCACCAGACTCTGCATAGAATGGAGTGCGGTCTAATACCACAATGCCTTTTTGCTGATCTGATAGCTCTGAAACATTGTCACCGTCAGAGAATAGCTCTACCACAGTACCGCTGTATTGGACCGCATCGTAGCCTTTAAAGTCTGTTACTTTTTCAGACTTCAATTGCTCGTTGTAATCGGCACCAAATTTACCCGCTTGCTGCGCTTGTTTACGCTGTGCTTCCATTGCTTCTTGGAAGCCCCTTTCATCGATAGTCATAAAGCGTTCACGTGCAACATCAGCTGTTAAATCAGCCGGAAAACCATAGGTATCATAAAGCTTGAATACCAGGTCTCCTGGGATCACATCACCTTTAAGGCCAGCCAGGTTTTCTTCTAATATAGCTAAACCACGGTCTAGTGTTTTACCGAATTGCTCTTCTTCGATACGCAGTACTTTTTCAATGATAGCTTGCTGCTTAACCAGCTCAGGATATGCTTCACCCATTTGCTCAGCCAATGCTGCAACTAACTTAAAGAAAAATGCACCTTGTGCGCCTAGCTTATTACCATGCCTTATAGCACGGCGGATAATACGACGCAGCACATAACCACGGCCTTCATTGGAAGGCATAACGCCATCAGCAATAAGGAATGCACACGAACGAATGTGGTCTGCGACAACACGAAGCGATTTATCTTCTAGATCTTGTGCACCCGTTACGGCAGCAGTTGCTTTAATGAGAGCTTGGAATAGATCAATCTCATAGTTAGAGTGAACGCCTTGCATGATTGCAGAGATACGCTCAAGACCCATACCAGTATCAACCGATTGATTCGGTAAAGGCTCCATCGTACCGTCTGCATGACGGTTGTACTGCATGAAAACAAGGTTCCAGATCTCAATAAAGCGGTCACCATCCTCTTCAGGACTACCTGGAGGCCCACCCCAGATGTGCTCACCATGATCATAGAAAATTTCAGAACATGGGCCACAAGGGCCAGTATCACCCATTGACCAGAAGTTATCTGACGTATCAATGCGGATAATTTTTTCTGCTGGTACGCCTACTTGATTTGCCCAAATGTCATATGCTTCTTCATCGGTGTGATAAACAGTCACCAATAGCTTTTCTTTTGGCAGGTTCACGACTTCTGTTAAGAATTGCCAAGCAAATTTAATCGCGTCTTGCTTAAAGTAGTCGCCAAAGCTGAAGTTGCCCAGCATTTCAAAAAAAGTGTGATGTCTTGCAGTATAACCAACGTTTTCTAAATCATTATGTTTACCACCAGCTCGTACACAACGCTGCGAACTCGCCGCGCGATTATAAGGTCGCTTTTCAGCTCCTAGAAATACGTCCTTAAACTGCACCATACCGGCATTGGTAAATAGTAACGTGGCATCATTGCCAGGGATCAAAGAACTTGATGGCACCACTTGGTGGTGTTGCTTGGCAAAGAAATCTAAAAAGCTCTGCCTTATCTGTGCGGTAGTCATTTGCTGCATGTGATCATTCACCCTTTATTGCTGCTTTGTGCCCCAGGCAACCAACTTATTATGAAAACTAGTTGTCATTTTGTGCCTGAATTGCAAAATCTATTTGGTCATAGCTGAATCCGCGGTACATCATATACCTGACTCGCTTTGACTTTTCTTGATAGTCTAATTTTTCGTTTGCGCAGCCGTACTTCTTTTCATACGTGTGCTGTGCAATGTCGTACCAATCAACTTCTTTCTCTTCAATCAACTGTAGAAGCTGTGTACGTTCAACGCCTTTTTTGGCCGCTTCCATTAAGATGCGCTTTTCACCTAACCCTTTGGCGAGCTGGCGATTCAAAAAGCTTTCGCAATGTCGAGCATCATCTACGTAACCGAGATCGCTCAACCATTCGATAAGCTCATCCGCATATTCTGCGCTAGCGCCTTTTAGCAACAGCTTATCGCCAAGCATCTTACGAGAATATTCTTGTCTGGATAACAACCAAATAGCGTAGTTTTTAAGTTTCTGTTTTTCCTTGTTTTCCATCAAGCGTCGAACCGGCCTGTTTGTCCTACTTGCTCTTGCTCTGGACCCTTATCTCCATCTCCAGAGCTTTTTTCATCATCCGGCGTCTCTTGTGTCGCAAAGATGGCCTGAAAAGATATGAAGAAACCGATGTACACAATGGGCATAACGAAAATTAAAGGAATTAAAGACAATGGTGCTGATGCGATAAACATTAATGCGACAATACCACCGAATACGCTTAAAGGCCCCATATTATAATAAAACACCTTTAAGGACTGCTTCATCGCAGCTAAAATATTTGCTTGCTTCTTAAAATAAACAAGTGGCAGTGCATAAGCAAAGGCCATCATTACCAATGACTGTAAAATGATAAAAATAGCGATATCTGAAAAACTGATCGCCGCGGCTATTTCTGCCATTGCGACGTTCATATCTTGCTCAGGGTTATGATTTTGTAACGCAGTGGTGATTGGTTCAAACAATAAACTCATTACTACACCAAGTATCAGCGCTACACCCAGTTGATACAAGCCTAACCGAAATAAATTAAGGCGACGCCCTTTGGCAGAAAATGGCTGTAAAATGTCGGCCAGCATAATCTTCTTGCCCGACTGCAAGCTAACAACCGCATTGTAGAATCCCACGGTTAAAAAAGGACCTGCTAGTGCACATAGCATTTGTACTATTGGGTTTGGTAAGACAAATGGGAACAACCCAACTACGACAAGGAAAATATACATCATCATAAAAGTCATAGGTTGAGTTTTAAAAATTACCCAACCAGCTTTTAGCCAATTGACTCCAAACCCGGCTTTAAATGTTCTAAATTCTGCAGACATAAATGATTAACTTAGTTATAGATCGCATTGATTATACTGTTTCAGTGAAATACTTGAAAGGACGTTTGTAAGGCATATCCCCACTAAATGGACTTAAATCGAAAAATACCCAAGAAAAGTCTGGTAATACAGGGAGTTTGCTTTGCTTGGTCACAGCCAAACAAAGCAATTTTGGCGCTATTCAGATTTTGGTTTGTTGATCTTTTCAATGTCTAGCATATGAGAACCATGTTCAACCTTAGTGGCTAAATAGTTACGGTTACCAGACTCACCAGCTTTTACATGTGCTTGAGTCCCCACTACACTTTCAACACGTATACCCGCGTTACGTAATGCATTAAGTTTGCGAGGGTTATTCGTCATAAGTTTTACATGATCTAAGCCAAGTGCTTTGAGCATCAAAACCGCGTCTGAAAAATTGCGAAGATCATCTTCAAAGCCCAAATGGTTATTTGCCTCGTAGGTATTCATACCTTGAGACTGAAGCACATAGGCATCAATTTTATTGTACAGACCAATACCACGTCCCTCTTGACGAAGATACAATAATACGCCGCCATGTTGGTGCATTTCTTCTATACATTCATTAAGCTGCTCACCACAATCACATCTTGAAGAGTGAAACACATCGCCAGTTAAACACTCAGAGTGCATTCTAATTAATGGTATTTCTTGGTTTGTATCTGCACCATTAAACACTAACGCAACATGCTCTTCGCCGTCTTTGAGCCCCTCGAAAGACACGATTTCTGCAGGAATATGACTACGCTGCCCTACATTCAGCTCAACTCTTGCTCTTACTTCAGCCACGACTTGAAAATACCCAAATAAAAATGTGATAGTATCACAAAAAACTGTATATCTCTTTATATGGTGTCACTGTGCCTCTTTTACAAGTCATTTTATACAAAACTGGTAAATGTAGATATTGGCACTAATCTATACATATAAGACGCGGTTTATTTTATCTTATTGGACATTGATGCGCCTACTTTTACTCCTATATTTATGCATATCCTTCAGCGGCGCTTGTAATGAGCTCAAGTTTGATGGTTTCGCTACTTTGGGGGTAACCCTCACTGACTCAGAAAATGCAGGGATCCGTCATCATATCACCCAACCCAACGCAACCTACAAAGATGAAATTGGGTTCAGTACATCATCATTAGGGTTTCAGCTAGAGTGGCAAGCAACACCCAAACTTCAATTTGTGGGTCAGGCACTGCTCAAAGATCAGGAACAACAAAATATAGATAATGCCGTGCAAATGGCATTTCTACGCTATTCACCAACAGCAAATTGGCAAATGCGAGTCGGCAGAACTGGGCTCGACTTGTTTATGATGACTGAACACCGAGACATTGGCTATACCTACACTTTCGATCACCCACCAACGGAGTTTTATGCCATTGTACCGCACCAAAATATAGACGGTGCAGATATCAAATACACTTTCTCTCAAGAACATGGCCTGTTCAGTGCAAAACTGTTTGCAGGCCGATCTACTGCACCAATAGTCAGTGATGAAAACTTTTTTTGGGATATTGAAATAAAATCTCTGTATGGGGTCGTCCTACAATGGGAGCCTCTTGATTGGACACTTAGAGCCAACTATACCATTACCAAGGCAGGTAACGAAAATGAACAACAATTACAGTTGCAGGCAGCACTGTCACAAGTACCGGATGAAGTTTGGCCCAACAAAGCCAGTTTGCTAGATTCTTTAAATATTATTGGCAAGCGCTTTGATTATACAGCGATTGGTGTTCGATACGATAATAATCAATGGTTTTTTCAAACTGAAGCTTCATATATAGACTCGAATTCACAAGTCTTGAATGAACTGACAGCTGGATATATTGGTGTTGGCACGTATTATAAAAACCATACATTCATGGCGACATTTGCCACAGCAAAGTCAAACAAAAAAACACCCCAAAGGCCCCTTATTTCAACCCCTCAACTCGATTTACTATATAACACAATAATAAGACATACTAACTTCTACCTCATAGATCAAAGCACACTATCGGTGACACTGCGCTCAGAATTATCAGAGTCACTTGCGGTAAAAGTCCAACTTGAGCATACCAGTACAGCAAGCTTGCCATCTACATTCTACCTACACCAAGGTTTAACTGGATCTCACCTTGATACAGACTTCAACACGTTAGGCATAAGCCTAAACTGGGTATTCTGATGAGATCCTGTATCTTGTCGCTCTGTTTTTTGCTCATAGTGAGTATGAAACTAGAAGCCTCTGAACCACAAGACATCGTAATTGTGGTCAATAAGAACAACCCGATTGAGCAGGTTACCCATCGGCAGCTAATAGATATGTATATGGGCAAATACTTAGCTTTTCCAAATGGGCATATGGCCATAACACTGGATTACCGTAAAGAGCACCCACTTAGAAGCGCATTTTTTAAAGCATTAACGGGTCAGAATATTTCTCAGATCAATGCATATTGGTCGCGAGTCAAATTTAGTGGTAAAGCTTCTCCACCCCAAGCATATCCTTCAACAGAAGCTATAATAGATAAAGTTATCACAACACCTAGTGCGATTGCTTACTTACCTGCAAGCGCAGTAACTGATGAGCTAAAAGTAGTGTACCGTTTTGTTCAGTAGACACAGTTTAATTTTTAGGTTGATGCTTATTCTAAGTTTATCAACATTCGCGTTTTCAGTTGTATACGCAAAAATATACTATCATCACGTGTTTGATACCGAACTCAAACGCTTAGAAAGCACTGTGCGACAAATAAGCCAAACTGTGTCTTCTACGGCGTCTATTGCCGCCTATTTAGAAGACAAAGACCTCGCTAATGAAGTTGTTAATGGCTTAGTCAGCAATGACATCATTCTCTCTGCGGCACTGACCAATAAAAAAACCGTACTCGCTAAAAGTATCCTCTATAAAGATCTGGGAGCCTTGCCGTTTTTCTTGCCTAACCCCTTTATCTTGCAAGAAAATATCGGAATTATCTATGTGGTTCCTAACACTTTGTATATTGAACAAAATGCGAGAGACAGTGCATTTTCATCAGTACAAACGTTACTGGTGGTGGTATTGCCTATGCTTCTCTTGTTTGCAGTTTTGGCGTTTTTTTTAATATCTCGCCCTTTAGGGAGTCTAAGTAAACAGCTAGCCAGCGTTTTACCTGGCAGCGCACAACGAATTTACGTAGACCCGCTAAATGATCAGAATGAGATAGGTAAAATTGGTAAAGATATCAATGTCATGCTAACCAATACTGAAACGCTATTTGAACAAGAGCGCAGTCTTAGAGTCGAAGTAGAAAAACTAGAAAAGCGCTTTCGCCTGATGTTTGAGCGCTCATCCTCACCCACTGTACTCGTCAAAGAACACGGTGAAGTCATTTTAGTTAATGACGCGGCTAAAGACCTTTTAGCGGGTATGGGGATCGACAGTCAAGAACGTTTTCCGGAAAACCTTGGGCAGTTTTGTAAAACTCCCGATATTCTCTATACCTTCACTGAAAACAGCATTAAGTTAAAACAGGTGATGCAGTCAGAGTTTGAATTCACTAACCCTTTAACGCTCTCTTCTGTATGGCTAAGTCTCATTATTCTCAATACAAAGAGTGATGGACAGTGGTACTTTCAAGTTTTTTTAGCTGACATTACGGCTCGTAAAACAATGTTAAACCAGCTTAGCCACCGAGCACAACGAGACAGTTTAACCAGTTTATATAACCGATATGGCGCAGAACTCACCTTAATGGAGTGGGTTGACTCTGAAACACAATTTAGCCTGCTGCTAATTGATCTAGATAAGTTTAAACCCGTCAATGATATATATGGCCATAATGCAGGCGATGAAGTATTAAAGCAAATTGCCAAAAGGCTTGCTCGGCTTGTGCCCAATACAGAACTGGTCAGTCGCTGGGGCGGAGACGAGTTTGTGGTTGCAATTAAAGATGTAAACATAGTGAAGGTAAACCACATGGCTCAACAAGTCCTCGACGAAATAAATACGTCCATCACCTATGAAAAGAATGGTCACCGGATAGAGTTAAGTGTCAGCGCGAGCATAGGTATTGCACACTTCCCAATGCACGCTGACAGCTTAAAAGGTCTCGTCGAATGTGCAGACGTTGCAATGTACTCCGTTAAAAAGACCTCTAAAAACAATTTTACGATTTATTCTACCTAAAATACTTTTAGCATTTCCTCACGGTATTTAGATACGTCTAAAGTAACTTGATATTGAGTCGCTAATGCGTCTAATTCAGCTTTCCAAATGGCCAGCTCCTCCATCATGATAGTATTATCGTCCAACGTCCAAAGCTGACGAGATCCCGCATAACTATAATGTATTGCAAGCATAGCATTAACATCGCCTTGCTGAGCTGCTTTTTTGAGCTTGGGCATTTTTCTCGTAATACGATTCAACGCTTGCTTTAACTCCCAAACATAAACTACCTCAACCATAAAAGGGTGAAGCTTGATTCGCTTCAAAACAATGACGATGACTAGACAGCTGACTACTACCCCAAGTAGATTCCAGTGAAAATGGCTGCCATCATTATCAGGGAAAAACTGGATTAACGTTTGCGCAATACCTAAACTGCCGATAGTTAACGCTGTGATACATGCGCCTATCACCCAATTCAAGTGCTTGCGATAACGACTCTTATTTATTTCTTGTAACTGCATTAACCACGTCCTAAATCAAAATCGATCGATATTCTAAATGGATAAAAATAAAAATTAAAAAAAATCACCCCTTTTTTTGACCTAGCGCGTTATATCTGTAAAAAGGGGAGACGAAATATGACAATGATAATTAATACAAACCATCCAGCAGCACCTTATCACAAGCTAAATAAGTTAGTGCTGTCTTTTATTGGCGCCATGGTGGTTACATTTGGCTTATTTGCATTCATGCAGCAACTGATCAGCCAAGAAAGACAACTAATGGACTCACCACGACCCGATATTGATGTTTTTATATCTCAAGAAATCAAAGATTCGTCAGTTAGGGAGCGTAAAACTTTACCACCCAAACCAAAGCCATTACCCAAGGCACCGCCAAAACCTGTAACTCAACTTACGAGCACGCCTGGCGTTAATGTAGACATAGGCATGGATCACCAATTTACCAGTTCACCAATCACTATCAACAACACTTTACAAGCAACAGATACGCAGGCAACACCACTGGTCAGAGTCGATCCTAGTTACCCGGTACAAGCTGCTAGAGACGGAATTGAGGGCTGGGTGCAACTTGAGTTTAGTATTTCTTCGACCGGACAAGTAATTGATGCCAAAGTCGTTAGTGCAGAGCCCAAACGCATCTTTAATCGCGCAGCGCTAAAAGCATTAAAGCGTTGGAAATACCGCCCCCAAATGGTAGACGGTAAAGCAATAGTTCAAACCGGCCAGTCAGTTATGTTAGAGTTTAAATTAGCTAAGGGGTCATGAATACGACCTAAAGCCGCTTACCTTATGGGCAGCGGCTCGCACACACACAATGGAACAGTCGATTACAATTAACAACAATCCAGGAGAGTGCATGCTACTAGCGATAAAAAGTTGGTTTGTCCAGCACAAAACAGATGCCGAAGATCCGCTTTATGAGTTTAAAAAATGCGGCGAAAACCGTTACCTTGAGCAGGCGATCGATAATTTTAATCCCGACTTATATCACTTTCTTTGTACACAAAGTACACCCGAGGTAGCAGAAGACATTTGCCAAAAAACTTGGCTAACCATTGTAGAAAAGCGACATTTCTATCAGACAAACAATACGCCTAAAGCTTATATATTTAAAATTGCACGAAATGCCTTAATTGATGAACTGCGTAAACAAAGTAAATTAGTACTAGATGAGGGTGTGACCGCCCAAAGCCAAGTCACAGCAGAAGATAGTTTTTCAGAGGCAAGCTCTGAGCGACTCTATCAGGCTATTAAAAAGCTGCCTCACAGTCAAAAAGAAGCACAGAGTTTACAATTAGAAGGTTTTTCGCTAAAGCAAATAGCGCAGATCACACAAACCAATGCCGAGACCGTTAAAACACGCTTACGTTATGCAAAGCAGCAACTTAAATCGATTTTAGGAGAGTGAAAAATGAATGAGCTCAAGCAGGCATATTCAAATGCCAAACGCCAACAGAAAATGTCGGCTAAGCAGACTCGTCGTTTAAAGAGAATGAGTCGATTAGAAAATCGCAAGCATACTCGTCAATTTTGGCTAAGGACTACAGCCTGGGCTACCTCTTGTTGTGCAATAGCGATAGTTGGTAGCTTGACTTTGCAAAATACGCTCAAGGATTTTGAGTTATTTCTCACGAAAATCGAACCCACAGAGTTTAATCTAGAACAATATGAGTCTATTGAGACCCACAATTTAATTGAAGGTGAATATCTCACCACGATTCAACAACAAAAACAGCTGTTGGATACCTCACTTGAAGGGGCAAAAGCAACGTTAAATCAAATTCATCAGTCTTATGGCAAGCTCATTCATAGTGATGAGGGCGCATGGTTTATAGCGGACTGCAAAAATGAAACACTGATTGAAGTACGCAAAAGTGTACTAGATGAATTAAACGCTCCCAGAATGCTCGATACACAGGCTGATCAAGGTGTGTTGTTAGCACTGAGCAGAAATAACAAGGGCCAGCTATTAAAAATTGCGCCCCCCATCGAAGGCAGAAACTTATATGCGTGCCCTTAGAGCATAACGAGGCTGGCAATAAAGAAACCAGCCAATGCCAAACCACCACCCATCAATGCGTAAGGCAACTGTGTTTTTACATGCGTCAGCAAGTCACATCCAGACGCCAGCGCAGAAACTGCACTCGTATCTGAGATAGGTGAACAATGATCTCCGAACACACCTCCACTTAAGATAGCCCCTACAACTAATGAAGGCGGTAACCCAAGGGTTTGAATAAGCGGCACTCCAATCGGAATTAAAATCGCAAACGTTCCCCAAGATGTCCCCGTCGTGAACGACATGACGGCGCCAGTTAAAAACAACACAGGAACAATAAAGTACACGGATAAGTAATCACCAACTAACTGCGCTACAAACACACCTGTACCTAACTCTTTTAGGCTAGAGCCCAGCGTAAGAGAAAGTAATACGATAGTAACTAAGGGAAGTAGTTCACCCATACCTTTAAAACCTATATCTACAAGTTGATGGTGGGTAAACTGCTTTTCATTCAGTAGTAAAAAATACGCGACGCTGCAGGCCAAAATAGTGGCATATAATACAGACTTTGAACCACTGCCATTTGCCAGTACCCCATCACCTGTCCAAATCATAAAGCCAACCATACTAACAATCAGTGTTATTAAAGGCACCAGCATAAAACGAGCCTTCGATGCAGTTGGCCCAGCACTTAGCTCAACCTCTTGACGCGTCAACGCAGCCTCGGCTACCTTCATCGGGCCATGTACCCTATCAAAGATAATTGTATATAACACGATAAGCAAAGCGATAATGGCGTAAAAGTTAAATGCTACACTGCCCCATAAAATACTCACCGCAGACTGTTCTAATTCATAATTGCTCAACAGGCCCAACACATATGCCCCCCAACCATTTAACAAGATTAGAATACATACTGGTGCACTGGTGCTGTCAATAATATAGGCGAGTCGGGCTCGGCTCATTTTGAACTTATCGAATAGACCTCTAGAAACGATACCTGAAGTCAATACACTCATGTTCGATTCTATAAAAACAACAGTCCCCGTAAACATAGTGAGTAGGCCGACTTGTTTTTTATTTCTTGCCACTCCAATGCTTATTAACTTTTGCACTGTTGCAGAGACACCGCCCGATTCGCGAATATAGGCCAAAAGAGCACCTATTACGATGCTAAATATTAAAATCCGACTGTTGCCGGCGGATGTGGCAACTTCGATAATACGTTCAATGCTATTGATAAATGCAACAAAAACACTTTGCTCATCATCGTTTAATACCAATAAAAACTCAGATGAAACAAGAGCTAAGATTAAGGCCAAAATGACCTCTTTTCGCCAAAACACGACCGCGATGGCGATAAGTGGCGGCAAAATAGAATACCAAGACATAGCTTCCCTTTTGTAATTTTTTGGCTCAGAGCAATCGCAGTGGAATCAATAGCTGGGCGAATATTACGGCTCTCTGCTCGCTATTTTGTTCACGCAAAGTTTAACCAATTCAGCTTAAGTTCTCGTGTCTAAAAAACCAAGCTTTTCCTATAATCAAATTCACAAATGCAACAAAAGTACCTTAACCAGTACCACATAAATCAAAAAACGCAATAATATTCCTAAACAATCTATCACATCGTTCCAATTGAACCTATAATATGGACAGTTTAAGTTAGTTTTAGTTACCAGGTGATCCTCATGTCTACTTTTGTAAAAATAAAGGCCTTAAAGCCGACGCTCTCGCAGAGCGAGGCCAAGTTAGCAGACTTTACGCTGAAGTCAGGTGCAAAAATACGCGGTTTATCTTCAATTGAACTTGCGAAATCGGCAGGTGTTAGTCAGTCCAGTGTAGTGAAGTTCGCACAAAAACTTGGCTATAAAGGGTTCCCAGCGTTTAAACTCGCAGTGGTTGATGCGCTAAACGAACAAACGCAAGAAGAAACGCTCCTGTCTAATGAAATTGATCAGAATGACTCTATAGCGCATATTTCTGAAAAATTGATTGCCAATCAGCAAGCTACTTTGGTTGCAACCAGTAAATTAAATACGCCTGAGCTGTTTGAACAAGCGGTGCAATCCATTAAAGCAGCTAAGAAAGTGATGGTCTGTGCGATAGGCACTACCCATACAATGGCACAAGACCTTACCTTAAAGTTACAAAAATTAGGTGTGTGTGCTGTCACCCATATCGATGAACTCAGTGCTGCAAGTTACATGGCTACAATGGGGAAAGATGACCTTGTGATCTTCTTAAGTAACTCAGGCGTTGTTAAAAGCGTAGTCAAATTAGCCCAGCAGGCTAAAAGTAACGAGTGCCAAATCCTTGCACTTACACGTTACGGTCACAGTGAGTTAGCAAATTACGCAGATAACTGTCTTTACTGTATCCAAGAAACAGAAGCAATTAAGCACTCGGCTGTGTTAACTCGCGCATCTTTAGGCTATTTAATTGATGTATTGTTCATCTCATTAGCGCAGTCAAACTTACATTGGCAACGTCGCGCAGACCGCTCTAACGAGTACATGGATGATATCCTAAGCGTCTAGAAGACATGCGTCTTATCTATCGTACAGCAGATAAGGCGCCCTTTTCTGTTTAAAACCATTCAACTCATTTTCCCAAATCGCCTCTATTTGGTGCGCTTTTAAACCTTGCTCTACAGCTAAACGTAAAATATCTGTGCCAGCCAATTTATCTAAAAAGTCTTCATGAACAATATAACGCACGCTTTCTCGTTGGAACTGCGCATAAGCTGATACAAACCAAGTTAAATCAACCCCCCTGACCGAGCTTTGTTTTAAGTCCTTCCCCCAGACTTGTTGCCCCTCTAATTTAGGAAAGCGTGAAGCCCCAGTAATAGAACGGGGAGAAAATTTAAAGTCCCCCAATTTTACTTGATGATGCCCAAAAGCTTGGAAAGGAAAATCAGTTCCTCTACCGACAGACACTGCCGTAGCCTCAAATAAACACAATGATGGATATAAATAAATTGCCTGTTGATTAGGTAAGTTGGGACTTGGCGCAATGGGTAGAATATAGTCCACTGACGCATTGTAATTTGTCACTGAGATAACATTTAAGTCTAGCCGTTCTGCTCCTGATAACCAGCCCTCTCCTTCAATCATCATCGCCAGCTCTCCTACTGTCATACCATGTAAAATTGGGATCGGATGCATACCAACAAAAGAACTGAATTCACTATCAAGTATAGGACCTGCAACAAATCGAATATTAGGGTTAGGTCTATCTAGGACAATGAATGCTTTGCGGTTCTCTTTTGCAGCTTGCATCATGTAGTGCATCGTGCTGATGTAAGTATAAAAACGCACACCGACATCTTGAATATCAAAAATTAACGCATCGAGATCTTCCAGCATATTTTTGGAGGGGCGTTTCTGAGTCCCGTATAAGGAAACGATGGGAAGCCCAGTTTTTACATCCACACTATTATCTATATGAGCGCCAGCGTCTTGATCACCTCTAAAGCCATGTTCAGGAGAAAATATACGGACCACATTGATATCATGAGCAATCAAAATATCAACTAAATGTTCGCCATTAACTTT
This sequence comes from Pseudoalteromonas luteoviolacea NCIMB 1942, assembly GCF_001625595.1. Taxonomy (GTDB): domain Bacteria; phylum Pseudomonadota; class Gammaproteobacteria; order Enterobacterales; family Alteromonadaceae; genus Pseudoalteromonas; species Pseudoalteromonas luteoviolacea_A. The sequence goes on from NZ_AUXT01000213.1 coordinate 24,924, forward strand.
TGCTGTTTGGTTCACTATTAACCCGACTCGTTTACCTTTCAACATTGGCAAGTACTTATCGAACTGTGCCGCACCAACTTCAACTGTTTCAGAGGCATCCACCCTAGAAAAGATCAGTAATAGGACAAATAAAGATAGAACAAAATGGCGTTTAAACATGGATAAATCTCAGCAAACCAGATACATAGGGAGAATATGCCCGATCCGAACCCAAAAAAGAATCTTTTTCTGTTTTACTTATTTTTCACGGAGCTTTTTCGACAGAATAAGTGAAATACACATAACCTCGTTATAACGAATAAAGCGATTAAGTCATCACTTTGTACTCTACCCAATAGCACCATCAAAATAGATGGCAGATATGGGAGGTACTTTATGAAGAATGAAGCTCCGACTGCCGGTTCCGTGGCCACATGGCTAACAAACATGTTCTGAGCCTATGCAATTTAATGTAAGCGCTGAGACTCAGGTACAAAAAAACCGACTCTCGTCGGCATTTGGCTCACGTTTTACTACTTGAGTGAAGTAAGCTCCCATCTCAAAAGAGATGACGGACGCGGGACGTACTTTGT
>NZ_AUXT01000214.1 GCF_001625595.1 Pseudoalteromonas luteoviolacea NCIMB 1942
GCTTTGGTGTCCACCGTAATCGGCAATTGTGTCGCTGCTGTATTGTTATTACCCGCTGCATCCGTGAAGGTATCTGCCGCAATATCCAAGGTTGCGTTGGTTTCTGAATTCGCCGTGGGTGTCAACAGCACGCTGTACTGTGTGCTCGACGTGGCACTGAAATTACTCAGTGTACCGCCACTCACTGTGATATCGGATGATGCAAACGTACTGCTCGCTTCACTCAGTACAATACTTATCGTCGCCGTTTCGCCCACTTTTAAGTTGCTATCTGAGGCGCTGAATGTGGTTACCGTCGGTTTGGTTTTATCCAGTGTCGCCGTATCGGTAACCGCCGTGGCTGCATTACCCGCGGTGTCGCTTACTGTCACCGACAAGGTTAAATTACCATCATTTAGCCCGCTGATATCCGACAAGTTGACGGTTTGGCCCGCGCTGGTGATATTGCCATTGCCTGTCACCGCCGTGCCACCATTATTACTGCTCAAGGTATAGCTGTATGTGGCCCCTACTTCTGCACTGGTAAAGCTAAAGCTAACACCACCCGTCTCAGCGCTGTTATAACTGGTATCGTTTAAGGCCACACTATGCCCGCTGGGCATGGCGGTATCTAAAGTGCTATTGGCAGTGACCGCAGTTGCTGCATTACCTGCGCTATCCGTTAAAATCACTGACAGGGTCAAGGTGCCATCATTCAGGGCACTGAGATCTAAATTGGTAAGCTGCTGCCCTGCCGACGTCACAGTGCCATTACCCGTGACATTGGTGCCACCGTTACTGCTCGAAATGGTATAGCTGTATGTTGCCCCCACTTGCGCACTGCTGAAAGTAAAGGATGCCGTGCCTTTTTCAGTGTTCGAGTATAAGGTGTCGCCAAACGATACGCTGTGACCGCTTGGCGCCTGAGTATCAACAGTGAGTGATAAATTACTCGCGGCGCTCGTCGTATTACCCGCATTGTCAACTGATTGTGCCGAGATCGTATGGCTGCCAACCTGTAAAGTAGATGACGTAATACTCCAAGCGCCACCGGAAACTGTGGTACTACCTATATTGCCATCGAGATTAGAAGACAAATTAATGGTGTCACCGGTAGTGCCCGTACCTGTGATTGTTGGCGTTGTATCATTGGTAATATTATCTGTAGTTGAACTACCCGAATCGCTACCGGAGGATAGATCAGGAGCGCTAGGTGCGTTTGGGGATGTGGTATCTATGATCACACTTAATGCGCTAGAGGCACTACTCTCATTGTTACTAGCGTCAGTCGCTTTTGCAGTGATTGAATGCATTGTCGCTGTTAATGTACTGGACGTAATTTGCCAATTACCACCTGTCGCAGTTGCGCTTCCAAGCACTGTGGAACCGGTTTGATCACTGTAGAGCCTGACGATGCTGCCCGACTCTGCTGTTCCGCTAAATGTTGGCGTTGTGTCGGAGGTATTATTGTCAGTATTGGAACCACCGGTATCTGAGCCCGAAATTAAATCGGGTGTCGAGGGCACATTCGGGGCTACGTCATCCGATACTGTTACAGTGAATGACTTTTGAAATGTGGTCGTTCCATCATTGGTTTGAATACATACGATATAGCTACCAGCACTAAGCGCCGCCTGTGTTTGTAAATTGGAGCTACTAATTTGAAAACTAGCGTTCCCCGAGTTCGCGGAGCAAGTACCGCTTGCGCTGCTGCCGCTGGTCACAAGTGTATAAGATTGGCTATTCCCGATATCAACATCGGTGGTAGAAAGACTACCCACATTAGTGGCTGCACCTGTAGCTGATTGATTTATACTCGATGCCGACAGCGTGATGTCCGTTGGAGCATCATTTTGAGCAGTTATATTCACAACCGCTTGGTTCGTACCAGTACTATTTGCAGTGCTATCGTTAAACGTATAATCGAGCGTGACACTTGAAGGCGGATCTTCCGAGGTACTAGCATAAGATACCGACTGCATCACACCGTCAACAATTGCAGAGGTTGCATTGGCATTAAATGTCAGTACTAAAGTGCCCGCAGAGTTAGTCGTCACTGTGCCCACACTGGTTCCATTATAAGAAAATGAACTGCCTTGTGTCAGGGTGCCCAGTAAATTTAAATTAGCAAATACATCTTGTGCATTAGCACCGCCGCTTCTAGAAATGGTTAATGAAGCCCCATTATAATTACCATTGCCGCCATTAAGTGCATCAAGTTCTGTATCAGCTACAGTCACATCGCTGTCTATCGCAACTGCTGAGCCATTCTCTGTAAAAGTGGACAACCCATTGAGCGAGCTGAAAACTGGCTTATCATTAGCTGCTATCAAGGTGATCACAGTGTTGGCACCACTGTCAGTGACAGTATAATCAAGCCCTGCACCTGGCGAGTTCGACAGCGTCAACGCAATTTCAACACTCGTAAAATCAGTAGCATCGGTATCGACTTGTAATGTGCCACTACCATTAAAACGGACATTACTGGTCGTTAAGCCTGTAACACCTGTGACTGTAATCACATCGCCTACGGCGAGATCGGTGATCGTGTCTCCATTTAAGTCCGACGCGCTACCAATAAATGTATCGTTACCACCGTTGCCAGTCATCGAGTCAGTACCTGCACCAGGTCGCAACGTGTCGGTGCTATTCCCGCCGGTGAGCATATCGTTACCAGTTAGATTAGTAGCTGAAATCACTAAACTATCACCAGCAAGGGCGGAGGCATTAATGGTGACACCAGCATTGATTGCAGAACCAGATGAATTACTTATGGTTACACTTCCCCCATTTGAAGAGAAGTTATCGGTAATGGTCAATGACGTAACACTATTTGACCCCAAAGAAATATTTTCTACGCTCGATACGCTTGTGGAGCCAAAGTTAAAAGTCCCACCGCCAACAAGATTCAAAGTTTCACTACCCGCAGCACCATTAATAGCCGTAGAAAAATCACTGATATTCTGAGCATCTATGGTCACTGACGCGCCACTTGCTAATGACAACGTGCCCATATTGGTAAAACTTCCACCAGTTGTATTCGCGCCATTACTCGCTGATACAATATCGGCTACAGAGGCCTCACCGGTCAAGCTACCTGTAAAGCTCTGCCCCCCGATATTGAAAGTCACTGCATCACTTGCAGAGGTTGCAGTAACACTCGTTGTCGCGCCCACATTGACTGTTCTGGTATTGGAAGAGTCATCACCGATTGTGTAGTTTTCAATGCCTGAAAGCGTCGTTATATCTCCATCACCACTTATTATGACTGTTTCAGACCCACCCGCTGTTACAGAGCCATTAAAATTACCATGCTGATTCGCAGTCATGGTCACCGACGCACCGCTTACCAGCGAAAGGTTAGTTACATTGGAGATTGTCGCGCCGCTGATGTTTGCACCGTTCGACATGCTTAGCGTATCAGCATTGGTATTGTCCCCGGTAAGTGTGCCTGTATAGGTTAACGTGCCAATATCAAAAGTGACTGAATCACTTGTGCTGCTTGCTGTCACAGAATGGCCAGCAGCGGCAACAGTCACACTTCGTGTGTTTGAAGAATCATCACCAATTACATAGTTTTCTATACCTGAAACCGTTGAAAGATTGCCGTCACCGCTGATAGAAATGGTTTCAGTTCCCGCTGCCGTAACTGTGCCTGAGAATTGCGACAACTGAGATGCACTCATTGTTGCCGATGCGCCACTTGATAGGATTAAATTCTCAAAACCAGACACTGTTGCACCAGCGATACTTCCTCCGTTTCCTACAGATAGAGTATCTGTACCCGAGCCACCAGCAAGTGTACTAGTTGCTGTCAAAGTGCCAATATTGACCGTATCATTGTTTGTGCTACCAGTCAGGTTTTGGCCAGCGGCACCTAAAGTAAATGAATTTGCAACAAATAATATGTATGACTCAATTGCCGAATTACCCGTTAACCCGTTAGTTGCAGCCGAAATCGTAATCGTATCTGTACCTGCTGCCGTAAAGGAGCTGAAACTATCATGCTGGGCTTCGGTCATAGTAACCGACGCACCTGAGTTCAATTCTAGTACTTCAACATTAGATACTGTCGCCCCTGCGATATTTGCACCATTTGACAAACGCAATGTATCCCCGCTACCACTACCCGCATTAAGTGTGCCCGTAGCAGTTAAAGTGGCAGCGTTAATCACATCATTGGCACTACTACCCGTTACATTTTGGGATGCGCTCCCCAAAGTTAAGGTCATCGCAGCATTCAAAACATAGGTTTCAATGTCAGCATCAGCGGTCAACTCACCATTACCATTGGCACTAGATATCGTGAATTGATTTGTATTGACACCATTTATTGTCGTAAAAGACTCATGTTGAGATTCCGTCAGTGTCAGATCGCCATTGTTTGCCGCGTTTAGTGTTTCAAAGTTAGTAAGTGAAGTGAGCCCACTGATATCGACCCCATCAGACACATTGAGCGAGTCTGTTCCGCCGCCTCCATCAGCTGTAGATCCTGATGCATGTGAAGTTTGCGCAATAGTCAGTGACTCATTTTCACTGGTAAACAAAATAGCTGGATTTAAATTTACGCCGGTTGTGGTATTAAACGATGCGCCAGAAGAGGTTGTCGATGTGACGTTGGTAACACTCACCGTTGACGTGCGTGAGACACTGTTATCAGTGCCATCATTGACAACCACAGTCACAACCCTAGCCGTCGTACTTGGTGTAGACGATGTGTTGTTGAATGTTATTGCATCCAAAAAGGTTTGAACCTGTGCCAAGGTCGCAGTTGCCCCCGCAATCGATATCGTGTCTTGCAAAGTGATATCTGATTTGCCGCTCACGCCATTCAAAGCATTTTGAGCTGCGCCGGTTACATTCAAGCCTTCAGTGGCTCCATCTTGATCATTTGTGAGTGATACCGTAATCGTTTTTATTGTATCTGACTCTGCATCAGTCACACTGGCACTATTGGTAATGCCAACACCACCACTGCCCTCTGCAAAAGAAGACGACCGATTATTACCACCAGCCGTAGAGTCTAAATCCACTACCGGCGCCGTATTAGCAGCTGTCACAGTGGCGCCGACTTTAAAGGTGTAGGCTCCCTCATTCGGGTCATTGCTGGTTATCGTAACCGTCGCGTTGGGAGAGCCAACGGTTGTTGGGTCAAGCTGCACAACAAAGGTTGTGCTTGTCACGCCATTGAGAGAGCTAGAACCTGGTTGACTCGAAATGGAAAAGTCACTAGAAGCTGAAATACTTACTAATGGAGAGCCACTTAAAGTCAGTGTGGATGCCGCTATCACATTTTCGATAGTGAACGTACGAGTAAAGTTACTGCCACCGGTTTGGTGCGAACCAAAATCCGTGTGGTTACTCGCACTTAAAGTCGTAGTCCCAGAAGTAATCGATTGGTCATTCCCTTTCAAATTGATATCGGGGTCAGGAGTCGCCGCGGTACAATCATTGGTATCTGGGAACCAAACACCAGGACCCGGGCCAGCTTCACAACTTGCTTGGCTACCATAGGCAGTCGTACAACCAAAACTAACTTGGCAAGAGGCGGCGAGTTCTTTAGCAATGCTCACTTCACCATTGACCTGCGTGGAATTCACACCTCCACTATCAAGAAGCCCTTGTTCAGCTAAAAACGCCAAAGTGGCAGACTTTGCCACTTCTTCAACTACTGGCGTCCTATTTTGATTGTTAATATCAAATGCTTCCGCTTTTCTTCGCTCACTAGCCGCCATTTGCTGAAAATACTCGGCATCACCGATTATCATTGAATCTAAGCGTGGTACGTCATGAGATGATGTAAAATAGCTATCAGTAATACTGGGAGAAGAATTGGCGACGACGAGAGAAGGGATCATCACGCCCAAAATAGAAGTCGCCATATCAAGCTTTTTCATTACAGTACCTCCTGCGTATATTCATACAAATGCGCTGAAATAGCGTCATCACCACTGGTCATTTCAGGGTAGGTCGAGTTCGGAATAATGCACAAGTCATAGAGCTGACTTACATCACCTTTAAATTGCAATTTGGATAGGATTTTGCCATCGCGTTTGTTGATAACCCATATACCGCAAACAGTATCATGCTCAGTATGTGATTTAGTCAAAGGAATGTCACTCACCACTTTGGTTGCCCTTACATGACTAGTTGCTACTAACACGAGGTCACCAAAAAATGTTAACCCGCGGGTAAAACCAGGTAAGGTACAAACAATACTAGTTTCTTGTGTAATTGGGTCGAATCTAATCACTTCTCCCGCCCCTGAATTACACAGATAAACCTCTCCCTCATGACATCTGGGAGAATGAGGCATAGACAAACCACTGAGTAAAATTTCGTTTTTTTCCACGTCCATCAATGACCCATTGAGCTCAGTTCGCCAAGAGTCTTGATGATCAAGGGTATTAAATGTGGTGACATACTTTGGTTTTCCGTTGAGCATCGCCATACCGTTTAAGTGGCATCTGTCTTCAGGTGCTAACTCACTGATAAAGTGAGGCTTCCAACGTGCAGTAAAACCATTTTCGGCTGACAAGGTAGCAAGGCAAGAAAAGCTCGAGTTAACAACCCATAACCCTTCATCACCCCAAGCTATATCATGGGTATTCAGGGTGCCTGTTGTAAGAGACGAGCGCTCAGTAAACAACACATCGCACTGTTTTATCGCATTTATCTGCTCAGCTCTAAGTTCTTTAAAGGTCGCTGTATCTCGTTGCTCATCGCGTAATTTACTGGCTAGCGAGTCAAGTTCATCTAATTGGCCGCTAATTACACTGCTGCGTGACATACTACTGGCTTTAAAGTTGACAACCCGGTTGACTGTACTTACCAAAAACCTGTCTTCACTGACACTTAACCCCATAGGCCGAACAAACTTTTTAACGCCGCAGCTAAGCTTATTTTCTCTACTTCGCAGCAGCATCACGGCATGTGACTGGTAGCTAGAAACAGCCAGAGAAATACCGAGTGCTTGGAGAATTTTAGGAAAGTTCTCACTATACTCGCTCGCAAAATCAATATTGACGAAATCACTTTCATCACTCGTGCTTCCATAGCCTTGTTCCTTATACCCTTGCATGTCTATACTCCTTAGCGAACGGCCTACTCTATCCGTTCGACAATCAAACAAGCTTGTTTTAATTTTGATTTTTTAGCCCAATTTCACTGCTCGAAAGGCCACACCCTAACAAGTACGAAATCTCCCCTGTCACCATCGCAGCTGCTGAGGAAGTGCCACGAACAGCTATATTTACAGTTTGCTTTTTAAGTAAAAAAGCAGCAGGTGCATATAAATCTACACACTTGCCATAGTTAGAAAATGCCGCGAGAGACCCCCCCTCTGAAAGAGCCCCCACGGTTGTTACACCTTCAATCTCAGAAAGCCTATTACCAATACATGCATCTTGGGCGTGATTACCTGCTGATACGACAACAAATGAAATACCGCTATGGCTTAATCCATAGCGAATAACGTTACCCAACACTTGAGAAGCCAAAGGTAACGTCCAGCTACTATTAATGATGTCTACATGCATTTTTTGAGAAACACTGAATGCCAGAATCATGGCCGAGTTAAGTGTACTGGCTTGATGAATAGCCACAAGCTCTGCAATGCCTGTTGAGTTTTTCTCTAACCTGGATTGCAATTGAGTTGCAATTACCCCGGCAACCACATTGCCGTGGCTCGCACCCGCTTTTTCTTTGTGAGGGATTATGCGTTGATTGTCCGCATCATATTCAAGCATCACATCAAAGGCTGATAGCCATGGTTGAGACAGGTCAAAGCCATCGTCAATAATCGCAATACGTTTAGGCTTTACAGATGAGCGACATTGGAAACCCTTCAACCGTTCAAACTGATTGTTTTGAATCTCTCGATGACGGTTTTTTGCTGGTTGCTGAGTCTTTCGCACTATTGCGAAGTCAGGCTGAACAGTACCAGTATAAGGTAAATTGTCAATTCGATTGTATGTTTGTATAAAAGCATCAATAGACGGGGTTACTAAAACAATAATTTCATCACCTAGTTCAGCCAATACCTGAATTTTAATGACCCCCTCAACCCTATCCAGCTGATATTTATGTTGCTTATTAATTTGAACGACAATTTTTTGATTTAAATATAATTGCAGCCCGACATTGCTGTTAAACACATTTTCTTGTTGTGAGGTATATAACTCAATGCTCTGCTGATAGTTTTGAAAAGTCAAAAAAGGTTGCTTGGAGTTATCCGAGGCGATAACTCCATAACTTAAAAGCATTATTAGACAATAAATGAGTCTCACTGTCTGGCTGCCTATCTAGCTTCTCGGAGGGAAAATACCATCTATGCAAATACAAAATTGTACAGCTAAGTATGGTTGTCTATTTTCATGAGCCTGATTTTGCCCATTACTCAGAACAGCTTGCGGATTTAACGTGATATTTGAACCGCCAAGGTCGTCCGAACTATAGACTCGTGCTACGCCTCCTGTTGTCGCTCTGGCAGCAGATAAAAGCCCTGTACCATTAGACCTATCGACAAGACCATCCTTAATTGTTTTACCTGCATATAATTCATGAGTATGCGAAGGTAACTCGCTTTCCATCAGCACAACATCTGGTAAACCGACTCTATCTCCTAAGTCTCCTGGAGACAAACCAGGTCCAGTACCAAACATAGTTGGGCTCCTGCCTTGCAAATCTGGCATTTGCATATTCGTTTGACCATTGCCACCGTACGTCGTGCCAATAACCGCGAAGAGCGCTTGATTTTGAGATATATCAACGAACTGCCCGTCACAAAATGTGTAACCAACCGGAGCGAAGGTGTAAGGCAACATATCAACCTGACCAATAAATGGATCCATTGTAATACTCCTTTTAGTTGCGAGACGGATATAGTCCGTTCATACAAATAATAAAACCGAGATACAGCATCGGCATTCTGTTTTCATGTGCTTCATCGCCGCCAGTTGCACCAATCGCGCGGCTGCTAAATGGATTTGTTTCTAAACCAGCCATCGAATCGGGTAAAAAGTGCAGCTCACTACCCACGTAAGACTGCCCATCCACAGGGGCTTGTAATTCAGAAGTGGCACTTGTAACCTGCACAGTATGACTATGCGCTGGCAATTGCTCTGTCGACAACACAACTTGTTCAACCCCAAAACGCTGCCCTAAACCGCGATTTGTCAGGCCAGGGCCTTGACCATCCCCCACCGGGATTCGCCCACGCATATCAGGTAACCCGTAGGTAGTGCGGCCATCGCCACCATAATAGGAACCCAATAAGCTAAACAAAGATTCATTGTCAGTTATCGTTTGTAACTGGCCAGCACAATAAGACCAATGGTACGGAGAGTACACGCCAGCAAACATGCGAATTTCTCCTAAATATGCATCACTCATATCTTGTTCCTTTTTTAATTTCTCGGCGGGTATGTACCATTGAGTGCAATAATAAAACCAATAACTGTGGTTGGCTGCACGTTTGTATGAGATGCACTTGACCCCACAGTACCCATGCTTTGAGATGACAACGTGTCAAGGCCTCCAGAATTATTGGCATAAAACTCCTTCACCCCTGTTGGAAACTGCGTATTTGCCGCCGATATTGTGTAACGAGCAGTTGGGTCTGAGTTACTAAAAGGCAAAAAGCTGTCGCCTTCTAACGAGTCGACTTGAAAATCATGATTGTGACCCGTTTGCGCATCATTCAATATCACGTCTTCAAAACCGCCTTTCTGCCCTTGCTGAACAATACCATAATTGCCCTGATACACAGGTGCTCGCCCTCGCATGTCTGGCAGGCCGAAGTTCGTTCGTGCGTCACCACCAAAGGTACCTCCAAGTAGTGAAAATAACGCCAGATTATCATTCACGGGGATTAGCGCGCCATTGCATGCAGCCCAGTGTACTGGTGGAAAGTTAAAGGCAATCATCTGTATCATGCCTAAATACGGATTAACCATAAAAACCACTCCTTACTTTTGATTTGGGTTTAACCCACTTCTTGATTGCGCTTTCGAGAAATAATGATCTGATATTTATCCACATCGTGAATGCTCATAAACATCGGGTACTCACCAAACGCGCTGTGCTTAAACAGATAATTATCTTGAAGTAGTTGGTTTTTAGGATCTCCAAGCAATGAAATACTAAAAGATGAAAACTCTTCCGTATCAATTTTGCCTTTCTCAACCCTACTGATCGCGAGCTTTCCAACTGGTTGTTCATTTTGCAAAGAGAATACATCGACCTCTTCACCCACCAATGAATTCATTAGCTCTTGTGTCACTTTTTCCATTTATTGCTGCTCTTGTTTTTTGATTAACAGTGGCTCTGATCAATTAGCAAAACCGAATTAAACGCCTACAATGCTCTTCATCGCGGGAGGGTACCAAATCATCAACTCATAAGGAGGCTGAACCTCTAATATTTGAAATCCGAGCTCTAAATACAATCGTTTAACACCCAAATTATGGCTCAAAACAGATAAGGTCACTGGAATAGCAGACTGCGCCGCGCAGTGTTGAAAAGACTGAATAATTGCTCGCCCAAAGCCGTGACCTCTAGCCGCAATCAAAAAGCCGATATCAATCAAACGGATTTCATTGTGGCCAAAATCTAATGTCGCTTTGCCTATTGCTTCACCATGCTTTTCAATAATAAAGTACATGGCGTTAGGATACTGAGCCCCATAGCCTTGAGTTTGCGCTTTAAGCTGCATATCAACAATAGACTCAATGAAATCACGTTCACCATCTATACACTGCAAATCCTGCCTTACTTCTCTGTGCAGCTTTTCAATAAATGGTTTATCACTCGCTGTTGAAGGGCGGATGTGAAGCCCTTCTGGTATGGTAAATTGCACCATATTCCTTATCCTCTTTTGTGCATTTGTTGAGTATATGCAGCTTTAAAATTTTTGCTCGGAACTTTTTATGATATTTTTCAGCCAATCCTCTACTTTACAGTCAATAACCAAATTGACTCTCGATTCAGCGCCTAGATTGGATACGCTATGTACTAAATGTGCATTCAAGTACCACACATCACCACGCATCATTGGTACCCTTTGACCATCCACTGTGAAGTCAACATGATCAATACCACTGATTGGTACATGAATTCTCGCTTCGCCGTATTCCATAGAGACTTGGTGGTCGTTATGCGGCAGTATCTTGCTGCCACCTTTAAGCCTCATCAGCCTGACTGATTTCAAAGAACATTTAAATTGCGCTAAAAATAAAGCCAGCGCAGGAAGGCTTTTCATGGCCGGTAGTGGTGTAAAGGTTGCGTCTGTTTGTTCAATTGAAAAGCACTGCAATACAGGATGCGCCCCGACATGCTCCTCTTTGCTATACAGAGGTAACACATCCCAAGAGCCGCTATAGCATGCTTGATTAACATGCTCATACCATGGCGAATTGAACAGCTTTTCAACTTCTGTGGTGATGGCTTCGAGATCAATCCACATAGCTAGCTTTGCAAATGCAATAGGTTGTTCTAAGCGATCAAGCTGGGCTCCCATATTCATTAACCTGCGGGCCTTCCATACATATCAAAGGTATAAAGAATATCCCTGAACTTGCCACCCAATAAACGTATTGTTTGATATCCATCAATAGAAGACAATGTTGCGCCTCTCTCAAAAGCGCTCGGCGCATAGCTGAATTGATAGATACCTTGTCCATCAAACACTTTCACATTGTTTGAATAAGCATTTAAAACGTGGACTAAACCTCGCTCATCTGAAGTTATCGATTTAATGCCACTTAACTGATGGGGTAACTCGATACCAAACTCACCAAATATGTTTTGTATCTGGCCATGAAAATTAATCACATAAATTGAGTGTGTATTTCCGCTTGCAATAAATATTCGCTGTCGTTTTTCATCGACTGCAAAATCCCTGATATGGCCAACTTTTTCAGGCAGTGGAATTGAACTAAATTGCTCCCCCAGCCCATTAAATATGGTAATGCCTCTGGAAAGCTCAAATAAAATATACACATGACTCGAATAGCGCCTTGCTATTACAGGCTTCAATGAAACTTCTACGGGGATATCTTGTGGATTTTTAACTAGTCGAGTAGGAAATGGCAGCTGTAACTGCAACAAATCGTCATTAGATAATCTCTGAGTGTACGCGTTTAATTCAGAGTCATTTAACTGAGCCCATAGACGCCCAGATGACAAAAATACACTTGTTGCACACACAGATATTGATGACTTCAAAAATGAACGACGTTCCATAACCAACCTACCTAGTATCTTTGTTAGACGATCGAATCGATTATTACAAAATACAACATAATAATAAATTACACGATATTACACCAGACCATATAACTAATTAATTCATGGTAAAATCACTGCCCAATTAACATTTAGCAATCCATATGGGTAAGCTAGTATGGTAAGAATTTTCTAAGTAGGGCAACAATTTACAAAATCACAACCATACTTTGCTTTAGAAAAACTTGTTTACATGCTTCATACAACCATGTATACCTAAAAAATAGTTTGCATCACAGACCACGAGGGTTTGGCGCAATATATTCAATAATTTTGAAATAAAGAGTATATAAACTCCTTTTTCTACCTTTGCTTTGAAAGCTAATCAATACCAAAATTCAGGATAATCAATGTTGCACCATTATTTCTTACTAGGTCAAAAATCGTATATTTTTTCGATGCCAAATTAAATAGAACTTGTAATCGTCATCTCCAAAAAAACGATGTAATATTCGCACTGGCGAACAATAACAATCATATTCTGGCAGCAGATAAATAACTCGAAGAAATAAGTATCATGTCACTAACTCATTTTTCTGACCCATACATAGAAAACCGCTTCGACTCGACTCAATATGAGCTTCTTTATAAAATTGGTGAAGGTGGTTTCGGCAAAGTATTTAAAGCTAGAAATAAAAATACTGACCAAACGGTGGCGATTAAATTTCTCGCTCTCGAACCCCATTTAGAAGAAGCAAAGAAGAAACGCTATATTGAAAGGTTCAAACGAGAAACGGCGTTAAGTGGACAACTAGAGCATCCACACATTGTTAGATTATTAGACAAAGGCCAGGTTGATGAGCACTTACTATTTGGTGTTTTTGAATATGTAGAGGGTCAATCTCTGCGTGAATATTTAATGCAAGAAGGCGCATTAGATGCAGTTAATGCCACTGATATCATGCTACAGGTATTAGATGCATTAATTCATGCGCATAAAAAAGGCATTATTCACCGAGATATAAAGCCTGCCAATATCATGCTTTCAAAGTCTGGCGCTAAGACACATGCCAAGATCCTAGATTTTGGTATCGGCACACTCACACAAGAGAACCGACATCAAGACTTTTCAACCATTACCCTAACGCAAGAAACAATCGGCACCCCCTCTTACAGTGCACCCGAGCAACTAAGGGGAGAGCCTGCGTCTGAAAAAACTGATTTGTACGTATGGGGTCTGGTTCTTTTAGAGTGTTTAACGGGTATACCAGCCGTCACAGGATCGAGTGTCGCATCTATTTACCACAAGCAGTTAAGTGATGTTCATATTCCTATTCCAAGTGCGCTTTTAGGACACCCGCTATCAGGCCTTTTACGCCGAGTCTTGCAAAAAAATGCCACAGAGCGCGTGATTTCTGGTCAAGAGATCTTCTCTGAATTAAATTTGATGAACGTCTCTAACTTAGTAGGTATTTTAGCTGACGTTCAAGCGCAACATGGCTACGATGACAATACGGTTGTATTGAGAAATGATGACCCAAACAGCCCGCTTGCTCATGACTACACGACACTCACAGAGCGCAAACAAATCACCGTACTCGCTCTGAGGTTAAGCGCAAAACGACTCAATGATAGCGCCAAAGATTTAGATATTATAGACACGCTTTTCAAATCTCAGCGTAATCACTGTATCGATATTGCAACACGTTTTGGCGCATACCATGTCGGTAACTTAGCAGACACAATGCTGTTTTATTTTGGCTATCCAGTTGCCAGTGACAATGATACGAGATTGTGTGCACGTACAGCCTTAGAGGCAATTAGCGAACTTTCAAAACGCAACGCATTAATGCAAGAAGCCCACGGAATTCAACTTAATGCGCATGTAGGTATTCACTCAGGTATATTTGTTACATACGCAAATGCAGTGCCTGAAGGAAACGTTGCAAATACAGCAATGGAGCTAGCTCGTCTTGCTGGAGAGAGGCAAATTTTATGCTCTGTGGAGTCACGCTCTATTTTAGAACCATATAGCGATTTTGACTATTTCGATAATATTCAAATTGGTTTATCTTTTGAGCAGCTTACTATATACAATCTCAAAGGTGAAAAACGCATAGAAGCATTTGGTTTTATGCGCGGAACCAAAACCAATCATAAATTGATAGGTCGTCAATTAGAGTTAGATAAAACACTGTCAGTAATTAACGGTGAAAATAACACTCGCATTGCACATATCTATGGTGAAGCTGGAATTGGTAAATCTAGATTACTACAAGAAGTAAGAGACAATGCCAGCAAATACCAACACTTAGTCGCGCAATGTTTGCCTGAACACCAGAATAACGCACTCTACCCTATTCTAAACCTGATAAGGTATTTATTTAACACAGACAACGTCCCCACCACAGATATCATACTGTTGTTTAGAGATTTTCTAGCAGAGTATGGGTTAACTCAAACAAGTATTGAAGCCACAATCCCGGTACTTATGGCTTGGCTTGCTATCCCGCTACCTGATGAAGCACAAACATCTTCTCACTCACCAGATGAACAAAAAGCTCTCCTGTTTACGGGACTAAGCGCTTTACTTCTGTCTCGCAAATCCGGTATTACAGAATTTAAGCTGTATATTATTGAAGATATTCATTGGTCTGATGCAGTTACTCTCGATTTTTTGCGTCATTTTGCAGGTCAATTACAAGACGGCAGCGTAATGATAAGCACATCTAGACAATCATGCCCTAGTAGCCTGCACGACTTAACACTGCTTGAAATAGAACTTAATAAGCTTACCAACAAAGCTACGACCGATTTCATAGAGCAGCTTTTCGAATGCAAACACGTTTCAGAAAATGTCCGCTCAGTGTTGGTCAAGCGCACTGATGGCATTCCTCTATTCATTGAGGAACTAGTGAGCATGCTCAAAGACAAGCGACTTATACACGAAACAAACGGTTCAATTACGTTTATCAGCCCTGATAGATTAGAGCAGGTACCGAGCAGCTTAAGAGAATCACTACAACAAAAATTAGATAACTTGGTGCATGCTAAAGAAACAGCACAGCTTGCGGCTACTATAGGTAGAGAATTTGATTACGCACTATTGGTTGAAGCTTCAACACTCAGTGAAGACCAAATACAAAATGACTTGAATGAGCTTTTAGAGAAAGAGCTGGTCATCCAACAAAGGCGTGTAGAAACTGATAGTTATATATTTAAGCATGCTTTAGTGAGAGACGCAGCATACGATTCCCAAACCCAAACCGAAGCGATAACAAAGCATGAATTGTTCTTGGGAGCGCTTGAGCGATTAGATCTCTATAAAGAGCAACCATTCATTACTGCTTTTCACCTACAAAAAGTGAAACAATTTGAAAAAGCAGCAAATTTGATGATCGAATCCTCCAACTCAGCAAAACAGTTATACGCAATTATAGAAGCAGAATCGTTTTTGCAAGAAGCATTGAGAATTTGTCTAACTGGAGAGCTCAGTGACTCACCGCTGTATATAAAAGTCAAAAATGATTTGGCTTCCATCCGGATTGCTGGAAATGGGTGGGTTGACGAACAGGCGAATCATGCACTACAAGAAAACTACCAAGCTCTCTCAGAAGACACAGAGGCTAAAGAAAGATTCACCACAACCCGTGGATTATGGCTACAGCTTTATGCAACAGGAAAAACTGAAGAAGCCCATGAAATTGCATTAGATCTCCATAAAAATGGCAACTGGGTACCAAACGAATTTAAACCTGTCATATACGAAATAATTATACAAACATTATTCTCAAAAGCTGAATTCTCTGAGATTTTGCGTGTACTCGACGAAATTCCTGACAACTTCTTTAAGAATGACTCAGAAACTATCTCAAATAATTTTGGTTTTTGTTCTGAGCTAGTCTGTATCGGCTTTAGAGCCTTTGCCGAGTTACACCTGAGTAACCAACAAAGTGCTGATGCCCTCATAGACACTCAAACACAGCTTGCAAAGCAAATAGGTATTATCGATGTCTTGGCTGCAACAAACGGCTTCCAAGCTGAGTACCATTTAAACAAGGCATTGCTCTGTGAACAAAAAGCCGACTTTTTAGGCTATATCCGTGCAGCTCAACTCAGCGCTCAAACAGGTATAGATCTGGCTAAAGAGGCTAAAAATGAGGGCTGGCAAGGTTATTGCGAAATGCTTTATTTCATAGCAAGTGTTAATGTCGATACGACCGTTGAGAAGTTTGAAGAAGGCATAAAGCAATTTTCTGGCTATTTATCTCACCGAGCATTTTACTACTCAATATTGGCTAAAATGACCTACTTACTACGCGGCGAAGTAAACACTCTATTCCTTGATATTGCAGAAGAGTCATGTGATATATCAAGTTCATTCTATGTAAAACCTCAACTAAATACACTAAGGAAAATTTAGATGAAAACTTATCCTAAAGGGTTACTTTCTTTTACTTATAACGCAGCTAACGATCCAGAAGTAAGAGAGCTTGTTCTGCAAAACCTACCTCAAGCAATGGCTTTGTTCGACCTTTCAGAATCACAACAAGAGCTAGTTCAGAAAGTAGTTAAAGAGTCATTTTTAACAGATGACCTTTGGTCACAATACTGCGAAGAGCTTCGTCCTGAAATTGACGATGATATTGCCAAAATCTGGTAATGGAGACATGCGGGGCGAAAGCCCCGTATCACCTTATGAATAATCTATCTCAACTACATCAGCAACTATGCAGCTCCCATGGCTTTTTGATAAATCAAAATAACCAAGAGGCAACTAAATACTTAGCAGACAAAATCCCACAATTCACTAAAGGAGTATGCTACGAATATAGGGCTGCTGAGCTTAATCACCCATGTGACTTTCTAGTCGCTTATGACACTTCAGAACAAACGGTTAAGCAACTGAGGGCGCTTTTCTCATCAATAAAACAACACCAATCTCAAAGTATCAATCAATTTTTAGATTTGTACGATCAGCATCGCTGCTTGAGAGACATACAATTAATCTGGCTAAGCTTCGATTGGAGTAAAAACCATTACCCTGTGATCCCCACGTTTTATGTGAGTACTCAACATTACAGCTATGTGCAAGGCGAAAAGCTAAACGATACCGTGGATTATGCTTTATCGACCTTGGCGCCTCAGTCTCTTAAGCTAGGTAATGCGCTAGTTAGGAAGTTAGATTGGGGTAAACTAAACCATATCGGATTTACTTTTGCCAGAGAAAGCTTAAAAACAAAATTCACCATCACACTTGATTGTGACAAAGTACTGCAGCAGCTTAAACTGCTAAACTGGCAAGGCTCATTTGATAAACTCACACCGATTGTAGACATCGCTTCACAGCTTTCCAAAACTATACAAATTAGTATTTCATTTACTGATGTTTTAAGTAAGAAAATTGAGGTTGAATTGCCTTGGGTTAGGCAATCCAGTGCAAATTATGTAGACGCTGAATTTATTAATAATGTTATTCGCTTATGTAATGGTGATACCAATTACGATAGACTAAGCGAGCTCACAAAATGGTTAGAAAACAACCCTAATAACAAAGCCTTTTACACCAAATTCTCAATTTTTGAAGACGATAGCTGTAACTTAAAAAGCTACCTCCATTCTAGCCCACAACCGAAAAAAAGGTTATTTGGATGATTAAACCACTTTCTCTGTTTTCAGGTGCAGCTATATTGAGCCTGCTCAGCACAAACTTGTTTGCAACACAGCAATATGCAACATTTCCAGATTGGCTAAGTAAAAATAGCTGTGACTATGAAAACCACAGTTTATTTCTCCCTGATGACATTACTACGTTGCCTTATTTCCCGCCAGATGCGTATAACAAAAAAATCTGTAGAACAATTAAGCCTCTGACTCCAAGTGACAGTGATTACCAAAAAAAACTATCGTTTCTTACCAATCAATATGACCTGTTTTCATGGGCTCAATTTATTACGTTAAACCGTGAAGTTGATAAACAATTTAAGGTCACAGCTAAAAACTTACAAAGCTGTACAAGCGGTGAATGTAATACGCCTATTTGGTTTCACTGGAGAGATACAGACAGTGTTTTCATGGAAAACGGTTGCACTCCAGCCAAGTGGGACTTTACCAAAAATGCGGCTATTAACCCTGCACTAAAGGCAATAAGTCAAGTTGCACCATCGGGCATGGACATCAGCCAAGCTATCTTAATAGATCAAAATAAACAACCCGTTTATTACCAAAAACTTTTATCACCTAATATCTTTAATTTGGTGGCCCAATTTGAAAACCAAAGCGCGCTCGTTAAACCTTATCAACTATATAACATAGATGGTCAAATAGATTACTTGAAGAGTTATGGGCAAGTCATCGCCAATACTGGCGGATACGTCAATTGCCCTGATGATGTAAATAAAATATGCAACAACATACCAGCCTTGGAAAACTATGGCCCTACAGACAATACTGGTGGATTAACTGTAAAAGTCGCATGGAAAGTGTTGGGGAAGAATGACGACCCAAGTAAATTCATACACATGAAAAAAAGCGTAAAAGTATATGAAAATTTGGACAAGGGGGAACAAAGTAAGTCAACCAAGACAGTGACAAAGACATTAGGCGTTGTCGGCTTTCACATTATGCATAAAACGGTTTCTTCGCCAAATTGGATCTTCACTACATTTAGTCATCAGGGCAACATTGCAAGCAAAGACCCTCTGTTCAATGATCGAAATTGCCCTACCTGTCCAGTAAACCTTGCCAATGGGGGTGAAACCAAAACGCAGGTAACAAGACTGGAACACCTCAACCCTATTACGGAAGAAATTAATAGCTTTGTAAAACAAAAGTTAGCCACAGAAAATTCCGTCCTTCAGTATTACAATTTAATTGGTACACAATTCTCGACTGATAGTAGCGATCCAGAGCGTCAGAGCTTACCAGAGAAAATAGCTAACTATTCAGGCGGCTCTCCTTACCCTGTATTCCTCACCAATGAGGTACTTGAAACCTTCCTTCAACTAGGCAATACACCAATGGGTAAAGATCAGGAGTTATTTTATAAAAGTTCATCTTGCATGAATTGCCATGTCAGTGGAGGGTTTGCAGCTGCGGCAATTAAAAATGTTCCTGAAGATCAGCGTAAGTCTAGCTATTCAGTTTCACCTACAGACTTTATGTTTATATTTGAAGATGCACATTGGTTAAATAGCCAAGCGTGCAATAAATAAGCACCAAAAACACCAAGCGGTGTAAACAGCTTGGTGTTTGAATCGATAGAGATGAATTAAGCCCTCAGTTAGGGTTGTACCTCTCGAATAAAGAGCACTCCAAAATGAGCAACCAACAAGTTTACGCAGCATTTATTGAACTTGCCGACAAGCTCCCCCATGACAAAAGCACACATGCCAATTTGTAAAATTACTCAATGACAAAGATCGTAATGAGTTTTTTTGTGATTATAAAATAATGTTAGACGACCAAATCGAGCAAAAAGCATATTTTTGTATTCAAAAAGACGAACAGAAAGAACTAGCTGTGTTTGCTGATTTACTTGAAAGTGCGCTTTAACATTTCTTGCTGGCCATTGAGCAGTTATTAACTATTTCATTTGCCCGATTGATACCGTAATCATGATTACATACTGGTTCAAAGGGTCAACTGGAAAACTTCCTAGGTTATAATTTATATGCTGCGATCTGGTAGTTTATAACTGCTCTTTGTAATCGCGTTTAGCTGCTCAGCAGCTAAACCATTGCCAAACCATCAGCTGCATGATGTTGATTGCGAAGATTATGCTTCGGTCACGAAAGAACCGAGCCCTTGCTCTCCTGCCGCCATAGGCGGGGGTCAGGTAGGCAACGGTCAAGGGTTTTTAACATATTCACTTAAGCACTTTTATGCTATCAATTGTCCAACTGAACAAGGCAAAACTATAACTGACCCAATCTAGCTGAGTAAAGCTACGAACCATCTTGGTTCAAATTTACCACCTCGATTTCAAAAGTTATACGAAAACACACCACTGTTTGTTGTGTCTCCCTCTAAAAACCCACAGGGCAAAGTGCTTTACGACAGCCAAGGCAGGCCAGCTTATTATAAAACACATATTAATTCAGAAGCGTACCACCCCTTTACACGCTCATCTGATGATATTCCGCTAAAGCTACCAACAGGATCAGAGAGCGCTTCATTGCAAAAACTCGGGGCTATAGCTCTAAAGTCAGCTTGGAAGTTGATAGATGAAAAAGATCCGCACACTTACATTACTACACCTGCTTTAGTTGTCTCTGCGCAGTCAGAATACAAATGTGATTTAACAGAACTCGCACTGATCAGCCTTCATGTCGCCAGCAAAATGGCGCCTTTGAGGTATAGCGAACACTTTTATCAATATGCAATGCAACCAAGCGTACATTTTTAAATGTATCTTCTTGGTCTTAGGCAACATATGAGCACAAATTTAATGCACCAACAAAAAGTGACTTAACGGACTTACATTCAAGTAAAAATACTTACTGATCTCTCTTTAATGCTAAAATGTTGACTTCAACACAGCAACAAAAACATGCTTTAACAACAATGGGGACTTCGATATGAGCCTAAAAGCGCAAGCTGCTTGTATCTTAAACAAGCCCCTATTGTCAGGCACCGCTATAACAAGGCTAAAGTAACACAACTGAGACATTAAGATGGAAGACATATCCTTAGCGTCTTGTAAAAAGTGCGTGGAGTTAGATAAAAATGGGAATTATGTTAAACAGTGTGATTACTTAGACAATACCGCTTGCAACCTGTATTTGATGCAGAAAATAGTTCGTACAAACACTTACAGATACTAAGCAACTACATTTTAGAAAATGTACAGTGGGTCGACTCTAGAGGAGTGCCTAGACCTATTGCAACCAATCAGGGTGAAGTATTATTGAGAAATATCGCATTATAGCCATTCACGTTAGACTCTAATTGTGTTTCATGTCACGTAAGTGCACAAACAGGTGGTTTTGTGTTCACTCCAATGAATCGTTAAATTATTTACGATAACAGTGACATCACATAAAAATGAAAATTTGGGGCATACTTTATTTTTTCAGCCTCTCCTTTTATTCATTTATTTATGCCAAAATAGCCACAGACCAGCATATAAGGACAATATATGAAAAATATTCTTTGCCTAATTACGAGCTTGGGCTTACTAAGTTCTGTCAACCTTGCACACGCTGATGACTCAGGATTTGGCGTTTCTGTGTTTGGCGGCTATTCAACTAATCACGACCTAACAACTAGCAAAAACTTCAAAATAGACCTTGAAGACAATAGTCATTTCGGCTTTTCAGCGGACCGTATCGTTAATAATACGCGATATGGACTATTCTATAGCTTCAATGAAACTGAGTTTGCTGACAACGCTATTGCTAAAGTAGATATGGAATATTTACTGTTTCAAAGTGCCATTGAAAGGCAAATCAGCCAAAATATCAACTACTATGTCGGCGCACAAATCGGTGTCAATAGAGTTACCCCAAACTTTGCTGAATCCGATGACTTCTTCGCTTCTGGTTTATTTACGGGGGTTGATTACTCTATTGGTGCAGGTTTCCATGCTTTCACAGAGCTACGCTGGATGGCGACCATAGTCAAAAATTCATCGTCAGTTGTTTGCGATGATAACCCGCAAACGACCGATAACTGCATCTGGCATTTTGATGGTGACGTGTTAAACCAGTTTCAGCTAAGTGTCGGTATTAATTACCGCTTTTAACTGCCCAAGCTGCGTTTTAGCTCATCAATGAAAAGACGGGTTTTATAGGGCGTGAAGCTAGAGTTTGGATAGTAAGCCCAAAGCTGCTTCACCTCTGATCTTAAATTTGGCAACACGGGCACTAGCGCGCCTTGCTTTATTTCTCTAGCAACGTATTGAGGCGAAATAAAAATAAGCCCCATGCCCTGCACCGCAGCTTTCATCATGGCATCCAAATGGTCAGAGACAAAGTTATAATTATTGAAATCAAATAGCGTCCCATCTTCTAAAATAATGCCGCCTTTTTTCTGATAATAATTACTCAGCAGCATCTTGTGAGATGCCAGATCTGCCACCGTTCGGATCTCCTCACACTGTGACAAATAGCTTGGCGCACCAAACAGCATCATTTGATAATCAATTAGCCGAGTCCCTTTATGTGCAGCGGAATCAAATTCTTCATGGTATCGCGTGATTACAAGATCATGTTCAAGATCAGGTGGGGCGCCCGGCGTCAAAACATTGAGATGGATTGTTAAATCAGGGTACTGCTCCAAAAACCGCTTTATATTTGGCATGAGTACGCTACTTCCTATCGCCTGAGTCGCAGCAATTTTTAAGGTGCCTTGAGGCTTTAGCTCACTGCCCTGCGCTTGCTCTAACATGTTTTCAAATTGATTAATCCACAGCCTTGCATTTGGAAGAAACTGCATGCCGTTTTCATTTAAACTCACCTGCCTTGTTGTTCTAATGAACAGGGTTTGCCCGAGTTGCTTCTCTAACCAGTCAATTCGTTTGCTCATAGCAGAAGCTGATATGCCCATGATATCGCCAGCTTTTGTAAAGCTTTCCATATCTGCAAGCACCACAAAGCTGCGCGCTGCGTTTAACCAGTCCACATTAATTCCTCACAAGAAAAAGTCTTTTAATTATTACCTTATTTTTAGGACATTAAAAGCACGATATATTACTGGCTACATTTCCTAGTCGTATTCCGGAGAATCATGAATAGGTACATCTCCTTGGCCGCTTTATTGACCTCTTGCTCTCAACTAGCTAGCCAAATTTTTATGCCTGTCCTTCCGGATATAGCAGACAGCCTTGCTTTGTCACCTGGTGCTAGCCAAGCAATTATTATTAGCTTCTTTCTTTCTCTAGGTTCAGCGCAACTTCTCGTCGGGCCACTGTGTGACAAATACGGCGAACGGCCAATATTTGTCGCAGGCCAAATCATATTAATTATAGGAACTTTAATCTGTGCTTTGGCTGACGGGGCAAACAGTTTTATGGTCGGCCGAGTATTGCAAGGTGCAGGCTGTGCAGCCCCAATTTTAGTAAGCCGTGCTGTTTTATACTCATGCTTTCAAGGCGCAAAGCTTAACAGCGCAATGGGCAGTCTAGCTATTTCAGCAAGTCTTGTTGCACTCATTACCCCGTTAATGGCTGGTACGTTAGCGGAACTGCTCTCATGGCAAGGCATGTCTTTGATGTTAATTTGCTTTTACATCTGCATTTTTCTATTTGGTTTAGCTACGTTCCCAAAGCCCAAAAAACGCCTCGTTTCATTAAAGCCCGCTGCACTCGTGGAGCAATATAAATGTATCGCCACAAGCCCCGCTTTTATACCCGTGGCATCGCTAAAATGGGCGCCAACATTTTTATACTTAACATTGCAGCTCTACCTCCCCTTTTTCTTGCGTAATGAGTTTACATATTCCACAGAGCAAATAGGACAAGCCATGATGACTTCTATGTCTGGGTTATTGGTGGGCTCAACTCTTGCCAAATTCATGCAAAAACGCACTCATCATCTAAAAATCGCGATGTATTTGTGGCCAGCACTGCCAATAAGTGCCCTCACCTTTTTGTTTTTTAGTGAACATGTGCATGCAGTTATTTTTGCCCACTGCGCCATTATGTTTATTTTTGGCAGTTACTTTCCTAGTTACATGTATTACGTTGGCCACTTTTACAAATCACGCTCTAGCACAGCAAATGCGCTAGTGGGGGCAACAGAATTACTGTTATTTTCAAGTATTGCTTGGCTTGCTAATCAATACTTAATTACAGGCCCTAGCTCTATCGCTTTTTTAACTGCAGGATGCGCATTGCTCGTACTCATTTGTTTAAAAGCGCTCAAAAAGCAAGGTAATGAAAAAATCAGTCAAAAAGGAGTTAAGTTATGCGATTCGAAACTGCAAGGTTAACAGTTAGGCCTCTACAGCAAAGCGATTTAACGGATGTATATCAATCAAGAAAAAACCCTGATACGTCAAAATATATTGGTGATCCAGCAACAATAGAAGATGCCAAGCTATGTATTAAAGAAGCGACTCTACCCTGGCAAGTTATTGACCATCAAAAAATGATGCTAGCCATACGGTGTAAAACAACAAACCAGTTTATCGGCGAATTGTTATTTAAGTTCACCCAAAAACAGTGCCACATTGGCGAGATTGGATATCGCCTGAGCCCGCTGCACTTGAGTCAAGGCTATGCACTTGAAGCGGCGAGTATGTTTATTTCACATTTATTCGAACAATTCGAGCTCAACAAAGTCGTCGCAGTTTGTGCGATAAATAACATTGCATCATGGCGGTTAATGGAAAAATTAGGCATGCGCCGAGAAGGTGAATTACGCGATAACATGTACTTACAGGGTAGCTACCACGACAGTTTTCTTTACTCTATTTTGAGACGAGAGTTACAATAATGGCTCTTTGAGATTCATTTGGTCCTTCGGAGCTTCTAAATCATGCAATTTGTACTCGCGTATATGCAAAACCATTACCAATTTAGCAATATATCTCATCATTAAATTTCTTTATATCTCAAGTACACAGGTCAGAAAACAGCATCTATACTGTTTAAAAGCCAAATAGTTGGAGCTATATATGAGAATGCGGCAAAAGCTGATCGGCAGCTTTGTACTGACAGTCATTATTCCTATTCTAGCAATATCAATAATGAGTATTACCCGCACCAAGCAGGAGTCGAACACCAGCTTTATTACAACTTCTGAAAATGAAATCAGGCAAGTAGAGAATGCATTCATTTTGTTTTTTGAACAAATGAAGAATAACGCCCGCTTTTTAGCACAGAGCGAAGCTGTGGTGAATGTCGCTAAAAACACTACCACATATTTTGGCGACGAAAAGATGATGGAGCCTGAGTCTTCAGGACCCGAAGAAGCGGCTATATTTAAACTTTTTGAAAGCTTTGGGGTCACCCATCCTGAACTTTTGTTTGTGTATCTTGGTACACCGCATGGTGGCTTTATCCAATATCCTGTTGAGCCCTTGGGTGGCTATGACCCACGTAAAAGACCTTGGTATCAAGAAGTCACCCAATCCCAATCTGATGTTCTCATTACCGAACCTTATCAAGGGGTTACAGGGCAGGCAATGGTGTCTATTGCAACCGCGATTAAACGTTCAGGAAGCTTAGTTGGCGTGCAATCTCTTGATGTTACGCTGGCCACTTTGACTGATATTGTCAGTAATATTCAGCTTGGACAAACCGGCTATCTCATGTTGTTAGATGGGAATGGCACTGTGCTGGCCGATCCGAAAAATCCCGAAAGTAACTTTAAAAGTGTATCCTCCCTTGATGGCCCCAAATACAAAGCTATTAATAACCCCTCTGACGATACTTTGATAAAAATTGATACTGGAGATACAGTTTTGCAAGCTAGGCTTTATCACTCCAAGGCGCTCAATTGGACATTTGTTGCACTGATTGAAGAAGATGAGATTCTCTCTTCAGCTTATGCTATGTCATACAATATTGGACTCATCTCTATTGCCATGTTGGTGTTGTTTATTTTCATCGCCATCGCATTAGCCAATAAAATCGTTTATCCCATCGAAATGGTTTCTGATGGTCTTAAAGAGATTGCACAAGGTGAAGGTAACCTATCGAAAAGGTTACAGGTCATAGGCAATGATGAAATAAGTGAGCTCGCCTCTTGGTTTAACCAATTCCTTAACTCTATCAATGGCCTAGTTAGAGATATAAAAAGCAACGCCAGCAACCTAAATGCCCAAGCGCAGCAATCTCATAGCAGCGTCGATGATATTCGTGGTCAGTGTCATCATCAAGCAAGTACATCTCAACAAACGGCACAGCACACACAAGCCATGGAAAACATGGCCATGACCGTTAATGACAATTGCACTCAAGCATTGAGTGAGATCTCAAATACAGACAGTCACGCAAAACAAGGTAATGCGCTTATCCAAAGCACCGTGAGTCAGGTGGTAACACTCAATGATTCTCTTGATAGTTCTGCACAGGCAATGAGCGAGTTAGAAGGACAAAGTAAAGACATCACCAATATTTTAGAGGTGATACGTACAATCGCTGAACAAACCAACTTACTCGCTTTAAATGCAGCCATTGAAGCAGCTCGAGCGGGAGAGCAAGGGCGTGGCTTTGCTGTTGTAGCAGACGAAGTACGTACTTTGGCACAGCGCTCCCACGATGCAACGCAAGATATAGAAAAGGTGCTCACTAAACTGACAGATCAGACCCGTTCAGTATCGAAGCATATGACACTGAGTGTTGAGGAATCTAAAACCGCCATTGAGCAGTCAGATCAAGCGCATAGGGCTTTTGAAGAAATAGCCAATTCAATAGAAAGAGTAACACCGATTATTGCCAATATATCCCAACAAGCAGAGCAACAAGGCGCCTATGCAAGTGAAAGTAAAACACAAATCGAGGGCATTAATCAGTCCATACAGCAAGTGAGTGGCTCTACCGATTCCCTGTGCGATGGCGCCAAACAATTAGTCAAGTTTGCGAACAATTTAGACGAGTTAGTTGGCCGATTTAACGTAGATTAAGTCAGTTGATACACGCCCATTAGGTACGCTTTAATAACGTTGTTGTGGTCATTAAGCAGCCACAACAACCACTTACTCTGACTCCATAGCTCGACCCATTGATCCACCGTTTGAATTCATTACTTATCATGCCAAAATTCACGATGAGACAGGTTGGCAATGGGCTTTTGAGCAACTTCATATCAAACCCAACAACATAAACTGATTACCAAAACAGATTGCACAGAAGCCGAAACTAAAAAATCATTCGATATTGTAACAAGAGATTGATTGAGCGTCGCTCGCAATCGTTTTAATTTACCTTAGACACAGCTCTTAGCGGCCTTTTTCTTAAGCAATTGTATAGACCTTGCAGAAGTGCGTTGTCGCCCCCACCCATTTCGAAGCATCGTCATTATGGCCAAAAACCGATATTTTAGCGTCAGTGTGATAAGCAGCAAGTAAAATACTTACTGTCGTGTCGTATGCGGGGCTATTCTTACTGATCCAGTACCCCTTACATTTAGCCGCGGGCGTATTTAACGTAAGCGTAAAGTCTCCACCTCCATAGTTTGGGTAAACTTGCATGGATTGAATGGTCGTGTAAGTACTTTGCTCAAGCGCAGATAAATTTAGTGAAATTAACCCTAAAACGCAAAAAACTAGATTTTTCATATTTTCCTCAATGTATTCCAAGAAGTGCAATTTCCATTTAAAAAGTATACATCAACATAACGATAAAAATTCACAGTGAATAAAATGAAGCAGTACTGGAAAACTTATAACGAGGTGACCAAATATTAGGTTGGACACTACACACATATCGGTTGCAAACTCGTGGTTGAGCCTGTTTATGCCCGATTAAATAGGTGGAATTACAAATTGGCTTACCAAGATGTTTTGTTTAGAATATTGTCTTCGCAACAGTGACGGAAAGGGCATGATTACTTTATATCAATGACTCTGACCCCATTGATTTTTATATTTAAGACAAGGAACAATTAAATTGAAAGTTATTTTTATTTTGGCTTTATTTTTACTCACAGGATGTCAGAGTACAAAGATTGTAGCGCCTAAGCTACCTGATACAGTAAAAGAAAGTGATATTTCAAAAGTCGTACTGTTTATGGAGTCCAACCTAAAAATTGGAGAAAGTAGAGTGTATTTTGGTGAGAAAAAGAAGAATTATGCATCTTTTAACAAAAAAGGAAAAAAGGAGCTAATGCTGCTTTCTGGTGAATACAAATTTGAGATATGGTCCCCAGGCAGTGCCACACACAATTTAGAGGCAGTATTAGAGGGCAATAAAACAACATGCATTCGAATTTTCTCAAATACTACTAATTTAGTAGGTAAGTTTGTTGTTCCTTTATTGAGAAATTTAACCTCGACACATGAGGCCGAAGTTGTTGACTGTTACCAAATAAATAAACTTGCTGAAGACTCTGCAGAAAATAGTTAATATCACTGTCTTAATAAATGGGCGAAGCTGTATTTATCAACATTTTCAAACTTACAACTTGCTATAGATACAGCCTTCGCATTGTAATTACAAATTCACTTCAGTGTTCCAAAACAGCTCAAATCGCGCCTATTCTACATATATACTTTTATCAATTACTTTAAGTTCACAGTATAAAGCAACTCAATATTAATTGGGTCAAAAATTTTAAAGCTGCACTTTTGCGCGCCATTTCGCGTAAATTTATTTTTTATTCACATGCAGCAGGACCAATAATTGACTCATTTCTGGTAAGTTTTTTGGCCACATTAGGGTACCGATTTTCGAACTCTTTATAAGTTTGTACACGCTCATCTTTAACTAATATTGATGAGTTATGAGTAGAGAAAATAATATAATTGTTATATCCACCTACATCAAAGTACACATCACCGATATAATTTACAGTTCCCGGCTCTATTGTAAAAGTGCCCAAACAATCTAGATCGGGATCAACTAAGCCAGACCCCTGCATATACAATACTTGGTCAAGAGAATGTGTTCCAGCTGACATTGGAAATACAAATAACTTTTCACTGCCTTTCATAGCAAAGCTGTAATTATCTAAAATTCTATTTGTATTTCGGGTTAAGAAATTTGCTGAGTGTATGCCAGACATCCTAAATTTTGCGACAACTAACCCTGTATCTTCTTTGAGTGGCTGAGTGGGATCATACGTTTGGGCACACGCTGTTAAAATCAATGATAAAATAACAATCAGAAACCTAGACATTTAAACCTCGAAATGGCACTAACTAAACATATTATATTAAGCAATATACTTAGTATCTTAAAACCCAAGCATTGTAGCTCAAGTCTGTCACTATTGTAAGTCCGTCAATATTACTATCTGTTAATTGAGCTGCGCAAGTATAGTGCGAAATTCAGGCAATACATTTACTCGCTTTGAGAAATAGAGTTACTCGTTCTATAACGACATTTTAAATAGCATATAGTAATAAGAACCAAACGACGTAAGGCTTTGATTGACGAATGACTCGGCTTATTTAAAGTAACTCTTGCAATTGAGTAAAAATTAGTAGCTGCTCAACAAGCATTACCGATGTGGCTTAGGTGTCGCTTTTTCGTGCAATTATTTTGTTTTATTCTGACTTTAAAACTCGCGACCTGTTTAACTATACGTTAATTAATCACCCCAGTTTGTGCACATTTAAAGCGCCGCTAACTACTAGAAGCGCTTTAGTACTTTTCACCAAAATGAGCGATAACTTCTGTGGCAACTTCGGCACGTATCAGCCGCAGCCTCTAAGCCTTGAAGTGCTAAACGTGTGTTTTGTGTTGTACTGCCTTTATGTAGCAATTTAAACCCTTGGTCCATTTGAGACATCATACCTTCAAAATGCCCCCACTTTTCCCAAATACGTGGTTTAGCTCGGCTATTTTGGTGACTGCCCTTCGGAAATGCATTGAGTACAATATCTCCTTGTGCATTGAGCTGAGCACTGACCGCCAGTAACTTTTGCCATTTTATCTCCCTTGCATCCAACAGGTCCTCAGCTTCATCAACTAAAGACTCTATCGCCTCAAATGCATTTTGCCTAGATTCCACAGCCGTATTAACGCTATGTGCCGACGCTAATAAAGGTAACGCGATTAGCCATCGAGTGAATTTAACCATCTTCTCATTACTCCTTGATTGGTAGTTGCAAATCCAATATGTAAAGTCTAATATTCAACTGTTGCATTTGCAATGATTGCTTTTGCAAATTTATTGACCTGCAAAGGATTTTGTTATGAAAGTTTGGGATCTCGCTACACGTATCTATCATTGGCTTCAAGCACTTCTGTTTATGCTTTTAGTGTTTTCAGGCTTCAAAGGCACTGGCCCACATGAGCCATTAGGTATTCTTTTATTTACGCTCATTGTCTGGCGGCTACTGTGGGGGGTGGTTGGCAGTGAATCAAGCCGTTTTGGCTCCTTCATTAAAGGACCAAAAACGGTAATTCAATACTTTACAGGACGCTATCCACAAAAGCCTGGTCATAACCCAGCTGGAGGATGGATGGCAATTACCATGATTGCAGCGCTATTTATTCAATGTATAACGGGTATTGCAATGGCTGGGCTTATCTCACCACTGGACAATATACTCACCACAGAGCACCTAGATACAGTTTCTAAAATACACGATGCAGGTGCTAGATTACTTATTGCCATGGTGGCAATGCATGTCGGCGCCATCATTATTTACAAAATGAAGGCTCAACCACTTGTTAAAGCGATGTTTTCAGGTATTCAGCAACAACTATCAGATACTCAGAGTCTCTACTTTGTCTCTACGATTAGAGCTATTTTAGTTTTGATTGTTTCTGGTGCTGTAACAACCAGCTTACTTTTCATAGGCTAAGTAGAATTACCTTGGCCTTAGTATTTAAGGCACAAGGCTCATTTTATTTGGCAGATAGAGCGGGCATGGCCAAGCCTGTTTGTGTCTCCAATCTCATCGCTATTTGGCGCAACGTCAAAGGTTCCTCGCTCACCACACAAGTTTGGTCTAACTGAGTTACAGAGAAGAATTGAGCATATAGAAATTCTTTATTAATTTCGATTGCCTGATGCCCATGAAAACAATCTATGCCATCAACCCGAATATTCTCCAAACCAAATTCTAAACCTAAAGATTTCAATTTGAGCCAAGCCTCTTTAAGCGTCCAAGAGCGCAAAAAAACCTTTGCAGTGAGATTCTCAACCCTATCTTTTGGATGGGTAATCCAAGTGTAAACACTCAGCATTTTTTCTGGATAACGCAAAAATTCGATATCAATACCGCATTCTATGTGCGCAAGTAGGATCACAAGTGTTGACTTACTATGAGAGATACTCACATAAAGATGAGAAGCGCATCCATCTTCGCCCACAATATAAGGTTTACCACTTTTATTGGTTTTCACACGCAAGATTTTTTGTGGGTATAAATAATTAAGTAAGACCGCCAATGTCTTTTTTCCAACCCCTTTTGCAATCGCGAGCTCTTTAAAAACATATACGCAAGCTTGTTGAGGTGGTATCGCTATTTTTGATTTGTACATAAGCATCGATCATTTTTCAAAGTAAAAGGCCAGTACTATCAAGGGAGAACACCTGAAAGTACTGGCCTTTTTGCTCAACACTAATCTCTACCAGTTCTTCTAAAAAGATTTGGCTACTTTAATGGTAAGTCTTATACAACTTCCGCAGCACGCTCCTGTGCTTCGAGCACGTCTGCTATGCGTAAAACTTCATTAATTACATCTGAGATGGTTTCTATTTCACTGAACTTTAGGCCTCTCAATTTAAACCCAAGCTCTTTTTCCATATCAACGGCAACACAGACCATTTCTGTAGAATCAAGCTGCCATTCATCCTCTAGCTGTGATGCATCATTTAATTCAGATCGTTCGACATCCAAATATGCGCAAATGGCGTTGTATACAATGTCTGTTACTTGTTCTTTGTTAATCATGATGAAGTTCCTTTTTTAATAATTAGACTGCTGATTGCACCACCTAGGCTAGCGGTGTTTATAAGTATATGATCAATAATTTTTTTTGAATTTGAAGACTGTGCACTTAACTGAGTATACGCATTTTCTAGTTCTCCTAGTGGCAAGCTCTGATGCTTCAATAGTAAACAAGCACATGCAACATCCAGTGCACCTTCAAAACCTAATCCATGGCCAAAAATACGCTTTGGTACAACTACATTACTCTGTGGGTAAAGCTCATTGATGGCTAAAGCCTCAGCTTTGTCCACATCATGCAGCCCACACGCATCAGGTAAAATGACGTCTGGCGCTACGTCAAGCGACTTAAAGTTGCGGATAAAAGGTTGCTCAGTTGTGTTGTACTTGTCAGCATCGGTAGGCAGAGTCGCATTTGCAGAATCTCCCAGATAACCATAAATAGTTGCTCCCCGAGATTGCGCTGCACGCTTACTTTCTAGTACAAAGAAAACAGCACCCTCTGTAAACCCTAATTCATTACTCTGTTTAGAGAATGGGTTAAATTCTCCACGGCCAGTGTACTCACTCGTTTGCGCGAGTGCCGCCAACACAAAATCTGTGTTAATGCACTCTGTACCTCCAGCAATAGCTACGTCTATGTGCCCTTGGCCAATATGGTATGCGGCATCAGAAATACTATGCAGGCTACTGCTACGGTCACACATGTAAGTTTTTGAGTAACCTTTAAAACCATGGGTGATCGATATTTGGCCTTGTGCAGCTGCTGGAAACCAAGCGGTAGCCTGAAAAGGACTCACGGCTCTTGGGCCTTCACAATGCAAATTACGAAGTTCACGATCTGTATATTGCCATCCACCGAAAACGTTGCCTACAAACACCCCAACTTTGTCTTTATCCAAGTTATCTAATGGTAACTTGGCGTCACTCATTGCACGCTCAGAAGCAATTAGTGCAAATTTAGAAAAGTTGTCCAATTTGTTTCCAACTCGTGCGGGAATGCGTCCTTTGATCTGACTTTCAGATACAAATTCAGTTAAAATGCCGGTATGTGCACGCGTTAACTTTGAATCGCCTTGACACCAAGCCTGCCACAACGCCTCAGGGTCATTAATATCTGGTAAAAATAATCCAATACCTGTAATTGCAACTTCATTATCCATGTTATTCTCCCCAGCTCTGTGTATCACACTTACCAAACACCAACGCACTATGAATACCAGAGAAGCCACTTGCATCCTTTAACACATTCTCGATTTTGTGCGCTTGAGCTTGGTTTGCGACGTAATTTAAATCACATTGAGGATCTGGCTTTTGCATGTTGATCGTTGGTGGTACTTGCTGATGTTTCAATGCTAAAATTGCTGCAATAGTCTCCACAGCATTAGCCGCAGCCAACGCGTGACCAATTTGTGATTTTGAAGAACAGACTGGAATGTTATACGCGTGCTCACCCAGCGTTTTTTTCAGTGCATTGGTTTCGTTCACATCATTTTGAGGCGTTGAACTACCATGTGCATTAACGTGGTCAATTTTATCTGGACTCAATTGCGCATCTTGTAGGGCCGCAACCATGGCCCGATGAAGGTCATGCCCTTCTGGCTGTAAATTTGTCATATGATACGCATTACAAGTAGAACCAAAGCCCTTTAATTCAGCATAAATAGGGGCATTTCTGGCAATTGCATGTGACAACTCTTCCAAGACAAATATCCCACAACTCTCACCAAGAACAAACCCAGAACGCGACGTATCATAAGGTCGAGAAGCCGCTTCTGGGTTATCATTTGAATCACTTGTTAGTGCCCCTATGATATCAAAAGCACCAAATGCAATGGGTGTCAGCGGCGCTTCACTGGCACCACTTATCATCACATCAGCCAAGCCCGCTCTTATAGTATTAAATGCATGGCCAATGGCGTCTAGTCCAGCAGTGCACCCCGTAGCCAACGTTTGTTGTGGCCCGCAAGCATTCAATGTCTTGGCTATTTCGGATGTCGCAGTATGAAAGCATGCACCCGAAAGTAAATTCTGTGGCACACCGTCCAAACTAAATGGCGCTTTCCCATTGTCCGTTTGGCGCAGAAACTCTTCTTCCATAAATTTTGTGCCTGCAATCGCTGTAGCGATACAAATACCCAGTCTTTCGTTGTCAACATTGTTGTCTGTAAGCCCAGCATCCTCGACGGCCATATTGGTCGCTGCCAGTGCGAATTGAGCATAACGATCTAAAGATTCAATTTGCGTCTCATTTAGACCAAATTCGCTAGGTTCAAAGCCTTCGACAATACCCGCTATCTGCGCATCAAACTCAGATACATCAAACTGGCTGACATTTCTTACACCGCTTTTACCTGCAAGGTTGTTACGCCAGAAAGACTCCAAATTAAGTCCATTAGGCGCAATCACGCCCATACCTGAAACGACAACTCTGCGTTGTTTAGAATGGTGTTGATTCAACATGCCGACCTCCTAGTAATTGCCTAAGCCGCCACACACATTCAGTGCCTGCGCGGTGATCCCTCTGGCATGCTCTGAAGCAAGGTAAATCACCATACCTGCAACTTCACTTGGCTCAATATATCTACCGACCGGCACTCTAGCTTCAATCCTCGATTTGGCTTCTTCCACTGACACATCCCAAATACGAGCGTAATTACCACGGACTTTTTCAGCCATCTCAGTTTCAACAAAACCTGGGCACACTGCATTTACCGTAATATCTTGATTTGCCCGAGCAAGCTCTAAACCCAGCGCTTTACTGAAACCAACCACACCATGTTTTGAAGCACTATAAGGTGCACCATGAATAACGCCCTGCTTGCCACCTGTCGATGCGATGTTAATAATGCTACCACCCGCTTTAATGAGCGACTTTTGCAGTGCTGTTCTAGTTACAAAAAACACCGCATTTAGGTTGGTATTAATGGTTTCAAGCCACAACTCATCAGTAATATTGGCTGTCACACCACCACCAGAACGGCCAGCACAATTTACCAATATGTCAATGTGGCCAAATTCTTTTTCCACGCTATTAAATAGTTCATTCACTTGATGAGAGTTACCCACATCACAAGAGAATCCAGACACTTTAGATGATTCGGTCGCTAACTCTTGAACAACGCTTTGTAGACGCGCATTATCTCTAGCAACCAAAATACAGTTATCACCATTTTTAATAAAAAACTCTGCGATGGACTTCCCTATCCCACGTGAAGCTCCAGTAATTAGTACGTTACGCTGTTTCATGTTCAGTTCCTTTTAAACTTGAGTCGATGGCTTTCATAGTGCCAATACTGTTGTTGTTAATTGCAGTTTCAATTTTTGCTTTAGCTTGATCAACGGCAGTGTCTGTCCAAAAATCGGCATTCATAACAATGTTATGCCAAGAAGTGATCTCTACTCCTTCCTCAACTTCTTTCACT
The DNA here is from genome assembly GCF_001625595.1 of Pseudoalteromonas luteoviolacea NCIMB 1942. GTDB lineage: Bacteria > Pseudomonadota > Gammaproteobacteria > Enterobacterales > Alteromonadaceae > Pseudoalteromonas > Pseudoalteromonas luteoviolacea_A. The sequence goes on from NZ_AUXT01000214.1 coordinate 35,142, forward strand.
GTCCAATAGCCTTGATGCTCTAGTAGCGCTGGTGGTGGCGATGGTTGAAAATACGAGATTTTGCCACCTTCAACTTTTCTAATTGAGCGAATTTTTTCTTCTTTGTCCTCAACTTTTACAACCATGGTAAATTCTTGGTTTTCATGGTCTTGGTAATGCATTTGTACTTTTTCGCAATGTGGTAGTAGCTGTGGCCAATGTTTAGCATCTCTCAGTAATTGAAATACCGCCGACTTTGTATAAGGTAAAGTCATCGACGCTTCAAATTCATGACTGAGCACCTGTTTTTCAATTGCCTCTTTAATTGCATTCAACTCTTTGCTGCTGTTGCGCTCTATACATTCGAGCATGTAACTGTGAGCCTGTTCGCGTGTCTCAACACCTTCCACTAATCCAGCAACTGCCTCTTTCACTTCAAACTCATGTATTAGCTCGATTGAACAGCCATTATCTTGGACCGTTACTTGCCAAGTTCCATGCATATATTTTAAAAGTGACGATGGCTTAGTTTGCTTAAAACAAATTGTTCTGGCTTGGCGGTCAATTTCTCGCTTTGAAGTCCAAGAAAGGATACTGTCATTCGCAATTGCGGTTATTTCTATCACCTGCTCTGTTTGGGTTTCAGATACCACATTAGCAGCCAAACAAGGCGGAAATACCGATGGCCAGTTTTTTACATTTAAACAAAAAGAAAATGCGACTTCAGCTTCACAATTTACATTTATAGTATGATTAGTTTTCATGGTTATTCCTGTTTTCAATTGATATTAAAATTATTTAATTAATGAATTGAATAAACAACTGGTCGGGAGTACTGTTTTTCAGGAAATAAAAAAGGCGCTTGCGCGCCTTTAATTTAAAATAGTAAAAAAGCTACTAAATTGCAGGTTGCTCCTTGGGAGTAAGCTTCCGACTCAAACGCAATCCATCTCTAACATTTAGAGAAATCAAAAATATATTTACTAAACCAGCAAAAACCTCCACCGACTGAACCAAATAGAACTCAAAACCAAACAAGTCGGACTGAGCCAAATAATTCAAATAAAAAGCACAAGGAATAAGAACAAACAAACCATTCAAACCAATAAAAGGCATTCGTTTAGCTTTGGCCTTTATTTTCTTATTTTTACTTCCGTTAGCCATATTAAACCCTGACCCTGCAGTCACTATCAAACATGGTATCAATATAAATAAACCAGGAGATAAGATCTTACTTTTCACCTGTGCGACCAATGCATAATTACCTGTTAACTCAGAATACAAAGTTGCTGATAAAAAAACTAACAATGTCATTAGCGCTATCCCACCGGCCACTTTATGTGCTATTTTTTTTGCTTTCATTGCTATACCCTACTATCGTTATTAATAGCCTTTTGAAACATTTGAAACCGGCTATTTACTCCATAAAGCTTATATAAATTATTACAATGAAACTTCACTGTACTGAGTGATATATAAAGCTGGTTGGAAATTTGTCGATTGTTATAACCTTGCAGAATTAAGTCTAAAACTTGCTTTTGGCGTTTTGTCATATTGTCCTTCATGGTTTTCTCCTAAGAGCTAGTATTTGGCTCAGAACTGACTCTTGTTAAGTAGTTCCCTTTTATCCCTACAGCAACGAAAGCAGAACATATCTCCATTTGTTCACGTTGTATGGAAAGTGTTTCTAAATTGTGTAGAGACTGTATTAATTATAACCAACACATTTGCAACTGCAACAGTTGTAAATGCTAAATTATCATTTGCGAAATCATGTGGTACACTTACTCTAAATGTATGGCGGGCCTGTTATACAAGAGGGTTCATCAAAAAATTGGTAAGTTTTTTGCCACTTTTTAATGAGCAAATTAATGATCTACATCAACTTTTTATGAGGTGGTATTGTTTTGGAGAAATTTTCAAAAAATGACAGTCTAGGATGGCATATCGCGGTCTTAAGTAAAATAATGGCATCTATGCTAGAAGAAGAGCTTAAGAAGTTTGATCTAAAATTGGCGTATTGGCCAACGTTGATGCTTTTATGGGAGCAGGAAGGTCAAACTCAAACCGACCTCACCAATGCATGTCAAACGAATCACTACACAACAACAAGAGTACTAGATAAACTAGAGGTATGCGGCTTAGTAGAGCGTAGACTTGATCCGAGTAACAGGAGGGTCTTTAGGATTTTTCTCACTAATAAAGGTCGTGATTTAGAGACACCTCTTACCAAAATAGCGACAAATATCAACAACCAAGTTTTACAAAAGTTAGAAAATAAAGAACAAAAAAACCTACTTAAAATTTTAAAATCAGTAAACAATGTATGATTGTAAAAAACTATACTGTGGAGCAGTTATAGTCTAACAAATAATGCGTTACCTTATTTGACATAAATTACTCACCGATAGAGAGTGCTATGTCTGTAAGAATAACTTTTACAAAAGATAGAAATAAGATTGTTTCGCCTTTAAAAATCACTAAATTAGAAGGTAATTTTAAAGGCGAACACAAATATGGCAACTCAAAATATAATGAATTTCACTTTAACAAAGATAAGTACGGAAATAGTGAAGAACTCTACAAACTAGTCGATAAGCATGTCAAAAAAGGCAGGTTAAAAAACGCCAAATTTTGCGTAATAACTCTCTGCAAAATTAAAAACAAAGATTCAAATAAGTTTTTATCTCAATTCTTTTCAATCCTACCTCACATGAAAGAAAGTCCGGGGTTTGTCGATTTCAGACTATATAAATCGAGAAATAAAAAATCAAATTTTAACTATATAAACATCGCCACTTGGTCCTGCATAAAAGAACTTGAAAACACATTTTCAAAGATTCAAAAAATAGGTCTTGTTAAAGGTGGTTTTGATAGCACCAGCGAAGTAGCAATTTGTAACTTACCTGAAATAAAAAAAGGATTCATATCATGATATATAGAATTGACCTATTAAATACGAACCAGCCGAGTGATTGCCAAGTTATTTGGGAAGAAAGTGTAGAAGAACTTAAAAAGATAGAAGGCTTTAAATCTGCTGAACTGCTAAGAGTATATAAAAATATCAACCGTAGCAGATACGACCTAGTTAGCATTATTGAATGGGCAAATCGAAATAACTACCAGACAAGCACAAGCTATGAAAATACCTATGCGTTTTTACCTCCTGGCCAACTGCTTACACACAACAATATTTATGAAGTAATCAATTCTGGTGCTCAAACAGGTGTCAATCAAGCGCAAACAAATTTTGTCGTTACAAACCCTTATCGGATCAGTGAACAAGAGTCTGATATCAATGCGTCTATGTGGGACCAATCAAAAGAACACATGTTAGAAAAACAAGGGTTTGTTAATGCTCGACTATACAAACGGTTAGACGAAACAGCTCAATACTACTTCTTCAGCCGCGCTAACTGGCAAAGCGAAGCACTGTTTATGAGCCAGTTTGATGGGAAAGACTTTAAAGAAATCATTTCACAGTTTGAAGATACATTTTCAATTTGCTTTTCAAACTCAGTCGTATCAACTACAAAAAAGGAAATTCCAGCATGATCCAAGTTATAGACTTAATAGAAACGGAAGACAAAAAACAAACTCGTCTTTTATGGGAAACCGTTAGCAAAGAGCTTAGCAAACATAGCGGCTTTATCGCTGCTAACCTTTATGAGACATTTGAGTCTATTCACCCTACCGCCGATTATCAGTTGACTAGCTTTACCCAGTGGGAGGATCAAGCATCATGGCTAAACGCGAAATCTGCTGTTAAATCGAACACCGAGATCAAAGCTTTACTTGAAAAAAGCGACGCAAAATTTACTGCTTTCACCTCTGAGCTTAGAAGTTCAGATGCACGTCAAGAAGAACTAAATACGATTGGTCATCAAAACATGGTGTTGGTGGATGTTGTTTCCGTAGAACCTGAGCGTATGGATGCATACGCTTCTATGTGGAATAACGCGAAAAACTTCATGAAAGATAAAAATGGTTACGTTAGCGCTCATTTATATCAAACGGTCGATCCAAGCTCGGACATAAAGTTTATTAACATGCCAGAATGGAAGTCAGCGGAGCTATTTTCAACGTCGCTAAAAACCGAAGAGTTTTTCAACATAGTCGACGATTTTAAAGAGAACTTTTCTTTATATCTATCAAACAAGCTCTTGTCTGTGCTTCCCGAACAGCAGCCAAGCTAGAGGGCATCATGAATTACATCATTGATATTTATACGACTGATGACAAGAGCAAGTTGTGTCAATATTTATCCGATAATCTCACTGAGCGCGTTGAGCTTGCCGTAGAGATCTATACCAAATTTAAAGAGGTCAAGGATGCATTTTATGACGTTTTGGTCGTATATAAAGGCTTAGAAATCGAGCGTGATGTAGAGCAAATTAGCAATAATATTGACCAAAGCCTTTACAGTGCTCATGAACGTATTGCTTGTCGTATTGCCATTGAACTTGGTCAACTTCAAGACACGTTAGAATCTGGCTGCTGGCTCATTAACCCATTTGAAATCACTACACAGCAAATACCAGATGTGATTGATATGTGGGATAAAGCAAAAGACGACTTGATCCATAAACCAGGTTTTGTACATGCAAGATTGTTCCAAGCTCTCACTCCTCACCCTAAGTACAACCTGATCAATGTCGCACACTGGGTGTCAGAAAGCACATTTACCAAAGCCATTGAAGCGGATTCTTATTCATCCCATAGGCAACGGTCTTTACAATACAAATTGCATCCAGCTCTTTGCAAGTCAAGATAACTAAGGAAAATTAAAATGAACAAAGTAGCACTGATATCCGGCGCAAATAGAGGCATCGGAAAAGCTGTCGCAAGCTCACAGGCAAAGCAAGGAACCAATCTGATTCTTGTTGCTAGAAACCAGCTTGAGATTGAAGACTTGGCATATACACTACGCTCCCAACACAACATTAAAGTTGCTACGATTATCTGCGATATCCGCGATATTACAGAATCATCGGATCAAATCTCAGCGGCAATTGCACAAATGGGTGGCCTAGATATACTCGTTCACAGTGCGGGCATATTTCACTACGGAACCAGTATCGTTGCACAAGCCCAATTGAGCGAACTCTTTGACGTGAATGTTGTGGGAGCACAGCAGCTAACCAATATTTGTTTGCCCGATATTAAACAAAGCAATGGACGAATCGTGTTTATTTCATCTGTTACAGGTCTGCAAGGTTTTGCTCCAGTGGGTGGCTATGCTGCCAGTAAATTTGCGCTTGTTGGCTATGCACAGTCTCTGGCAAAAGAGCTTTTGGAAACAGGTGTAAAAGTGACCACACTGTGTCCTGATGTCGTAAACACTGATATGGGAAAACCTTCAGGACTTGCGGATGAGCAGATGATAGATCCTCAAGACATTTGCACAAGCATAGACTACTTGGCACAACTTTCAGATGCTGTTGTCATTGAACAAATAACCCTGAAGTGTCGAGTCATCGAGCAGATGATGAACGTGCGTAAATAGCCCATATTTAGATCAGAGGTGACTGATGAATAAGCTAGGAATAAAGTTCATGGTATCTGCCGCATTTTATGGACTAATTGCCATGTCAGTGGGAGTCTATATGGCCGCCACCAGCGACTATTTATTTAAGGCCGCTCATGGCCATTTAAACTTACTCGGATGGGTCACTATGTCGATTTTTGGCATTGTCTATTTTGTTCTTCCGGATTTAGCTTCGACCAAATTAGCGAAACTGCATTTTTACTGTGCGCACATAGCCGTACTCTTTTTGTCCGGGGGCATGGCTATATTTGTCCTATTTGGCTCGACAAATGTTGCCAAGGTAGGTGCAGTCTTCGCTATTTCGTCTATGTTATTGTTTTTATTTGGGCTAATAAAGTATGGCAGTGATAACACAAGCCTCCCGCACGCTAGCGTGATAGACAGTAAGCTGCCAATATCTGAATAGTAAAACAAACGTGGTGCGCACTTAGCACCACTTTCCGAATGATAAAGTCATTGATACACACCACAGTTAGCAACGCACTGTTGTCTTTATATTCAGATACTAGTTTTTAGCCCCCGCCAATCGTTCTAAAAACGCTAAACTTGCCCGCTCTGTTTCACTTGGCGTATAAGGCGTGCGGTCTAACTTTGAAATCTCTACATCCAATAAAGCAGCTTCCGTGATGTCACTCGTACCGTAACGAGTGCCCTCTCCCGGGACAGACGACATGCGTTCGATAACGAAGGTTTTTAATTCTAGTGCTTTTGCGCTCTTTGGAATGACACTTTGATGTGCTCTGAGAGTGATGATTTCTCCGCCCTCTCCCAATTTACGCTTACCAACTAAATGCGCCAGCGGTAATTCTCCATCATAGAGATTTGCACGCACGCGATAAATACCGGCCTTCTGAACATCCATCTGTAGTGAAATCACTAAATCGCTTTTCTCTATCCCCGTATTAGAGACATGTAGTAGTCGCGCACTCGGTTGCATGTATTTGGCATGGGCGACCAAAATTACCTCTTCGCCGCTAATATCCGCAATGGCCTTAATGCTAATGTCACCTACAGGCAGTTGTTCAGCTGCCAGTTTGGTTTGTGCACGCCCACCTATCACTTGCATTTCTACACTGTGAATCGTTTTCTTTTCTCCTACGAGGCCGACTTGTATTCGCGCATTTTGAATACCTTCTCCTTCTAACCACACCTCAACAGACTCCGGTTTAATAAACCTAAACTTATTCAAGGATAATGAAATGAGCTGGTCTTCACCGAATAAAGGGGTAGAAATAGGTATAAATTTATTGGGGCTAAGTCTGTCTTCGTCATTGACAGTAAGAGGTTGCGAATAGGGAGCAAACTTCAAAGATTTGCGATAACCTATCGCAATATTCTGCGCTGCGGTTTCAACTTGCATCTTTTCTATTGGCTCATTAGGTGTACTCTCAGCGACTTTGCTTTCACTTACTTCATTAGTCACTTTAGGATTACTCGCAACCGGTTTAGTTTCCCCCAAAACTATCGACTCAGCACTGACATCAGGCGTCATAGAAAACCAGATGATAAGTGCGATTAACGCACTTATCATCATCGATAAAGCCAAAATTCTCATGACTTTTTACTCAGGCAAAGCTGCAAACATCAATGCAGACATGCTTTGATTATCGGAGTTACGTACGTACGTGTATTGCTTTTTCCAAAGCCAAAAGCCTTCATTTTTTGTATAGGTATCAAAGGCAATTCGTTTATTAGGGGCAATATCAATCGCCGTGTTCGCAGCAGTTACTTTACCCTTTGCATTATCAATAATTATTGAAAGATGGTCATAGTTATCACTCATAAGCATCGGGTAATGATAGGGCAAGAAATGCCTTACACCTTTGTCTTGAGAGGTAACTTTTCCATCTGTCGCAATATTCAAACTACAGCTATCAAAAGATCCAGCCTGATTTGCGCCACAAGCAGAGTGCGTAGCCACAACGCTGTCATCTTTGCCTGGCAAAAATAGTTTTGTCGCGCCCAGAAACAAATCGCCGTCGGCTACAAAACGTAATCTTGGCGTACGGCTATCTGGAAAACTCGCAATTTGGCGTGCATTATTTACTTTTAAATCGTTCAATACACCAAGCGTTTCGCCAATTGAACGCCCTAACCAAGCTCTGATTGCAGCTTCTGTAAGTGGGTTAGATGCGCCATTTGCGACATTTACAGCTACATCAGCAAGTTCACTTCCACCACCCGCACCTGCTACATCAAATGTAGCAACAATATTAAGAGGTTGTAGTCCAGCATTCTCCAGCCAGTTTGCTTGATTGTCGATAATATATCTTGCAATCAGATCTCCTGTAGAATGAGTGAGTAAAATACACCCTGGTACACATATACCTTGCTCAGACATTGACTTTAATTTGGGCCAAAGATAATCGCTCGCAATCTTGCCTTCAACCCGTTCAAATGACGGCCAATCGATACGCTCATCCGCAAGCGCGCCCCAGTAGTCTGCCCAATAGGCTTCTGCGTCACTTTCTAGCTTACCCGAATCAATCGTAAATAATTGTTGGGCTTGAAAACCATGAATTAAAACGGTTTTGTATGCTTTTGCCTGAGTGTGCAAACTGACACACAGTATCGTTACTAAAAAACTAATAATGAGTATGTGGTTTGATAATTTCACTACTTATGCTCCTATTGTTGTATCCAATACGCCAACACACAACATAACTTCGTGTTCAACTCATCAAGGTTTATCAAGTAAATACTCAAAAATCAAACTTTATAAACAATTTAGTTACTTTTACGTTAACTAAAATGCATCTAAATTTTATGTGAAAATGGTCTAATATATTGATTTATAGGTGTATAAAATACAATCAGGAGAATATGAAATCAGGTAGTTTTATTTAGAAAAGAATAATAGAAAGGTAATTTAAAGGCCTCTTATGGGCCTTATAAAGTACATTTGCGATTAACCAGCTACTTCTACTCGATTACGTCCATGAGATTTAGCCAAATACAAAGCTCTATCGGCACATTCAACAAGGCTATGCCAGCTCATTTCTTTACCGTAAAGCGCAATACCGAAACTTGCAGTAATATGTTTTAAAACTTCACCCGACTCTTTGTCCTTAATAGAAAGCTTTGCAATATCTTCTCGGATTTTATTTGAAAACCCTACAGCCTCACTTATGCTCGAAAATGAGCTTAGAATACAAAACTCTTCTCCGCCATAGCGATATGCTTGCCCTTCTTTATCAGTATGTAACTTCAACTTTTGCGCAACTTTACGAAGTACATCATCACCACGCTGATGACCGAATTCATCGTTAAACTGCTTAAAATGATCAATGTCTATAAAAATCATGACCTTTTGAAATGAACTAGGCTCATTGCAAAACTTGACAATGTCATCATCAAACTTACCGCGATTATATAAGTCTGTTAGCTTGTCGGTGCTTGCTTTCGCCTGAGCATCAGTAAGCGTTTCTTGGAGCTGCTTAATCTCACTGTAAGCGACTTCTAACTTCTTTTGAAAGCATAAGGCATTATGCTGCATAACTATTGATTCTTGCGTAAGCTTAGAAACGTAGTTAAGCACATCATTATAGATCTCAGGTCCAGCCTCAACATTCTGCTTTTTAAGTTGATGCAATCCGACATGACATTCAGATAATACAGCAGAAAAGTCTTCTGAACGGCTTAGTGTATTGTTAATTTCCGCTTCAACATTATTTAATGTGTCTTTCACTAAATCAGACATTTCATGAAATAGAGCAAGATCTTGCTCACTTAAAAACTCATCAAATAACATTTTTGCTTGCGCTGGTGGACAAGTACCGTACTCAGCAAGCACTTGTTCTAGCTTCTTATTTAATTCTGGCTCTTTCCCAAGAACGTAACAATACCAAATCGCATAATTCATTGGCGACAGTGGTATTTGATATTTAACCATAAAAGGTACAGCCTGCTTTAAGCAGTTTGCCGATTGAGCGAAAGAGCTATTTTGTTCCATAGAAGACCCATCAAGCCGTTTCGCACAAAAACGGCGTTTATTAATAATTTTTGTTCTGCTTTGAGAGCCAATAAATTCAATACTAAATAATTAGAAAAAATTAATCAATGCTGTTTTTTACACTCTAATAACAATGGCTAATTTTGTGAAAATTGCATACGAATTAAGTACAAAGAATTACGCAGGAATAAATTATCTATACCTTTTAAACATAAGATCCGATTACAGGAACTTTTGATTGCAATTTATTCAACAAATAGAATTGGCTTTTTTATTCTCTGGTTCTGATGATTTTCTCAACATGTTTTTAAATTGACCCAATTGCCAAGGACGCATTGCCAACAGCAAGCCAACTCCCTGTCGCTTATTTAAAGGTAATTTAATGTCTTGTTCGTTAAGTTGAGCGACCTCTTTGGTCAACTGCTGTAATCGACGTTTAATGGTGGCAATCGTTGCATCACTATAACTCCCCCTCAAATAAAACCGATAGCTATCTTCTTGATTAAAGTCACCTTGTAGAAACTTTCCCAGCACTTGTTGCTCAATGTAGCGCTCTAAAGGCCCATCGGGGATCCAGCTAAAGCCCTGTGCAATCAGAAGTTTGTAATTATTGTTCGGTAAAAGCTGAATCATATTCAGCTTATCAAGCCTTGCTAACAACCTAACGCACTCCAATTCTTCAATTCGATAATGCGTAATAATATCTTCGAACAACCATCCATCTCGTACACATACAGCGACTAAAAAGAGTTTTGGGTTGTCCATTAGCTCTTGCTCTTGTTGTACAGTGAGCTGGCTAATTCGCGCCTGTTGCGCTTGAGATAATTCAAATAAGTCACAGAGAGTAAGCTGCAATAACTCGCAAATACTCTCCAGTTTGTAGAGCGAGAACTGTTCATTTGAAAACATCCGCTTGATAGTTGCTTCGCTCTGCTCAAGGTGAACAGCCACATCTTTATACGTGAGTTTGCGCTGTCTTAGTAGCTGCTTAATAGTACTCGAAATTAATGGGATCTGACTCATAGTATTAAATTTTGATACCTAAGGTTTCTAATATTAATACAATTTATAAATCAGTATACAACTCTGATCAGTTTGCTAGTTTAGTAACCATCAACGAGAAATTGGAGTTTTCACATGTTCAAACAAAAGTTAAAACAAACACTGGTAGCAAGCACGACTTTAATAGCTATGCAGATGACACCACAGAGCTTCGCCTCTGACAATGCCTCAAATGCAAGCCACCATACCAGTCAGGGAAGTAAATACAGTGCACTGACAATCGGTGATAGCGCAGTCGCTAGCGCTCAAGTATCAACGGCAGTTGTCGCAATACCGCTGGTCATTACAGGTGGATTAGCAATGAGCACGGGATCTGCAAGTGTATCTGCTGCTGAATCAATGATGGACGCAGCGAGCAACAAGCCTTTACCAATTTGCGAAGAAGTGGTTGTCGCAGGTCCCCCTCCTTCAGAGTCATTGTAGGGAGTCATAGCATGCGTAAATTCTTATCTATTGTGCTCGTGGCACTTTCGCTAAACAGCGTTCAAGTACATGCTGGCAGTACACAAACTGGTGAACCAAAGTTTCAGCCTAAAGAAATAGCACATTTCGCAAAACAAGTAGAGCGTTACAGTGCTGAAAAACGCGCTCACGTCTTTGTTATTGCAAGGGTTGGGCAACCTCAAGATTCCTTACCTAAAGGGGTAGAATTTACGCACGTCGCACTAGCTGTTTATTCACAAATTACCATGACAAACGGCGAAACAAAGCCCGGCTATGCGATACACAATTTATATCAATTGCATGATGATCCAGCTAAAAGTAGCTTGATTATCGATTATCCAACAGACTTTTTCTGGGCGGTAAAAGAACTAAAAGCGGGTATTGCCATACCGACATTAGCAGTGCAGCAAAAGTTATTAGAAGCCATCAATAATAATGTGCCAAGCAAAGTGCATAATCCGCGCTATTCACTCATTGCAAACCCGTTTAATAATCAAAGGCAAAATTGCACTGAGCATACTCTAAATATAATTAATGCAGCCCTTTACAAAACAACCAATATGGCGCAATTAAAAGCAAATACAAAAGCGTATTTCGAGCCACAGACGCTGTCTGTCAGTCCATTTAAGCTATTTTTAGGCAGTGTTTTTAAGGATGAAATTTACAAAAAAGACCACAAAGGTAAAGTTAAAATTGCGACTTTTACAACCATTAAAAATTACTTAGCAAAGCACAACTTACTCGCACATGCAGCGGTTATCACACCCGATATGCTACCCAGTGCTGAGAATTCACAGGAGATTTAATCATGGAACAATCAAGCAACTCACTTTATACCCCGAGTAAAGCCTTTAGTATCGCGTCAGTCGCAGTCTTGGTAATCGGCATCGCTACCTACATGGTTGGTCTATTTAATGCGCAAATGTTACTGAATGAAAAAGGTTACTACCTCATCGTATTGATGTATGGATTATTCTCAGCGGTATCATTGCAAAAAAGTATTCGTGATAAAAAAGAAAACATACCAACTTCAAAGATTTACCATCTTCTTAGTATGATATCTACCGCTGCGGCAATCGTATTGTTGGGTGTTGGGCTATTTAACGCGAATCTGCTGCTCAGTGAAAAAGGGTTTTATGGTATCGCCTATTTAATGAGCCTTTATGCAGCAGTTGCAGTACAAAAAAATATCCGTGACAAAGAAGCTTTAAAACAAAACATGCCAGAAGTAACAAAAGACGCAAACACGGATGTGACGGACAGCGAATAAATACTTGGTCGACCAACCTCTTGGCCGACCTAAATCATTCACACTTCATTATTGATTTTTCACCATCCATTGCCGTCTCTTTAAACCCGCACTTTTCATACAAGCGCAGCAAATGAGGTTCGCATTTTAAATACAGTGGTTGCCAGTTTAGACTTGTAGATTTCTTTTTTGCGTACTCGACTAACGCATTAGATATCCCCAACCCTCTATATTGCGTATCAACATATACGCCATCAAGCCATGCACATCCTTGTTGATATTTTATCTCCGCAGCCCCAGCCAGTGTGCCGTCAAGGCACACATAAAACCCAACCTTGTCATCTGTAGAAGTGACGAGCGCCAAGACTTCGTCATAACTTGCCCCTGCTCGATGCCTATCCCATTGCTCAAAATACCATTTTGCAATTTGTGCAGCGTCTTGATTACACTGTGTTATTTCCTTTATTTCGATATATGACATATTTCCATTGACAACGATTTTTATACACTGACTAGCAAGCTAATCAGCTTAAAGTATATCGGTATTGTACCTAAATTTAAGAATAGTTAAAAAGGACAAGTAAAAAGACAATAGAATAGGTCGACATTTAGGTATGCTAGAAAAGAGAAACGCGCTCGTAAGAGCGCGTGTTCAGTGCCGTGGCGAAGGGGTGGACTCCTACTGCGCTTAGCGCATTTCATACCCTTCACCTCATAAAACGTCACAAATAGATATTCGGATCACTGTCTGTGAATTTTATTCTTTAATACTTCACTGGCTAAAAGTACTAAGACTGCGTGAACTCAAAATAAAGCACAAAAAGATTGAACAAACGCCGGATAATTCAGGTCTGATGCAGTTGACCATCGACAAAACCGATTATCAAAATTTCACATACAGTAAGGAGAAATAAAAAGTGAAGAGTAAAGTTAAAAAAACGCTTAAATATTCCGTCACCACGGTCATTCTGCTTGGCGCTGCTTTTTACGCTTCAATGGAAGAATACCAAAAAGATAACTTATCACGTTTTCTGGAACAGGTAATTGCACCGAGCTGACATTCAACTCCATTTATTCTTTTGGTGATACAAACAGACAATGCATATCACCACTATTATGTTTAAAACACACCGTTTGAGTTCTTAACTTTACCGCCAGAAAAAAGGTTGTATAGCCGCATCGACAGGTCAAGTGCCTGAATCGAATCCCAATGCTCTACGAGTTTGCCATCGACAACCTTCCACGTATCAATGATGTTCATTCCCTTAGATTCATCGCCTCGATGTTTAGCTTTTAATGTGGCGTGAGAATGGACAATCACATGATCACCATCAACAAAGACATGCTTAACGTCGTAACTAAATTCCGGTGCTAGTTTTGTAAAATCACGCAATGTGGTGACCACGCCCGAAATGCCGTCAGCCATACTTCTATTGTGTTGCTTATAGGTGTTTTGACCGTAACGAGCGATGATCAAATCAAAGTTATGATCGTTCATGAGTAGCTGAACAAACTCAATAACCGCTGTGGCTTTTGCGCTCTGAGCTTCACTCCAATGAGGTTTGGTCAATTTTTTAATATCTATGTTTGGTGTTTGCATTTGGCTTTCCAATTCTATTCTTTGCGTATCAATAGCGCATACATTTAACTTTTAAAATGCAAGTTAAATTATTTGATTGCAAAATGCAAGTGAATTATGATCGGGAAATAATCACCAAAGAGACACATTATGCCGACACGCTCACAATGCCCTATCTCCAATGTGCTAGATCATGTAGGAGACAAATGGAGTTTGCTGATCATCAGAGATCTAATGTTTTTTGGTAAACATACATACTCTGACTTGCAGAATTCAGACGAAAAAATGGCGACGAATATTCTCTCAAGCCGGCTTGAGAAGTTAGAAGGCGATGGATTGATCAGCAAACAGTTAGACCCAAAAGACAAGAGAAAAAAGATTTATCGTCTGACAAATGCAGGGGTTGATATGCTGCCCATTTTGGTTGAAATGATAATCTGGAGCAGTAAATATGCTCCAGATCTGAATATACCAAATGAGCTCATAGACAGAGCCCAAATGGACAGAGCAGGGTTAATTGAGGATTTGACACAGCGTATTTTACAGTAACCCTAACTGTGATTAGTTTAATGAGAGGCGTTCAACAATGGCGGTTGTCCCAGTGGCGCCCGCCTCAACTGCACCGCCCAACAAGTAAATTTGTTTATTTAAAGTAACCGCCCCAAGACCATGACGTGTAGACGTCATAGGCAGAGCCATGGTTGACCATGCATTTAAATGTGGATCATAGCGCCAGATCTGATCAAAGGTACGCGTTTTCATCTCCTTTTGTCCTTCCAAGCCAGTTACAAAAGTGTATTCTTCTCCACCAAAAACATAAATCTTTCCATCAAGCACTGTACTTGCTAGCCCAGCACTGGCTTGAGGCATCGACGCCAATTGTTCCCATTGGTCTTTCTGAGCATTGTATCGCCATAACGCATTAAGATTTTTGAAATCCAACGCATTGACTCTCCCCCCCATAACATACCACTGATTGTACAACACCACAGAAGTTGCCGAATTACTGGCAATAGGCAGCGGTGCCGCTTTATACCATTGATCAGATTTCAGCACCCAATGCTCGTTTGTATCAACCAACTTACCATCTCTTTTCGTGCGACCTCCAGCCACATGAATCTGGCCATCAATCACACCATACACAGACTCACCCATAGGAATCGGTAGTTCAGGCCCTTTAGACCATGCATCATCAACTTCACTAAGCACAAATACCGATGACTTAACCTGCCATGCATCTGATTTGGTCGCATTAAATCCACCAATTGCATATAGCTTATCGTGATTTGCAATAAGTCCTAAATGGTGACGAGGCTCCGGCAAGACAGGCCCTCTTTCCCAGTTTTGAACGTTTTGGTCAAAAATATAAGTTTTGTCTGACGCTTTGAGATGTGCGAGAGCTGCCAGCTCTTTTTGGGTTTGTTCAAAAGCGCCAGCTACGACTATTTTATTGTTGAAAACGGCTGGGTAAACTTCTTGAAGAGGAGATGGAAGCATGGCAGACAGGTGCCAGTTAAACCCGTTGATATGTGATTGCTGAGGTAACGTGTTTGATTCCGATGAACAGGCTTGAAGAGTAAGCGCAATTACACTCACGATAACTACTCGAATACAAAAAAGGTGTTTCATATAAAGCCTTGGTAAAATGCATATGGCCCTAGTTAATCATAATTGACAAACTTATCTTCTGACTTTTTTCTCAATCTAACAGTTGCTTTAATTTATTCATAACTATTAATAGGTTAAATTACGTGAATATTTATCTACACATGCCAATATCACTCAAAACACTCCGTTTCTAACGTTAGTGGCAGTGGGTTAAAGGCGTTATGGAGACTGGGCACCTAACGCTTACAAACACCATTTTCACAACGAGACTTTCCTGTGAGCCAATATGAAACACGATACCGGTTCTTAGCGAATAACAAATAAAATTTATCCGCGACTGGTTTTATCACAGGCCATCGCAATGGGGCATAAAGCCATCCCATACCAACCAGTTGCCATGCTCTATGCGTAACATCAAGGCCTAGTACTAGATTGCCCTCTTTGTCTAGTGCATGCAAAATCGTGTTCGCCTTGTCGGGATCTATATTCTCATAAAAACTGAATTCTTCAGAGTAAATGTCCACAGTGTTGATGTGCTTGTGCGTGTCCCTCTTGGTAAGCGCAGTCATTTCTTTCACGCAAAGTGGACATGTGCCATCGTAAAATATTGTTAGTTCACTCATGCTTGTTTCCTATACTTTGCAGTCTAATACGTGCTTGCGTATCGATAAGATCATCACTTATAACGACACATGAGGTGCATTAAATACCACTTCAAATTGTTATCGCATATTTCAGACTATGCCAGTATCAAAACCGCGCGTCCACTGAACTAAGATATTGTCATATAATAATTTAAAAAAGTTATGATTAATTTCGTCCTTTTTGACATCGGCGCGTCTTATTGTGTGTTATTAATTTAGGAGACGTATATGAATTACCTGAACAGTGTCGAATTTAATTTGCTTCCCCCTACAACGCCCTTAAGTATACATAAACCTCGTGTATTAGTCTTATATGGGTCACTCAGAGAACAGTCTTACAGCAAGAAAGCAGCGCTAGAGGCCAAACATATACTTACTCATATGGGTGCTGAAGTAAAAATCTTTAACCCGACTGGCCTGCCGCTATTTGATAATGGCAACAGCGCCGCGCATGAAAAGGTGAAAGAGCTCAGAGAGCTGGTAAACTGGTCTGAAGCGCAAGTATGGAGCTCGCCTGAATTACACGGCAATATGTCTGCCGTGATGAAAAACCAAATTGATTGGATCCCTTTGTCACTGGGAGCTGTTCGCCCTACTCAGAGTAAAGTCTTGGCCGTCATGCAAGTCAATGGCGGCTCTCAGAGTTTCAATGCTGTGAACAACATGCGGATTTTAGGCCGTTGGATGCGTATGCTCACCATCCCAAATCAATCTTCAATTGCCAAAGCAATGAACGAGTTCAATCCAGATGGCACTATGAAAGCCAGCGACTTCAGAAATAGAGTGGTAGACGTGATGGAAGAGTTGATGCGTTTCACTTATCTTACCAGAGACAATAAACAGTTTATGGTTGACCGCTACAGTGAGCGTCAGACAGAGCAACAAGCTCAAATCAACAATAGCAAAGGCTTGACCGATATATTAGAGACTGCACAAAAAGCCAAACCTGTTGCTAAGGCAGGATGCTGCTAAACTTTTCAGGCAGCATACTTTTGTGCTGCCATTCTGAGATTACGATATGACCATTGAACAGATTTGGGCCCAGTACAGTCAAGCTTTAAAAGCGTTTTTGCACACAAAAGTCACAAACCCAGAAGACGTGGAAGATTTACTACAAGAAGTGTTACTTAAAACTCATTTAGCCATTGAAAGTCTGCACAAACCAACCAGTATAAAAGCTTGGCTATTTCAAATTGCCCACAACACTGTGATTGATTACTATCGAAAAAATGGCATTAATAATAACGCCCAACAAGATATAGCTTGGTACAATAAAGAAGAGCGTAACGTCAAAAAAGAACTCACACAGTGTATAAAGCCTTTTATCCAAGAGTTGCCCGAGCAAAGTGCCTTTCTTCTTGAAGTCATTGAGTTAGAAGGTAAGACACAAAAGCAGCTAGCAGATGAAATGAATGTCAGCTATTCCACCCTAAAGTCTCAAGTCCAAAAAGCCCGCAAAGAGCTGCATGATGTATTCAATGCCTGCTGTCAGTACGATATCGACAGGCAAGGAAATTTAATTGAGTATCACCGCAAACCCAACTTTAAATTAGAGGGCAATAAATATCGCGAATAGAGCCACGCTGAAGGTTAAGTAGACAAACAAGAGAAAACACTCAGTATTTGCAAGGCCGCTAACATACAAAATGCATTCAACATTCCATGAAAAAGAAAACCAAAAATACAAAGCAAACTTATAGATACACAAAGGACAGCCGCGGTTCTATGACTTATCACCAGCCTAGGCGCTCTTATCAGCTCTATCGCGCAGGCAAAAATGCACAGTACAACGCCAATTAGTATGAATATATCCGTCGCATTATTCTCAACAAGGTAAAAAGGGACATTTTGTGCCCAAATACCACTTTGTGGCGAAGAAAATGGACTAATCACATAACTAATCAAAGTGCCATAGTTTGCGAAGCGTAAAAATTTTCAAAGCTTAACTTAGTCATAACTATCAGCGAAATGGGCGCAGAAAGCGTTCGTAGTATCTTTCAATATGTATGGAGAAACATGTTTAAATCATACTAAGCTCTGTTTGCGCGCTTTTTTCGTCCAAATAGCTTTAACCAAAATGCAGCTTCAAGTACAAACCCAAGTATAATAAAGCCAAAAAGGCCTGCGCTATTTCCGTAGCTGTAGGCACTAATAGCGCAAATCAATAAAACCAAAGCAATTAATATTCGATATACAACACTCATTGTTCATTTCTCCGTTACTTGCATAAACACCAGTTTATATCAGGTATACATTATTATCATACATATGTATGCAATTGCGCTTCAAACTCTTTTGGTAACTCAAACACTCTAAATTGTCCGTCAAATTGAAGCTTAAACTTAGACCTATTCGTTTTAACAATACATAACGACGAGCGATGCCTATCAGCAGATAAATCATCATGGGGCAACCAGCGACAGTCCTCTATCGGATAGCAAATATGAAACATGCTCATGCATTTACTCTTTCAGCGTAATCGTGATCTAAGATAAAACTTTGCAGTTAGTAAGCTAATAAAAATCTAATCATACAGCCTCATTATCGCCCGCAGCCGCTTTAGTTATTCAAAGCTAAAATACCAATTAGTAATACTATTAAGATTTGTTCACTGCTTATAAATTTCAAGTATTGCAAAGGCAGTCAGTGATTTTAGATTAGGGCACAAAGCACTTTCATCAGGAAGTGCTCAAACGGGGTAAGTCTTAGAGAATCAAAAATACCAGTCAAAAACCAAATACAGCCAAACAAAATAACTATCTAAACTACAGATACAGAAATTTATGTTATAACATAGCAAATTTAAGTTCATTCTAATCAAACACCAATTCGTGTCTTTTGAACATTCTGTTTTCCTAAGAAATCTGTTTTTGGTGTAAAAAGGTAAAATTGATGTCAATTCCAGTTACTATTTTACATGGCTTTTTAGGCTCAGGAAAAACCACACTGCTGCGCAGTCTCCTATCTCAGTCAGCTAAAAACGGCGTCATTCCAGGTGTCATTGTCAATGATATGAGTGAGCTTGATGTAGATGGAGTCCTTATCAAAAATACAGAGGTCTTCGACGATGACAGCAATCACTTTTTTACCATCAGTGGCTACAGTATAAGCAGTGCAAAGGGTCTAAAAGAGCTCAAACCAGCGTTAAATACGTTGAAGAAACAAGCGCAACCACCATGGATACTCATTGAAACTTCAGGCAGCAGCCACCCATTACCATTAATTGAGTTTTTTAAAGGTAACAAAGACTTTGCCTTGAAAGGGGTCGTGACATTGGTTGATGCCAATTGGCTAAAAGATGACTACCTATTCGCTCAGTCCCTTATACCAACATGGCAGGAAAATCTGAGTAAACAGGTACGGGGGATTGAAAATTTGCTGGTAGAACAAATCCTCTTTTCAAACCAAATATTTTTGACCAAAACAGATAAGCTCACTGACAAAGCTGTAGAGCAGATAGCTCAAGCTATCCACCCTATCAACCCGTATGCTGCCATCTCGGGCACTGCTTGGGGTAATATGGACGTAGCACAATTTCATCAATTCCCTGACTACAACTTTTTTTTAGTTGAACAGCTGATCTCCGAATTGCGTAGTACCGTCAATGCACCACTTACTCTGTCGGGCAAAGAGAATCAAAAAATAGTCTCCAAAGTTATTCGAGACGATAGGCCATTTCATCCAACTCGCTTGTGGGAGGTATGTCACAAGCACCTAACGCATGGTGTATTTCGCAGTAAAGGATTCTTTTGGCTACCCACTCGAGATGACATGTCTTTGCTTTGGAGCCAAGCGAGTGGCAGTGTCGGATTAGAAGTGATCGGCTTTTGGCGTGCGCCTATATTAAAAGATGAGACGCAAGATCTTGAACAAGCGCATTATGATATCCTCAAAAAGAAAGTCGATAAAATTGATAGCCGGTTTGGCGATAGGCGATGTCGTCTCACGGTCATAGGTCAGAAAGATGAAGCCTCGATCTTTGTAAAGGCGTTAGAAGCCTGCTTTTTAACAGACGAGGAGCTAAACTTTTGGAGAAATGGGGGCTCTTTCGAGGATCCTTGGCCAACAAACGTAGCGAAAATCTAATTACCTATTTATATACCTTGCAATAGCTCATATTGGTCCCTCATCATGGGGGATCCTCACTAGAACCTTTTCATTTTCGTATATTCTGTATCGTGCTGACACACTGACATCAAAGTGCATTAAATAAGTACTTGCAGTAAGAACTTGCCAATAAAACTAAATAAATGGCAGGAGCAATAAAGAAAAACGTCTCTAGTATGACAATATAGGCTCCGACTTCTATTATTTTACTGACCAAGTTGACAGCAAAAGTTCCGATAATAGCAACTACCAAAACATCAAGAAAACAAATGGCGTTAATAGGTTCAACAAGCAACATAACTCCACTAAGCTAATTTTCAGTGTTACTTTTGGTTTTAAAAACTTTTCACAACACTTATACATATCGCAAACGCCAAGCACAAAATGCGCGAGATCTTAAACAGGCATACATATGCGAGCAATTGCCCCTTGCTTATCTTGCCTGCTTTCAAGGGTTAACTCTCCCGATTGACCGCGTACAATCTCACGGCTCAATACTAACCCGATACCATTGCCTTGTTCTTTAGTAGAATAAAACGGCACAAACAAGTTATCTGAATGGCCCACCCCGATACCATTATCGATTACATCTAAATACCAATACTTGTCGCTACGGCTAATTGCCAAGGTAATTTCATCTTCTCCGGCCAATGCATTCGCTTGCTCAGCATTCTTTACCAAATTCAATAAAGCTTGCTCTAGTTGCTCAACATCACAGTGGATGGATTGTGCACCTTCGTATAGCCGCTTCACGTTCACTTTTGGAAATAAAGCTTGCAACCTGTCACTCAATCCAATTAAACACATAGACACCTTATGAGGTGTGGGCAATTGCGATAACTTAGAATAACTGGCCACAAATCCGAGCAAGTGCTCTGAGCGCTTTTCAATCACATCCAACATTGTATCTCTTAACCCAGGTCCGTCTTGCACAGTAAGATCTTTAAGAGATTGGGCCATTGAGTAAATCGGCGTAAGCGAGTTTCTGACCTCGTGATTAAGAACTCGCACAAGCTTCTGCCACGCCTCTTGCTCATTACGCCTTAATGAAAGTTCAATTGATACATATACCATTAAATGGTATTTACGCCCGCCTCGATACAACTCATGTTCAACGACTTTATAGCGTTGGTTTTTATGGCTCACCTGCCACTTGCCATTGTTTTGCTCTAACTTAAGTTCATGAATACCAAGCCCTGTAATTTGAAAGTCTTCATAAAAGCCCTTGGCTGCTCCGTTAAAGTGATACACCTGATAATGATGATCGAGTACTAATATGGGCAATTCCAACTCATTGATAAAGTCAAAAACAAACGCTTCATTTTGGGCATATTCGTAGCGTTTGTTTTGTATCCGTTGCGCGATTGTTTTTAAGTCGTTTTTTAAGTTTGCAATACTGCCTTGCCGATATTGCGCTAGCTGCCAAACAGTAAATTCTTCATTAGCAATGCTATCGAGCTGCACTGCAATTCTGTCAATCGTATTAAAAACACTGTGATAAGCTTTGTATAAAGCAAATACACTGGGGAATAGTATTGCCATCACCAATGTCAACATTTCTAGCCAATCCAAGGCAAAGTAAAGAGAAATGCCAATTACAATTATCGCAATGGTGACAATCGGTACGGCAAATAACTTAGTCAGGTTTGCCTCAAGTGAATTAGCTGAAGACCTCATCATATTTCTTTCACTTGAATATTAAACTTTTCAATTCGACGATATATGGCTGACTTGCTCAACCCCAAAAACTCTCCTGCTTTCACTACGTGCCCGTCGAAATGACTTATAGCCTTAGTGATAAGTTTTTGTTCGGCTTCTTCCAAACTCATTAATGGCAACGTTCCAGATTCTTCCCCATGGTTATCAAGAACAATATCATGCGCATCTATTATATTTTCGTCCGCCATAATCACAGCTCGCTCCAACACATGAGATAGCTCTCTGATATTACCGGGCCAATGATACGACAACAGTTTATTACAAGCCTGCTCACTTAAAGTCACTTCCCCTAATCCATATTTTTTTGCATGTGACTCAACAAAGAATGCCGCAAATTCGCGCAATTCCACAAGGCGCTCGCGCAAAGGTGGAAGTTCAATCACCAAGGTATTCAATCTAAATAATAAGTCCCGGCGGAAAGTACCCTGCTCAATGAGCTTATTCAAATCTGCGTTAGTCGCAGATATGATCCGAGCATTACTTATAAGCGTGGTAGAGCCGCCTACTTCTTCATACTCACCAGTTTCGAGTACTCGCAGCAACTTAGCTTGTAACCCTACCGGCAGGCACCCTACCTCATCCAAAAAAAGACTTGCATCATTTGCTAAGGTAAAGCGCCCTTTTCGGTGCTCTTTTGCATCTGTAAAAGCCCCTTTTCGATGCCCAAATAGCTCACTTTCAAACAAGTTTTCTGGTATAGCTGCCATATTAACGCTCACCATTGCTTGAGTACTGCGCTGGCTATGCCGATGAATATACGCTGCCAACATACTCTTGCCCGTCCCATTTTCACCGGTGATCAATACATTGGCGTTGGTTTTGGCAATACGTCTAGCTTTCTCTAGTAGCTGCTTATTTTCAGCTTCAAAAGCATGTGGGGACGTTTCAATTTGTTTGTTACTGACGTTTTCCAAAGGTAGTAGCTTCTGAACCGCCTCTAGCAAACGACTGTTTTGCCATGGCTTTTCGACAAAGTCACACGCCCCATACTGCATCGCTTGAACAGCCAAATCTATTTTGGCCCAAGCGGTAATAACGACAACGGGAATGGCGCAGTTCAGCGATTTCAATTGAGTCAAAAACGCGAGCCCTTCTTGGCCTGAGGTCGTATCTTGGCTGAAGTTCATATCTAGTAATATCAGATCTACTTGATTCTGCCTGATTGATGTAATTGCAGAGTCTGGGTGGTCTGCTTCAAGGCAACGATAACCATAGGCTTCCAATACAATACGTGCACTTAAACGCACATCAATTAAGTCATCCACGATTAAAACTGTTTTCATATTTCCTTACTGACTCTGTAATTTCACACCGGTTTGTCTTGTGAGGCAGAGATACGCACGAGTAGCTCTGCCATAGTATTTTATTCCTGACGTAGTGACGCCATTGGTTTAGCTCGCAAGACTTTGCTCATTGGATATAAGGTTGCAAACAAGGCAAATCCCAATATACCAATACACACACCCGATAACCATAATGGATTGAGTAGCATATAATCCTGAACTTGCTTTCCAAACAACCTATAACCTAACACACACAAAGTAACCGCAAAACCAAATGCAACGGCTAGCGGGATTATGGTGTCTTGGTATAACTGTTTATAGAGTTTTTTGTTCTTCGCGCCCAGTGCCATGCGAATACCTAGCTCATAACGACGCAACCCTAAGTTATAACTCAACACCCCATAGATACCAATTCCTGCTAAAAACAGGGTAAACAGCGCCAACATTATGCAAAGGTTGCGTGTGATGCGCTCCATATAGGTCATCAAGTCGTACTCCTTCTCGAAGTCTGTCAGCCTCCAAAGTCCAGCTCGTTCATCTACCGTGTGTGCAGCTTGAAAAACAAGCTCACGATTTAGGACTTTGCCTTCTGCCATTTTGACTATATACGGAAAGGAGTAAGCTTGCGATGTCCACCAGAAGTGGCGACCACGGTGCTTGCCAAATGATTTAGGGTGGTTAAAGTTTTCAGTGATCCCAACTACCTCTACTGGATTATCTGGATCAAAGCTCAAAAACTTTTCACCTAATAAACTGCCACCAGGCTTCAGTAAGTCGTTGACTGCTCTAGTGACTAAGAACTCATGCTTCTCTCCGCGTAAAGCCGCTTCACTAAAAGTACGCCCTTCAATAATCTTAAGACCCGTCATGTCAAAGTAATCTTGCCCAACCCACGCTTGTGGAATAAACACACTTTCTTTACCCGACATATCCGTGACCGTACTAGCACGAATATTGTACTCTACGGGACTGCCACCGTGGCCTACCTTGGTAACACCATCGATTTGATACAGTGCTTGTCGATATAGCTCTATGTATTTATATCGCGCGCTTAAATCCTCATCCAATCCAGGCACGTAAATTTGCACAGCGTACAAGTTATCTATATCACTACCAAGCGGTCTGTGAAGCGTTTCAAGGCTTTTACTCAACACCATGGTTGAACCAATGACTAGGCAAGACGCAACAAACAATTGCACCGCTATCATGACTTTCACGGTTTTGCCGCTAATTTGGCTAACCGCACCTTTGCCCGATGACTGCACTTGAGATCTTAACTGCGAGAAGTTGATTAAACGGCTAGAAACCCACGCAAACAACCAAGCAAATACGACGCAGCACAACAAGGCACTAACCAACACCATAGAATCAAGTGACAAGCTGGACACCATAGGTAAGAACCCCATGCCTAACGCTTTAAAAAGCTTGATTCCCCACGCCGCCAAAAAGAGTGCTATAACAACCGACAACACCATGAGCAATGACGTCTCAAGTAAAATACTTTGAAAAATTACTCGGCGCTTAGCTCCGAGCACTGCTTGCAGTGCAAGTTGTTTGTGCTTTACCACAGCGCGCGAAACGAATAAGTTGCTGACATTGAGCAGTGCAATTAACACCAACCCTATCACCCCAGCAAATAGTAAAATTGCCAAGTAATTATTGTCACCCAACTCTGCCTTTCTAAAACTAGTAACAATAGGCACTAAATCCACAATATTTGGAAATGCTTCTTTCCACTGTGTTTTTATTGCAAGCAATGACTGGTGCAGTTGCGCTTGCGCGGAACTATTCGTCTCTCCTTGTTTTAAAACGCCCACTAATTTGAGTGTGCCAAAAAGATTGTACCAAGGGCTTGGGTTTTCTTCGTTGTAGTAACGATTATCTGCACTGAATTTAAACCAAATTTGCCCTTTGCCTTTGTTAAACATAAAGGGGTCACTAAAGCTTTTTTCTGCGACTCCGACAATGGCGAACTGCGCATCATTAGTCTGTATAGTTTTACCAATCACTGTATTTTCGCCGTCAAAATACTTTTGCCAGAAGTTGTAAGATATAACAACTTCCTGCCGCTTTTCCCCTAAATGACTTACAGCATCAGTATGTCTGCCAAGTAAGATAGGCATTCTAAACAGCTCATAGTATTCATCTGATGCAAAAGTTACTTCAACCTTCGGCTGACCTGGTAAATTTCTAATGATTTTCTGACCTGAAATAACCGCCGCGGCCTTTTCAAATACTTGATTATTTTTATACCAGTGTTCAATAGACTGGAAGCTTTGATACCCTGGACTATTGTTGTCCTCATATATATTGTCTTGCTCGACAATGACCAAACGCTGTTCATTTTCTACGTTAAGCGGTTTAACAAAATAGCTGCTTACCAGACTCATTACGACAAAGAAACACGCCAATGTCAGTGACAAGGTTAGGATAATTGCGCTGGAAAATCCTTTTGCCTGACGTAGTGATTGGCTCGCCAGCTTTAATTGATTATTGAAGCGGATTAGGTTCATAACACCTCCTCCGTTTGGTAATCTTTGACTTGTTGAGCTACGGATTGATCCTGTAACACTTCACCATCTAACAATTTAACTTGTCTCTTAGCATAGCCAGCATAGCGCGGGTCATGAGTTACCATACAGATGGTCGTGCCTTGCTCATTTAAGCTGTCCAAAATAGCCATGACTGCATCGCCATTTTTTGAATCTAAGTTACCTGTGGGTTCATCCACCAGCAAAATACTCGGCTCCCCCGCCAGTGCCCGGGCAATGGCTACCCGCTGCTGTTGACCTCCAGACAATTGATTGGGCTTATGCTGTGCACGATGGGCAATTTCTACTTGTGAAAGTGCTTTATTCACTCTGTCCGCAATTTCTTGCTGACTTAACGATTGCTCTCGATAGATTAAAGGTAAGGCGACGTTGTCAAATACACTCAACTCATCAATCAAATTGAATGACTGGAAAATAAACCCAATATGTAAATTTCTGAGTTCAGCCAAAGTGTCCATATCAAGACTTTGCGTATCCACGCCCTCGATTTTGTAACACCCTTCGGTAATATCATCAAGTAGCCCCATCAAACTCAATAGTGTCGATTTTCCACAGCCTGATGGGCCGCTGATTGCCACATAATCGCCTTGATGAATACTTAAACTAATATCATTTAGTGCCTGTGTTTCGACACCGCCACTAACATAGACTTTTGATACATTGATTAACTCGATTACAGGTGTGTTAGCCATGATTGATTCCTTTATTACTGGTGATTTATTGTTATTTGTGCGAGATGTTTAAAATCAGACATATCCGAAATTACGACTTGCTCGCCGGCCTTTACACCAGATCGAATTTCGATGGCGTTGCCTGCGAGTTTACCAAACTCCAATTGAGTTTTAACTAGTTGATTTGTGTCTGGATTAAGAACAAACATTGCACTACTACTCTGCTCAGATACGTAACTGGGCTTTTGAATAGAAAGTGCCGATGTGCGTTTTTCTGTGATCACTTTTCCTTCAATGGATAACGCTGGCCGCGCATTGTCTGGCAGCTCCCCTATCAATTCGAGCTCCACTAAGATCCGCCCCTCTCTAACCACAGGGTCGATACGATTCACCTTTGCGCTTACTTCTCCACTGAAGGTATTGACAGTGCCCTGTTGTCCCACTTCGACTCGACTTGCTTGTTTTTCTGGTACTTGAAGATCTGCTAATAACGCGCGCTCACTGCCCACTAAGGCCAATGGTGCACCGATTTGAACGGATTGCCCTTGTTCAATATTCACTTCCATCAGCATGCCATCAATTCCTGCTCTTACTTGTAAATTGTCGACATCTTCTTTGGCAGCCTGATAGCTCAGTTCCAATTCATTAATTAATTTTCGCTCAACGTTCAGCCGCTGAGCATGCAACGCTTTAGTTTGCTCGAGTTGCTGCTTAGCGAGCTCAACCCGCTCACTTAGCTGCTGAACAGCCAGTTCAGAACGCCTATGGTCCAGCGCAGAAACAATACCGCTAGAGATCAGCTTTGCTTCTGCTTCTTCTCTTAATTGCGCATTTACCAGTTCACTATTCAACAGCGTAAGCTGGCCTTGTTGAGACAACAGTTCACTCTTTTGGCTTAAATTCAATGCTTCAAAGCTTGCTGTTTGCCTTGCCAATGCCAAGCGATTGCGCATTAAAGCTTGCTGAAGAGTAGGGTTTGATAGACGCATGATGATTGACTCGGAAGTCACTCGGCTACCAGGTAGCAAAAGGACCTCTTCTACCTGCGCCAATCGACTTGAAGTGATGAAACGACTATGCTTGGAACGTAAATGTCCATAGCCAGAAATGACTAACTCTAGAGGCCCACTTTGCACTTGCGCAAACACCACGTTTTGATGCTCAACACTTTCCCCTTGAAAGTCTGTGAATACTAAAGCCAAAAACAAAAGTGCACTCACCACACTTAATACACTTCTTTTAACTGGCAACACCCGCTTTTTATTTTTCGCTAGAGAGTCTTTGATATCCATACTCGTCCTTACAATTCAAAATTCAAATGGATAAGAGCGAAATGCATACCAAAATTTAAGTTTATGTTTTTTATATGATTTAAGTGTTTTCAAAATAACTATCTATCCCAGATATGGGACTAAAAAACAAAAATGGGAAAGATAAAAGTCGTGAAAGGGAAAGAAAATACAAGAGCCGATACCGCTTTAAAATCATCTTTGGTAGTACTTTTGCATACAAAAAAGCCGGCTTAACCGCCCGGCTTTTACATTTTCTAATGTGCTAAAGCATATAAGGATTGTCTCCACCTTGAGTTGGGTTTTGACTACCTGATGGCAAGCTCTCTATTCGCGCAAGACGCTCCAAGATCACATCCACTTTGCGCCCCAGTTCAGGGTCTAGTCCACTCGCCTCGTTAGCATTAGCCACCAGTTGTGGTAACGTGTGATTTACTAACTCACTCAACGCTACAGCGACCTCATCACTTGGCGTAGATTGACGTGAACTTGCCATTTCACTCACTTGCGCAACTTGCATTATCAACTTCTCTAACGCTGTGCTATGAATCTCAGATTTAGTCGATAATGCTTCATGACTTTGCTGGTGGACATCTAATATCTTTTGCAACTGTTCAGCACTTAACGATTGATTTTCTTTAAGCACATTAACTAGTTGCGACTCAAGTGTACTTTGAGACTGAGCTAATTGTTCGGTCAATTCCGTAATACGCTGCTGTGTTCCTTGCTGAGACGCAACATCTTGCAGAGACGCATCGATTTGCAATAGTAGCTCAGCTTGCTTTGATTGGTGCAGAGCTGGGTTTTGCGCTTCTTGTAGGCTGGCAATTTTAGCCAATTGCTCAATCATACTTTCTCGAACTGATTCTTGCTTTTTGGCATGAGCGACCTGTGCTTGTTGTGATTCATTAAGCTTGTTCAAAGCGTCACTTACTTTAGATACCGCAAGACCTAAGTGCTCAGAATGTGTCTGCTGAGTATCCACGGCCTCCGTCTCTCGTCGCTTAGCTTGTTCAACCTGCACTAGCTGTAACTCTGATTGCTTGGCTAATGCCTGCGACACAAGATTAAGTTCGCTACCTAATCGCTTGAATAATGTATCTTGCTTGTCCATAACATGCCCAGCACTCTGCGCTTTTTGTGTAAGCAATTCGCTGTGCTGATTGCCTAACAATTCAGTCAGCTTTTCGAATGAGGCTGCTAAAGGTGAGTGATGTACACCCTTATCTAACGTTTGCGTAAGCACCTCTATACTTGGCTTAAGATCCTGAGTCTTCACTGTACTAGTCAAGCTTTCGATTAACTGAGAATAATCATGACTTAACTGCTCTTTATCAAGTTTTGTTGCGATACTCGATAAAGACTCATTTAACTCGCCTAACTGTTCAACCGCCAACAATACCGGACTGCCCGCATCATTTGCTCTGTTTAGCAACGCATAGTCCGCTAATATTTGCTCCCACCTAGCGCGCTCTTCATCAGTTAATGTCTCCCTTAGCTCAGCCAACTTCAGTAGATTCTCTTCACTGCCTTTACTTAAGGTTTGTGCTTCACCACGGTAGTGATCTTGAATGAGGTTTTCAAGCTCAGCTTCATTCATCGCAGCGACCACCTTTTCCGCCATCTTATTCATGTTACGGTAGCTCCCTTGTAACTTGAATGGCGGTTCAGTTCGGTAATCATCATCTTGCGCTGCAGAAGCGATGTATTGCGCATTGACTTTTAGTACGGTATTTCTGATGGTGATCAGTTTTTGTAATACCGAGACGATTTCATTTGCCTGTGCTTGGGAGTAGTTATGCTCAAGTTCATTTAATGAAATGTCTTCACCTTCACTGATCCTGACTAGCTTATATAAATCCGCCATATTACGGTTTGCTAAAGGGGCCAGTACGGCATTAGATGTCAGCGCATTTTCAATGAAGCTCATCGCGAACTCCTGCTCACAACCAGACAAGGTATCACCTAAATTGTATATATCTGCACGGTTCGCCAACATGTCTGGAATTTTAAAGCTTTCACCTGATTCAGTGTACGGGTTACCAGCCATCACGACAGCAAATTTTTTACCGCGCAAGTCATATGTTTTGCTTCGCCCGTTCCAAACGCCGTCAATACGTCTTGAGCCATCGCACAGTGAAATGAACTTCTGCAAAAACTCGGGGTTAGTATGCTGAATGTCATCTAAGTAGAGCATCACATTGTTGCTCATCTCAAAGCTCTGGTTGATTTTTTCGATTTCTTTCGCTGCTGTGGCGTTAATCGCTTGCGCCGGATCCAGTGAAACCTGATCGTGGCCAATAGAAGGACAGTTCACTTTTACAAAGGTCAAACCTAATCGGTTTGCAACATATTCAATGAGCGTCGTTTTACCATACCCCGGCGGCGAGATAAGCAGTAACATACCCATCAAATCCGTTCGTTTATTGCTACCCGACGCGCCGATTTGTTTAGCGAGGTTGTCACCAATAATTGGAAAATACACTTTGTCGATAAGCTGATTACGAACAAAAGAACTCAACGGCCTTGGCTTAAATTCATCAAGCTGCAAACGCTCTTTTTGCTCCACTAATATCTCAGATTTAATTTCGTGATAATGAGAAAATCCAGCAACATGCTGTGAGAGATAATCTGACGTTCGAGCATAAAATTCTGAATAATCCAGAGTTAGTGCCTGTTCATCTATTCGACTATGTTGCCCAAGCAACCCATTGATAGAGTTTGAAATAGCCACGTCTTGTGCAACGAATTTAGCAACTTTAAGGTGTTGTAAAAGCAGTACGTTAGCCGCTTCAAGCAAGACATCTTGAGCAATTTCTGTGTTAGAGGCTTGCTGAAGTCCATAAGCATTTAACCAACTAGCCATCATAATCGTTTGCTCTTGTAGGCATGCGAGCGTATTCAACGTGTCGTTTAGAGACTTTGTAAAGCCCTTGGTTTTGGCCACACTAGTAAACTGTTCAGATACTTTTTTAACCTGATCAGACATTGCAAAACAGACTTCTTTTTGTTGATTTGCAAGTT
Source organism: Pseudoalteromonas luteoviolacea NCIMB 1942 (assembly GCF_001625595.1). Lineage (GTDB taxonomy): Bacteria > Pseudomonadota > Gammaproteobacteria > Enterobacterales > Alteromonadaceae > Pseudoalteromonas > Pseudoalteromonas luteoviolacea_A. Next base: position 65,852 of record NZ_AUXT01000214.1, read on the forward strand.
CTTTAACTAGGTACTCTGCGCTCAACCTAGCAGAAAGCTTAGGTAAATAAGCCAAGTACTGCACTAATTGAGTACTCGTAAAGGCCTCGATTTCAATGCTCAATGAGTCTACTAGTTGGGCTTGGAAACGAGTATCCCCAAGCATGCGAGACATTAATTCAGCTTGCTTTGATTGTTCTGTCCACTTGGCCTGTACTTGGTGCTCAATTTGGCCAAAAAACAATTGTGCCACGATACGCGCTGAACTAGGGTAAATAAGCAGCCCCAAGGCTTTCTTCTGGCCTAGTAAGTTACTCAAAATCATCGCTGCGTCATGGTCATGAATGCCTTTTTCATAGCCTTCTTGATAGCGAGGTTCAGCAAATTTTTGCACCAATGGCAGAATGCGCTCTTCTTGGATTGCCGTTTCTAGCTCAGTAAATGTAAGACTTTGAGATGCCTCATTAGCGGCTTTCAATACTTGGGCAGCTAAGAACTCGCCACGATAAATATCCTGATTTTCAGAGACTAAATTTTGCTGCCAATAAGGACGATAAGTCAGCAGCTTTTCGCGAATTTGTTTGTCCTGAATAGACTCGAAATACTCTGTGCCAGTTAGATGGAACATCAAGTCCTCATCACGTGGTAACAATGTTAGGTCTAATAATTGTTTGTTCACACCAAAGCTGTGTTTACCAATTTTGACCGAGTTTCCACCATCGCTATATATATCTTGCTTGTCTCGCAGTGAACGTATGCCTTGATCTTTACAAGCTTTCAATTTCGCTTGTATGTCGTCAGCTTTTATCTCATCGCCAAGCTCTTTGAGCTCTTGAGTCAAGTTACGCAACTTGCTGATCATCGGATCCGATGCGAAGTAGCTATTGATCTCATCTATCTCAGTAAAACTTTGAGAGCGTCTTGTTACACCTTGAAGGATTCGCTCTGCCGCATTGGCCAGGTTTAACGCTCTACGCTGCCTTTCATCAATCAGTTGCTGTTTATGTGCTTCAAAGCTTTCATAAACATCATCACGTTTAGCCATGATTTCAGCGAGATACTCATCGTATTCGCTAAATTGTGACTCCAACTCTTCTAGTTGGATAAGCAGGCGTGACAACTGCTCATCACATTGCTCTGGCGTACGTGCATTGTTTAAGCTACTGGTAATACTTTGACTGAACAACTTAAAACGGGCCGCGAATTCAGCTTTGGCTTCTACGCTGCCTAGGCTCTTTCTGCGAATTTCGATACTTGCTTTAGCCCTATTGACCAGAGCATAGACACCACTGACATCTTCTAAGATCTGAGTCCTAACTCGGCTATCATCTATGTCAAGGTCTAGCATCGTGTGATTGAGCAGGTCAAGTTCTCCACCCAAAGCATCAAGCGCTTCCAAGAAGCCATTTAATTCAGTGACACTGTCGCTTTTTTCGCTCAGTCCGGTTAGCTCTTCCAACTTCTCGTGATATGGCGCTAGCGCAGTATCTTGCTGCAAGAACTCCGCAGTTGCTTGACTTAAATCGAGCGTTTTTTCGTCCAGCTTTTGTTGCAGTAAACCAAGCGCCTCAAGATTAATATATTTAACTTCTTCGAGGCTAATAACCTTGCCTTTGAGCTGCTTTATAGACTCAAGACCTATGACAAATTCGGTGGCACGTTTAAAGCTATCTGGACGTATTTCTTTGGTTGTACCTTTATACTGAGCTTGAATATCAGCCAACGCTTTTTTGGCGGTCTCTTGAATTTGACTTACTTTTTCAAACTCATCCAGCACTTGCTCTGACGTTTCAAAGATTTCATGAAGTTGTCCATTAAGTGCCGAGAAATCGCTTTCTACCAACCAGTGATATCTATCCAAAATACTTCGTGTCAGAGAAATAAGACTCTCATAGTGAGACACATTTGGATTTTGTTCACTGATCGCCTTACACACGCTGTAAAGATCTGAGATCCCGCGTACCAAATCTGGGTTACCAATCTTACCCAACATACTAGTCGGCGTCGGTGCATTGGCCGCGTACTCAACAGAGCAAAATGGGCTATCCCAAACCTGAATCGGGTGTACTCGCTCAGCTTCTTCTTTTTCGGCCTTGAACGTGATAGTCAAACCATCGTCGTATAGGCCATAACCGTGACAGTAAATCGGGTTTTGGAGGTTTTTCTCAATCAGGTTGTACGCAAACAGCGCGTAACGACCTTCTGTCGGTTCATAAAAGACGTAAAGTACGTCTTCGCCGTTAGGCGACTTGATTTGTTTGTGGAACTCTAGGTTTTCGATTTGGTCATCAAAATGTCTTGTTTGTCCAGACTGCAAGTAGTAACCGCCCGGATAAATCACACCATGATCGTCAGGAAGCTGCACACACGCGTCTGACATAGCATCTTGGCGAATAACCTTTTGAGTAATGCAGTTGAAAATATAGTGACGCCATACTTTTTCTCGATATGGCAGCACCTTCAGCAGAATGATTTCACCAAGCTGCGCATACTCAACTTCACAATCTGCCAGTGACTGATTTTTATCATCAACGGGTTCTGCATAGATCCCTTCGCCACTTTCTGTGTTGTTTTCAATTTTAATGGTTAAGTCGCCACCAACCGTTTCAACAAAAACACGGTCGAGTATATTAATATGTGGGTGACGCCCTTCTACGTGATCAGAGCGATCTGTCTTTAACCATTCGAAATCATAATCTTGATTACCCTTGATATCTCGCTCACCACGATTATCGATGTAATCTAAAGTATTATCCGCAGCGATTTCCCAACGAAAAACTCGCACATCCGTGAGTTTTTCGCCGATTTGAAATACCGCGAAAAGTTTACCATTTTGCTGATATAAGTGCTGAAGGTGCGTTTCTTTGTAATAAGTATAGAGCTCTTCGAAATCTCGTAAAAAGCGATTATCAGTCAGAAATTTTGTTTCGCTCGGGTAATTTTCAACTTCATAGTGGTCATCCTGATAAACCAGTTTTTGAACACTAAATACATCGCTAACATGAATATTTTTTTTGAGCCCCAAGAAAACGTTGTAGGCAAATATCAATTTATCGCCAATCAACACAATATCGCGAGGAATGCAGTTATGCTCAGTTCTTACTCTGGCTCGCCCTTTTACTTTGATTTCAGTGCTGCCAAATGTGTCGATTCGGTTTTGATTTAAGGTATCAACGTCTTTGCGAAGCTGAGCACCTGAGTTGCTCAATCGGCGCTTGATTAGGTCGTAAGACCCTTGTTCAAGTGCAGCATTATTTGCAGAATCCGTCATAGTTTACTGTCCTGTTGTACACGGAAGGTAAATGGAAAGGTAAGTTAGGTGTGCGTTTGGCCGCACACCCAGAATATGTCCGCTGAGTTTATTCTTGTCCTTCTGACTTACCAACAGACTTGGCGTTACCATTTAAGGTGTTGCCCAGCATCGCTAACAACTGCTGCTTATCAGCGTCTGAGGTATTACCTAGTTGTTGGAAAAACTTACTCATAGCGACGTTTTTCATTGTTTCTGACGACGCATTTGCGCCACTTAACACACCTTTCAAATCATCCATGATGTTTCTTTCACCAGCTAGGTGGTCTTTAAATAAAGTTTGTACTGTGTCACTTTCATCCACTAGGCCATCAATTGACTTGCCTAGCGTAATAGCTTTCATGAACTGGTTGAAGAATTGACCGTCACCACCCATGATATTGATGTCTGCATTGCCTAGTGTCTTCGCTAAGACCTCAGATTGGTGCGCAGCAATTTCTTTCTCTGTTTCTAACTTAGCCAAAGTGAGCTCTTTTTGCTGGTTCAGTTTCAGCGTAAAGCCTTCATAATCTCTCGCATCTTTGTCCATTGCATTTAGCGCTTCGAGCTTCTCTTCTAGACCTTTCGCTTCTGCTGTCATGCGACGCTCTAAGGTAATCGCCTCAGCCTCACCTTGTTTCTCAATCGACTTAGCCATAGCCGTTTGTACTTCAGCTTCTGCAAAGCCAATGTCTCGCTTACCTTTCGCTTCTGCTGCTAGTCTTTGCTCTAGTACTTGCGCTTCAGTCTCACCTTGCTTTGCATTTGCTTCAGCTTGTGCTTTGATAACTTCTGCTTCAGCCAATCCAGATGCTGCTTTTTCAACTTGCTCAGCTTCTGCAAGAATCTTTTTAGACTCGGCACTTTGGTTAGCAATACGCAGCTCGGCCTCTGCCATTTTTTCCAGTTCACGAGCTTTAAACTCAGCCGCCTGCTCTTGTGCTTTCGCAGCTTCAATATCTTTTACCAGTGCTTCTTCAGCTTCGGCTTTAGCTCGAATGACAATCGCTTCTTTTTCACGCTCAGCAGCTGCCAGAGTTTGAACATCTTTAATACGCTCTTGCTCTTCAGCAACGGTTTTCTCAACAGCAACTCTGTCACGCTGCACCTCAGCGATTTCTTTGCGCTCAACTTCTAGCGCTTTTTCTTTGTTGATGCGCATGATTTCAGTTTCTTTCTCGCGCTCAATCACCTCAATTTCACGAGAGCGTGCAACTTTTTCTTCTTCGATAGCGAGTACGCGTAGACGGTTTTGCTCAGCAATATCAATCTCACGCTGCTTGTTTTGCTCTGCAATTTCAAGCGCTTCGTCTGCTTTAAGTCGCGCATCTTCTGCTTTTAGGCGTTCTTCTTGTTTAACACGCTCAGCTTCTGACGACTCGCGCGCACGCACAGTATCAATCTCGCGCTGCTGCTTTGCCTTAGCGTCTTCTTTTTGGCGCTCAATTTCTAGAGACTTTTCAAGCGCTGCTTGGTTTTGAATTTCAATTTGCGCTTGTTCGTCACACTTCAATTGGTTTGTTTGAACATTTTGCGCAGCAGTTTTCTCTGTGATGCGGCGAATACCCTCAGCATCTAAGATATTGTTTTCATCCAACTTATGAATAGAAGTTTGCTCTAAGTAATCAATTGCTACGTCTTCTAACGTGTAACCCGATAGGTCCTGACCAATGACTTCTTTAATCGCATCTCTGAATTCATTTCGGTGAGTAAACAACTCTTCAAAGTTCATTTGTTTACCAACTGTCTTTAACGCTTCAGAAAACTTTGCTTCAAACAATTCTTGTAGCGTTTCAGGCTGGGAAGCGCGGGCACAACCGACCTGTTTTGCGACACGCAAAATATCTTGCTTGTTTTCGTTTACACGGATGTAGAAAGTAATGGCAATATCAGCTCGGATGTTATCTTTACAAATTAAGCCACTGTTTTCTCTGCGCTCTAGCACCATCCGCTTGGTAGAAATATCCATCACTTCCATCTTATGAATAACCGGATAGACAATACCACCTGTCGTCGTTACATCCGGTTCACTCTTCATCTTATTGATTATAAGCGCGTGACCCTGGTCCACTTTTCGATAAAACCTACCAACGATCAAAATAATCGCAAATATAACCGCAATTGAAACGCCAGCGATTGTTAAAATGGGTCCTAGATTATCTAAAAATTCCATGCGTGTTCCTAACTAAATATTTGGTTTCCCGAGATAGCTTCGCTTTTGGTTGTTTTCACTTAAACTCAATACAAAGCCACTATTCGTTTTTTTCATTAACGGCCCGTTATTGTATGGACCACTTTTAATTATGACGCTTGTGAGCGTTTACTATCCTATTATTTTGTTACCAAGGCTTGACGACAACTACGTAACTGTTTCGTATTTCGTCATGCTCTATGAGTAATCCTGTATCGCCCAGTTTAAATTCATTGCCTTCTTCGCTGCGCACTTCAATTAACTGTTCAGTTCCCTGAAATTGCACTTTTGCTTGTCCGAAGCTGTTTGTTACCTTGCCTGTTGCAATAACACACTCGAGGCCAATAAATTCGTTTTTAGACGCGGTTTCTTTACTGTCGAAAAAACGCCTGAGAGGCCTAACCAATAGTGCAGTTAACGGAATTGAGATAACAAAACAGCCAAACGTCACCGCTGCACCTAGCAGATAAAAGACCACGCCTTCACCTAACACATACTCAAATAATTGATGGGCGTAAAAACTGATCACCCAACTGATCAGCACACTCAGGCTAATTGAGATGGTCAGTGGTACACCACCAAACCCCATTTGGAGTATTGATTCACCAGCGTCGGCTTCAAGTTCAACATCTCCCTCTAACATGTCAATGTCAGCAAAGCCCAGCAACGTTATGACCCAAAAGCCAATTACGATAAGGAGCAACGTCGTGAATACAACTGTCGGAAAAGTAAAAATTGTATTAAGAAAGTCCATAAATTTCCGTATACCTCCACTCTGTATACTGCAATGCGCTAAATCAGTTCACGCTGTGAATCATTTTGTCTCTTTAACATGCTCGATCAGAAAATCTGCTACTTTCTGTTTTACCAAGCGTTTATCAGCGTCTGGTATATTGAACCGCTCAGCAAGCAACGCTATCTCTTCATCGCTTAAGTTAAAACTGAGCCTCTGGCGCGTCTTTTTTGACTTGATTTCAAGCCCTAAAATTCGCCTGATCATATCTGATGGGGTCAGCTCTTCGTCAATTGCACTTTTTTTTATAAACTTTTGCACTTCAGAGCTTAAGTCAAAAGCAAGTTGCGTGGCACGTACCGCTTTCTCTTGCTTTTTCCAAGCGTTCTTACTGTCGGTCATCGCAGCTATTTACTCTGTTTTGCTTTAATGCGCGCTAAAATATCAGCACCTTTTGCGGCTTCGTCGCCGATCCCTACTGCACGCATCTTGTCGTGTAGAGATTTATCATTACTTTCATCAGCAAGTTGTTGTGCAGCATCCAAATGGTCTTGTTTATCTATCTGACGTTGCTTGATACGCTCAAGAGACTGTTTAGCTGAAGCCATTGCAGAATCACCTGACGCCATATTGTCATTTACCGCCATAGTTGCCTTTTGCACACTTTCTGTGGTTTTCACCATGCTCAGCTGGCGTTGATTCTCCACGATGGTCTTTTCAGCTCGCTTAACTTGCTGCTTTAATTTAGTAACGCTAGCAGTAAAGGTAGCTAACACTTCTTGCTGTTGAGATTTCTGTTGTTCAAATTCAGCGATTTTACCCGCAATTTCCAAAGCAAGAGGCTCTTCCCCTTTTTCCAGCGCCTGACCTGCATAACCCTCGTGTTTTTCGATCTCGCTATCTAACGCCTTGATAGATCTTGTTGTTTGCATTTCTTTAGCCATAACTTCAGTTAGGCTGCGCTTTGCTACTGCTAACGCTTCTTGCGCATCTCTGATCTCTTGCTCGAAAATCAGGATTGCGTTGGCATCAACAATGCTTTCACCCACTTCGGTTACACCACCTTTAACCGCGGTAAATAACTTCTTTAAAATACTCATTTTGAATACTCCTTTTATTCGGTCAAATAGTCGCTAATAGCTTCTAACGCATCTATTGAATTAGCAGCTAAAGTAATGATTTCATGACTTAACTGTTCAATTGTCGAGTTTGTAGAAAGCGCACCGAAAACCGCATATTTATTGTCGATTTTTGCAAATGCACTCAATGGCATTGGCACATTCAGACGTAGCAGGGTGTCGTTTAATTCTGCATGTTTATCCGCGTTGATTTCTTCTTCAGAAAACAAATAGCAAATACACAATACTTGCTCATCTGTGTGTGTCACAAAGATAGGAAGTTCATCGTTTCCATCCACAATAACTTGTAGTACTTCTTGACCAACATGATTGATAAAAAATGACTCGAAACTCGATCCTTCAGTTTCATACTGAGATAGTTTTAGCGCAAGCTCATTAAATTCCATGTAAGAAATTCCTTATGTCAAATGGTGCATTTTTAAATGAAATTACACCGGATTGATTGTATGAGTTATGTTCTAACCTTGCCAATCGAGACATAATATGTCAAGTCAACTTTTGAGTTTTGTTCCGAAAAACAGTTTAAAAAATCACTTTTTTCCTCTTTTTATTTTACAAAACATAAGCATACTCTCGCCTTATGAAAGTATTAATTCTTTACGATTTTGACGAAAGTTGTGAAAAATAAACAAATTTAAAAGAAGAATGGCGTTACGACTAGATTGGGAAACCAAATTACTCAACGACATGAAAAGTGCAGACAGTTAAAAGGTTAGTAACAACCCATATTGGAGGAGTGTTATAAAGGAAAGAAACACGCTAGTGATTTGGTAAAAGTATCTAGCCCACTTCTTGTGTGCATTAATACCCCTACTATCGCCAAATTTCAGTTTTCTACGAATAGCGCTCGATTTTGGCAAGTAAGTTGTTTTTTACAGATGGCCATTCATGCGCCAAGATTGAGTAGATAGCAGTATCTCTTATTGACCCGTCTTGCATCACTTGATGACTACGTAAAACACCATCAAGTTTAGCACCCAATCGCTCTATTGCAGTGCGAGAAGCCTGATTAAAAAAATGCGTTTTAAACTCGAGCGACAGTGCACCATTCGTTTCGAACAAATATTGCATAAGTAAGTATTTACTTTCAGAATTAACTACCGTTCTTTTAACTGTATCAGCATACCATGTGTAGCCAATTGCGGCTCTACAATGTAGATCGAACACGTCGTAAAATCGAGTTGTACCGACTATTTTATTATCAACGCTCGTTTTGACAACAAAAGCGGGGGCACCATTTTTTGCTGACTCAACCGCCTTTTCAACATACCCAAACATTTTATCTGGAGAAGGGACTGATGCATACCATAGCTCCCAACTATTCCCATCCCGAACAGCATCAATTAACTGCTCTACATGAGCCATTTTAATCGGTTCAAGTACAACAGAGGTCCCTTCTAAAACTTTACTTTTGAGCCACACATTAATATTCCCAACGCGGTAAACAATATCCTGAATTTTAAAGCAAAGTACTAAATTAATCACCTATTTAGTTAGCTATGACAATCACTTTATACGTTCAATACGCCTGCTCAGCTTTTTATTCTGCTGGGAAGAAACCGACTGATATACAAATTCGTATAGCTCTAAACTTTCACTTCCATCAATGCAATATTTTGTGTAGCTAAGTCCAGTGTTTTTATATCTGCGCTCACCAGTTTGCGCTAGCCATCGCTCATGTTTGAGCAATTCATACTCACTGTCTTCAACTGTGCCAATAAGCCTCTTAATATCAATAGCTTCAATAGTTTTACCTTGTTCATCTTGTTTCACACGAAGTATATTTTCACGATTAGCACTTTCAAATACTAAATACTCCCCAACGGGCTGAGCAAAAACATGATTATCTCTCAATAAAATGATATTAAGGTCCCTAAGTATTTGCGATTGAATTAGCTCAAAAAAGGTCTCAACAGACTTGCCTGAATACCTAGCCAGCTCTTCTATTATCAATAAAAGTGCGTCGTTATAGAGCGTATTTTTGGCCAAAACAAGTCCGTTCTCAGGCTCATCTATCACAAGAAACTCTGATAGTTGCTTGGTACAATTAGGTAGCATATTCGCCAACTCGCCAATACCTAGACATGAGTTTAAGAAACTATGAAATCCACTTTTAAATACAACCTGATATTTACGTGATTCTTCATTTCGTATTTCGATATGAAAGCTACACTCCATATCACGCTCAGCCTCATCACCAAACGCCATAAATTTATCTTTTATTTCAATGTGATAATTTTCATTCACAACTGCAAGTTCCCATACATTTATACTACAAAAAAGCGCCCCTATGGACGCTCTTTACTTTCAATCTCAAACCTGACTCATACCTCTTGGCAACATGCATAGCTTGTACAGCCAGCAGATGAATAGAACTCGGCAACATTAACACCATCGGCGATTTCGTTAGTTTGACCTTGTGTAAGTGAGTTATTGTTATCTGAAGATTTCTTGATACTTTTCTTGTGTAATAAGCATTCCATCACAAGCTCCATTCTTATTATGATATACTTGCTACATCAATCTAATGCTTGCCACCTAAAATGTAAACAAAAATTTTATTTTGTATTTTTATAAAATTAAAGCTAAATAAAAAACACAGATAGTCTTTTAGCCATTGAATATAACCAACATGAACTTTGAGATTAAAAGTAAGCACCTACGCTTAAGGCCAAAATAAATAGATAAAAGGTTTATATTGGGAGTCATTAGAAGTAACACATCAGTCTACCTAACTAATTTAAGCATTTTAAATTTTTTATTTAAAAATGCATATTTTATGAAGCTTTCAAAATTAACTATTTATAATAAACGTGAGGTAAGGGTTTTATTATCGAGCTATTAAGATAATCAGAGCGCGCTCTATCGTTGAAAACACATTGTAATCAGCTCAAGTATAGGATTTTTAGTAGCGCATTACTTTGTATAAATAACACTCAAGCTCACTGGATGCCTTGCAATAATCACTACGAATATAGCTTACCATAGACTCAATAAAGCGATTTATAACACAACGTCTAAGTCATAATATCGCTCCAACATCAAGGCTAAACCTCTTTAATTGCAGAGCAATAAAAAATAAGTCAATCAGTTAAGTAATGCAAAACGTAAGTTAAACACGCCAGTGGTAACCTCCTCGACCTCAATTGACGCCGAGTTTCGATACAGGTTTAGCTCAGTTAATAGCTTAATGCGATCCTGCTCTGACACTGAATCTTCATCAACCAATAGCGTCGCATTGATATGATGTTTGGTCAGGTCTGAATTTTCAACCACATCCACTGCATATTCATCAAAATTTAATTGCTCAATTAGTTTTTGGTCCATAGCCTGTCTTTATTGCAAGTTACTAAACAACAATAACTATATAAAAGTCCTTTCCTCTCAACTATTACAAAGTATTACACGTGAATAAAAAATAGTCTATCCACATTTTTTTCTATATTCTTGATAAAAAAGCCAAACAAAATACTGATATAAAAGGTGTTTTATGAAGAAGCCGAGTGATAATTAACTATGGTAGGATTTGTATGCTCGCCATATTGAGCACTGTTATGCTTTCTTCACAGCTTAGTTCTTAAGCCACA
>NZ_AUXT01000215.1 GCF_001625595.1 Pseudoalteromonas luteoviolacea NCIMB 1942
AGAATTTTGAACGCCCTCTGGATCGCTTCTTTTATCCGATTTAATTCGTTCTACTATGGGAGATACAGAAGTCGAATTATTTTTAAATCACTTAGTTAATCAGCAAGATGTATCTCCAAATACTCAATCTCAGGCTTTGAATGCACTTAACTATCTTTTCTAATCAATGGGTGAACGCTTTGATTTCACCCCTTTGATTTCAAATGTTACTCAAGGTAGGCAAGAACCCTCCGCCAGATTCATTTAAAGTTCCACCCGAAATATCTATTTCAGAAGGACAGAATAATTTACTTTCTCGAAGAAGGCGGCGAAATTTCATTTTTACTCATAATGCCACGTGTTGGAGGTCAGTTTGAGTGCCTTGTTATGCGCTTGCTAAACATTAAGCTAGTAGCCCATAAATCGCAGAATCGGATACAACTCCATTAATTTCCCATCGCTGCTTCAGATGACCTTCTTTTATAAAACCTAATCGCTCCAAAGCTTTACCTGAAGAAATATTATCTGGATCTATCTCAGCTTCAATTCTACGTAAATGTAGAGTGTTGAATGCGTAAGTAATTAGTGCATTTCCAGCCTCAAATATAATGCCTTGCCCCCAGAATTTTCGGCTTACACCGAAACCGATTTCTGCACGTCTTGATTCCTTTTGGTAGTTAAATAGCATTATTTTACCTAGAAGCTGTTCCGTATTCTTTAGGTAAATACCTAACGTCACGTCTGTATTGTTATTCATTGTTTCTGTACTACTAGTTATAAATGACCTTGCCTCATCAATAGAACTCCAAGGTGCCGTATTCCAATATTTCATGACTTCATGGTCTGAAAATATATCAAACAGATCTCTTGCATCACCTTCTGCTATAACCCTTAGTGTCAGTCGTTCTGTTTCAATTTTTGTTATTAACATTGAGATATAAACCCTTCAGTTTATTATTGCGCATAGACATAATGAATCGCCCCGAGTTCATCGGAGACTGTTTTGTTTAAGTCAGGCCACTTTACCTGACCCTGTTAATTTATCATAGTAGTCTGCTTCATATTGAGCAGGTGACACATAGCCAATTGAAGAGAGTAAGCGTTGATTATTAAACCAATTTTCCCACTCTAGGGTACCGTATTCGACGGCATCAACATTTTTCCATGGACCATTCCTGCGGATAATCTCTGTTTTAAATAGCCCGTTTATCGTTTCAGCCATCGCATTATCATACGAGTCCCCAACACTACCCACAGATGCTGTTATCCCAGATTCCATAAGGCGTTCAGTGTATTTGATTGAGAGATATTGGCTTCCTCTGATGCTGTGATGGATAAGGCCCCGCGTGTCACCTCGATGCCAAATTGCTTGCTCTAATGCATCTAGAATAAGTTCTGTATGCATTGTGGTTGAAACACGCCAGCCGACGATATATCGCGAGAACACGTCTATGACGAATGCCACATAAACAAACCCACTCCAAGTGGCTACATAAGTGATATCTGCAACCCAGAGTTGATTTGGTTGCTCAGCAGTGAACTGGCGATTAACTAAATCTAATGGCTTATCTTGCTGCTCGTTTGGCAGAGTCGTTTTGCATACCTTGCCCCGCCGAGCACCTTGAATACCCATTTTTCGCATTAACCGCTCCACGGTACAACGTGCTACTTGATGACCGTCATTTTTCAGTTTTTGCCATACTTTTCTAGCGCCATAAACAGCCATGTTATCTTCCCACACTTGGCGAATGAGTGTCTTAAGTTCTATATCGCGCTTATAAGTTTAGACATGCGTTCAGGCTGCCTCTGTAGTCGCTATGGGCGTAATAAGTAGAAGCTGCAATTGGCAGCTCCTTGCAGAGTGACTCGATACTGAAATGCTCACAGTAAGTATCAATAAAGGCCACGGCTATTTCTGTTTGCGGTCGAGTTCCGCTTGGGCGAAAAAAGCGGCGCTTGCCTCAAAATATCGTTTGTGCGTTTTAATTCTTTATTTTCGCGCTCTAACTCAGCTAACCGCTCCTCAGCAGATTGAGAATTAGAAGATGAGTCGGAAGGCTGTGCTTGAGACTTTTTAACCCCATGCCCGGAGTGTTTCTGGCGTACAGCCAAGTTTATCTGAAATGGATACTAGTGCAGCCCAACAAGAGATAGGGTACTCATGCTGTTGCGTGGTAACCAGCCTGACTGCACGTTCACGAAATTCAGATGTATAGCGATTTGATTTTTTCATATTTCCAGTTTCTCAAGTTATTGAGCCTCTGGCAAACCCGGGGCGATTCAGTTGGGGAGGTTAGAGCCAATATTGTTGAAGAGGTTAGGGCGAAGAGGTCGGCGATCTATAAAGTGGCTCATTTCACCTTGCGCAAAAGTCACGCCCCTCGGCCATGATTTCGCACCTCATGCTTGACCTCAAAAAGTATCGCGCTATTATAAACCGAACGTTCGTTCTTTTTTTGGGGTGGTATGGGTAAAGGTAAACAAACAAAGCAGCAGATTTTGGCGAAAGGTCTTGAGCTTGCATCTGAAACTGGCTTGAACGATTTAACTATCGGCGTTCTGGCGACGGCTACTGGCATGTCAAAGTCAGGGCTGTTTGGGCATTTCAACTCAAAAGAAACCTTGCAATTAGAGGTGCTTGAGTATGCAGCAGAACGATTTCGCGAGCATGTTGTACTTGCGTGCGACAAAGATATTCGTGGTATCACAAAGCTGAATCAGCTAACCCAAAACTGGCTGAACTGGTACCAACCAGATGCAGTGACTTGCATATTTATGAATGCGTCAATTGAATTTGACGATCAACCAGGTGCGATCAGAGATCATATTGAGTCGACTTTGACAAACTGGCTGAGTTATTTGCAGCACATTGTTTCTCAAGCAATTACAGACGGTGAATTAAAGCCAGACACCAGCCCGAAGCAATTTGTATTTGAGCTCTACTCACTCTATTTGGGGAGTCAGAGTTTACGCTGGCTAAGCCTTGAAGACGACAGTCGCAGCCGCTTTAAATCTGGTTTTAATTCACTTTTAGCAAAGTATGGAGTTAGCAACTAATGAGTAGCAAAATCTATTTTTCAGACAGTAATAGCAAAAAATCTATGAGCTACCTGTTAACACGAGGTGTATCGTCTTTGATGGCAAAAGTCGCCCCCAATACCAGTATGAAAGCTACGCGAAAACTGCTTTTGACTCCCCAAGCTAATCGTAAAGCTTTACCATTACCTGAGTCTATGCGTGTGACTAAGGTAGATTCTCAATATGGTGCGCTTAATGTTGTTGAAGCCGGACAAGGGCCGACTGTAATTTTTACGCATGGCTGGTCGGGTAGCGTGACACAGTTTTATCCACTGATGCAAAAAGTTGTAGAACGTGGGTTTTCAGTTGTGGGCTTTGATCATTATGGGCATGGCAAAAGCGCAGGCCGTTTTGCTAACCTTCCTTTGTTTATCAAAGGCCTTAAAACGGTACTTTCTACTTATGAACACCGTGATATTAAAGGTGTTGTGAGTCACTCTATGGGTACTATTGGTGCGCTAAATGCAACCCAAGGTGCACGTCATGTACTAATCGCCCCAACGTTTGACTTTTACAATTCATTTCAGCATAGAATTTTATCTACAGGGCTTGCTAGCCAACTGTTTGAAAAACTGTTGAATGAAGTAGAAACCGAGCATGAAATGGTGTTCAAAGATCTACAACCAGAATTGCATATGGAGAAACAGGGGCAACTGCTGGTTGTTCACGATCAAGACGATAAATATGCTCAGTATAGCCACACTCAAAAGCAGGTTGAATTGCATGAACACGCAAGCCTATCAACGACTTTAGGGCAAGGCCATGGCCGGATTATTAATAGTGCGCAAACTTGGCAGGCCGTAGAGCAACTAGTCGGCATTTAATACTTTGATTGAATTGCAATTACCGAGCAATGTTTGGCAAGATAGGCTAAATTTAAGTAAATCTGAATTTAACGATTAGTACTTATGGCTAAATACTGTGTGGTTGTGCTTTGGTTGTGTTTTTCGGCGTATGCGCTCGGTGAGAATAAAAATTTACCACCTATTTATGTGTATCATGATTCTGATTACAGTACGCACAAAACATCTGCTGTTGCGATTAAAATGGGATTTTTAACGGCATTGAGCGAAGTTGATAAGCAAGTTCAAGGATTCGAAGTAAAATTACTGTCGAAGGATCATCGTGGCAATAGTAATCGTAGCTTTTTGCATTTCAAACGGTTTTTAAAAGACCCTTCAGCCTTGTTTGTGTTAGGTGGTTTACATTCACCACCTTACATTAAATATCGAGAATTTATTAATAAAAATGAGATACCCTTATTAGTTCCTTGGGCTGCTGGCGGCCCAATTACAAGGTACGACCAAGGCGAAAACTGGGTTTACCGATTATCAGTTGATGACACCAAGGCGGGTCCAAAACTTGTTGAGTTTGCAACAGCTCGATCATGTAAAAAACCTCACCTACTTTTAGAACGCACCCCATGGGGCAAATCAAATTATAAATCCATTGGCAAGGCTATGAATAATGAACAGCCCGATGTGACTTGGTTTGATTGGGGCATGAAAGTGAGCAGCGCTAAAATACACATTAGAGAAATGCTGGCAAAAGACAGTGACTGCTTATTATTTGTAGGCAACTCGATAGAAGGCAAGCAGCTTATCAGCGCAATGGCTGATTATCCAAATGATCAGCGGTTACCGATAATTAGCCACTGGGGGATCACCGGTGGAGACTTCTTTTCTAAAGCAAAAGTGGATCTCGCATCCGGCATCGACTTACATTTTATCCAAAGCTGCTTTTCGTTTCAGCATAGGCCAATGTCTGATTACGCCAAACAAGTGTGGCAACGGGCTAAAACACTTTTTTCTGATGAGTTTGCAGAGCGAGATTTTTTATTTGCCCCGACCGGTTTTATTCATGGTTACGACTTAGGCAAAGTGTCTTTAGCTGCGATGGCGCAAATTAAATTAACTGGCGATATGGGAAGGGATCGCAGCGCTTTTAAGGAGTCTCTCGAAAACTTAACTACGCCAGTCACTGGTTTGATTAAAACGTATAAAAAGCCATTTTCTAAATGGAGTTCAAACGACCCTGATGCACATGAAGCTCTGGGGCTAAAGGACCTTTGTATGGCTTATTTTCAGTCAAATGGAAGCACTAAAGTACTGGTGGATAATTCATGAGAAGTTGGTTAAAAAAGGCGTTTAGCATGTCGTCAGACAAAGCTTTTTATGCCTTTTTGCTGTGTAGTTTAGTATTTTCGATCGTTATCAGTTTGGCACTGGTTGGCACGCGTGCAAATAGCTCTGTAAAAGAGTTGCAAGTCCAGGCTCGGCAAACTGAGGCCAAGCTTGCAGTCAGTAACCTTGGACAGTTTATTTCTACTCGTCTTATTCTTCTTAAAGACTTAGCAAAAATTCCGATGCTCTCCAATGCCGTAATGGGCAGCGACATATCTAGGGCTTCGCTATCAGACTTTTTAAAAGAATATAAAGTGCTGGGCTCTCATGCGCCGTTGCATCTATACAATATCCTCTCAGAGCAGGTATTTACCAATTCACCATTAGAAAATATAAACTTTAATAACGAGCCTTGGTTGGAGCAGTTACTTTTGGGAGAGCTTGGGCAAGCTGTTGCGCTAAAATATGACGGCGAGCAGTTTGTGTTTGTGATTGCGGTGCCCATTGAGTACAACGGCTTTACCGAAGGGGTACTGATCTCAGAGTTTAAAACTGATTTGACGTCTTTAATTGCCATCGACATGGGGCAAACGGAATTAGTTGTCGATTTATTTGGTAAGTGGGTTAAATACAGTAATGCAGATGAAAACCACTCCTATTTTGAGCTTTACAAAAGCACATTAGTAGACACAGACATAGCCATTAAGTTTTATATAGACCAGCAAATCATTGAAAACAGCGTCAACACCTTTATATTGGCGATTACTAAAGCGGTTGTGATAAGCCTGCTGTTATCTTTTTTACTGTTATTCTTTTTTGGTCGCCAGTTACTGCTTAACCCATTTAAACAATTGCAGCTTTCGCAAAAAGCCATCGAAAAAAGTGAAGAGCGTTTTAAATTGGCCATCAAGGGCAGCAACGATGGTATTTGGGATTGGGATATTGAGCGGGGTGGTATGTTTTATTCTCCTAGGTTCAGAGAGCTACTGGGCTACAAAGGAGACGATTTAGTTGGGTTTCCTGATGCTTTCGAAAGTCTAAAAAAGCACGTACACCCAGAAGATAAATCCATTACCTTTGGAGCTTTAAATGCGCACTTAGATACTGGCACAGGGTTTGATGTTGAGTTTAGAATGAGAAACGAAAGTGGAGACTTTCGATTTTACCGTTCTAAGGGCTTAGCGCTGAGAAATAGTGACAACAAAGCAACTCGTATGTCGGGATCGTTGACTGATATCACAGATCAAAAAATGTATCACGAAGCGTTGAAACAAGCGAAAGAGCACAATGATTTGTTGGCCTATGCCATTGAGTCTTGTGATGTGGGTATTGTGATAACCGATGCCCATAAAAAAGATATGCCACTTAGCTTTATTAATTCTGCATTTAAGCGCATCACAGGTTATGACGACAGCGTGCTTGGTAGAAATTGCCGATTCTTGCAAGGCGAGCAAACTTCAAGTACAGCACTTGAGGCGATCCGTGATTCGATACAAAATCAAAAGCCTCATCGCGAGAAAATCCTTAACTATCGTAAAAACGGCGAGACGTTTTGGAACAATATGCATATTGGCCCCGTACTTGATGAGCACAAACGGTTGATTGCCTATGTGGGGATTCTACAGGACATCACAGAGCAAATCCGCCAGCAAAAAGCGTTGGCAGATGCAAAAGTTGAAGCAGAACAAGCAAGTGAGGCAAAAAGCGCATTTTTAGCGTCTATGAGCCATGAGATCAGGACGCCCATGAATGGGGTTTTGGGAATGCTTAACTTAATGTTGAATAGCCCGCTTGATGACGAGCAAAAGCACAGAGCACAGTTGGCAATGAGCAGTGCTAATTCCTTGCTTAACCTGATTAATGACATTCTCGACTTTTCTAAAGTTGACGCTGGAAAAATGGAACTGGAGCTACTTGATTTTGATCTAAGAGAATTATTTGGTGATTTCTCTGAGTCTGCAGCGCTTCAAGCTCAGCGTAAAGGCATCGAGTTAGTTCTGGATATCGTAAAAGTCGAAAGCTCCGTAGTAAAAGGCGATCCAAGCCGATTGCGGCAGGTATTGTCAAATCTAGTCGGTAATGCGATTAAATTTACCGAAGAAGGCGAGATCATTATCAGGGCTGAGCTGACGCAATACGACGACAAGCTCCGACTTGATTGCTCGATAATAGACTCAGGCATTGGTATTCCGCTTTCAAAACAGCATAAATTGTTTGAAACCTTTTCTCAGGTCGACTCTTCTACAACGAGAAAGTATGGTGGTACAGGTCTTGGGCTGTCTATCGTTAAAAAGCTTTGTGAACTGATGGGGGGAAGTATCGGCGTACGAAGCGACGAGGGGAGGGGCAGTGAGTTTTACTTCAATATTGTACTCGACGTTGGTGAGCAAAATAACCAATATCTACCCAACTTTGATATCAGCAAACTAGAGTTGTTGATTGTCGATGATAACCAAACAAATCGCACGGTATTACGTGAGCAGTTGCAGCTATGGGGTGCTAAAGTCACAGAGGCTGCCTCAGCGATAGAAGCACTTTCACAGTGTGAAGCGCGCCTCAAAGACCCAGATAAAAAGCTGTTTGATATAGCGCTTTTAGATATGCAAATGCCGGTTATGGACGGGGCCAAGCTAGGCAGTGAAATGCAAAAGGATACGAGATTAAAGGGCATCAAACTCATAATGATGACGTCGATGGGGCACCAAGGAGACGCAGCATTTTTTGCCAAACGTGGGTTCTCTGGGTATTTTCCAAAGCCAGCAACCACGTCTGACCTGCACAATGCGCTGTCCGTAGTCGGTGAAGGCGGAGAAGCACTGGCAAATGCTAAGCCGATTGTCACATCACATTACTTGAAATCCTTTAAAGAGTCAGAGACAGGTGACGACATAGTATGGGATCCACAGCCTCGCATTCTGCTAGCTGAAGATAATCATGTGAACCAGATTGTCACAACCAGCATGTTGAAAAAGCTCGACATCGATTTTGTTGATGTTGTTGCGAATGGCCGAGAAGCACTAACAACACTCAGACATAGCCAACACTCTTCTCCTTATTGTTTAGTTTTAATGGATTGCCAAATGCCAGAGATGGATGGATATATAGCAACACAATCCATTAGAGATGGTCAGGCAGGTGAAGAAAACAAGAATATTACCGTGATTGCGCTGACTGCCAATGCTATGAGTGGCGATGAGAAAAAGTGCCGAGATGCGGGAATGGATGACTATCTTACTAAACCGATACAGCCAGCAACTTTACTCAATTGCTTAAAAGAGTATTTAGCACACAAGGTTGTTAAATCAGACGTCACCCAAGAGTAAGTAAAAAATAAATGGCTAATTGACGGCGAATTTGGCATATTAACACTGTTCAAATATACAGGTTTTACCGTGAAAACATTGCCAGAAAAGTACTATCTTACCCATTTCTTTGAGCTGTTGAGCTATATTGAGCAAACTAGTCATCATTTACTCAATCACGAACAAAGAGAAAAGTTAGGTGCATTTAGGGCACTTGATGAGCAGTCTCAATGTTTATTAGTGCGCGTAATTAACCGCAAACGTTTGTTTGTGTGTCATGCCGACTTGAAATACAGTGAAATTACAGACTATAACGCTGCCTTTAGGGCACTGTATGAAGCAGGTTGGCTGACCTTTGCAAAGCATATTCAGCACCCTGTGTTATTACTACAAGAGCTAAGTAAACCGCAACTTCAAGCACTTGTAGCTGAACAGAATTTACCTTCTCCCCCTGTAAAGTCCGCTAAAAAAGCCAATTGGCTTGAGTTTGTAAAGGCGCATTTTGATACTTTGGACATATCTCAAAGTGATGTATTTAGCAGATATTTTATGTCTGAATTTAACGACGATTTTGAGTACCTATTGTTTTTGTTTTTTGGTAAGGCCGCGGGTGTATTCGCCCAATTTTCGATGCGTGACCTAGGGGTGATGGATACCCGAGGAGATCGTACCCAAACCAACGCCCACTTTGACGACCTGCAAGAGGCGCAAAGTGCATTTTATTACAGCCGCTTGTATAGCGATTTGAAAACAATGACAGAACAGGCAGCAATGGAGACGGCAAATACATTAATAAGCGAGCTTGCCGTTCCGGTAGTAGGTCAGCTCGCTCAGACTAAGTTTGACCATTTATGCTACAAATTGGCCAACTTGGTGGCAGACAAAAACATCCGATTAAGTGAATCTTTATTGGTATTAAGTGGGCACTCAAGCGCACAGGAAAAGTATATTCGTTTACTTTACAGCCAAGGTGAGCACGAACGTTGTAAACAACAAATAGAAAAAGTAATCGCGTCGCCCAGTGATGAAAAGCTGCTGTTTTTCGCAGAAGATTTTTATCGACTGAAGTTCACCAAAAAACGCACATCAGCTTTGACTGACATGCTGCGTGAAAGCGGCCCTAAATTGTCTTTAGACGAAGCATACAAAGGCTATGTGGAGCAGGGGCTGGTTAATCAGTATGCAAGGCTGGGGACTAAAGCATTTCATTGTGAAAATATGCTTTGGCGTGCGCTATTTTGCTTAAGTTTTTGGCATGAGCTGTTTGAAGATAGCCGAAATGCGTTCTCAAATGAGTTCGAAAGTACACCTAAGTGCATCAAAGATAATACGTTTTATCGTGTATTTGAGGCGGAAATTGAACAGCGTTTGAGTACATTTGATAGCAATGAAGCGTTACTTAATTGGTTAGTCAAACAAGCATCTGAGCGCTTTGGCACACATTGTCGGATGATGCTGTGGCAACCAGACATACTCGCTTATTTATTTGAGTTTGCAAAACACGCACCGATAGAGGCGGTGTGTGCTCAGCTGAGGGCAATGAGTAAAGATTTTAATAACCTCAAAGATGGTTACCCAGACTTAATGGTGTTTGAAAAGGGGGTTAAGTTTGTTGAGGTCAAAGCACCGGGAGATAGCCTAAGGCGCAACCAATTGGTCACGATTCAAAAGTTGATGCTAAGCGGTTTTAACGTAGACGTGCAGTCTGTGGAGTGGCGGGTTTCTCCAGAGCAGCCCTATGTGGTTGTCGACATAGAAACCACTGGCGGCAAAAAAGAGCACGATAAAATTACCGAAATTGCGATGATTAAGGTGCAAAATGGGCAAGTTATAGATCAATGGCAAAGTTTGATAAACCCTCAGCGGCGGGTTCCCAAGTACATAACAGAGTTAACCGGTATCGACAATGAAATGGTTGCAGACGCTCCCATTTTTAGCGAAGTGATTGACGACATCGATACCTTTACTCAAGATGCCATTTTCGTTGCCCACAATGTAAATTTTGATTTTGGCTTTATAAAAGCGGAATTTGGGCGTTTAGAGCGTCCATTTCGCCGCGCTAAACTCTGTACAGTACAGCTTGGTAGAAAGTGGCTACCTGGTCATGCTTCTTATTCACTGGGAAAGATTTGCCATGATTTATCTATCCCACTTACAGGTCATCACCGAGCGTACAATGACGCGGCGGCAACTGTGGCGCTATTTAATTTAATCAATCAAAAGCGCTTAGAGAGCAATTGACTAGTTGCCAGTTGTATTTTGTGGCTCAATCCAAAGGAGAAAACCAACTTGGTTGTTAAGTCTTTTATCATGTTTTTGGCTAAATGCGGCGTGATTGTGTCTTTGTGCACGCTAGGGGTGCTTATTTTACCCCTAATAGCGCAAGACAGCAGTGTGCTTGGTGCAGTACTTGGCGGGCTGATAGTTTCTAATCTATTGATGCTAATTGTTTTTTATAAAGACAAAGCCTACGCTAAACAAAATAAAGAGCGGGTTTCAGAAAGAACACTGGTGTTACTCTCGGCACTGGCGCTACACTGTTCGACGCATTTAGTAATGCATTTCACTCACCATAAAACCAATAAAGTATCGTTTCAATTGAAACTATTGTTGGCTATCAGTATACAGGTGCTGGTAAGTACAATCTGGTTTGTGCAGGTGTATATTTAAGGAAATAGCTCCGACCGGAATCGGAGCCAAATAGACTTAAAACGTGTGGGAGTTAATTGGCTTTTTGCTTGGAGAACTCGTCAAGCAGTGACCAGCGGTGTTCTTTAGATTGTGTGCCATTACCCAAGATCCAATAGTTATATGATTGCTCTATGGTGCCTTTGCTCTGTTGAATGGCAAGCCAAGTATTTAAATAACTTAGAATATCTACATTACGTTTTGCTACTGCGAAACCAACTGGGTACTTAAGCTCAGCGCCTTTTGGTACAACCACACCATATTCTGGATAAAACATACTCCATGCAAACCCCGCTTCGGCGCTTATTACCAATGCGTCGTAATCACTTTGCTTTTCAAAAAACTGTTGATGGTTGTTTAGCTGATTAACTTTTATCTGCTGGTACTCGCTCGCTACATCTCGCATAAGTGGTTGATATTCAACATGAGCTAAGTTTAGCTGCGGCTTAGAAAGCACAAGGTCACGCGTTGCAAACTCTTTGAGTCGGTGATCTTTGGCAACGAGTGCCAATTGCAGCTCTAAAACGGGGTTACTAAAGCGCACAGAGCGCAGATCGGCAACACTCATTTCAAGGCCTGACATAGCGATATCAAAGTAGCCTTTATTTAAATACTCCGCCAATTGATGCTTTTTAAATGGAATAAACTCAACTTTGACTTGTAAATCGGCTGCTAACTTATGCGCTAGGCCAATATCAAAGCCTACAAGCTCACCTTTTTGGTTGAAGTAGCTAAATGGTACGTTATCGACCAAGTAACCAATTCTCAGCAGGTTTCTCTTTTTGATGATTTCAATATTAGTGAGAGATAGCTCGCCACTTTGATAAGCCTTGGGTACATGATTAAGTACGTCGCTTGGTACTTGATCAGACACCACCATATTGGCTATGACATCATCGGCGCCTTTGGTACTTTGTGCCAAGTGATTGTTAGTGACGAAGCTGATAACCATAAATGCCGGCAGCAATACAGACAATAAAGTCAGATAGTAAATAGAACGAATACGTTTTAAATGTAGCTGTTGCTTGTTATAGAAAATACACAGCAGCGTAACTGCAAAAATATACACGACGGTTGTCGGTGAAACGACTTTTGCAGTGAGCACCGACATTGACAAGTAAAGCTGATAGCTGTCAGCGGGTATCTTTAGGCTATCTAACATGTATGGAATCGCAATGTGCACATTGGCAAAGTAACTTAACATAGCCGATAGCGTGACATTTGGAATTTGCTCGAGCGTGATCGGGTTGCCTGTAAGCCAAGCCGCAAATGTGACAAACATTAATGTTGTCAGTTTACCTAAGCTTGGAAAGGTGTACGCAATTGGCACCAGTACCTCTGCAATGTGATCTGACTCTTCATCACTGCGCTTTATTTTTGCCAAGTGCGCTTTAATCCCTTCGGTGATGACGGGCAATACAATAAACACATTACCTGTACTAAAAGCGGTGATCCAAGCATTGCGCATAACTTTGATTAAATCGCGATACTTTACTGGCGTCAGGGCTGCAACCAGCATGGGTAGCAGCGCAAACATTAAATAAAATCCAAGACAAATAACAAGTACAAGGTAGATTTGTAAGTTACTAAGCTCTTCACTACCAATTGTGCCAGCGGTGCTCGCAGTCATTGAAAAAATACCAATCGGAAAGAACTTAATGACCTTTTTTGACATGACGGTAAGGCCTTGTCCAACGACTTCAAGTACGTCTAATAACTGGTTTTTTCGGCCATTAGAAATAAGCGCAAGGCCAAGTGCAATACAAAATATAACCAGTGCAGGTACATTACCTTCAGCCATAGACGCAAACGGATTGGCGGGGATGTACTGCTTTACAAAGTCCACATCTGGGGCTTGAGCCACTAAAGCAGGAGAGAAGAATGTGCCCGCATCGTGTGAAGGTAAAGTCAGTGTAAAGCACCAAATAGCTGCTAAGCCAATGATCCATAAAGCCAGCATAGTAATGGCGGCTTTGGCGAGTACGGTTTTAACTTGGTCAGGACTAAACTTACCTAAACCCACCACCAGACTGACAACAATATAAGGGAAAATAGTAATTTGCATTAAACTGACAAACCCTTCGCCAATCGGTTTCAAAAAGGCAACGCGTTCGCCAAAAATGAGCCCAGTTGCAATGCCGAGGATCAAAGCCCACAGCATCCAATTCATATTTTTTAACCAATAGAATACTTTATTCATATATGCCAGTCACAAGTGAAATTTCGCGCGATTATATTGAGGTTAGCTGAAATTAATCTGAATGCATGAAATGTAAAATGATGAGAGAAAAGAATGCTTTGAAAATTTATAGCTGTAACGCGAGTAAGTATTCACATTTGGCCACTAAACAACGTGTGGCCAAAATATTCATTCATGTTCACAGGTGGGCATGAATTTTTGAAAATATTTTAAACTTCGTAATCCTCACCGTTTTTGCTGCGATAGCACTTGCAACGAGACTCCTCTACTAGCGTATGTTGTACGCCGTCAATAAAGCTCATCCAAAGTTTGGTGTGTTTGCTGTTTTGCGTATCAATTGCACTGAATGGTGTTTCATATTGCACATCATTGATATGTGCCTTGTCGTACTTACCGGTTTCGCCCGCTACATTAAAGCTTAACTCAATATGTAAGCCGTCATCTTTTTGCAGCAAGATAGTAGAGGGTGCTTCTTTATGACCGCATAATGCGACGAACTGTTTTGTGTTTTTAAGCCCGCAATGTTGGCCGTCTGCAAAAAACACCATGAGATGGCTATAATACACAACGTATGCACTAACTTGTGTGTGCGAGCCAAACTCTAGTGGACAGTGCTGATCTAAAAACTGCTTAGCGATGATAAGTTTTTGGCATTCTTCGCTAAGCGGTTGCGATGATTCGTTGGTTTGAAGTTGTGCTTTCATTGATGTATCCCCAGTTACCGAAATTTTATATTGACCACGTTATGGTTGTCTGAATAACGTGTTCGCTGATTAATGACTACAATTTCAGTGTATGAAAAATTATCAATAAATTTCACAAAAAGAATTTTACAGTGTAAATTTTACAAAATCTGGTCTGACCTCTTGTTGCGAATAGTATGAGGGTGTGGTTTTTAAATTCTTATAAGACGCTTGATAGTTACTGACATATTTGGGGGCACAATGAAAACGAGTTCAGAATTAATGCGCAAGTCACATTTTCTCGGTACTAAAATACGAAACTTGCGAAAGCGCAATCACCTTACTTTAGAGGACCTCTCTGCACGGTGTATTCGGGTAGATCCCCAATCTGCGCCTTCAGTGTCGTATTTATCCATGATTGAACGAGGCAAGCGCACCCCAAGTAGTGGCATGCTAGAAAACTTTGCAGAAGTGTTTCAAAAGCCATTGTCGTGGTTTTTAGATACCGAACCAGAGGCTGATGCAATTACGCCCCAAAAAGGTCGCTCAGGTGGGATTGAGGGCATGGCACTTGAGCCAAACTTTTTGTTCTCAAATGATATTTTGCAAATAGCTATTCCCGAAATGCTGTCTCAAACCGGCATTAGTGGCCGCCAGTTTGCGCACCTTTTAATTCGTGCACACCAAGAGCACCATCAAAATCATTTTCCGGATCTAGAACGCGCCGCCGATGAAATAGGCGGCAAAAACCTCTACTTAAATGTCGATGACCTAACTCAGTTATTGAAAAAGCAAGGTTTGACCATTCGCTGGTATGACGAAACACCGAGCGAAGTGATGGACGATAGTGGCCATGTGTTTAACCACCTAATTACCTCATACTTTGCCGAGCCAAATGTCGTGCACATTAATAAGCGGTTAAAGCAAAACCCTGCGCGGCTGAAATATGATTTAGCCGTACACATTGGCCACAGTGTGCTACACGAGCTAAAGGGCCTGCGTTGTGTGCTTAGAACTGGCGGGTTTAATAGCGCTGTGTTGCCAACCACAGACACAACGCCCAATGCACAAGATATTTTAACCGCATGGCACGATTTCGAGTCTAGTTTTTTTGCCGGCGCTTTGCTTTGCCCCAAAGTCGCTTATCGTCAACTGCTCGACTCATACGGTTACGAAGTCGACATACATCAACACTTGAATATTTCCCCCTCAGTTGCCATGCGCAGAATGACAGTGGTATCACCGTACCCTAATTGGCATTACTTTGACGCCTATTTACCCGGTAAGCTCAAAGCGGTTTATCGCGGCAATGGTATACCGCTCCCGTGGGGCAACATGCGTAGTGTTGAAGATCCATGTCAACATTGGGCTGTATTTAGGAAGTTCTTGGCTCAAAGCAACAGCTCAAGTGCACAATTGTCTATACTCAACGTCAATGGTAAACCGCATTTGTATTGCTGTGAGTCATTAAAAGTAAACGATTTAGTTGAAAACGCACATGTGTTGTGTGCAGGCATAGATTTGAATCCCGCGATAGATGCGCAAGGTAATAGTGCGCAAGACTTAGTGCAAGAACTGCAAGATTTATGTATTAAGCAGGGCGGGGCAAGTGTGGTACCTTGGCATCTGAAAAAGCAACTTATGAGTGTTGCCAAAATACTGAATATTAATTGGATTGAACGCGGCATTAACAATGATGTTAGGGTAATATGTACACGGGGTACCGCATGTCCTCGGCAACCGAGTTGTTATGACAATTAGCAAATAGGTGCCTTAATTCGTTTTTATTTACCCCATTTTGTTAGGCCTGAGGTGAGTGAGCATTGAATAAAGTTGTAGCAAAAAAAGCAAGGTAATCACGTTTTTTATTGTGTTTTTTTAATGATGATTTCAGCGGTTTTTTGCACCTCAGTATTTGCTTGTGACAAGACTCTTAAAGTGAGCGTGAGTAGCGATTGGCCACCATACTCTTCAAAACATGGTAACAACTACCTTGGGCTTGAAGTACAGCTTATAGAGTTAGTGCTCAAAGATGCGGGGTTTTGTTGGCAGTATGTGGTGCTGCCCTCGTCAAGCCGCACATTTAAGCAGCTCCAAGAGGGCAAGGTAGACATTATTCCGGCTGCAAGTTTTACACAGCAACGAAGAAAATATGCCGAGTTTAGCCTGCCATACCGTCAAAAAGTGATGCTGCTTTTTACTCAAACAAAAATCACATTGCCGTTTCTAGACAACCCTCAATTAAGAGGCTCGCTGCTCTATGCTAACTTGCGTAGCAACATTGTTGCAGTGAGTCGCGGGAGTGTATATGGGCAGTATTTTGCAAATTACCGTAAAAACTGCCCTGATTGTGTTATCGAGACAAACTTGGCTCGAGAGCGATTTAACTTGGTCAAGCGAGGGCGAGTCGAATACGCGGTAGAAGACAACCTTACAGGTGCATACCTAATTCAACACGAAAACTTTGCTCAGCATATCAAGCCAACGTCCGTCAGTGTGTATGAAAACCCCGTTCAGTATATGGTAAGACCGGGGAGCTTAACCGAAAAACAACTCCAGAAGTTTAATCTCGCTATTATCAAAAATAGTGACGCCATTAAGCAAATAATTGCTGACTATCACCTTAAATAGTCAAAACACAGGTTTTACTCGCATCAAAAAATAAAAAATAAAAAATAAAAAATAAAAAATAAAAAGCCTCTTACTTTTACCTGACTTTTTCCTAAAACACCCAGCAACCCATTGATTAATCTGTGTACGCAGTGTGTTATATAAATTGTCACACAGGTGACAAATACCAATAAAATTTAAAGGAATTAAAAGATGAAAACACTCAACAAAATTTTAAGCCGAGAGTTATGTGAAAAGGTAAGCGGTGCTAGCGGTGTTTATAAGCCGACAGATCCTAGACCGTAATCTACGAAAATAATATAACACTCCTCGCAATTGAGGAGTGTTTTTAAAATTACTTGCTGGAGCTAATGTTTGTCTTTATGTGCGATATTTTTCAGCCGTTTTTTTTCAGCTTTACGGCAGGCTTTTAACGCCATCACATGTTCATCAACAGGGACTGTGCGCGTAGCGAGCTTGAGTACTAATAACGCTTCAGCCAAGCATAAAAGTGTGAGTAAGGGACTAAAAACATGTAAAACATAGGGAAATGTATCAATTACATAATGTTGGAAAAACTGAACTTCGAATAATGCGATAAAGCAAACAAAAACATGTAGAATATAGACAAAGAGCAGTGCGCCTTCTTGTTTAGAAAAATAATAGTTTTCATAAACATCTTTACAAAAAGAACTGATATTACTTAGCTTTTTAACGATAAGACGGCGTGCCAACACAACATAAATATATAGAAGACTGTAGAGAAAAATCCAAATATAATAACCATTCCTCCAACCATAAGCAGTGTCAACCATCGCAGTATCAACAGCTTCCACGACTAGCAAGAGAGTCATTAGGCTACGTGTATTAATACTTTTCCAACCAACAATTAAGGCTATACAGAGTACGGGTAAACTAATATAGCCTATTGATTGGTAAACTGCTTTTAAAGAAATGCTTTCAAACAAAATACGCCAACCTAGACTTGTAGTCTATGCTTCACCTTTAGTGGGCTATATAGTGAGCCTTTCGCCTTTATGAGGTTCAGTTTGATCATTTTAATAGTGCTATTATAAAGGCTGTCTTGAGTTCTATTATATATTCATTTTTCGTAATTCGAAATCTAAATTAGTAGGATATAATAAGAGTAAATGCAGCTGTGATATAATCCTATAGGTTGTTTTATCAAAGATACTCTTTTAGTTACTTGGCTCTTCAGGCAGAGGTCCTCCGGGAGTGCTATGAAGGCCTCCAACAATATTCTTTAATAAATTTTTATCTAAAATAACCATACTGTTACCTCCTTTCTAAGGGCTTGCTTTTCCTAGTGTGAAACTTCTTACCGTCTTATTTTTCATTACAATGCTTATAATTAAGATATAGCACGTTATATGTATAATTGAAATTGATGGTCCGAAAAAATATTTTTGGATAATGTAATTATCAATAAATCTATTAGTATAAAGAGTAGCCTCGATATATGTAATCGCATGTATAACAGTTGAAACACCATAGCAAAAAAGTAATGCACCTTCTTGCTTTAGAAATTTATATTCCTTAGTGAGCTTGTTAAAAAAATAAATGCTATTTTCTAATTTTTCCGCTATTAATCTTCTTCCTAAAATTAGAGAAATGGAAATAAATCCTGAACCTACTGCAAACAAATAATATTCATTTCCCCAACTATAGACGATATCAAATGTCAGCGCTTCCACGATTTCTATAGCCAATAACACCGAAAGGATGTATCTGCAATTGACATTACGCCAAGAGATTAACACTAAAAACAAAAGTATAGGAGTCGAAGAATAGCCCAAAAAAGTGTAAAACAAATTCAATGTGTCATAACTAAACATCAGATACTTCCTTAATTCCGTTTGTTTTCTGGTTGCTGACTTTCAAGCAGTTGCTTGGTTTTCTCTTCTGGGCTAAAGCCGCAAATAAAGCAAATTAGAAAATAACTGGTGAGTGGTACAGGGGTTTTCCCTGTTTCCCAGTTTGAAATCGTTGCTTGATCTACGATGGGTATTAACTTTTTCCCCAGTTGACTTTGTGTCAGTCCAGCATCCTTACGCATCGAACGTATCGACTTGGCTGCTTCTCCCCATAAGCCATTAAACAATCCTAGTTGTCGAATTCTCAGTTTCATAACTTTCCAACATTACCTTATGATAACAAAATTTAACAAAAGTTATCACTAAACCTGCATTTTAGGCAAGGAAATAGCGTTAATATTCGAAAATATTAATATAATAATGTTGTTGAGGAGGTGCTTTATCTTATTTCTATATACTACACCTAATTTTTATTAAATATTTCATTATCTGAATGCGATGTTAACAACTAAGATTCAACATTGAAACCTTTAAAATGAGATTTTTTTAAATTTATAGTAAAAGAATGTGTAAAGGTAATTTAATACTATAGTATTGGTGCGTTTTTTATAAATAAAAATAACTTTTCACCAGTTGTTATGTGCAGTTATCCAATTGAAAGTTAAGTTTATTGCTTGATTGATATGATTTTTGTTTCATTAAATTATTTTAAATAATGCAATTATATTTTTTTAAACTAAATCTGCTATTTTTTATAGGTCTTTAATTTCGGGACTTTTGTCATGTTGGCTACTTTTAGAACGTACTGTAACCTTTAGTACTCATGTGCTTTATTTAATAGTGATATTTTGACTACAATGTATGGCCAGGGTGCGAGCACACTTT
>NZ_AUXT01000216.1 GCF_001625595.1 Pseudoalteromonas luteoviolacea NCIMB 1942
TTTTCGTTGCATCCCGCCGTGTCAGTGGGAGCGCATTATAGGGAGATTTGAGATTGGCGCAAGCGTTTTTTAGAAGAAAATTAAAAAAACTCTCCAACAGCCCAAATAACAAACAAAAACTCTAATTTATGCATAATAAACAGACTAAAAGCACAAAAGCCCTCTTAAATTAGAGGGCTTTTGTTGATCTGCTTCTTATATAGAAGAACTTTTTTAGAACTTGTATTCAATACCAAGACCTAGGTAATCTTCCTCTGTTCCATTGTCTTCATCAACAGATGAGTAGAATGCATACAACTTAGCCGCTTTAGCTAGTTTATGGTCGATACCTATGCTGATGCCATCAACATCTTTTGAAGCTGCTGCATCAAAGTCAATCATTTGGTACTGAAGTTTAACTGTATTTGCACCAAAGCTATAAGCAGCATTAAGCATGAAGCCATCAGCTGTGCCTGTACCATCTACTTTTTCTTGTTTCTGGTACATTGCGCCCAATTTCAAATCATCAGTCGCTTTAAACTGACCTGTTACACGAAACGCATCATAGCCTTTTACTTCGCTATCGCCAGCTAGTGATACATAGAATTTTGACTTTTTAAGCTTCGCGTCACCATATGTAACTGCACCTGAATAGCCATTTTCACCATCAGTTGCATCTTCAGCAATAAAAGTACCAAGTACTTTAAATCCATTGTAACTTGCTGACTTGAATGAAATTGAATCACCTAAACGGTTTTCACCCTTAAAGATGTTCTTAATATCAGCTTCTAAATCGTTAAACAGGTCGATTTTACCTTGTGACTGTTTGAAAGCAGTATCGTTACGACCAATCACAACCTCACCATACTTGCCTTTTAAGCCAACATACTGATTACGAGCAGTAATGTTGTCATCATCACCTTTTGAGTCCGCATCTGACACGTCGACTTGGAACTCTAATTTGTAAATTACTTCAAGTCCTGAATCTAGCTTTTCAGAACCTTTGAAACCGAAACGTGAAGCATTGCTTTTCACTTCAGTAAAAGAGCCGTCACCTTCATCAGAAGATTGCACAGACAGGTTTGCTTTACCATATACATCAACATCGGCATGAGCATTCAAAGATAGACCACTAAGAATAGAGAGTAATAATGCTGATTTGGTTAGTTTCATGTGTATTTCCTCAATATCGCAACACGTAATTTATTAGACAGGCGCAGTCTGCCAGCTATAAGTGACAGAAATATTACACGTAAAATAAAAATGAAATTTAATTGAAACTGAAATTTCAGCATTGTGTCATAAATGGGTAATCTTATTAAAAACAACTATATTTAAATCAGTCTATGATAGAGGCCAATAGGTTTACTATGGTTTCTATGTGCTCTAGCTGATCATTCCCTCTATGATAGGCTACATATACTTCTCTAAAATTGTGCTCCACTGAACCAACATGAAACAGCTTTTGCTGCTCGATTAGATCAGTTGCAAGCATTTTAGGTAAGTAAGCAGACCCGCCACACTGCAAAATTAGCTCCAACGCAATACGCCCAGTACTTGTACGAAAATAGGGAGGCGCAGCGCCATCAAATTGCCGAGCATGCCACAATGAAAACGCGGTTCCCCAATCAACATACACATACTGTGTGCCAAAAAAATCATCCTTATTCGTTGTGTTAAAGGTACTGACTGGAATTATAGACAAGTTTTTAACTTGTCTAACGATTAATTCATCAACTTTAGGTGGGTCAAACAAAACAGCTACATCTAAAGTCTGCTCGAGAAGCAGTCTTGTACTTTCTTGCTGAGTTTTAACTTCAGCAACCAAAGATACACCGAGCATAGACGAAACAATCTGGTTTATACCAAATTGCAAATAAGCATCCCAGATATTCGGTGTGCCTGCTAAAGACAACTGCTGACGCATATTATTAGCCAGAGCAACATCCAATCTCGCCCGCTGCATTCCTGTAAGCAACATTTGCGCATGTGGTAATAACCTCTCACCAGGCGCAGTTAACTGAATATTGTTCCTTTGTCGTGTAAATAAACTCACACCCAAATGTTGTTCTAATTGTCGAATTCTAAAGCTCACCGCCGATTGGGTTATATATAGATTTTCCGCAGCACGGCCAAAATGGCGAGTCTTTGAAACTTCGACAAAAGTTTTTAATAGTTCCTTGTCCATTACCCCACCTTTTGATTAAAAAATCTCGTTTAAAAAAGCCAAAATAATAGTCCATACTCGTTGCAAACGATGCGAGGAAAACATCATGGATATGAATATAGCGGAACTAAAAGAAGCTTTTACTGCATCCAAATCATTTTACGATGATTTGAATTTTCCACAGGGACTTTCGAGAAGTGGCCACTTTACTTTATTGGAGTCAGAGTTATTACAACAACATGGATATCTGCTAAAAAGTTTGCATGAGGAAAAGCTATTACCTGTAAATACTTATCAGCAAAAGTTCGTTGAAATGGTGAAAAACAAGCGACCGCCAGAAAATAGAATGGAGAAAATCTGGTACAAATACCTCTCGCTGACAACTCGTAAACATAAAATCTACACTCTGAGTAGTCAGGTTAAGTCCCCCCCTCACTACGAAAGCCCCCAAATTAATGAAGAGCAGCCAGTTGCTGAAATATCAAATTAATTAACCACGAACATTATAGGTATGACCGTGAATACGGGGGTACAAAAGGATTCTAATAATGCTCCCCGTATGAATCTTATATTCTTCATTGCTTTTTTGTCGCTTTCAGTTAAAACTGAAGTATAAAAGGCTGTTAAGGTTGTGCGTGTGTTAAGAAAAGTGCTAATCATTGAAGACACTCCGACTATTGCAAAAGTCCAAAAACACATCGCGAGTTCGGTAGGCTACGATGTTGACGTAGCGACGACTTTAGAGAGTGCAAAGAGACTAATTAATGATCATAATTATTTTTGCGCCGTAGTCGATTTCGTATTGCCAGATGCAACGAATGGAGAGGCCATTCCTTATACTGTAAAGGCCAATATTCCTACGATAGTTATGACTGGTAATTTAGAGTCCAGCACACGAGATACTGTAGACAAATATCCTGTGATTGACTACATCACAAAAGAAAACAAGCAAGCCTACCAGTATTTAAAAAAGCAGCTTCAACGGCTGCCTCGTAACGAGCAAGTTAAAGTACTTGTAGTAGACGACTCCGCCGCCACACGAAGGCACATTAGCTCATTGCTGCAAAGACACAAGTACCATGTGTATGTTGCGGGTGATGGTATCGAAGCATTAGAAACTTTGAATCAAAACCCTGATATTGACGTCATTATTACTGACAATGAAATGCCAAGAATGCGTGGAGAAGAATTGTGTGCGGAGATCCGCCGCCTGTACAGTAATGATGATAAGGCCATCATTGGTATATCAGGTACGAATAATGCCTATCTTTCTGCTCGTTTTTTGAAAAGTGGTGCAAATGACTATTTAAGAAAACCCTTTAACCCTGAAGAGTTTTACTGTCGTCTTAGTCAAAACGTCGACATGCTTGAAAATATCGCAACCATCAGACGGCAGGCAAACACCGACTACTTAACACAATTGCCTAATCGCCGATATTTTTTTGAACACGCAAGCAAGCAACTCACTCTGAACTGTCGGCAAAACCAAAGCAGTATGTTGGCAATGATTGATATCGACTTTTTCAAAAAGATTAATGATCAGCACGGGCATGATGCCGGAGATAAAGTGTTACAGTCAATTGGGGAATGTTTTGAAAAGTTCTTTCAACATGATCTGTATGCAAGACTTGGTGGTGAAGAGTTTGCTGTGCTATTTCGTTCCGCAAGTGGTGAACAAAATATGGCGCAGCTTGAGCAATTTAGGCTCTTTTTAGAAAAAAATAGCAGTTCCCTCACCCCCTATCATATCCCATTTACAGTTTCTATCGGCGTTGTAGACAAAGTTATTGAAAGTATCGACCCGCTCATTAAAATTGCTGATGAGAACCTATATACAGCAAAAGAGTCTGGTAGGAATCAGATAGCCTCTTAATTGCCATCATTGCGCTTAAGAGGCCAATTTTTTTGCTTAATTCTGCGATAATGTCGGGCTTTTAGCTTTGCTTGCTCGTAAAGAGTCTACGCTGAAAAGAAGCAAAGCTCCCCAAATAAATACAAATGTAACAGCACGCTCAATATCAAACTCTTCACCATAAAACATGACAGCCAGAGCAAACATTAAACTTGGTCCAATATACTGGAAAAACCCAAGTGTAGAATAGGGTAATCTTTTTGCTGCCGCAGTGAAACTGAGCAGTGGTAGTGTTGTGACAATCCCAGCAACAATCAGCAAAAGGTTTAGGTTTAAGGCGTTATCAAGCATATTGCTAGTCGAACTGGGCTCAAGCATATACCAATACCCCAATGCTAACGGCAGAAGAATCAAAGATTCAATGAATATTCCTGGTAACGACTCCACTGCCATTTTTTTCCTAAGCAAACCATAAATCGCAAACGAACACGCCAATGACATGGCAATGTATGGAAATGAACCAAAGCTAATTAACTGAATAATTACCCCTGTTGATGCCAACAAAACCGCTATTTTTTGTCCGGGGCGTAACTTTTCCGATAAAAACAGCATGCCCAAAAATACATTCAACAAAGGGTTAATGTAATAGCCCAGACTGGCGTCTAGCATATAGCCATTATTGACAGCCCATATAAATAAGCCCCAATTAAACCCTAGAAGCAAAGCGGTAACCACCAACATCATCATTACTTTAGCATTGCCAAGGACCTTACGAACCTTGTCCCAATTATTGCGCAATGAAATAACGATGAAGATAAACACAACGGACCAAATTACTCTATGCACCAGTATCTCTAGCGCATCAACCTGTGCTATAGACTTAAAGTAAATGGGCGCGAGCCCCCACATTATGAAGGCTAATGTCGCATATATATAGCCCTGTCTTACATTAGCATCGGCTGTCATTTCACTCCCCTATTTATCACCCAATCGTGAAGAAGGCAGCATTATACAGAATAAATAAAGCACCACCACGGCAGTGCATTAAACACAATAATAAAGGACTTCAATTAATTTACAGCGTGTATCGCCAACATGCCAATATATGGCGTTTATTGTACTTTTAATTTTGTTTTTTTAGATGCCTTAAAGACAAAATTAACTGCTAACAGCTGACTTGCTCAGGTGGTCGAAATAATACGCATATTAAAAAGAAGACAATTTCACCAAAACACTCTAAAATGCGCGCAATGGAAACACGCGCGACTCTAGAATCATTGACACCCCAATCTGTACTTAAAGAATATTTTGGCTACACAAGCTTTAGAACTGGCCAACTAGATACTATTCAAGCATGTCTTAGCGGACGTGATAGTTTAGTTCTGTTACCCACAGGTGGTGGTAAGTCACTGTGCTATCAAGTACCGGCTCTCATGCTGCCCGGTGTCACTATCGTAATTTCACCTCTCATCTCTTTAATGCAAGATCAAGTCTCACAGCTTCAAGCCCAGGGCATTTCAGCTGAGTTTGTTAACAATAGTATTGATTGGCAACAACAGCAAAGCATTTATCAACGTTTGCACAATGGTGAAATTAAGCTTCTTTATGTTGCGCCAGAAAAAGTACTACAAAGAGACTTTATTGATAGACTAAGTAATTTAAATTTATCATTATTTGCGATTGATGAGGCACACTGTGTTTCTCACTGGGGGCATGATTTCCGCCCCCACTACTGCCGTTTAAATGAATTGAAGCAAGCATTTTCACATGTTCCAACCATGGCACTAACGGCAACCGCAGATATGGCTACTCGTACAGATATTGTGGCTCAGCTTGGCCTAGTAGAACCATTTGTACACACAGGTAGTTTTGATCGACCAAACATCCGCTATACCATCGAAGAAAAGTTTAAACCGCTCTCGCAACTGATGCGTTATCTAAAAACACAAAAAGGACAGAGTGGCATTATATATTGCTCCAGTCGAAGACGAGTGGATGAAATTGCAGAAAAGCTTGCCGATGGCGGGTTTAACGCTGCTGCTTATCATGCTGGGATGGAAAATGAGCAAAGGCAATTTGTACAAAATGCCTTTGCCCGAGACGATGTTCAAATTGTTGTCGCAACCGTAGCCTTTGGAATGGGGATAAACAAACCCAATGTGAGATTTGTTTTACATTATGATATTCCAAAAAGTATCGAAGCTTATTACCAAGAAACAGGTCGTGCAGGCCGTGACGGCTTAGCAGCAGAAGCTATTATGTATTTTGATCCTGCTGATATTGGCCGGGTTAGACGTTTTTTTGAAGATATCCCCGATGAGCAACGAAGAAAAGTAGAACAACAAAGGTTTAATGCAATGGCAAACTTTGCAGAAGCACAAACCTGCCGTAGACAGATACTACTTAATTATTTTAGTGAATATCAAAGAGAGCCTTGCGGTAACTGTGACAT
Organism: Pseudoalteromonas luteoviolacea NCIMB 1942; assembly: GCF_001625595.1. Classification (GTDB taxonomy): domain Bacteria; phylum Pseudomonadota; class Gammaproteobacteria; order Enterobacterales; family Alteromonadaceae; genus Pseudoalteromonas; species Pseudoalteromonas luteoviolacea_A. Next base: position 6,451 of record NZ_AUXT01000216.1, read on the forward strand.
CTGCCTTAATCCTCCGAAAAGCTTTGACGCTACACTGGTCGCACAGCAAGCCTTATCCTGTGTGTATAGAGCACAACAACGCTTTGGCTTAGGATATATCGTAGATTTGCTGCGCGGTGCAAATACAGCGCGGATCAGAGACAATCAGCACCATGAGTTAAGTACATACGGAATCGGAAAAGAACACAGTAATGAATATTGGCTCAGCGTACTGCGCCAATTGATACACCACGGCTTATTAGCTCAAGACATTACTCAAGGTGCAACATTACGGTTGACGGAAGCTGCTCGCGCTGTACTGAAGGGCGACTATGTATTGAACTTGGCAGAGCCCCGCCTACAAGCCAGTCACGTTTATCAAGATAAACTGGCACAGTTCAATTATGATAGAAAACTATTTGCAAAATTACGCAGTTTGCGAAAAGAGCTCGCTGACCAAGATGATGTACCTCCATATGTCGTATTTAATGACAAGACCTTGGCGGAAATGGCACAGCAAACGCCAACTAACGACAGCGAGTTTTTAAAGGTTTCTGGGGTTGGCTTTACCAAGCTTTCCAAATATGGTGCGCCTTTCATGCAATTAATCCGCAATTATCTAGCTGCAGAATAACTAGGAAAACTATGACTAAGATTACTTATTTAGAAGAACAAGATGTACTTCTAATTCGCCCTAGCATACTCCCTGACAGTGATGACTTTCAACTGTGGGGAGAGGTATTCCTGACAATGGATAAATTGAAAATCATTGAGTTTAATCAGGGAGCCGATCGGCATCAATGGCGATTCGAATTTGACCAACAGCCTTTTGCAATGAACTATGAGTATTACAGTGAAAGCATTTGGATATCGCCTGAAGGCATTGATGCATCTACACTCATGTCATTTTTACACACCACTCTTTGTTTAAATTTACAACAATAATATAGACTTACCCAAGCATGTGTGCCTAAATTAAGCCATACTAATAAGAATAAACGGTATTGGGCATACATATGGTGCTATCAAGAATTTGTTTTTTAGTATTTTTAACAACACCTCTTTTTGGTAGTCCCTCAACAGCATGGGCTAAAGATCACGCTAAATGGCTTAACAGTTGTGGTAATGACCGTCAAGTAGATGTAAACGATGGCAGCTTTACCCGTGAGTTAAGCTCAGAACATGTTTTGCCACAATTAGAAAATGTCACAATCTCCTCGATCATCCTCCATCAACTTAATGTTTTTGATACCTCTTTGCCTGAAGAAGACAATGCCTTATTCAGGTTCGCTAATCGTGCCCATGTCACAACTAAACCAGACGTTATTAAAAGTATCCTACTCTTTAAAGAACGCAGTAAATATGACCCTAAATTATTGATAGAATCCGAGCGTTTACTTCGTAAACAGCCTTACTTGTATGATGCTAGAGTATTTGCGGAGGCAGATTGTGATGGTAATATCGCAGTAACAGTGGTTACAAGAGACCTTTGGACTTTACTACCTGATATTAGCTTTAGTCGAAGTGGTGGCGAAAACTCAAGCCGTATAGGCTTTCGTGAAAGCAATCTTTTTGGTCATGGAAAACGCCTTTCCCTAACACATATCGACGATACGGATAGAAGTGGTTACCTTTTTGTCTACGATGACCCCAATATACTTTCAACACGATACCAAGGTCGATTAGAATATTCTGACAATGACGATGGTGAAAGACACTATATTGGTGTCGACTACCCTTTTTTCTCAACCAAAACTCCTTACAGTTATGGCGCACTTAACTTTGCAAATAAACGTATAGAACCGCTTTATGAAAATGGGGAAACAGTCTCTGAATTTCTACAAGAGACAGAGTTGTCCCAAGCTTACTTAGGAATGGCTAAGCAGCTTGAAAATAGTTGGACGCGCAGATTCATAGTTGGCTATCGAGATGAGGAACAATCATTTTACCAAATTGCAGAGACGCACTTGCCTATTGCTGAAAACCGCTCCCTCAGTTACCCCTATGTACAAACCCAATGGTTTCAAGATGCATTTATCAAAGTTAAAAACTTTGATTCTATATACCGAACTGAAGATCTAAATCTTGGATGGAACATTAATACATTGCTAGGCTATTCAAGTGACTCTATTACGAATGATGACACTCGATGGATTTGGAACGCATCCATTAGCAAAGCTCATTTCAGCTCTGAACAAAGCTTGATGCGATTTCGTTTTTCAGTTGATGGTAATTGGAATGTCAAAAAGGGCGAAAGCGAGAACTTTATCACTGAGCTCAATTTAGAGTACTACCTAAATACACATGACATTGAATCTTGGTATGCTCAGTTAAACGTAGCGTATGGTAAACACCTGACAGAAGATAAGCAGCTCACTTTAGGAGGTGAAACTGGCTTAAGAGGCTTCCCCGCAAGATACCTGCAAGGGGAAAAGCGTATTGTACTCAACTTAGAGAAACGGTATTACTGGGAATACGACCTTTTACAACTCTTTAAGGTCGGGGGGGCAGCCTACTTTGATATAGGTCGCGTTGACGGCAAAGCGCTCTTTATCGAAAACAGCAAGTACTATAAAAATATTGGGTTTGGTTTAAGAATGGCACCCAGTCGCGCAAATTCTGGGCTTGTTCTACATCTGGACTTAGCTGCACCCATTAATAAACCTGATAGGGTTGATTCAGTTCAGTGGCATTTTACCGTGAAAAACAGATTCTGATTTAAATGTTCTAGATATGAGTACTGGCGCTCTCGACAGGGATCGAACCTGTAACTTAGCTTCCGGAGAGCCACGTGATATCCATTTCACCACGAGAGCACAGTATTAAAGGCAACAACATAATAATCATATCTTTAACGAAATACCAGCCCAGCTACAACTGTATGCCTATAATTTAAACTAATTTCTAAAAATCATATTCAATTGGACTAAGCCTCATATATTTAGCTATGCTTAGAGCTTAACAATAATAAACGTAAATCGATTTTAGTAGCTAGGCTACCTAACATCATCTAGAGGATTTGTATTATGACCCCCATGACCACTGAGCAAGTTGCAGAGTTTTTAAGTGTAAAAGTGGAGCGTGTAAGACGGCTTGCAAGAGAGAACTTATTGATTGCAAAAGACCATGACGAAAATGGCCAACCGATCTTTGACAAGGATGACGTCGAAAAATATAAAGAACTAGCGAAAAGGCTAGGTGGTATTTAAGTTCTGTATCGCCTCGCTTGTACTTACTTGCGAGGCAAAACTTACTAGTTTTCTTCCAGCCACTTAATCAGCAAACGCTCTAAAGGCTCACAAGGCTCTTCAAGCTGCTTTTTCTGGTACCAAGCAATACTCAAAATTAAGTAGCATCCAATGTACGCTTCAAGCTTTTTTTCCGCATAGTTTGGAAGAGGCGATTTACAGATAACATAATAAGTATCTAACAAGGTTTTCTGTTGTTTTTTAGTTAGCTCAAAAGAGCAACATAGAGCGGCCAAGTCAAAATATAGATCGTTGTATTGAGCATATTCAAAATCGATAAAGTAAATGCCATTGCATGTTTGCAGTACATTGTCCTTTACTAAATCATTATGGCAGTAACGGGTATCATTCGGCCATTGAGACAATTGCTGATTTAACTTGTCAGCCAAATCATCAAGATTTAAAAAAACCGCAGCTTCAGAGAGACTATACGCCAACTCCAGCTTAGTTTTATCGAGCACGTTACAGTGGTGAATTGCGACCAATGTCTTTACAAGCGTTTCTGACACCTCTACATCATACGATGATGCTGTTAAATATTCGAGAACCGCTATTTTTGCTTGTGCATCAATATGTAAGACAGACTGCGCACGACCTTGCTCTGCAAGCTGCTTTTGAGCTTGCAGAGCCTCATGAGGAACTGAGTCAGCAAAAAACTTGATTATGCGTTTAGTACCATCAAGTTCAAAGTAGAAATTATGATTACTCAAGCCCTTTTCAAGTTTTTTAATACTGCTTACTTGATGATTTGGGTATAGCTCTTGCAAAATGGCTTGCACATGCGCTAACTCAGAGTTCAGCAAGGCGCTTGCCTTCTTTTTTGGTATATTGTTCATACCACTTTTTGTAACCCCAACAGGCCATAATTGTGTAAAAAACATAGAGCGCCAGCGTTGGATAATAACCCTTCAGGTAATAAAGGTACATTGAGGTTGCATCTATTAGTATCCAGTAAAGCCAATTCTCCAATACCTTCTTGGCCACTAAGTAAGTTGTTACAATAGCAAAACAGGTCGTCAAACTATCTAAGTAAGGCAGATCTGCATGTGTATAGGTATCCGTAAGGTATCCCATAGTTACAGCAGCACAGGCGGTCACTACGATAATTAGCACGTGGCGATGCAATGACCAAGATACTATTTGTGACTCCTCATTCTTTTTGCCAGAGCGCCACATCCACCACCCTACAAAGGCCATTGCCAAGTAGTAGAAATGCAAGAATGACTCCATGAGCAACGCGCCATTCCAGTACATTATGGTATAAATGAATGTGCTAACGAACGCAGCTGGCCAACACCATATGTTTTCTTTAATAGCGAGCAATAAATAAAGCATTGAGAGTACAACGGCTAAATATTCCCACCCAGACATCGCAGTAAACCCTGCAAGCGTTTCGTATATCAGTTCCATTAAACCTCAGGAGATAAGTCGCCAGATATAAACTTACAAACAAAAACACTCTTTCCGAATTGCTCGTAGGATGCTTTCATTTCTTTTTGCAGTACCCCCATCACGACATCGTATTCGCCAAAGATTTGTGTGGACATAGTATTCGTTATTACTTGTAACTCGCCATGCTGATTTACCCTATCGATAAACGATTTTATAAAAGGTATGTAATCAGAATGAAGTGGATACTTACTGATTTCTACAGAAAGCTGCATTCAATGCTCCAAAATCTATTAACCATTCTAAATTCTCAGCAGTGTACATGTTAATTACCCTATTGGGCAAAAGAACTTAGTTTAGGGTTTTATATTTAAATTGTTTGCATCGTTTATAAAGCTTCTTGGGAAGTAGTTTATCCAGTCCTGCTGGTAATAGATGAGCCCATCTTCATTGATCTTTAATAACGTCGTAAAGCGCCAAGGCCCAAACTGGATAGTATTGTAAACAAAAGGGTTAAATGAGCCGTATAGCACAATGGTTCTTTGTTGTTCATCTATTACTTGTTGTGTGAGCACAAAAGTCGGCTCATTGTTCAAGATCTTAAAATCCCCAGCAGCCCAGTTAAAGAACTCACCAAATGCGCGCTTATTATTTACCCTAATGCCATAGAGCATATCTTCCAAAACAACATTTTCGTCGTAATATGACAGGAACTCGTCAAAGTCTTCCCTCTCTTGATATGTTTTTACATACCGTTTTGCAATTTCAGATAACGTAAAAACTCTTTCACTTTCAGGGGTAATATTACAAGCAGAGAGGAATAAAAGGAGCGTGAGCAGACACAAGTTTCTTAGCATTTTTTATCCTTACACTAGTTGATGCGTACTTATTAAAACATAAAAAAAGCGCCTAACAGGCGCTTTTTTCTAAGACTCAACAATTCCCAGCGGCTCTGCTGATAGCCAGTCCCCTCTTGTAAAGTCAGGGATCTCTAGCGACTCACTTCGGTTGGCTACTGACTGCGCTGATAACGGAGATATCACAGACCATGCGGCGCCATCATAAACATCTTGGTCTAGTGGCTCGCCATTTCTTAAACAGTAAATCATGCGCCAGAACATTAAAAAGTCCATTCCACCATGGCCGCCATTTCGCTCGGCCTCTTTACCCATTTTAACCCAAAGTGGATGATCATACTTTTTGTACCAATAGCTCATATCCTCATCCCAATCGTGGAATGAGCCCCTGCCACCGCTTTCTAGCGCTATTCGATTGGGGAACCCTGCGAATACACCATTAGTACCTTGGATTAGATTGTGACGAGAGTATGGTCTTGGTGTCGTAGTATCATGTTGGACAACAATGGAGCGCCCTTTCACGGTTTTGATCATCGTTGTGTTCATGTCCCCGCAAATGTACTTTAGCGCATTGCGTTGATGCTCGGCATCAAACTCTCTACGAGCGTAAGCGACACGTCCAAGCGCTGGCGAACTCATTGAAGTTAGGTAGTCAAACCGGTCACCTCGGTTGATATTCATATAGTGAGATACAGGCCCTAAACCATGGGTAGGATACAGGTTACCATCACGACGAGTATGCCACTCAGTTCGCCATGAGCCGGTTTTATGCTCAATCTCCTTCATTTGCCAACGCAACTCATGAATATAGGCAGCTTCTCCATGTAACAGCTCTCCAAATACGCCCTGGCGAACCATATTCAGCACCATTAATTCATCGCGCCCATAGTTTACATTTTCCATCATCATGCAGTTTCTTTGGGTACGCTCAGCGGTATCAACAATTTGCCACATTTCTTCAACAGTCAACGCAAGCGGAACTTCAACAAAGGCGTGTTTACCACTATTCATGGTATCGATTGCCATAGGTGCATGCCACTTCCATGGTGTAGAAATAATCACAATATCAATATCTTCACGAGTCAGCATGTCTTTATATGCAAATTCACTGTTTCCATATAGTGCTGGTTTGCTTTTTCCATTATCAGTAAGAAACTTTGCAGAACGTTCCAAAACTTCGCTATGAGTATCACAAATGGCGACTATTTCAGTCCCCTCAATGTAACTCATACGCTTTACATGTCCATAGCCTCGCTGCCCGACACCAATATAGGCAACTCTGACTACATCCATTTTAGGGACTACCAGACCGATGACTGATTTTCCTTGCTTACGCGATGATTGATTCGTTAAATGTTGGGGCTGCGCACAGCCTGATACCATACCAGCAGCTGCGGCTGCGCCGGCAGCTTTTAAAAAGTGTCGTCTATTTATTCGAGTCATCTTCGATCCTAAAATAAAGCCTATATTTATTAGTAATTTTTGTTTTTGACTTAAAATTCAAAATGGTGTCGTGCCCCTAAAGCGAAGTTCGCCCAATGATAATACAGTTCGTAGTAACGCTAACTGATACAGATTTCATAAGCAAAAGGATGCGATAAACTCATAAAAAAAGCGCTTTCGCGCTTTTTTTATGAGTTTATGATTGCGCTTAATTGCGCCTCTTTATTTGCAATGTCTTTGTATAGAGCAAATTGGTTTCTTGCTCGTTCTAGATTATGTGTATCGTGCTTCACGGCAAAATAATTATCACCGTCTAAATAATCTGTCAAAAAGCGAATGCCTATCATTAATGGCATCACTTTGGCACCTAGGATAAAGCTGCGCTTTTCAGCTTCAGTAAGTTTGTCAGCTACCGCTGATATATAGCCTTTTACAATAGCTTCAAAAATGTTGATGCGAACAACTACATTGCTAAGGTTCGTTGAATCTTCTTGTTCTGGAGAACAAAACGTTCGCACCATATCACCGAAGTCATATAACCAGTAGCCAGACATGCACGTATCAAGATCAATAACAGCTTTAGCCTCGTTAGTTTCCGAGTTAAATAGCATATTATTTATTTTTGTATCATTATGACATACACGCAGAGGCAAAGTCGCTTCCACAGATTTCACTTCCTGAGCAAGCCCAAACTGAGATTCGCAAAACGCGATATCGTCAGCACAAGTTTCGCCACGCCCTAGAGGGTCACTCTGTATAAGGTCTTTTAGTTTTTCAATACGCATGCCCAAATTATGAAAGTCAGGAATGACTGTATTGAGTTTCGTAGCGTCAAAATCATTTAACGCATTTGCAAATTCTCCAAATGCGCCAGCAGCAGTTTGAGCCTTAACAGCACAATCAACTACGTCTTCACTGTAACTATTACCAATAAACTCCAGTGCACGCCATACTTCCCCCTGATATTCCACTAAGAAGTTACCAGAAGTGGCCGCAACGTGTTTTATGATCCCTAAGCCATATAAGCCAGACTGTGCTTTAGATGCTAGGTGCATCTCTATTAAGCGTGCGTTATCTACCAAATGCTCTGGCTGAGGAAATACTGTTGTATTCAACTTTTGGACGACGAGCGCTCTATTGCCGCCAGTCAAAAGCATGGTAGTGTTAATGTGCCCACTTCCAATCGGTTTCATCGAGATCTCTTCGCCTGACAGGCCGTACTGCCCAGCTAAATGTTCAGCGTTCGAACGATACTCCATACTTACCTTGTAAATGGGTGTAGTAGTTAAACTTACGGCTAATTCATCCGTGACGTAGTTCATGTATTTTTCCTGCGACACTGTCTATTTCTTCTTTATAGGTAACACCAAACCATCTATCTCGTGATCGATAAACACGAACGATAGTTTGCTCTAAATTAATCATGTGCTGAATGCAATCGGGTAGATAATACTCTTTTTTGACATCGCTGTCATGGGATTCTAAAAAGCGCTCTAATTGATACTCTAAATGTGCAAACAAAGGCGGAGTTATTCCCCAGCAGGTCATTGATGCTAGCGCACTTTCATTTATCGATTTTAATTGTTTATCATTTATCCCTGTAAAGCCACTTTCAGCGTGTTTGATATCTGTATACTCTTGAACCGATACAAGGATGTTATTATCAAGTCGACAAACACCTCTGTTTACACCGCCCACTTCAGACATCGTTTGAGATAAAGGATAGGCTACTATAGCCATATTGCTAGTATCATGGTCTGCTGAACAAAAATGCTCAACGAGCTGCAAATATGCATGCGGCCCATAGTAGTCGTCAGCAGTTATGACGATTGCATTGCCTGATACAAACGGTTTGGCACATAGTAACGCGTGCCCAGTCCCCCAAGGCTTCTTGCGATTTGCCACAAAAGTAGCAAACCTGTTGGGTATCGCTTCAATTGACTGCTCAGCTAAATCTATCTGTAAATCTGGTGGTAATCTCGGTAAAACCCTAGACTCAACCACCTCCCTCACAGACGTATTTATCACCAATACAACGTGCCTTACGCCAGCGTTATACGCGTCTATAATGCTGAGTTCCATGATTGTCTTACCTATTTTTGGCAGTTCAGCAATTTGCTTCCCACCACCAAAACGTGTCCCTAAACCACCGGCTAATACAACCAGTGAAGGTAATACTGCATCTGTCATTATAAATTCACTAGCAATTTATTTTAAGTTCAAGGAGTCTACCTAGCTTTTTCATAAATTTAAAGTAATTGCAAAAATTGCATTGTTCCAAATACAATTTTTGCAATTTTATTGTGAAATAAAATTGGTCGAAACTGTCTGATAATTAGGTTAATTAAAGCGTTGGCATAAATATTTTACTTCTAGGTATTCGTCAATCCCTTGAGCACCTCCCTCTCTGCCAAGCCCCGACTGCTTCATTCCGCCAAATGGCGCAGCAGGATTTGATATTGCCCCTTCATTTAAACCAATCATCGCAAAGTCGAGCCCCATAGACACACGATGCGATCGTTCACTGTTGGTGGAATAAATGTATGCTGCGAGTCCAACTTCAACTTGATTAGCCAACTGAATAGCCTGCTCTTCGGTCTCAAACTCAATTACACTTACAATCGGTGCAAATATTTCCGTATTATAAATAGCCATACTTTGATCCACATTTTCAAGGATCACTGGTGACATGTAATTCCCTTGCATGCTATCACCTTGATATACAACACTTGCACCGTGTTGGCTTGCATCAAGCACCAAATTTAATGCCTTTTGCTTAGCAACACTGTTTATTAAGGGACCCAGATCTACATCATCGTTACTACCATTTCCGATGGTTAATGCTGCTAATCGGGTTTTTAGCATCTCAATAAACTGATGCTTGATGGCCCTGTGTAAAAAAACCCGATTGGCTGCAATGCAAGTTTGTCCTGCGTTGCGAAATTTAGCGATCATTAATCCCTCTAGCGCCGCTTCCAAGTTGGCATCTTCAAATACAATAAACGGGGCATTCCCGCCAAGCTCCAAGGATGTGCGCATTACAGACTGTGCGGTTTGCTCTAGCAATAACTTACCAACAGCTGTAGAACCGGTAAAAGTCAGTTTACATACCGCCGGATGACTATTTAGTTGCTTCACCAAATCTTGAGGCTTTGATACAACTAATACTTGAAAGGCACCGGGTTCGAACCCTGCATCAAGGGCTAGTTTAGCTAGCTCAATCGCGCTTAAAGGCGTAAGCTCTGACGGTTTCAAGATAAAGCTACAGCCAGCTGCATAGGCAGGCGCGACCTTTCGGGTTATCATTGCCAGAGGAAAATTCCATGGCGTTATACCTACTACGACACCAACACCCTGCTTAATAGATCTTATCTGGTGAAACGTAGTGTGCGCGGGAATCACTGAGCCATAAGCTCTTTCGGCTTCTTGAGCGAACCATTTAACATAGCCTGCAGCATACGCTACTTCAGCTAATGCTTCCTCAAGAGGCTTCCCCTGCTCCTGCGTCACTAACTCAGCGAGTCGCGTCTTATTCTGCAAAATCAGCTCGTACCAGCGATAAAGAACGCCTCCTCGCGCTTGAGCAGTTGTGCCTTTAAGCTCAATGAAACAATTATTTGCACAATTGAGCGCTTCCTCAGCCGCGTGTGTATCCACCTCACTGACTCTGGCGACCAAAGACTCATCTACCGGATTTTGAACCTCAAGCATCGCAGTGCCTTCATAGGGCTGCCCATTTATAATAGAGTACGCGGTTTTTATTTTTTTAGACATGAATGTGCTCCAAACAAAAAAGGCCGTAGTGGTTAACTACAGCCTTTTGTTTTAAATAACGTTTTATTAGTGCTCTTCATTCACGATATTTAGATTGTATTTGGGTATTTCTACAACCAAGTCTTCATCGTTTATCACAGCTTGACACCCTAAACGAGACTCAGGCTCTAAACCCCAAGCTTTATCAAGCATATCGTCCTCTAACTCATCACTTTCTTCCATTGAGTCGAAACCCTCGCGGATAACAACATGGCAAGTGGTACATGCGCATGATTTTTCACATGCATGAGGAATACTGATACCATTTTTCAAAGCTACATCTAGTACTGTATCACCAGATTTCGCTTCGATTGCAGCGCCCTCAGGACAAAGCTCTTCATGGGGTAAAAAGATAATTTGTGGCATTTTAAACCTCGTCTACTGACTGACCTTGCAGTGCCTGTTTAATTGATACATCCATGCGGCGCGACGCGAATTCACTACTTGCATCATCCACCACTTCAATAGCTTGCTTTATTTCTTCAGGCTCAGATGCGTTTAATCGTTTGTCATCTAACATAGCCATTGCAGAACGCAATGCTTGTAGTTCACCTTCATTGAGTAAATGAGATTCAGTTTCTAAGGAAGCCTCTAATGCTTCTAATACTCTAAGCGCTTCCACTTGTTGCTCTTTCAACATACGCGCTTGCATATCTTCTTTTGCAAAACTCATAGAATCTTTCAGCATTTGCGCTACTTGATCATCACTTAATCCAAATGAAGGCTTCACTTGAATTTCAGCCTGAACGCCTGTTGATTTTTCCATTGCAGATACGCTCAATAAACCATCTGCATCCACTTTAAAAGTCACACGAATGTGTGCTGCACCAGCTGACATCGCTGGAATGCCTTTCAAGCTAAATTTAGCCAAAGAACGACAATCATCTACCAGCTCTCGTTCGCCTTGCACTACGTGCAATGACATGGCTGTTTGACCATCTTTGAATGTTGTGAACTCTTGTGCCCGAGCAACAGGGATAGTGGTATTACGAGGTATGATTTTCTCTACCAAACCACCCATTGTTTCAAGACCCAAAGACAGCGGCAACACATCCAATAGAAGCATGTCAGAGTCAGGTTTGTTACCAGCTAATATATCAGCTTGAATAGCAGCACCTATTGCTACAACGCGATCTGGGTCAATTGACGTCAGCGGTTTTTTATCAAAAAACTCACCCACAGCCTCTCGGATCACAGGCATACGAGTAGAACCACCAACCATAACCGCTTCAAGGACTTCTTTTTTCGTTACTTCAGCGTCTTTTAAAGCACGGCGACATGCTCTCAAAGTTTGTTTAACCAGTGGCGCTACTAGCTCGGCAAATTGCGCTTGTGTAACCGTAACCACATGCTCTTCATCACGTAGTGGTAATTTAACGTTTACTTTTTCATAGCTGCTAAGCGCTTCTTTACACGCCTTTGCCTTTTGAATCAATAAGCGCAATTCATGAGGCGTCAAATCGCTTAAGTTTAATTCTGCTTTAAAGTGTTCAACCAATAAAGCATCAAAATCATCACCACCTAGACTTGAATCACCACCAGTTGCCAGTACTTCAAATACACCTTGGTTAAGACGCAAGATTGAAATATCAAATGTCCCACCACCAAGGTCATATACTGCAATAACACCTTCTTGACCTGAGTCCAGACCATAAGCAACAGCCGCAGCTGTAGGTTCATTTAATAGACGCAATACTTTTAGACCTGCAAGTTCTGCAGCATCTTTAGTACTTTGTCTTTGCGCATCATCAAAATATGCAGGAACCGTGATTACGCTGCCGACGATCTCTTCGCCACCGAAGCTGTCTGTTGCACGTTGATAGAGTGATTTTAAAATTTCAGCTGAAGCTTGTATTGGATTAATAGGGCCCGCAATGGTATCAATCGCCAAAGCACCTTGATGCTCTGTAAACTCATAAGGCAACTGCTGATATCTATCTTCAACTTCTGAAATTGATTTGCCTAAAAAGCGCTTTACAGAAATAAGCGTATTGATTGGATCTTCAACGGCTGCTGATTGAGCGTCTTTACCCACTGTAACCGATTCAGCATGGTAGCGAACAACAGACGGTAGCATCGCGTCACCATTAAGATCAAGCAGGACTCTTGCTTCACCGCTTTGCACCGTCGCAACCAACGAGTTTGTGGTGCCTAGGTCGATGCCTATTGCGAGTTTATGTTCATGTGGTGCCGCGCTCTGCCCCGGCTCAGCAATTTGCAATAATGCCATAGTACTCTTTTAACTTAAGTAGTGACGCTAAATTAATCGAGAAGATTATCTTCAATACGAGATAACTCTTCACGTAACTTATAAATAAATTTTAACTTGCGAACATTATCCGCAGCGACTTCCAATACGGATGTATCTTCATCTACCAATTGGTTTGCAAGTTTGGCACTGTATTGCTGGTCTAGCAATTTGATTTGTGCCTCAAACGCTTCTATTTCAGACTCAGGATCTGAGCTGTGCTGTATATCTTCGAGTGCTTCTCGAAGCTCCATTTGCTGCATCAAAAAAGTCGGATCTTGCAATGTTTGTTGCTCTGCACGTATATCAACTCCCCGCTCGCTCAACATATACTCTGCTCGTTTCACCGGGTGTTTGAGCACTGCAAGAGCGTCATTAATCTCTGAGGTTTTTTGCACGGCTAGCAACTTTTCGCGCTCGCTTTTGCCAGCATATTTGTCAGGGTGTACTGCTCTTTGCAGTTCTAAGTAACGTTGGTTCAATTGCTTTAAATCAACGTCATAGATTGCAGGCAAATTAAATAATTCAAAATATCGCATACGGACCTAATACAGCAAAGCCCTACCAAGGCAGGGCTTTAGCTCAAACTCATTATCGCTGGCTAAACAGTAAAACTTTCACCACAACCACATTCATCTTTCTGATTTGGGTTTGTAAATTTAAACCCTTCATTAAGACCTTCTTTGGTGTAGTCTAATTCTGTACCGTCGATATAAACCAAACTTTTTGCATCAACGATGATTTTAACGCCCATTTCTTCGAACACTTCATCACCTTCTGCAAGTTCATCAACGAACTCGAGAACATATGCAAGACCTGAGCAACCCGTAGTTTTAATACCTACACGCAAGCCTATGCCCTTTCCTCTATTTTTCAGGAATGTATATACACGATTTGCCGCTGCTTCAGTTAATGTCACTGCCATAATCTATCTCTTACTTCGTCTGTTTACTTTTGTAATCTGCAATCGCTGCTTGGATAGCGTCTTCAGCAAGGATTGAACAGTGGATCTTAACAGGAGGTAGTTCAAGTTCAGCTGTAATATCTGTATTTTTAATTTCAGCAGCTTGGTCTAATGTTTTACCTTTAACCCACTCAGTTACCAAAGAAGATGATGCAATTGCACTACCACAACCGTACGTTTTAAACTTCGCATCTTCGATAACGCCCTCATCAGAAACTTTAATTTGCAGCTTCATCACGTCACCACACGCTGGCGCACCAACCATACCAGTTGCTACATTTGGATCGTTCTTATCTAACGTCCCGACATTACGCGGGTTTTCCACGTGGTCAATTACTTTATCACTATATGCCATAACTCTTTCCTCACTAACCGCTTATATACCTGCTACAGTGTCAATATAAGCTGACTTGCTTAATGGTGTGCCCACTCAACTGAATCTAAATCGATGCCATCTTTAAACATTTCCCAAAGAGGAGACATTGCTCTCAAACGGCCGATGGAGTCTTTGATTAGCTTAATGGTGTAGTCAATTTCTTCTTCAGTCGTAAAACGCCCGATGCTGAAACGAATCGAGCTGTGTGCCAATTCGTCGTTGCGACCCAAAGCACGTAATACATATGAAGGTTCAAGGCTCGCAGAAGTACATGCAGAACCTGAAGATACAGCAATATCCTTAACGGCCATAAGCAGTGACTCACCTTCAACATAGTTGAAGCTGATGTTTACAATGCCAGGCACAGACTGGTCAACTGTACCGTTGAAGTACACTTCTTCCATATCCATGATGCCGTCAATTAGGCGCTGACGTAATGCGCTGATATGCGCATGATCTTTATCAAAATCTTGTTTAGCAACGCGGAAAGCTGATCCCATGCCGACGATTTGATGTGTTGCCAATGTACCTGAACGCATACCACGTTCATGGCCACCACCGTGCATTTGCGCTTCAAGGCGAGCACGTGGCTTGCGGCGAACATAAAGTGCACCAATCCCTTTAGGGCCATACGCTTTGTGACCAGAGAAAGACATGAAATCGACTTTTAACTGCTTCATATCAATTGCAACTTTACCCGCACTTTGCGCACCATCTACGTGAAACATGATCTTACGCTCACGGCACATTTCACCGATTGTCGCGATATCTTGAATAACACCTAGTTCGTTATTTACGTGCATAATACTAATTAAGATAGTCTCTTCGCGGATCTCATTTTCAAGCTTTTTCAGATCCAACAGTCCGTTTTCTTCAACGTCCATATAAGTCACTTCGAAACCTTGACGCTCCAGCTCACGACATGTATCAATAACTGCTTTGTGCTCGGTTTTAACCGTGATGATGTGCTTACCCTTCTTTTGATAAAAGTTAGCAGCACCTTTAATTGCTAGGTTGTTTGATTCTGTTGCGCCTGATGTAAATACAATTTCGCGAGGATCAGCATTTATTAAATCAGCGATATCATTACGCGCTTGGTCAATTAACTCTTCGGCCTGCCAACCAAAACGGTGTGAACGGGACGCAGGATTACCAAAATTACCATCCATTGTCAGGCATTGCATCATTTCGTCAGCAACACGCTGATCAACCGGCGTGGTTGCAGCATAATCTAAATATATCGGTAATTTCATTTCTTTCTCCGCTTGACGCCAATTTAAAGTTGGCAACTCACTTGAATATTATCTAATTGCTTCATCGCATCGCTAACGCTTCTGTCCTGACGTGATGCAACTGATTGCACATCAGAGTTGGCGACTAGCTCGGCAAGGGAAATACTATTTAAAAACTCTTCAATTCGCACGCTGAGATCTGACCACAGAGTGTGAGTCAAGCAACGCATGCCGCTTTGACACCCGCCCCCTTCGCCATGACAGCGAGTTGCGTCTACTGATTCATCTACAGCATTAATCACATCTCCGACGGAGATTGTATGTGCGTCGCGACCCAATAAATAACCACCACCTGGGCCTCTGACTGAGCTTACCAGTCCATGCTTACGTAATCGTGCGAATAATTGTTCAAGATATGATAGAGATATTTCTTGTCTTTCAGAAATATCAGCCAGAGGCACAGGACCGATGTTGGCGTGCAAAGCAACATCCAGCATTGCTGTCACTGCATACCTGCCTTTTGAAGTCAGTTTCATACGCGCCTCTAGGTAAATTTATCAAAGTCGCAAATTGTAATTACCTGACTAAGATAGTCAAGTATTAACGACATCTATTGCTTATTAAATAAGTTACTACTTACTCAGCACTTACTTTACGTAATACCTGACTAATTTAATCAGGTATTACGTACATTGTAATTACCCGAGTAATTTAGTCAAGTATTACTGTGATGAAACTAATTAATCTTTATCGTTCTGTTTGGTAGATTTGTTTACAGAACTAAGAATACCTCTGAGGATGTTCAATTCTTGGTCTTCTGGCCTTGCGCGATTAAACAAACGCTTTAGCTTAGTCATAACCATGCCTGGGTGCAGCTTGACAATAAACCCAGTCTCATTAAGCGTCGACTCCAAGTGCTCGTAGAAAAGCTCCATCTGCTCTGATGTTGGGTATTTGGTATCGTCTTCTTCAGGCTGCGCATCTTGCGTATCTAAAAAGGTCATACGCGTTTCATATGTCAACGTCTGAACTGCCATGGCTAAATTCAGAGAGCTATACTCAGGATTTGCAGGGATACAGACATGATAGTTACACAACTGCAACTCCTCATTAGTTAATCCACTATTCTCTCGACCGAATACTAGCGCAACAGGTCCAGATGCAGACTCAGCCACTAGCTTCTGTGCACATTCTCTTGGATCTACCATTGGCCATGACAAAGTACGAGAACGAGCACTGGTGCCAATAACTAAACTACAGTCAGCAATGGCATCTTCTAATTTATCAACGGTTACTGCACTACCAAGTACATCCGTCGCGCCTGCTGCCAACGCGCTGGCATGACTATCGACCTCACACGCAGGGTCAACTAAATAGAGCTGTGAAAAGCCCATTGTTTTCATTGCGCGTGCAACCGAACCAATATTTCCAGAGTGTGAAGTGTTCACAAGTACAATTCTAATATCTTGTAATGCCATGCTTGTTTATCTCAGACAAAAAATAATGGCCTAGTTTAACATAGGGGCATAGAACGATACCATCACCACACCTGTATAAAAAAACACCACAATTATTCACTAAAAGTTATTTACTTTATCTAAAAAATCGCTAGAATACGCCGGCTCAAAAAATTTAGTTCTTTTACAATTCAAAGGTAATGCTATGCATCCAATGTTAAACATTGCGGTACGCGCTGCGCGTAACGCGGGTAAAGTGATCTTACGTGCATGTGAAGATTTGTCTCAAGTTGAAGCAGCCCAAAAGGGTACTAACGACTTCGTAACAAGTGTAGACACAGAATCTGAACGTGTGATCCGTGAAACTATACTAAAATCTTACCCTGACCACGCAATCGTTGGAGAAGAGCTAGGCCATACTGATGGCAAAGACAATGATTACCTTTGGGTTATTGACCCGCTTGATGGCACAACTAACTTCATCAAGGGCATTCCTCATTTCGCGGTCTCTATCGCATTAAAAGTTAAAGGCCGCGTTGAGCAGGCAGTAATTTACGATCCAATTCGCAGTGAACTTTTCACGGCTTCACGCGGTCAAGGCGCGCAGCTAAACAGCAAGCGGATTCGCGTTACTAAAAGCAACGAACTTGCTGGTAGCGTGTTAGCAACAGGCTTCCCATTCAAGCAAAAGCATCACTTAGATGCATACACAGAAGCATTTAAAGCACTATTCATCCATACAGCTGATATTCGCCGTGCAGGCTCTGCTGCATTAGATATGGCATACGTAGCAGCTGGCCGTATTGATGGTTTCTACGAGATTGGTCTAAAACCATGGGACACAGCAGCTGGCGAACTACTTGTGAAAGAAGCCGGCGGCATGCTTATGGACTTTGCTGGCGGCGCTAACTACAACAACAGTGGTAACATTGTGTGTGGTGCTCCAAAGCTTTGTCAGGCGATTGTAAAAGAAATTCGCCCAGTATTGACTGAATCATTACTAAAATAAGTTTAATAGCGACTTTTGAAATAAAAAACCCAGGCAAAGCCTGGGTTTTTTATTGAACTCGATTAAAGACTACTTAATTTCAACGCGTTGTGAACGCATTACAACTTCATCGTTTAGCTCAATGCCAATACCAGGCTCTTCTGAAACTTTAAAGATACCGTTTTGCGGCTGCGGATCTTGCAAACACAGCTCTCTATTCCACTTTTTAATTGCGTAAGTATGATGCTCGTGAATCAAAAAGTTTGGAATCGCACTTTCAAGGTGCAATGACGCTGCTGTTGCAACTGGGCCGCCACAAACGTGAGCTTGTATTCTAATATCAAAAATGTCCGCGTAATCACAAACTTTTTTCGTTTCTGTAAACCCACCACATAGACCAATATCCGGTTGCAATACATCAATGCTTTGATCTTCAAAATACGGGCGTACGTCCCAGCGGTTGTATAGTCGCTCACCACCGGCAATTGGCACAGCCGTTTTGTTCGCAACTTTTGCATGTAATGAGTGGTTAAGGTAGTTAACCGGTTCTTCGTAATACATACAATCAAATTCTTCAGCAATTTCAGCCAGTTGAATTGCGGAAGTTGCACCTGGTAAACTGTGACATTCAAAAATGATATCGACTTCATCACCAACAGCTTCACGGATAGCCTTCATACGCTCGCGATATAACTTCATTTCTGCGCGAGAAATAAGCTTTGTACGGTCGTAGTAAGTGTTCCCATCTTTATCGTACATGATGGGGTCAACTTTAACTGCGTCATAGCCCTCTGCAAGCGCTTTGTGTGCCGCTTCAGCGTACTCATGTGGCTGCACAAGCGCTTTGAACTCACTGTCCCAGTCAAACTGTAACTGAGAGGCATAGGTGCGCAATTCTGGATTCACTTTACCGCCAAGTAGTTGGTAAACAGGTAGGTTAAGTGCTTTACCCTTAATATCCCATAGCGCAGTATCAATGGCGCTCATAGCAGCATAGACAACAGGTCCACCACCGAGTCCCCAAAAGCTTTCACGCAACATACGTGACCAAAGCAGCTCAGTTTGAAACGGGTCATGACCAATTAGAAATGCTTCAGCCATCTCTTTAATCATGCTCGCTGCTGCACTGTGTCCTAAGTCATATGCAAGCCCAGCTTCGCCAACTCCTGAAATGCCTTCATCTGTGTGGATACGGACAAATACGGGGGTCCAACCAGGTCTATCCGGACAATAAATATCAAATACTTCGACGCGATTTACTTTCATTTTGACTCCTATTGAGCAAAGCCAGGATCTAAGCGGTACGCTTTTCTGAGCATTGCAGGCCAAGCCAATTGACCACCAGTACTTCCACTGTGTACAACCTTAGCTTGATTATAAATATTATCTTGAATAGGCTGAGGAACCGGAATTGCAGGTTGGCCAGTCGCCAAAATGGCAACTTGAATTTCGCATGCTCTTTGCAAATCATAAAAGCGCATAAATGCATCACCTACCGTCGGTCCAACAGTTAATCCACCATGGTTTACTAACAACATATGATTGGTATCGCCCAGATCAGCTTGTAGCCTTGCTTTTTCATCATCGTTTACAGCCAGTCCTTCATAGCCATGGTATGACAGAGAAGGAAGCGAAAACATGCTGTGCTGGCTTAGCGGCTGCAAGCCACCTTCTAAACTAGCCACAGCAATCGTCTCTTTGGTGTGTAAGTGGATCACACAGTGGGCATCTTCGCGCACTTCATGGATCGCGCTGTGGATAGTAAATCCAGCAGGGTTAATCTCAAACGGAGTATCGTCAAGGATATTGCCTTGCAGATCTACCTTAACCAGATTCGACGCAGTTACTTCATCAAAACTTAGGCCAAAGGCATTTACTAAGTAGTGATCTGTTCCCGGTAATCTCGCAGACATATGTGTATATATTAAGTCACCCCAACGAAAATGCTCAACCAAGCGATAACAGGCTGCGAGATCAGCACGCAACTGCCACTCTTCTTCGCTTACTTTACCTTTTAAACTCAATTCAGGCAGTTCAAACATCTTGGCTCCTTAAATCCGCCATGGTGATTTTAGATGTATAGAAGTCTAAATCACATAAAAAAATAGTTCAATACGCAGAGTACGCTCTACGTTATTTAATTAACAACTAAAAAGCCACCTAAAACGGTGGCTTTTTAAACAAACGAACAGATTATTTTACTGTTGATAGATACTCAGCTATCGCTGTCAATTCAGTATCAGAAACATTGGCAACCATTGCTTTCATCGCTGCCGACATGCCGTTGCTCCTTTTACCTGATTTGATGTCCTTCATTTGGGCCAGTAAATACTCTTTACTTTGCCCATTCACTTTTGGATATAAGGGCATAATAGGTGCTTTGCCTTCAGCTCCATGGCAAGTTTGACATAGTTTTGCTGTATACAAAGCTTTACCATCGGCAGCCGTAACTGTGCCTGAAAGTAAAGTAATGGCTGCAATGCCGGACGCGATTACGAGTTGCTTTAGTTTAGTCATATCGTTTCTCTTATTTGACGGTTATTTATCCAGTGTAGTCGACCAAATGCTTCTCTACACAATTACTTATCTAGATTAGAAAGCGAACCTAACAAATAAAAAAACGAGCTGATCAATTTACCAAGTCAAATCGTCAGGAACTTCATATCCTGCATACGGGTCATCTTCATCAACTTGGTTATTATTGTCTTCAACATGGAAAACAATGTACTTTTCGTCTACTTCCGCAATTTTTCTTGCCGGTTCATCTTCTAGAACATAAAACTGCCCTTCAAGCACGCAAATTGCCAATCGCCCTTTTGACAAGGCTTGTTGAGTTTTTTCGTTTACATCCAGCTCTTTAATTTTGCTTTCATAAGTGAAATTAAATGTTCTATCGCCCTTAATTTCGTCTTGGTTGTGGTGCTCTAAGATTTGCTTAACACGAGCAACCTGCTCACGCTCTTTCAAATCATCTTGCTTTACTTTATTTAACGCTTCAGCTTTTTGTAGCTGTGCTAGTTTTGTCTGCTCTATATGTTTTTGCAGATCCGTTTGGTCGCTAGTAGCGCCTTTCTTTTTTTTCTTTTTCTGTTGTTTGCGCTTTTCCGTTTTAGCGACTTTCATTTTGTGCTCGGTCGTCAAACCTGCTTTTAAGAGCTGATCCTGTAGAGAACCCATTATGCCACTCCATCAATCTAAACTTGCTGCCATTTTAATACCAAAATCAGTAAATTTCTAAACAATTTCACCAACGAGACGGCAAGTTTAAATACTCTTTGATGGCTTTTTTGTTTTTTTAATCGAACCACGGCATAAAATCTATCAAATTGAATAAAAGAATTTATGATACACAACAAGTTTTTAGTACATATATAGATTTATTGCGTCAAAAGTAGATAATTAAATTGGTAATTTTACTGAAAGAATAAGAATGTCGATATTTCATCTAATGCTTTGTTCTGTGGTTACATTTTTTGTGCTCTATGCGCCACAGCCGCTGCTTGCGCAATTCGCTCAACAATATGCCATAACACCCGCTAAGACAGGCTTATTAATGACTGTGACAATGCTACCTTTAGCAGTTGCTCCGATCTGCTATGGGTTGCTACTAACCAATTACTCAAAGTTAAAAGTACTCAAAATTACCATGCTGCTGTTGGCATTGTGTTCTGCATTTATTTCTATTCAACAGCGCTTTGAACTATTCTTGCTATTGCGCTTTATCGAAGGTTTACTGCTACCCGCGGCTTTAACAGCTATGACAAGTTACATTGGCCAAACTTGGCAAGGACAATGCTTAAGAAAAAACATGACCTGGTATGTTGGGAGCACCATTGTCGGTGGATACTTTGGCAGGATACTCGCCTCAAACTTTGCAGCATGGTGGAACTGGGAAAGCTTTTATCTGTTAAATGCTGCGTTGTTAATATTATTTGCCATGTTGATCAAACCCAAACAAACGCAAGACGTACACGCGAAAACAACACCTCCATCTTCTCCGTTGGATTATTTGCGCCCACTTAAGCAAATACCTTTATTACGCTTGTACTGCGCCGTATTTTGTATGTTTTTTTGCTTTTCTGCACTTTTAAACTATCTGCCTTTTATTCTCAGCAATGAATACGACTTGAAGGATCCAAAGCTCATTGGTTGGGTATACAGTGGATATTTAGTGGGTGCATTAATTTCTATGTGTACGCCCTTTCTGAACAAGCTACATAAAAATAATTGGGTTGTACTCAGTACGGTATTTTGTGTTTACAGTACTACATTGGCAGTAATGCAATGGCAAAGTTTAAACGTATTTATCGTTTCTTTCACATTCTTTTGCGCTTGCATGTTTATTATTCATGCCAGTGCAGCCCCTTTAGCAAATGAGATAAGCTCTGCGCACGCGAGTATTACAAATGGGGCTTATGTATCTTTTTATTATAGTGGCGGTGCACTTGGGTCTTTTTTACCGGGCCTTATTTATCAAACGTTTGGGTTAGGGTTGTTTTTACTCGGGTTACTGCTTGTATGTGCACTAGGCGGCTATTTAATTTGGCTTAATCATCGTGTAGGTAGCGCGACCCAATAAGGCTGATGACCTGTTTGATGCCAAAACTTGTGCAAGTCATCCAGATGGAGTACCCAAGTTTTATCATTTTCAAAGGGGTGGCACTGCCAAAGAGGGCAGTCTGTTAGCTCTTTATCAAGCCATAACTCAACTTGATGCGCTGCATCATTTCCAATTGCCAGCCCAGAGACACATCCGGGTTTAACTTTTAAAAACTTAGCCAACCGCTCTGTAGAACAAAACCCGAGTCTAGACACTCCTTGCTGTTTTGACAGTGCTTTCAAATCTAATTGCTTTTGGGCTAAGGTAATCACGAGGAAGTGACGTTTCCCATAATTGTCTCTTAAAAATAGATTCTTAAGACCCACACCCTCACGCTCTAAACCAATGGTTGTCGCCACATCGCAATTGGCCAATGGTGGGTGTTCATAACTTAAATAAGTGATATCCAGTGCTTTCAAGCTTTGTTCAATTACGGTGTAAGAAGGGAACGTCACAAACAGTGCCCTCTTAACTGAACACTGCGCTGACGCCAATACACATTGTCTATGTTGTAACCAACCTGACAATAAGATTCTTCTTTTAGCGTTTGCTCCAAAAGTTCGACCGCTGATTCTTCAAGTGCCAACTTTAACTCTGGCGATTCTTCTACTCGTTTAAACTCGGCGAACTCTTTCAGTTCTTTTTTTGATACTGGTTTATTTTTTGCCAACTCCATTCGTGGCGTTGCTTTCACTGTGACAATGAACGCAAATTCAGATTCACCTTTGTCGTTTGTTCTTTTATGTAAGGTCTGCTTCTCTACTTCAAAAGCCTCTTCAGGCACAGAAGTACAGGCTACGATAAAACTAGATAAAAGCAAAATTAATAGTCGCTTCATAATCTTCCTAACTTAAAATTTGTCTCAGTGTATCAAAGCCCAAATCACTTGTAAGAAAATTTTTTAGCAAAAAAACTTGACGTGACAGAGAAAAATATTTAAATTGCGCCTCGTCCAGAAGACAAGTTGGGGCTATAGCTCAGCTGGGAGAGCGCCTGCCTTGCACGCAGGAGGTCAGCAGTTCGATCCTGCTTAGCTCCACCAACTTCTTTTGCGATATTCCTAGTAATGTGGGGCTATAGCTCAGCTGGGAGAGCGCCTGCCTTGCACGCAGGAGGTCAGCAGTTCGATCCTGCTTAGCTCCACCACTTTTACTTCATTCTCTAAGTTCTAATCTGTCCGTTACCTTCGACTAGATATTTCTCCGTCGTTAAAGATTCAAGACCCATTGGTCCGTACGCGTGAAGCTTTGTTGTCGCAATCCCTATTTCTGCGCCTAATCCAAGTTGGCCACCGTCACTAAAGCGAGAAGAAGCATTTACCATTACAACCGACGCATCAACACGCATTTGAAATTGGGCTGCCGTTTGCGAGTTCTGAGTGCAGATAACTTCCGTATGATGACTACCAAATTGATCAATATGCGCAAGTGCCCCGGTAAAGTCATCAACAATACGTACTGCAATCTCAAGGCATAAATACTCCTCTCCGAATTCGCTTTCAGTCAATATATTTGCATTTTCAAAGAAAACCGCGGCACGTTCACATGCATTGACACGTACCTTTGCTTTATCAAACGCTGTATTTACCTTTGGCAAAAAAGCATCTGCTACGTCGCGATGTACAATCAACCCCTCTAGCGCATTACATACACCTGTGCGCTGAGTTTTCCCATTGAGTAACAGTTGCATTGCAATATCGAGATCGGCCTCAACGTCTACATATAAATGGCATACGCCTTTAAAGTGCTGTATCACTGGAATGGAACTATTGTGCGTAACAAACTCAATTAACCCCTCCCCGCCTCGAGGAATAATCAAATCAATATCGTTTTTTTGCTGCATAAGCTCTAAAAGCAGCGCCCTATCTGGGTCTGGTACAACAGTGATCAACTCCGCTGGCAAGTCAAACTTATCTAACACTTGATGCATCACCCGTGCAATCGCCATTGAGCTATTCAAGGCTTCTTTGCCACCCCGTAAAATGACACCGTTTCCAGACTTAAAACACAGTGCTCCAGCATCCGCGGTTACATTTGGACGAGCCTCATAAATCATGCAGATCACGCCTAAAGGTACGCGTACCTTTCGCACCATGATCCCACTAGGTTGCTGTCCTAACTCTCTCTGAGCGCCAACAGGATCAGGTAAACTTGCAATCTGCTCAACCCCCTTCGCCATCTCGTTTATGCGCTCTGTGGTCAGTTTTAACCTATCTATCATCGCCGCGCTAAGTTGGTTGTGTGTCGCAGCCTCTAAATCTTGTTTATTCGCTTTTAAAATACTTTCAGATTGTTCGCGTAAAGCATTCGCGATGTCTAAAAGTACTGCATTTTTTTGCTCTGTACTCAAAATAGCAAGTTGCTTAGCAGCCGTTGCGGCATTTTTGGTAAGCGCTTTTATCAGTGTCATTATTACCCCTCTCATTCCACTACTGAAATATGACAGAAGCTCCTTTAGCTTCCTCTTCTCGATAATAAGCAAGAACCTGCCTTTGGGTAAAGTTAATATTGCTATCTCAGCGTTTTGAAGGTGGCTCACACAAACAGATGATGTCTCAGAAAAGTTATCTATTTTTTAGGCGTTTATTCTCTTTTTTGACTTATTTACTATGATATAACGAGGCTACCACTATACTAATATTCAATACGCTAACTAAGCTGGAGAGTTTATGTCAGCTATTTTTATTGCGGCCATTGCCGTGTGCTCTGTGATTGCTCAGTGGCTCGCTTGGGTTGTGCGAGTACCTGCTATTTTATTTTTGTTGCTGACCGGATTAATGCTTGGTCCTGTGTCTGGCGTTTTAGATCCTGATCAATTGCTTGGTGAATTGCTGTTTCCTGTTGTTTCATTGTCCGTAGCAATTATCTTATTTGAAGGTTCGCTTACCCTACACTTTCGAGAGCTCAAAGGAATAGGTAAAGTAGTGCGAAACCTCTGTTCGATTGGCATGCTTACAACATTTGTCATTATTACAGCGTGTGCCATATATATTTTAGAGTTAGACTGGCGAGTTGCCGCCGTGTTAGGTGCTGTTTTGGTAGTTACAGGTCCAACAGTCATCGCGCCTATGTTAAATGCTATGCGGCCAACAAAGGATATTGACCGAATCTTACGCTGGGAGGGGATTGTAATCGACCCGATTGGAGCCCTGTTCGCGGTTTTAGTCTTTGAGGCTGTAAGCCTTGTAGATAAAGATGGTGTGTTTAGCCACACACTGATGGCGCTGTTATCAACACTGGGCATTGGCTTAAGTGTCGGCTTAGTCTCTGGCTGGTTCACAAGTTACATTATTCGAAAAGAGTGGCTACCATTTGAATTGCATAAGTTCGGCATACTCGCACTGGTGTTAATGAGCTTCACCGTTTCTAATCACCTCTACCATGAATCAGGGCTTTTGGCTGTTACTGTGTTTGGTATTTGGCTTGCAAATCAAGATGATTTAGAAATTGATGCGGTACTTGAATTCAAAGAAGATCTATCAATGATATTGATCTCAAGTCTATTTATTCTGCTTGCCGCTCGCCTGAAAGTTGAAGAGCTACTGATGCTAGACAGCGGTATATTTTGGTTTTTGGCCATTGTACTGTTCGTCGCAAGACCTCTGAGTATAGCGGTTTCGACATTTAATAGTGACATACCTCTAAAATCTCGCTTAATGCTTGCTTGGATTGCCCCACGAGGCATTGTTGCGGCAGCTGTCGGCTCCGTATTTGCGTTGAGTATGGCTCAATCAGGTACACCAGATGCACAAAAAATGGTGCCTCTTATTTTTACGGTAATTATCGTCACCGTCATATTGCAAAGTCTCACAGCGACCCCTTTGGCACGGTTGCTGGGCGTCAGGCAACCATGCCCAAGCACATTACTCATTATTGGTGCAAACCATGTCGCCAGAGCAATTGCCTGCGGCCTGAAAGAACAAAATATAGATGTTTACCTCTCCGATCCCGCTTGGGAAAACTGCAAAATGGCGAGAATGGATGGCCTTCCCTGCTATTACGGCAACCCTCAATCTGAACATGCTGAGCGTTACCTTCCACTGACAAGCTTGCGCTCCGTATTGGCACTTTCTCCCAATAGGCACCATAACGCACTAGGAGTACAGTATTTTTCTCACTTGCTTGATGAAGAAAGTGTGTACTCGCTTAAGTCATCAACTAATCATGCCAAGGCCAATAAAGACAGCGCAACATTTTTGTCGCGACAAATACTATTTGGTGAAACAGGTAACTACGCCAAGTTAAGCAGCTTAATGGCAAAAGGGGGGAAAGTTAGTGCGACCAAGCTGTCTGATGAGTTCAGTTGGGCACAATATTTGGAAGTGAATAAGGAAGCAATTCCGCTCTTTATAATCTCTGAGCAGAAAAAAGAAGACGAGCCTCTTTCTGTACGACCATTTACATCTGACGATAAAAAGTTGCCCGAACAAGGTGACAAAATATTGGCATTGCAGCCCCCTAAAATGTCTATCCTAAAAGACCCAGCAATAAAAGAAATATCCATTGGCGAGAAGCTGAGTAGCTAATGACCTAGTTTGGTAAACGTGCCCGTTTAATTACACTGGCGGGCATTTTTTCTCCTAGCTGTGATAGTGAACGCTCAATTTTTTTATGAACCTTTTTATCAGCAACAACGGCATGAAATAACCAACGGTAGGCATCTTCATAGTCGCGAGGGCTGCCATAACCTTTATTAAATAAACCGACCAAACGCAGTTGGGCATTTAAATTAC
This sequence comes from Pseudoalteromonas luteoviolacea NCIMB 1942, assembly GCF_001625595.1. GTDB lineage: Bacteria > Pseudomonadota > Gammaproteobacteria > Enterobacterales > Alteromonadaceae > Pseudoalteromonas > Pseudoalteromonas luteoviolacea_A. Next base: position 33,777 of record NZ_AUXT01000216.1, read on the forward strand.
CAAGCGCTGCCGCTTCTCGTAGGTAAACAATTGCCATCGCCTTGTCTGCCTGCACTAACCGCCCTACATCATAGTAGCGACCGAGCTGCTCTAACGCTGCGGCTAGCCCCTGCTGGGCCGCTTGTCGCATGTAATACAATCCTAGTTCAACATCTCTCTCCACGCATACTGCGTAGGCTAACATATCGCCATACAAAAATTGATATGAGGGCAATCCCATAATCTCAGCTCTGGCTTCAATATCTTGAACTAATTGACAGTCGTCGTCTTTAACGCGTTTTAGGTGGGCATTATTGTTAATGAGCGTGATCAACTCATCTTGGGTGTATAGAGGCACAGCTTCAATTTGCTCATTAGCCAGTGAAATACAAGAAAAAGCCACACTAATGAGAAATAAGATATTTCGTAGTTTTGTCGTCATCATACTTTAGCAAACACTATTAGACCTAACTAGAAGATACAAAAATTGTACCAAGTTAAAGCATGTATTCATATTAGTATATTTAGACACAAAAAAAGCTGCCGAAGCAGCTTTTCTTTAATTATTCGCCGAATGGGTTGCGAACAATCATTGTTTCTACACGGTCAGGGCCTGTTGAAATAATATCGATTGGCACACCGGTAATTTCTTCTAAGCGTTTGATGTAGTTAATTGCAGCTTCTGGTAATTGTTGAACAGAAGTTGCACCAAACGTATTTTCGCTCCAGCCAGGCACTTCTTCATATACTGGCGTTACCTTCTCGTAACCTTCAGCAGCAAGCGGCGTCACGTTTGTCACTGTACCATCTTCTAACTGATAACCAGTACAGATCTTGATAGTTTCAATACCATCTAGAACGTCCAGTTTAGTTAGGCAGAAACCTGTGATGCTGTTGATTTGTACTGCACGACGCATTGCAACTGCATCGAACCAACCAGTACGACGTAAACGGCCTGTTGTTGCACCGAACTCATGGCCTTTCTCTCCAAGGTGCTTACCTACTGGGTCTTGCTTGTCTAGGCCATCATACAATTCTGTTGGGAATGGACCTGAACCAACACGTGTTGTGTACGCTTTTACGATACCAAGTACGTAATCAAGATTTAATGGACCAAAACCAGCACCTGTTGCAACACCACCGGCAGTCGTGTTTGACGACGTTACATACGGGTATGTACCATGGTCGATATCAAGTAATGTACCTTGTGCACCTTCAAAAAGAATGTTCTCACCTTTTTCACGCGTCTGATCAAGCAGCTCAGTCACGTCAACAACCATTGCCTTAAGAATTTCAGCGATTTCCATTGCGTCATCATATGTCTTCTGGAAGTCTACTGGTTCCACTTTATAGTAGTGCTCAAGTGAGAAATTGTGGTATTCAAGAACTTCCTTCAGCTTAGCTGCGAATTGCTCTGGGTTGAATAAGTCACCAACACGAAGACCTCGACGCGCCACTTTATCTTCATATGCTGGGCCAATACCACGTCCAGTTGTACCGATAGCTTTGTTACCACGAGCAAGCTCACGAGCTTGGTCTAGCGCAACATGGTAAGGAAGAATTAATGGGCATGCTTCACTGATCAATAAGCGCTCACGGACTGGCACGCCACGCTCTTCAAGCATTTTAACTTCTTTCATTAAGGCGTCAGGAGCCAGTACAACACCGTTACCGATTACGCATTTCACGTTATCACGTAGAATACCAGATGGAATCAGGTGTAATACCGTTTTCTCACCATCGATAACTAAAGTATGCCCAGCATTGTGTCCACCTTGGTAGCGAACAACTAGAGAAGCCTTATCAGTCAGTAGGTCTACAACCTTACCTTTACCTTCGTCACCCCATTGGGTGCCTAATACAACGACGTTTTTACCCATTGCAATATCACTTAGAAAAAATTAGGCGCAGATTTTACCAGAAAAGCGAGGTGAAAATCACCCTGTTTCGGATGATTTTTCTTCAGTCAAATTGATATCTAACAAAAGCGGTTGAATTAAATACAAAAAAGCCCATCAAATGATGGGCTTATCAAACAATGATCTGTTGCAAATACAGGTTCAGTTACTGAGCTTGCTTTTGCTTCATATAGCCAAAGAACTCACTGTCTGGCGAAAGTACCATGACATCGCTCTTACTTGTGAAGGTCTTTCTATAAGCTTCTAGTGAACGAATAAAGCCAAAGAACTCAGGATCTTTGTTGTATGCTGAGGCGTAAATATTCGCAGCTTTTGCATCACCTTCACCTCGAACAGTTCGTGCATTTCGCTCTGCATCTGCCAACATAACCGTAACACGACGGTCAACTTCTGCACGAATAGTCTCTGCCTTTTCCTGACCTTCAGAGCGGTGCTCTTTAGCCACAGCGGTACGCTCAGCGCGCATACGTTGGAAAATAGAGTTACTTACTTCGTTAGGCAGGTTAATTTGCTTAACACGTACGTCCAACACTTCGATACCTAGCTCCTGAGCACTTTCAGAGGCTTGTGCCAAAGCTTCTAGCATCAACTCACTACGTTCACCCGAAACAATCTCTTTGATGGTTCTCGAACCAAAGTTTGTTCTCAAGCCGTTATTCACTTTCTGTTGAAGTAGGGTCTCTGCATATTGCTTGTCACCACGAGCACGAAGGTAGAAGTTCGAAAAGTCACTTACACGCCATTTGACGAACGAGTCAACGATAAGGTCTTTTTTCTCACTTGTTACAAAGCGATCAGGCGCACCGTCTAGCGTTTGAATACGCGCATCAAGATGACGAACTTGGCTGAAAAAAGGTACCTTGAAATGCAAACCAGGCTCATAAACAACGGCGTTGTCTTGGCTGTCTTTTTGCACTTTACTAAATAGCATTACAATCGCTTTTTGACCTTCAGTAACCACAAATACCGAAGAAAAAGCCAGTAGGCCACCAAGTATCAATAAGACAAAGCTAAAGTTTCTCATCAATATTATCTCCCACTGTTAAAACGGTCTTGTGAAAATCTGTCATTGCCACTGTTCACCGTACTATTACGTGACTGACCGAGTGATTGACGCAATTGCTCGATGTCATTTCTGCTTGGCAGAGTAACTGCTGATGACGACTGTGATTGTTGCATGATCTTATCTAGTGGTAAGTACATCATGTTATTGCCACCTTTCACGTCCACAATAACCTTAGAACTGCGACCCAAGATCTCTTCCATTGTTTCGATGTATAGACGTTCACGCGTAACTTCTTTTGCTGCTGCATACTCAGGTAGTAGCTTTTCAAATCTAGCAACTTCACCCTGCGCTTCTAGCATGATGCGCTCTTTATACGCTTCCGCTTCTTGTGTCATACGCGTAACTTGACCACGTGCACGAGGCTCAATTTCTCTTGCGTATGCTTCTGCTTCACGAATAAAACGCTCTTCATCTTCTTGCGCCGCAATTGCATCATCAAATGCATCTTTTACTTCTGCTGGCGGTCTAGAGTCTTTAAAGTTTACGTCCGTTACTATTAAACCTAGGTTATAAGGTTCAATGATTTTGTTCAGCTCATCCCAAGTACGTTGACGCACTTGTTCACGACCCTTTGTTAAAACTTGGTCCATTCTTGAGTGACCAACAACATAACGCAGCGCACTATCTAGCGCCTGTTGTAAGCTGTGATCGGCATCTGTTACGCTGAAACGGTACAGAGTAGGATCTACAACACGATACTGAACTTCAAATTCAACGCTCACGACATTTTCATCTTCGGTCAGCATAAAGCCTGACGCAGATAAAGAACGTACAGCTTCAATATCGATAGGAATGACACGTTCAATAAAAGTCATTTTCCAGCGTAAACCTGGTTCAGCTATTCGGTCAAACTTACCAAACTGAAGCACGATGCCACGTTCGGCCTCTTTTACGGTATAAATACCACTCAACGCCCATACAATTAGCGCAATAATGAAAATAAAGGTGACTCCTGCACCGCCAAGTCCGCCTTTGTTATTACCTGGCTTACCACCAAATATACCGCCAAACTTATTGTTGAACTTACGGAATACCTCGTCCAGATCAGGTGGCCCTTGATCTCGCCCACCACGGTTTTTCCATGGGTCGTTATCATTGCCATTATTACCCGGTTCGTTCCAGGCCATAGCTATACTCCATTGTTATAAAATGAATTAAATTTAATCTATCAAAATTCACCACATTCTAATAGAAAATTGGGGTGAATTCGTAATTTTTTCAACTTTGAGCGATAAACTGCTCAATTTCTGGCCCCTGCTCTTTTTTAAGACGTTCCCAATCAACTTGGGAAAGCCGAACATCTAACAGCCAGTTACCTTGCTCGTCGTAGCTTTCATGATTAACAGCATTCAGATTAAATAGCGCACCGCGTAATTTGCCAAAAGCCGGTGGCAATATCAGACGACTACTAAACATTTTTTTCGCCAGTAACTCCGATATTGCTTGAGACAATAACTCAATACCTTCATTGGCTTGAGCAGAAAGCCAAACCCTAATCGGCATGCCTTCATCATCTCTATCGATTTTTGGTTGGATCTCTTCTACTAAATCAATTTTGTTATATACCAGCAGTTGCGGAATTTCATCCGCTTCAATCTCTTCAAGAACCGATTGTACCTGTTCTATGTTCTCTTTTCTTCTATGATCGGCCACATCTACAACATGTAGTTGCAGATCTGCTTCTCTTGTTTCTGTCAGCGTTGCTTTGAATGCTGCAACGAGGTCATGCGGCAAGTGCCGAATAAACCCAACCGTATCAGCAAGTATTACTGCGCCAACATCCTCAATTTCTAGCTTGCGCAATGTCGGGTCAAGTGTTGCAAACAATTGGTCAGCGGCATAGACGTCAGAGTTTGTAATTCGATTGAAAAGCGTAGATTTACCAGCATTGGTATAACCCACTAATGATACTGTGGGGATCTCATTACGGCTCCTCGCTCTGCGCCCTTGCTCACGCACGACCGACACTTTATCTAAACGCTTACGAATACTCTTAATTCTGTCTCTAAGTAAACGACGGTCCGTCTCTAGTTGAGTTTCACCAGGTCCTCGCAAACCTATCCCACCTTTTTGTCTCTCTAGGTGAGTCCAACCTCTTATCAATCGAGTTGAAATGTGCCTCAACTGCGCAAGCTCAACTTGCAATTTACCTTCATGCGTGCGAGCACGCTGCGCAAATATATCTAAAATAAGTGTAGTTCGGTCCAAAACACGACAACGGCAGACACGCTCTAAGTTACGTTCTTGAGAAGGACTGAGTTGGTGATTAAATATAATGACGTCTGCTTTATAAGTTCTGACAATCTCGGCGATCTCTTCCGCTTTACCCGTTCCGACAAACAGTTTGGAGTGAGGTGCCTGACGGCTGCCTTGCACAACCGCCACACTACTAACACCAGCAGAAGATACTAGCATTTCCAATTCTTGCAGATCTTCACGATCTCCTTCATTAGGAAATTCTATGTGCACTAAGACTGCCTGTTCGCCGGCTTCATAACGGTCAAACAAGCAATATGCTCCTAATATCTATTAAAAATTACCATCTTCGTTTTGTTCTGCACCTTCATTTCCCTGTGTGTTTTGGAAATTGACAGCTCTTGCAGGAACAACTGTTGAGATGGCATGTTTGTATACCATTTGATTCACGGTATTTTCTAGTAAAATCACGAATTGGTCAAAAGACTGAATTTTACCTTGTAATTTGATGCCGTTAACTAAAAAAATTGAAACTGGAATGCGCTCACGACGCAAGACATTCAAAAATGGGTCTTGTAACGATTGGCCTTTTGCCATTTTCTTATCCTTCGTTCTAGGTGTTATTATGTTGAGTTAGTTGAATAAATACCAACAAAGTATTGGTTCAACTACTATTAGCTTAGCGAACTTAAAATTCGTTGCAAGTTTTCTTGCTCTCCGGTTTCTAACCAAGTTACCTCAGGCCAACTCCGAAGCCAAGTCAACTGTCGCTTTGCTAGTTGTCTGGTTGCGGCGATACCTCTGAAAACCATTTCATCATAGTCATATTCACCGGCTAAATAATCCCACATTTGCCTATATCCGACACATCGAATAGAAGGCAGGTCTGGGTGTAAATCCTTTCGATTATATAAGGCCAAAACTTCGTTTTTAAACCCTTGTTCTAGCATTATTTTAAATCTTTTCTCAATTCGCTCATGCAGTATTTTACGATCACTGGGGACGATAGCAAATTGATAAAAGTCGTAAGGTAATGGAGGCTGTTTCTCCTTTTGCAATAATGACATCGGTTTTCCAGTTATACGATAGACCTCAAGTGCGCGATTTATCCTTTGTGAATCATTTTCACTGATTTTTTGTGCAGCTTGTGGGTCTACTTCCATTAACTGGGCATGTAACGCCGGCCATCCTATCTGAGCGGCTTGCTGCTCAAGCTCTTCTCTCACGATAGAAGAAGCTTCGGGCAATGGCGATAAACCATCTATTAAGCCCTTAAAATACATCATTGTGCCGCCAACAAGTACAGGGATTTTACCCTGAGAATGAAGGCGATCAATACATGCTATCGCATCTTTTCGAAAATCAGCCACCGAGTAACTCTCTCGGGGATCAATCAAATTGATCAAATGGTGCGGGGCTTGTGTCAATTCTTCCTGATCAGGTTTTGCCGTACCTATATCCATCCCATTATATACAAGCGCTGAATCGACACTGATAATTTCAGTGTTCAACTGCCTACACAGCTCAATAGCCAAAGCGGTTTTCCCCGCCGCGGTTGGGCCCATCAGGGTGATAACTGGTTTATTCTGCAAACTAGAGACCTTTCGGTAGTAAATCTAAAAAATAATTTGGCTCTATTTTAACTGCTTTTGCAGTAATTGCTGCTCTGCTTTTCTGTTTTTTTAGCATTTTTTCACGAACCATCTCAAAATGCTGGGACGAAAAGTAACTATCTGGGGTATGAGATAACAGCCAATCTATCCAATAACTTAAATCAGACTCATTACTTTGAAGACTCTGACATGTCTCTAACAACAGTGAAATACACTGTCCAACATCTAGGCTATACAGGCTAACGGGTAATTTTTTCACCATCACGTGCTTGTCTTTAAATAGTAATTCAAAACCTAACAAAGTTAGCCAAGAGTTTTCCTGTTGTAATAGTTGAGCTTCGTCTGAACTTTGGCTCACCCTCACGGGCAGTAATAGCGCTTTACCTAGCAAAGTGCCATCAGATTCAATTTGCTCCTGCCATAACGGCCTTAAACCATATCGACTATGTGTTAAAAGTAACTGCTGCGACTCTTGTAACAAAATAGCGCCTTGCGGGAGCGCCATCCATTGTGTTTGGGCAACCGATTCAAGTCCAGACGCGGTGCTCGGATTTGAGTCAAGCTGACGCTCTTGTTGTAATGTAGAGGCATTCAATTTTTCTTGGTTAAACGCTTGATAGAGCTGGTTTACATTAACCTTCTTTTGCTGAGTAGGAGCTGAACTATAATCTCGACTAGGCCCAGCAGAGCGACTTGCTGAATACGACGGTTGACTTGTAGAGACACTTCTATTAGTGCTTTGCTCTAGTGGTCTATCAAAGCTCACCGGTTCTTGTACCTGTGTAGCGCTTTCGCGCAGTGGTGTTCGGTAATCTTGGTGAATCGTCTGCTGCTCTGTTGGAATAGGTACTTCCAACTGAGTAGCTGGCTCAAAGTGCAATGGCTCAGGTGTTAACGCCTGCTCAAGCAAAGAGGCATTACTAGGTTCTACAACTTGTTTAATTGCTTGCACAATAAAATCATGTACAAGCCGCGCTTGGTGAAATCTGACTTCATGCTTTGCAGGGTGCACATTGACATCTACCTGCTTCGGGTCAAGGTTTAAATAAATTACAAACCCCGGCGTTTCTTGATTTCCTGTTGCTTCTTCAAATGCCTGACGAATTGCGTGTAGTATCAATTTATCACGCATCATTCGACCATTTACATAAGTGTATTGTGGCTGAGTGTTGCTGCCTAAAGGCAAGACCCATCCATAAAGCTCTAAGCCCTCATAACCCGATTCAATAAAGCTCGCTTCACGTTGGAATACCCGTCCGGCGACATGCGCTACACGTTCAATACTTCGAGGGTCAGATTGCGCACGAAATTGACGAACCACTTTTTGATTGTGGGTCAAGGTGATCGCAACATCAAATCGACTCAATGCAATACGCTTAACAAGTTCGTCAATATGGCTAAACTCTGTTTTCTCAGTACGGAGAAATTTTCGCCTCGCAGGCGTATTAAAAAATAAATCTTTTACTTCTATCGTCGTACCATCAGGATGCGCTGTAGGCTGAACTTGAACCGCCATATCCCGACCTTCAGCACAGGCTTGCCATGCAGTATCTTGAGATTTCGGTTTTGAACTCAGAGTTAACCTAGATACAGAACTAATCGACGCCAAGGCTTCGCCTCTAAACCCTAGAGAAGCAATTGCTTCTAAGTCATCCAAGTTCTTAAGTTTGCTAGTAGCATGGCGAGATAGTGCTAAAGCGAGTTCATCTTTGACGATGCCATAGCCGTTATCACGAATGCGAATAAGCTTGTGACCACCACGCTCTATATCGATTTGGATCCGTGTTGCGCCAGCATCAATACTATTTTCAACCAACTCTTTAACCACAGAGGCAGGCCGTTCGACTACTTCGCCTGCTGCAATTTGGTTAGCCAGACGAGCTGGTAATATCTCTATAGCCATAAATTCAAGCCTTGGGTATGGTCAATACTTGACCTATATATAACGTGTTATTCTTAAGCCTATTGAGTTTCTTTAGAGCCGATACAGTCGTACCATATCGCACAGCCAACAGACTTAAAGACTCCCCACGCTTAACTTTGTGATGAAGCGGCTTCTTTTCTTTTAACCTAGCAAAAAGAGAATCATCTGGTGGGTTCTTCTTGTAATACCGTTTTATAGATATAAAAACAGCATTGGCCAAGCGCTGCTGATGGTAAGCCGTTTTAAGTTGTCTTTCTTCTTGTGGGTTAGAAATAAACCCAGTCTCCACTAAAATAGACGGAATATCTGGTGACTTCAAAACACCAAAATTTGCTGCTTGAGGACGCTTTTTGTGTAACTTAGCAACCTTTTTCAGCTCAGAAACCACCTCTTCAGCGACCTGAAAACCCGTTTTCATCGAGTGGTCCATCGACATATCCAATAGGGCTTTTGCTAAGTATTTTTCATTTTCAGTGTCTTTGATAACGCCTGCGGCTCCGCCGAGCAACTGAGATTGTTTTTCTTTATTCTCTAGCCATTTACCTATTTCTGAGTTTGCTCTACGTAAGGATAAAGTCCAAACAGATGCACCTCTTGGCTGCGGGCTTGAAAATGCATCCGCGTGGATAGAAACAAAGAAATCCGCGCGCCTTTTCCTCGCTTTCGCTGTTCGTGTATTTAACTTGAGAAAGTAATCTCCACCTCGCGTAAGCTCTGCTGACATACCTGACTCTTTGTTGATAAGTTTAGCCAGACGTTTCGCGATTTGTAAGGTGATATGCTTTTCATACGTTCCAGACGGACCTATCGAGCCCGGATCTTGACCACCGTGTCCTGCATCAATCGCAATCACGATATCTCTATCACGTTTTAATTCACGTTTTTTGTTGTTCGCTTTTGATGCTATGACTTTCTTTTGCCCATATAAATCAACCACTAACCTATTTGAACTAGAGCCTGTCGGTGCCAGTGCAAAGATCACAGGCTTGGTTGGCCTATTTAATTCAAAGACAACACGCGTGCTATTTTTCTTCTTGGGCGAACTGTAGCGGATTTTGCTAATTACCCGGTGACTTTTTGGAATGGCAGGCAGCTTTGGCAGCTTTTTTGTGTTTTCAAAATCAACCACTAACCTCAGTGGTTTTTGCAAAACAAAATAGCTGAACTCTGGTTTTTTAGATAAATCAAATACCACACGCGTACTTTCAGCTGATGGCCTAATACGCACATTGTTGATGGCATTTCTAGCAAACGTTTCAGCTGCAAAGATCAGCAGCACTAACATTATTATTATATTTAGATATTTACTCTGTGCACTACGCATAACTACTTATAGTTGCTAATATTTGCTTTCCTCGTTCACTGTGCGCTTCTAGAGATGCACTTCTCGCCTCTCCTTCATACGCTAAGTAAACATCTATGTCAGGGTTTGGAATATACCCTTGTCCCTTTTCAGGCCACTCTACTATACACACAGCTTGGGCAGAAAAGTAATCTCGAATCCCCATAAACTCTAATTCTTCAGGGTCACCTAAACGGTATAAATCAAAATGATATACCGACTTCGCTGCTAACTCATATGGTTCAACAAGTGTGTAAGTTGGACTTTTAACATTACCAACATGGCCAAGACCTTGTACCAAACCTCTGGTCATTGTGGTTTTACCTGCACCCAAGTCTCCATGCATGTAAAAAACAGCGCCCTCACAAATTGCCAACGCTAATTGCTGACCGAGTGCAATTGTCGCGCCTTCATCTGCGAGTGAAAGCTGTAAAGTACTGTTTTGGCTCATCCCATAATACCTCTAATATGGACAAATAAATCACTCGCAAGTAGTCCTAGTTGACCATCACGAGCGGCTTGTTCAGCTGCAAGACCATGAATATACACACCAAGTGTGGCCGCTTCAAACCTATTCAAGCCTTGTGCCAATAAACCCGCAATTATACCAGATAATACATCGCCCATCCCAGCACTCGCCATAGCTTCCGAGCCTGAGCGGTTAATGTTTATCCGTTTTCCATCCACAATTAAGCTACCAGGGCCTTTCAACACAATACAAGCTGCATATTGCTTACTTAACATCTCGGCTAAATCAAAGCGTTTTTCAGTATTAATAGTGTGATCGTCTATAAGGCGTTTGGCTTCCCCTAAGTGTGGCGTTAAAATTGCACGATGCCAAGGAAGATGACTTTGCGCAAGTAAATTGAGTCCGTCAGCATCACACACCACAGCCCCTTTAAACTTTTTCACAGCTGTAAACATTTTTCGCGCCCAAGCATCTTGTCCTAAGCCAGGCCCTATTACAACAACATCTGCTTTAGCTAGCAGTGCCTCTAATTCTGCTACCACAGAGACACCGTGCACCATTAACTCATATCGCCCTTGCAAAACACTGGCCTGATTGTCTGGGTGAGTTGCCACAGAAACTAACCCCGCACCAGTTCTTAAACACGCTTCAGCCGCCAGTCGAATTGCCCCTGCCATTCCCTTGCCGCCGCCCACAAGTAGCACATGCCCACACTGATTTTTATAGCTATCAGGTGCCCTTTGAGGGCGAAGAGAGCGGAGATATTTACCACCCGGGTAACAACAATTTGTATGAGACAAGTCACCAAAGGCATCTGCGATACCAAGATCAGCAAGTAGCACTTCTCCGCTATAACTTGGTGCAACACCAGTTAGCATCCCTTGCTTTAGCGCAATGAATGTCAATGTTGTGTCAGCGTGAAAAGCCCCCTGTGTAACTTCCGACGTGGTGCCATTGACGCCACTTGGAATATCCACTGCCAACTTCCAAGCCTTACATGAGTTGTACTCTAAAAAAGCCTCTTTAACATGGGTTGGTAACTCACCACGAAAACCCGTCCCAAACACAGCATCGACAATAGCTTCATATTTTTTTTCAGAGCATGATCTCAACGCAACGACTTTTCCACCACTGCGACAAAATAGCTGATATGCCTCTGCTGCATCCCCTTTTAACAAGGTCGGCTCAAATAAAGCGCAAACAGTAACGTTAATTTGTGCGTGTAAGCAGCGATTTGCCAGCATGAATCCGTCACCGGCATTGTTACCTTTGCCAGTAAAGATGAGGATATTCTTGACTGCTTTATTGCGAACCAATTCATATAAGGCATGGCCCGCTCTCTGCATCAACTCTCTGAGCGTTGTGCCAGAATTTAGTGCAGCTTGCTCCTCGTGGAGTTTTACTTCTTGGGCGCAGTAAGCAATTTGTGGTAAATTATGTGTGTATTGACCTTGCAAAATAGACATTCCGTGGATAAAGCTAGACCTACTATTAACTATACTGAACTTGCAGAAAAAATTAAGTATTGGGGCAAAGAATTAGGCTTTGCTGAAGTAGGTATCAGTGATATTGACTTGAGTGAGCACGAAAATCAACTTCAAAGGTGGCTCGACTTAGGGTACCACGGTGAAATGGAGTATATGGCTGCACATGGTATGAAGCGGGCGAGACCGGCAGAGCTAGTACCTGGTACAAAAAGTATTGTGTCGGTCAAAATGAACTACCTACCGCCTGATGCCAGCTTTGCTAGAGCACTGAAAAACAGCACAACAGCGTATATCAGCCGCTATGCCTTAGGACGTGATTATCACAAAGTATTGAGAAATAGGCTAAAAAAGCTAGGCCAACGTATTGAACAAGAAGTTGGTCAATATGGGTTTCGTCCATTTGTTGACTCAGCGCCAGTTTTAGAGCGACAAATTGCCGAAAAGGCGGGCCTAGGTTGGCGAGGGAAAAACAGCTTACTTATTCATAAACAAGCCGGCTCATGGTTTTTCCTTGGCGAGCTATTTGTTGACCTCCCTCTGCCCGCAGACAACAATAAGGTAGAGGAAGGCTGTGGTAAATGTAATGCTTGTATCAGTTTGTGCCCAACTGGCGCCATTGTCGAGCCCTATGTCGTCGACGCGAGACGTTGTATTTCATACCTAACCATTGAGCTACAAGGCGCGATTCCCGAAGAGTTTCGCCCGTTACTCGGTAATAGAATTTACGGTTGCGATGACTGTCAACTCGTTTGCCCTTGGAATCGATATGGTCAACTCACTGACGAAGCTGACTTTCACCCTCGAAAAACAATTAAAGATAGAGAAATGCTTGAGCTATTCGCGTGGGATGAGAGTACCTTTTTAAAAAATACCGAGGGCAGCCCTATAAGGCGAATTGGGCACGAACGCTGGCTAAGAAACCTTGCCGTTGGCTTGGGTAATGCAGCCTTTAATGACAAAATCATACTCGCGCTCTCAGAAAAGCTGCAATCAGCCACGCCATTAGTCGCAGAGCACATTCTGTGGGCAATTAAACAGCAAAAACAAAAACAGCAAGATGAACGAAAAAAGGCAAGACTCATTCGTATCATTGAAAAAGGCTTACCTCGTGACGCTTAGATCAATTATGCGCGGCGTCTTTATTCGTTAATAAGCACAGGTCGCTTTCGATTTCTGAAAACGCCTCTTTAACCTGAGAAATTGCTTCTTCTCTCGCTACTGAACTTTGAATAGCCTCGTCAATATGACGAAAAATAAACACCTCTTGGTCCTCATCGAGACCCATAGTTGGGATCCGAGATTCAAATAGCTCTTGCAATCTCTTAAATATCGCCTCGTTTTGAGAGCGATTGTTGTTAAGCATGGATAACAAGCCGGTAAACTTACTATGGATTGTCTTTATCGCACCGTTAAGTTCAGACTGTTGGCTAATAAGTTGGTTTTTTGTCAAAATTGACATTAACTGCTGCTCAGTGACACTGACTATAAAGCATATGTGGTCCCGTATGCGGCCGTGTTTATCAGGGTCTTCAGATGGCATATTTAAAATCAGTACGCTGAGCAATTCATAGTTAACGAGAATTCGACTGGTAAACTCATGAAGCCGCCCTTTGGAATGTAGAATTTCAAATAACTCAATTACAATTGGCGAGCACATCCCAGTAGAAGCAAAATGCAACCTTTCGCTGTCTACGCGCATCTCAATATTGCAACTCAAACCAAAATTGGCCAAACAACTTATCAAGGCATCGGCGAGCTCAGACACATCTTGAATCGCACCAACCTGTTCAACAAAATTGACAATTTGTCCCATTTCGCTGCTTGTAGCCATTGCGCTAAATGCGGTGGTCGTCGCATCTTCAACTTGCTGCTCTAAGATGTCTTTTTCTAACAACATTTGCCCCAAATGCAGTAACTTTGCTTTGAGTTCACTATGACCAAAAGGCTTAACAATGTAATCTTCGGCACCTACAGAATATCCCTCCATTCGCTCTTCTACAGAACCTCTGGCTGATACAAACATTACGATAATATGCTGCATCTTTGGGTCGGCTTTGATGGCCTTACAAACCTCATAACCACTCATTTGCGGCATACTAACATCAAGTAGAACAACTTGTGGGTCAAAATCTCCCACAATTTCTAAACACTCATGCCCGCTGGTCGCTGTTTGCACGTCGAAATCGAGGTCTTCAAGTATTTCTTCTATGATTTCGAGATTGAAGGGTTCGTCATCCACTGCCAAAATTCGTTGTAATGCCATCGCTAAATATCCTTTTGAGTTTTATTACTAATAGTTATAGACACTGATCCTACCTGTCGCTAGTTAGTCTTGCTTCTTGGAAGTTCAATAACAAACTCAGCTCCTCCAGAATCGCTGTTTCGTGCATAGATGCACCCTTTGTGCAGCAAAATGAACTCTTTACATATCGCAAGCCCTAACCCAGTGCCACCCGCACCACTATTTGTTTTACTACTTTGGGCAAATTTATCAAAAATATGCTCAAGCTCATCGCTTGGAATTCCGACTCCTTGATCACAGATTGTTAGGTACAACTTGCTATCATCCGCAGATAGATAAACTTGTACTTGACTATTATCAGGGCTGAACTTCAAGGCATTACCAAGTAAATTACGTACAACCTGTACCATCTGATCTCGGTCGCAGTATATCGCCAGACTTTTATCATCCGCGTGTAAATTAATGGTGATACATTTTTCCATTGCCGAACCAGAAACATCCTCTATCCCCTCTTTCAGCAACAAAACAAAGTTATTATCACTGGGATTAAACGGAAATCTGCCTGCGTCCAGCTTAGAAAGATCGAGTAAATTGTTCAGCAGCATTAACAAACGCTCACCACTAGTCTCAATTCTTGAAAGGTACTTATTTAACTTTTCTTTCGGGGCTTCTTTTGCTTGAAGTTTATCTAATCCAAACCGCGCAAAACTCAAAATAGAGTGCATCGGCGTTCGTAATTCATGAGACATATTAGCTAAAAACTCAGATTTACTGATGTTCGCCCTCTCAGCTGCGTCCTTTGCAGACTGTAACTGATAAGTTCTCGCTTGCACTTCAGCCTCTAATACTTCCTTAGCTTCTTCTAGTAGCTGTTGCTTGCGTTTTAGGTGAGCAACGTTTTTGAAGATAGCGGCGAGGGCTATTTCTCCATGATGATCGATTTCAATAAACGTGCCCATTAAAGGAATAGATAACCCATTATTTCTCGGCAGTACCAATTCACAATCAAAGTGGCGCGCAATTAAACTCGTTTCAATGCAATTTTGCAACGCTTCAACAGACTGCTTTTCAAAAAGATTAAAAATAGAATGCGCTTCTAACTCTTCGGCATTCAAGCCAAATAAGTTAAGGCAAGCATCATTTGCTTCAATGACATACCCCTTTAAGTTAAAGAGCATAATTGGATCTGGTGTATGCTTATAAATCACCCGTAACAAACTATCTCGTTCTATCAGTGCATCAACGGTATCTTGTAGCCTTTCGACAAGCTCTTGATTGTGCCGCCTCAATAGTTCGGTCTGCCACAGCTTATGCAAAGACTGTAACAACGAGTTTTCATCAACAGGCTTGGTAAGCACATCTTCAACACCTTCTCGAATAGCCTTGAGCATGTCTACTTGACTTTCTCGTGACGTCATTAGTAAGCAGCGACAATTGACTTGAACTTGGCGAACCAATTCAAATATGTCCAAGCCGGTTTCCCGCTCTAGATTGAAATCACAAATAAGTAAGTCAAATTGGCTGTGGTTTATCAGTTGCCCAACCTCTTTGCCACTACTTGCGGTCTTCACATCCAACTGAGCGCCTCGTAGGCTGACTGAGAGCTGTTTTAATCGACTGGGTAAATGATCAACCAGTAATACTTTAGGCAGTAATAGCTGCGCTTGTTCGCCAATCTCTAACACCCTTTCCAGCAATCCGGTTATTTCTTTGTTACCAAAAAAAGGGTAGATAACTATGGCATTAGATAACACACGGTTTAATTGACTGAATGCACTCAGGTGCTCTGAGTTTTCGGGTTTAGGGGCTAAGAGTATTATCTTTTCGTGCTGACTGAGTAGCTCAAGCGTCTCGAAATACTCTTGAGGGATGCCATGTGCAATGGCAATTACATCAAAATTAGAAAACGCGATATCAGCATCTAACGACTCATAGTGAATATGTTCAACTTCACTGCCTAACAGTTCAAATAGTACCTTAATACGCATCGCTAAAACACTATTACTATCTATGATCAAAACCTTATTCGACATAGCAACGTCCTGTATCCATAGTAAGATCCAGTGTAGTAGAAATAAATCAAAGCTAATAAAAATTTATTGCACTAAAAAAGGTCGACCAAGCTATTCATATTACGGCACAATGCTAAACATAAAGGAGCGTATAACACGCACCAAAGGCTCCGGCTGAACTATTTTTCTTGATCTACGTATAAACATTAAAAATATGGAATACATCATGATAAAACAAACAATTTTGGCAGCCGCAATCGCGTTGGTCAGCCCCTTATCACTCGCAAAATGCGACGATTTTACTAATGTAGAAATGAGAAAACTGCGCTCAAAAGACACCATCAATTTGTGCCAATTCAAAGACAAGCCGCTATTACTAGTCAACACCGCTAGTAACTGCGGTTTCACTGGGCAATTTGAAGATTTAGAAAAGCTCCATCAAAAGTACAAGGACAAAGGCCTTGTCATTATTGGATTTCCGTCTGATGACTTTTTCCAAGAGGAAAATGATGAAGCAGACACCGCTAAAGTGTGCTTCGTGAACTACGGTGTGACTTTCACAATGATCTCAACTAGTGATGTTAGAGGCGATGATGCCAACGCCATATTCAAGCATTTAGGTGACAAATCAGGCTCTCCAAAGTGGAATTTTTACAAATACCTCGTTTCTGCGGATAGAAAAGAAATTCAACGCTTTGGTAGCAGAACAAAACCATTATCGGAAGAGCTAACCACTGCGATTGAAAACGAAATAAGGTAAAAGCATGCGTTTTTCGCACTTTTGCATTAGAATAAGGTATGAACTAAATTGAGGCAAGCATGGAGAGAACATGACATTAGCAAGTGCAAGACATATTTTAGTGGATAGTGAAGCGCAATGTTTAGAACTCAAAAAGAGAATAGATGACGGAGAAGATTTTACGGCACTAGCAAAAGAGTTTTCTAACTGTCCTTCTGGTCAAGATGGTGGCGCACTTGGTGAATTTGGACCAGGTATGATGGTACCTGAATTCGATAAAGTGGTGTTTTCAGCACCATTAAACGAAGTTCAAGGACCTGTTCAAACACAGTTTGGTTTTCACTTACTCGAAGTAACAACTAGACGAGACTAATTTCACAGTGGGCAATCTAGCAGCACGCTAACATTGCCCCAATATACAAGCACCTTTTCATTGCTTCCAAACCTCTCTAACAAAACCTTTTATTATATTCACGTATACTTTGACCATTCTATTTGTCATGCTACCTTTTTTAGCAATTGATGAATAAGGGAATAACAATGATTTTATACGGCTCTAATACCTCTCCTTACGTGAGAAGGTTGCGTATGTACTGCACACTGCACGAATTGTCTTATGAATATAAAACATTGAACATATTCGACCCAGAAGAACGTAAAGTGTTGATTGAGCACAACCCCGCAAGAAAAATTCCATTTTTGGTGTGTGGAGAACAAGTGATAAATGACTCCAATGTTATCGCTCGATATCTACAAGATAAATTTTCTTTACCACATTTAAATTGGGCGCAAGAGAATTTGCTAACTTCCATCAATGCATGCAACGATTCATTAGTTGAAATATTACTTGGTCAACGTTCAGAGCTAGATACTCAGGCAGATGTATTATTCTTTAATTTGCAGCGTGAAAGAATAACTGAAACATTGTCCTATTTAGATAAGCAATGTACGACAGATGTATTTTTGAACTGCGAGTATTTGCAAATCAGTTTATACTGCCTGTTAGACTGGATCCAATTCAGAAATCTGGCTGACCTATCTGGCTTTAATGGTCTATTAAGTCACATAGAAAAATGGCAGACGCAAGTAAGTGCACAAGAAACGGATCCTCGCAGCTAATTTTTTAACTGGTAAATAATATGAATGATCTTGAGTTAGAATCAGAAGTGGTCAACTTTGTAACTATCGTAAAGCAAAGTGAGCAGGTATGGGCCCTTGGAGCAGAAGACGGCGGCTTTGTAATTGTTGAATCAAATCAATTCGAAGAATCTGACGTGTTATTATTATGGGCTGACGAGTCTGCTGCATTGGAGCAATGCAAAGACGAATGGGATGAATTCAAACCGATCTCAATCAATCTAGATTCTTTCCTAGATGAATGGGTTGAAGACCTAAGAGACGATAACGCGCTTATCGGAATAAACTGGAATGACGACAATGTGTGCGTTGAAATTGAACCAGTGAGTTTAGCTCGCGCACTCGCTGACTAAAGCGATTAATGTCCCTTCAATGGCGCGTACATACGCTTGTGTATGTATTCCCTTCTGGCTTGGTGCAGACAATGGCTCTGCCCCAGCCGCTACAGCTTTATCATAACTGCTAGAAACATTCTCACAACCTAAAGTCAACTCAAACCCTAAAGCGGGCTGCTTTGGTTGAGAGCGAATATAGGTTTGTTTAAACTGCGATTGAGCCACCGGATGAGTTGCAAATGCCAACAAAACGGTACCCGTTTCGAGCTCTCCATAATCACCATTTTCTGTCACCGAGTGAGCGCTTAGCCCAAAAGCTTGAAAATAAAAATCTAAGACTTCTTCTACGTCATCTACATAAATGACCGTTTTAAGAAAATGCATCACAACAATAAGTTAAGCAAATAATACTAATAAAGCATAATTAATGAGCAGCGTAAAGAATTAAGCTCAAGCTCAGTCAATTGAGTGTCATGGGTGAATTAAAAAAGGCGAGATGAAAGTGGCATAAAAAATGGCGCATTATGCGCCATTTTATTATGAAGATTTATTTCTTTGCTCTTTGGTAAACGCTCTAAGCTTACGTTTTTGAGACAACGTCATCTTGTTTGTTCGCCCTGAATAAGGGTTATCGCCTTCTCTGAACTCAATTTTTATCGGTGTACCCATAATGTTTAAGGCTTTACGATAGTAGTTCATTAAATAACGTTTATAACTATCGGGTAAATCATGAACCTGATTCCCATGGATAACAATCCTAGGCGGGTTATAACCACCTGCGTGCGCGTATTTCAATTTAACGCGACGACCACGAACCAATGGCGGCTGGTGATCAGCTTGAGCCATGTCCATAATACGTCTTAACATTGCTGTACTAACACGCTTAGTTGCAGACTCATAAGCTTCGTCTACTGACTCAAATAAGTGTCCAACCCCTGTTCCATGCAATGCCGAAATAAAATGTAAACGCGCAAAGTCGATAAAGCCAAGCCTTCTATCTAACTCAGATTTAATACGCTCTTTTACGTAGTTGTCCAAACCATCCCACTTGTTCACTGCAATAACGAGTGAACGACCTGAGTTAAGCGCAAAGCCTAACAGGCTAAGGTCCTGATCAGAAATACCTTCACGGGCATCAACTACCAGTAATATAACATTTGCGTCTTCAATGGCTTTAAGCGTTTTAATGACTGAGAATTTCTCAACGACATCGCTGACTTTCTTGCGCTTGCGTACACCGGCAGTATCGATCAAGACATACTCACGTTCATTGCGCGTCATTGGAATGTAAATAGAATCTCGGGTGGTGCCAGGCATATCGTAAACGATCACCCTCTCCTCACCTAAAATTCGGTTTGTAAGTGTTGATTTACCTACATTCGGTCGGCCAATTATCGCTAACTTCACGGGTTTATCTTCAAAACCTGATTTACCTTCTTCAGGTGCTTCTTCACCCTCTAGGTAAAGCTCCGAAATGCTCTCATCACTTTGTTCAATGTCATCTTCTTGCTGAGCGAGTTCCGCAACTATCGGGCCCAATGTAGCTTCCAGAAGTTGAGTAACACCACGCCCATGAGCCGCTGCAATTTGGTGAATGTCACCCAGTGCCAATTGATAAAATTCTGCACAGCTAGAATCCGCGTCTATGCCATCCGTTTTATTGGCAACAATAAAGCTTTTCTTTTCCTGTTTTCGCAAGTGCTGAGCAATGGCTTGATCAGCGGCGGTCATACCAGCACGCGCATCTACTAAAAACAAAACGATATCGGCTTCTTCAATTGCAAGAAGCGATTGTTCTGCCATCTCAGTTTCAATACCTTCTTCACTGCCATCAATACCACCAGTATCAACAACAATGAATTCATAGCCATCGTAATCTGCCTGACCGTATTTACGATCACGTGTCAGACCAGGAAAGTCGGCGACTAGTGCGTCACGAGTACGCGTTAATCGATTAAATAATGTGGACTTACCCACATTCGGCCGCCCTACCAGAGCGATCACAGGAAGCATAGACTACCTCTTTTTTAAACAACAAAAGGCTTCGCAGTGCGAAGCCTTACAAAATTTTTGACCTAGTAACTACTAAGGAACTTTTATCGCACTTATCTCACCATCTCGAGTGTAGACAAATAGCTTGTCATCAACCACGATTGGCTCTACAAAAAAGCCTGAATCATCAAACTCTTGTCGTGAGACCAATGCACCAGTTTTCTTGTCTAGCCAGTGCAGATTACCTTCCTGATCACCAACCACAACATAATCACCAGCGATTGCAGGCGCAGTTAGATACCAACCACGTAAACCCGATTGGCTCCAACGCTCTGTGCCCGAGTCTTTATCTAGAGCATAGAGCACACCTTCACTATCTACCAAGTAAATGGTATTCAACTCAATCGTCAAATCTCGATAGCTACTGTATTCACGGTCCCAAACCACGTTGCCTGAACGTACGTCAAGCGCTGCAAGCTTGCCATTATACGCTATCGTGTAAACATAAGCACCGGATACAACCGGTTTTGTGTCTACATCAACCAAACGTTCGAATTCAGATGAGCCTTCAGCCAAAGCGATATCGGTACTCCAAGCAGAAAATCCACTTTCAGCGATGAGTACAGTTAACTTACCGCTCTCTTCGCCTACGAGCACACCGCCATTGGCAGATGTAGGTGAACTAAGACCACGTAGCGTTAATGCTGGAACTTCTTGGTCGTAACTCCAACGCTGCTCACCTGTGTCAGGGTGAAGCGCTAATAATTTACCAGAGCCTAAGTTGACATATATTAACCCATCACCTGCGCTAGGTGTGGATAAAGCTTCACCAGGTACAGCTTTACGCCAAACGGTTTCACCTGTTTCACGATCAAGTGCAATCACTTCACCATGCTCTGAACCGATATAGATTTTACCAAAAGCCTGTAAAATTCCGCCTGATAGCTTAGCAGAGTCATCATCGGCCCATGGCCAAAACGATGTCTCGTCACGCGTATCAACTTCCCACAACAATTCACCACTTTCTACATCAAATGCGGCAACACGCCCTTTACGTTCTGCTACAAAAAGTCGCTGGTTGTGTGTTGTAGGCGTCAAACGAGAGAAGTAATGTTCAACTCCATCTCCCAAAGACTCCTGCCAAACAGTTTGTGGATCAAACTGATTCACGATTTCAGGTAATACAAGCTCTTCTTCATCATCACTTGAAGAACAACCCAGAAGTGACGCCATACAAAGCGCCAATGAGGCCATAGTCAACTTCTTCATGGCGACTCCTTAGTTTGACGCTGCGGCTAAATCATCCAACTTAATCTGCAACAGTGCGTTGTTGTTTGCACCATCAGCATCAATCGCTTTTTGATATTGCTCTCGCGCTTTAACTTGATCACCTTTAGACAAGTAAACGTCACCTTTAATTTCAGCAACTTGTGCAGCAAAACTAGCAGGAATAGACTTACCTAATGTCGCCAATGCATCATCATGCTTAGATTGAGCTAACTGAACACGTGCTAAACGCAATAGCGCTGTCGCTTTTAGTTCTGGGCTCTTCACATTGTCAGCAATGAAAGTCAGCTTGCTAGCTGCTTGCTCTAACTCTCCAGCATCTACAGCCTCTTTAGCTGCGACGAAGGCTGCTAACACAGTGTAATTAGAACCTGCATTTTCAGTTAAGAAAGCATCGCTTTTTAATAATATTTCGCCGCCTTCAATTAATTGATTGTAAGCTTCTGAACTTGCTTCTGCTGATGTAATCTGGTTTTGGTTGTATACTTTCCAGCCATATAAACCACCTAACCCCAAAACCGCACTAGCGATAAGAGGTGTACCATTTTCTTTGAAAAAGCGTTTTATTGCTTCTGCTTGTTGTTCTTCTGTTGAATAAATTTCCATTCTAACCTCTTAACCAGCCAATTCGGCTAATAGTGCCTGTGCCTCAGCCATTGGCAGAGTTATTTGTTCTTTTTGTTCACGTAAATATTTAATCGTTACCATGCCATTCGCAATTTCATCTTCACCAAAAATCAATGCAACCACGGCACCACTGTTATCTGCGCGTTTCAATTGTTTTTTGAAATTACCACCACCGGCGTGAACCTGTACTCGTAATCCCTTGATGTCGTCTCGAAGTTGATCAGCAATTGCTGGCGCTTTAATGCTCGCAGCTTCACCCATTGCAGCGACGTATACATCTACATTACGGCGAATTTCACCAACACTGTTTAACTCTTCAAGTAATAAAACCAATCTTTCCATGCCCATAGCAAAACCAACGGCTGGTGTACCTTTACCACCCAATTGCTCAACTAGGCCATCATAGCGACCACCGGCACAAACCGTACCTTGTGCACCCAAACTATCTGTCACCCATTCAAATACAGTTCGATTATAATAATCTAAACCACGAACAAGATTCTCATTAACTTGGTATTCGACGCCAGCAGCGTCTAAACGTTCACATAAATTTGAAAAATGTTGTTGAGACTCTTCATCAAGGTGATTAGAGAGCTTTGGCGCGTCAGCTACTACCGCTTGTACATCAGGGTTTTTACTGTCTAACACACGCAATGGGTTTGAATACATGCGGCGTTTAGCATCGTCATCTAGCTTATCTTGGTGCTGTTCTAAGTAAGCGATCAAGATATCTTTATACGCTGCACGAGCTTCATTAGAGCCAAGCGAGTTAAGCTCCAAGCGCACGTGCTCGCTGATGCCAAATGCCTTCCATAAACGCGCTGTCATAATAATCAGTTCAGCGTCTATATCCGGCGTTGCAATACCAAACGTCTCTGCACCAAACTGGTGGAATTGGCGGTACCGACCTTTTTGTGGGCGTTCACGACGGAACATAGGCCCCATGTACCAAAGGCGTTGTTCTTGATTGTAAAGCAAGCCTTCTTGGATACCAGCTCTTACACAAACAGCTGTACCTTCAGGGCGCAAAGTTAAGTTATCGCCATTGCGATCTTCAAAGGTGTACATTTCCTTTTCAACAATATCGGTCACTTCACCAATAGAACGCTTGAACAGCTCGGTTGACTCTACAACTGGAAAGCGTATTTCTTGATATCCAAACGCAGCTAATGTGTCCCTTAGAGTCGTTTCAATTTTTTGCCAGATCTGAGTTGTACCTGGTAGGCAATCTTTCATGCCACGAATTGCCTTAATTTGATTTGCCACTGAAATTCCTAAACTTTAATTATTCTTTTCTCTAAATTACGAGTGCAGGATACAACAAAATCCTGAGTACAATGCGATAAAATGCGCCTATTATACCCTGCTCGCTTAAAACGTAAACGAAATAAATTCAACCTGCGAACGGTTCTACTCTTCGATTATCTTAACGTCTATACATGGTTGTGCTTCTTTCTTTGCAACGTAATCTCTGACCTGCTCTTCTAACTGCTCAACGATATTGTCGTTATCAATGCGAGTCTTTTGGCGCTCACCATTAATATACAAACCAGAGCGACGATTAGCGCCCGCTAGGCCCAAATCACTCACCAAGGCTTCACCTGGGCCATTAACCACACATCCAATCACAGAAACAGTGATCGGAGAGATTATATCTTCTAGCCTTTCTTCCAACTGGTTCATAGTGTTAACAACATCAAACTCTTGACGCGAGCAGCTCGGGCAAGCAATAAAGTTAATACCACGAGAGCGAATCCGCAGTGACTTTAAAATATCAAAACCCACTTTGATTTCTTGAACAGGATCCGCTGCTAACGATACACGCAGTGTGTCGCCGATACCTTCCGCAAGCAACATACCAAGTCCAACAGCAGACTTTACTGAACCTGCTCTAAAACCGCCAGCTTCAGTGATCCCCAAATGTAGAGGTTGATCGATTTCTTTTGCCAACAAACGATATGCACCTACAGCTAAAAATACATCTGAGGCTTTTACTGAAATCTTAAACTGGTCAAAATTCAAGCGTTGTAGAATTTCAACATGACGCATTGCTGACTCAAGCAGAGCTTCAGGAGTTGGCTCGCCATACTTTTCTTGTAGGTCACGCTCCAAAGAGCCCCCATTAACACCAATACGAATGGGAATGTTGCGCTCTTGTGCCGCGTCAACAACGGCTCTAATTCTATCTTCGCTACCAATATTACCAGGGTTAATTCTTAAACAGTCCACCCCGTATTGGGCTACTTTTAATGCGATCCGATAATCAAAATGAATATCCGCAACCAACGGAATGTCTACTTGCTCTTTGATGCTTTTAAACGCTTCAGCTGCGTCCATCGTAGGAACAGATACGCGGACAATGTCGGCTCCGGCATCTTGAATTGCACGAATTTGAGCAACCGTGGCATCCACATCAAGGGTGTCGGTATTGGTCATCGACTGCACAGCAATAGGTGCTCCATCGCCTATAGGCACATTGCCAACATTAATCCGCGTGGACTTTCTTCGTTTGATAGGTGATTCTGAAAACATGACGACTACTCTGCTAACGGTAAATTAAATTTTGCTAATCGATTACGAGGCAACCCTGAAATATCGACTGGTTGACCATCCAGCTCAATACTGACTACTTGATGCTTTCCCAGTACAACAAAAAATGGTGAGATACCATTTACTGTCATAGTGTAGCCTGCCTTTTTTACACCAAATGCAATGCGTTCTTGCGTTGCATCAAAAATTTCGACCCAACTGTCATCCTCAAAGTGCATAACGACTTCGCTCGTTGCCGCTTCTTCGGAGGCAGTTGGCGAAACAGTTTGCGATGCCACTTCAGTGTCAATAGTCACTGGCGGTTGCGCCTGCGTATCGGCAGATTCCCCACTAGGCGCTGAGTCGACTTTAACTGGATCTGCCGTGGGAGAGTGCACAGCCTCTGGTGTCTCAGCTTTCACTTCAACTTGTGGACGCCCAGGCTGTTCTCTTGGCTCCAATACTTTAGGCGTCGAGGGCGAAGTTGAGTTCGTTGCCTCTGGAATAAAGTTCGCTTCTTCTATGGTGTCTGAGGTACTGGCTGTTTGCCACCACCATAATGCTGACAAACCAATAAATGCGATAACCACGATATAGCTAACGATCATTAAACGGCTATCATTGGCTTCTTTTTCCGTTCGCCTAGAGAAGCTTTTCATGTTGCGCTTCTGTTCAGGGACATTCGGAGTTTCATAAAGAGCGAGTATGTGCTCACTTTCTAAACCAAGTAATGCACTGTAACTTTTAATATAGCCTCTAACAAATGTCTCTGGGCCCAAGCTATGATATGCGTCTTGCTCAAGCTTTGTGATTTGAGTGTGGTTCAGCTTCAAACGCGCAGCAACATCTTCAAGGCTCAAGTTTTGTTGAGCCCTCGCATTCGCTAAAGTTTCACCGAGCGATACTGTCTCGGTTGTAGTTTCAATCTCTTCTTGGTTCATAAAATATAGTTATTGGGATCTACAATTAAAATACGTCGTCCAGGCTCTAGAGCGACGTCTGGTGTTAATCTATTCCAACGCATCAAGTCATCTATCAGCAATTTGTGCTTTATGGCAATATCAAACAAAGACTCACCCTTGACTATTGCATGCGTTGTGTTCGGATCATTTAAATATACGACCTGCCCAATAGTGAGCCTGTCAGATTTTTTTAGCGCATTCCATTTTAACAACTTTTCTAGCTCAATATTATATTTAACCGACAAACTAAATAAGTTCTCGCCCATTTCAATGCTATGTGACGGTACCTCTGGCACTAAAATCTCTTCATTGAGCATTTGACCTTCGCTATTGGCAGCGTCAGTCCGTAACACTTTAGACTCCGGTGTAAACACAATATTGTTAGGATCCGTGCGATGAAATACCACTTGCTCAGAACGCGGATTAGGTGTCTCAGTAGTAAATTTTACCTTTTGCTGATTGGACTCAGAGATAGGTTCCACTTGCGCTTGAGCAGGCTGCACAAGCTGCACTCTACGAGGCTCGGGTGAATCTGTAATGAACGCCTCACTGCCAATCACTTCCTGCTGTTGAGTTACCCCACTGGGTACTGGCCGCACTGATGTATTTTGTGTGGGCAACCGCGTAGTTACAGGTGCAACTAAAGAGCGAGATGCATCTAACTCACTTTGATCTGCTATTTGAGCTGGCTGTGCTACCATATTCGTTTGACGTTTTGATGTTTTTCGCTTGACTTTAATTTGTGGGTTTGCCACAACAACTGTGCCGTTAGTACTGGTAATCTTACCCAGCTGAGAAGTTCTGAATTGCTCTTTTAGCTGTTCGAACTCACTTAAATGCAAAGTGTTATTCAGTACCAGTTGCGCTTCTAAGGACTTAGGATAAGTTTGTAAAAGCAATGTCTCTAACTCTTGTGCATATTGCAGGCGACCCATTCTGGATACCAACAAATGCTCTAGCAGCATACCTCTTGCTGAAACAAAGCCTTTGTTTGCATAAAGCTTCAATACCTCTTCCGCTTTGTGTAACTCACTTTTAGCGTAAAAGATGCTAGCGGTCAAAATCAGTACAGATTGTCGTTGTGAGTTATGGTCAAGCGCTCGCTTTAGGTAATCCAGCGCCAAGTCAAAATTATCTTGGCGCACTGCGCACAGAGCTAGGTTTTCATAGCTTTCGGCAACTCGTAAGTAACTTGGTATATCAATGGCTTTAAAAAATTGCTCTGCCGCTTTGTCATATTCACCAATACGACATAAAAACGTACCATAGTTGTTTCGTGTATTGGGATCATTAGGGCCAAATTTAAGCGCTTGAATGTAAGCCCTTTCTGCCTTCTCATTCTCACCGACTTGCTCGAAGTAATAAGCAAGCGCGTAGTGACTTAGAGGCAGTTTAGGCGCAAGTTTTAGAGCACGATCTAAATTGTACTTAGCTTGGGTATTATTACCGGCACCTAAGTACTGCAAAGCCAATGCAATACGGGTTTTCGCTGCATCTTGATTATCAGTTTTTTTCTGTACGACAGGCTTATTGCTATTTGCATAGCGGGTTTCGGTCACACAGCCACTTAAACCAAGTAATATAGCAGGAACACTCGCGCCTACGAGACAGCGCTTAATCGTCGCATAGGTTAGCTTCGTGAGCAAAACATCAGTAAAAGCAGGCATTAACCACCCTTTTGCCAAGACACAGTTACCCTATATTACCTGAAAGCCACTGTGTTTCACCTATTTTTTAGCCGACCTTCACTGCAATTGCATTGTCTTGAATTTGCTGCTTTCTAACCACTCGCTTGGTTCTGTCTACAACATCGCCAACCAGCTGTCCACAAGCAGCGTCAATATCATCACCACGGGTGCGACGCACAATGCAGGTTAGACCTGCGGCTTGTAACACTTTTGAGAAACGGTCGATACGGCTATTACTAGAGCGCCCGTACTCATTACCAGGAAACGGGTTAAATGGGATCAAGTTGATTTTCGAAGGCGTGCCTTTCAACACCTGCACAAGCTCATGTGCGTGATCGGTGCTATCGTTTACCCCTTGCAACATGACGTATTCAATCGTCACATCTTTATTTGCTTTAGAGCCATCAATGTAGCGACGGCAAGCAGCTAAAAACTCTTCAATCGGGTATTTCTTGTTGATAGGTACGAGCTCATCACGCAGTGGATTATTTGGTGCATGAAGTGAGATTGCCAAAGCAACATCAATTTTTTCTTTTAGAATATCCAGTGCAGGAACAACACCTGACGTACTTAACGTCACACGGCGTTTAGACAGACCAAATGCCCAATCATCCATCATCAATTCCATCGCAGGAACCACATTATTGATATTTAGCAGTGGTTCACCCATGCCCATCATAACCACATTCGTGATTGGACGTTTTGTACTATCGCCATCATGAAGACCAATATCGGTCGCCACACGCCACACCTGACCGATAATTTCAGACACTTTCAAGTTACGGTTGAAACCCTGTTGGGCAGTCGAGCAGAAAGTACACTCTAGTGCACAGCCAACTTGTGATGAAACACACAAAGTGGCGCGCTCTTTTTCTGGGATCCAAACAGTCTCTACTTCCTGACCACCCTCGAGAATCATCGCATACTTAATCGTGCCATCGCTTGCTACCTGCTTTACTGAAATTTCAGGTGCTTTAATTTCACACTGGCTTTGCAATTTTGCTCGTAACTTTTTATTGATATTGCTCATATCATCAAAGTTATCGATACCAAAATGGTATATCCACTTCATCACCTGATCGGCGCGGAATGGCTTTTCGCCAAATGAAGCAAATAACTCGCGCATCCCCTCGCGGTTTAAATCTAATAGGTTAATTTTTTTCTCATTCGTGGTCATGAAACAACCTCAGTTCAGGTGACGGATTGAACAACATAAATAAAAGCGCGAAATTGTACAAAAATCAATCAAACATCGCAATGATGTAATCGCTTTTAGAAACACCCCAATTGCTTTTAAAAACGATTAAAGCTTCTTAAAGAGATTAAAAAAGGGCCCGAGAGCCCTTTTTTCTGCTCAACTCGATACTAACGAGTACGTGGGCAGATCTCTTCGTCGCTGAAGAAGTAAGCGATTTCGCGAGCAGCTGACTCAGGAGCATCTGAACCGTGTACTGCATTCTCGTCGATGCTGTCTGCGTAGTCAGCACGTAGAGTACCAGCTAACGCTTCAGCAGGGTTAGTAGCACCCATGATTTCACGGTTCTTACGAACTGCGTCTTCACCTTCAAGAACCTGAACCATTACTGGACCAGAAGTCATGAACTCAACTAGTGCACCGAAGAAAGGACGCTCTTTGTGCTCTGCGTAGAAACCTTCAGCTTTCTCTTGAGAAAGGTGAACCATTTTAGAAGCAACGATCTTAAGACCAGCAGATTCAAAACGGTTGTAGATTGCGCCGATGTGGTTTTTAGCTACCGCATCAGGTTTAACGATTGAAAAAGTACGCTCTAAAGCCATCTTTTTAGCTCCATTAATAATTGTTGATATTTACGGGCGCGAATTATACGCGCTTTATGACTAAAAGCCTACACCCCGCGCCCGCTTTATTTAGTTAGTGTGGCAATAGCGCCTCGCTAAACCTGATCTGAGTCAACATTCCACAGCACAATCTCACTTATACTGCGCCGCTTTTTAATTTCCCCAGCAGCTGGCTTGTACCCAGTTCAATGTATGAGGTTTAGTTATGTTTGTACCAGAGCTACTTTCACCAGCCGGTAGTTTAAAGAATATGCGTTACGCTTTTGCGTATGGCGCTGATGCCGTTTATGCCGGTCAACCTAGATATAGTTTGCGCGTAAGAAATAATGAGTTTGACTTGGACAACTTAGAAATTGGCATCAATGAGGCCCACCAGCAAAATAAAAAGCTCTACGTTGTATCAAATATTGCGCCTCACAATCGTAAAGTAAAAACTTACCTAAATGATATAGAGCCGGTCATTGCCATGCGGCCTGACGCCCTGATCATGTCGGACCCCGGATTAATTATGCTCGTGCGCGATAAATGGCCTGATATGCCTATTCACCTGTCTGTGCAAGCTAATGCGGTTAACTATGCATCCGTGCAGTTTTGGGCTAACCAAGGGATCGAGCGCGTTATTTTGTCTCGTGAACTTTCACTAGAAGAAATCGCAGAAATACGTGCGTTATGCCCAAATACAGAACTAGAAGTATTTGTACACGGTGCATTATGCATGGCCTACTCTGGCCGCTGCTTGCTCTCAGGTTACATCAATAAGCGCGATCCGAATCAGGGAACCTGTACAAATGCGTGTCGTTGGAGTTATGACGTCAAGTCGGGTCAAGAAACAGAACTGGGAGATATTGTACATAAGGTCAACCCTAATAATGTGATCCCAACTTTAGGTGAAGGACAACCCTCTGAGCAAGTGTTTATGCTTGAAGAGCAAGGGAGACCGGGTGAGTACATGCCTGCGTTTGAGGATGAACACGGTACCTATATTATGAATTCCAAGGACTTGCGAGCCGTACAGTATGTTGACCAATTAACAAAAATGGGGGTGCACAGCCTTAAAATTGAGGGTCGTACTAAATCATTTTATTATGTAGCAAGAACAGCTCAGGTATACCGTAAAGCCATCGATGATGCGGTTGCAGGGAAACCGTTTGACCCGAACCTAATGCATACATTAGAGAATTTAGCGCACAGAGGTTACACCGAAGGCTTTTTAAAACGCCATGTGCATCAAGACTATCAAAATTATGAGTACGGCCATTCTGTATCTGACAAACAGCAATTTGTGGGTGAAGTACTAGGAAGAAACAACAATGGCTTGGTAGAGATAGATGTAAAGAATAAGTTTTGCACTGGTCATAGTTTAGAGCTCATGACACCTCAAGGAAACATAGCTTTCAATCTAGAACACATGGAAAACAAAAAAGGGGAGTCTATTAATGACGCTAAAGGGTCGGGTCATATTGTACAAATCCCGCTGCCTGAAGACATCAACCTCGACCATGCTATTTTAATGCGTAACTTAGGTAATGAGGAAGACACTCGTAACCCGTTTAAAAGGGCATAATTATGGCGCTGCTCATCACCAGTAAGTGCATAAATTGTGATATGTGTGATCCTGAGTGTCCAAATCAGGCCATTTATATGGGCAGTAAGGTATATGAAATCGATCCTGACAAATGTACCGAGTGTGTCGGACATTATGACCAACCCACTTGTGTCAGTGTTTGCCCCATCGATTGTATTAAGCCAGATCCAAACCATCGAGAAAGCTTAGATACTTTAGCTGAGAAATTCCTAACCCTTACAGAGCAAATAGACACCTAATCCAGTAAGGCAAGTACACTGCATACATAGTAGTAGTGAGTTGCCGCCTTTTCTCCCTCACTCTTGCACTTTTCTTGATTATCTAGCCAATTTGTAGTGTTTTTTGTACAAAACCCCCAATTTAGATTATTTACTCTTATTTTACAACTTTGTTACTTACCGATATACAGAACAATGTAGTACAAAAAACAATCAAGAGGATACAATATGAAAATTCAAAAAAGCACCAAGACAGGCGCCCTCTATGCCTTGTTATTCACATCAACATATAGTTCAGCACAAGGTCAGCATCTGGATATAGCCCCTTTCCACTTTAAGCACACAGATGTCCAGCAGCTGGCAATCAACCCGCTCATTCAAGTGGATGAAACACAATTCATTTTCACCAATGAGTTACTCAACGAGGATTGGCAAGCACTTTTGTATAGCTCGGCCCCACACTTAATAGATCATCAGGAAGTCCTGCTACATTGGGCTGGACATACGAGTATTAACCCCAAGTTATTGTTAGCCCTAATGGAGCAGGCAAGTCAGTTGTTGAGCAGCCCAACTAAGCAAGCGCTCAACAAGCCTTTCGCTGAATGGTCAGATAAAGTTGGCTTTGCATCGCAACTAGAAGATGTCGCACTCAAGTTAAGTCAACGCTTTTATGCTTTTGAGTTATACACGAGCGAGCATAAATCA
Organism: Pseudoalteromonas luteoviolacea NCIMB 1942; assembly: GCF_001625595.1. Taxonomy (GTDB): domain Bacteria; phylum Pseudomonadota; class Gammaproteobacteria; order Enterobacterales; family Alteromonadaceae; genus Pseudoalteromonas; species Pseudoalteromonas luteoviolacea_A. Next base: position 65,648 of record NZ_AUXT01000216.1, read on the forward strand.
GAAAAAAGCAATCCCTCCACCGCTGCTTTAACAAGCTTATTGGGTAGCACAAGCGCGTTAGCCTCTTTGGCTAAACAATATAAAACGACCTTTTCACAGGATTTGTTCGCACCTAAAAAGGTACAATTTGAAGCAGCAAATGTAGAGCCTCAAGTTAACTTTTCAATGAATTTACCTTGGCCTTCAGGTTACGCATGGTACAGCGGAGGCGCCCACTCCAACACCGGCTCAGGATATCCCTATTCTTCGCTAGATTTCAACAATGGTTCTGGTGGATGGGGGTCTAATACACCTTGGGTTCAAGCTGCTCATGGCGGAACCGTTACACGATATTCGGCGTGCAATATTCGAGTCACTCATTCAAGTGGCTACGCCACGCAGTACTATCACATGGATAATCTGCAGTACGGTAGCGGTGACTATATCTCTGCCGGCGCATGGCTAGGCAGGTATGCCAACAATCGCTCTATGGCATTGTGCCAAGGCGGCCAATCTTCTGGACCACATGTTCACTTCTCCCTCTTGTACAACGGCCGCTTTATCTCTTTACATAACACCTATATCAGTGGATACCGAATAGATGTAGGTAATTCCAATTATGACGACAACTGCTATCGTTTCTATTTTGAACGAAATAATTACAGAACTTGTGCTTGGTCACGACTATATCGTTAACTCCCTCCTCAAATCTCAAGTGGCTACAACGCTAGCCACTTGAAACTTATTCAATGCCCTCAGAAACCGCTGACAAAGGCCGTAAAAGCAAGACTTTTTACCCACAAATTGATACTGCAAAAAACAAAATGAAAATTAAAGCTAAACTTATTGTGAAAAATATGTATATTTAAGGTAATAGGAACAATAAGAGGTTGTTGTACGAATGAATGCGATACAAGCAAGTAACAAGGAAGTTAGTCTTTTTGTTTTGACACACAAAGAAACCGATACTCAAGATTCAGAGTTTGTTCGGTTTGTTAAAATTTTAGAAGCCACAAGTAACCATATTAAAATCGACACACGTCTCCCAGACTCCACAACTCGTGACACACATAATTTATATTTAGTGGATATCAGCCACAGAGAATGCCAAGACTTACTCAGTGCTGAAGTGCGTCTTTTGGCTTCAAATCAAAATGTATTACTGTTCAATGCTGAGTCCCATCTGGTCAATGAACAAACCGCGCTGCTCGCCAATATTAAAGGCGTCATTTACCAAAACACATCTGTTGAAAACATTTTTAAAGGCGTACAGCGTGTCATCGATGGTGAGCTATGGTTTTGTCGTACGTCCATTTCTAAAGCATTCAACATGCTGATAAAACAATTACCACAAACAACATATACCCTTGGGCAAGATGTTGAAGATACAGAGCTAGAGCTGCTTACAGCTAGAGAAAAGTCAGTCATCAAATTACTCGCCAATGGTGCAAAAAATGATGACATTGCTGACTCACTTAATATCAGCAGTCACACTGTAAAAACGCATATTTACAGTGCATTCAAAAAGACCAATTCTAGAAACCGTATTGAATTAGCAAATTGGGCGCAAAAACATATTCCACTCAATACAACGACCGTTTCGATGAGACGTCACTAAATGAAAGGGCGTGTACTACGCCCATTTAAATTTAAGATGCAGAAGTAGACTGTGATTTCGCTGACCAAACGCCTTTTTCTATACCTTGCTCCACCAGCATAGTGAGTGCCTTTTCTATCGCTTGAGTCACGCATATATGCATAGGTTCATTGTCACTGTAACCCGCTTCGGCTTCCGCTAATCGCTTATAACTTACATAGCGAAAAAAACCGGCTCTTACTTCCATAGACAGTACCTTCTTCGTTGTCGCGACCGACAAAAGTACTTGCCCGGTTCTTACATCCACAGCACGCAAATAGATAGAAATCACATCCTCACGATATAATTCAGACGCGCCGATACCAAAATACTCCATGCCTAACCCACCGGTTTTAACGTTGGAATCGTAGCTGATAATACCGCCCTCAAAAATAATTTTGGCCATGGTGAGTGGCGGTAACTGTGATGTACTTTTTTGCTCATCACTCATCGCCGCCCGCGTGATTTTTCGCTCGGTTAATAGATTTTGTAAACCTTCACGTTCAACCGGTATAAACCAATCTGTTTCATGCAAAGCTTGCGTAAGTATTGAGTTGGCACCTTGCGTCACTGCCGTAGAAAATGAACTTACGTTGTCTTTTGGCTTATATTGACCTGTCTGATCGCGAAATGAATAAACTGCCACAGGGATACGGCCTAACGGTTTGGGCAAGGCCCTCAACGCTTGAAAGTCATGACTTTCAACCAACTCTTGCGGTAAGCTTTGCACTGGAGGAATGACCGAGCGCATTTGTGTACAGCCACTCATGATTAATACGATAAAAAATACTACTAAGCTTCGCATCAGCCAAACCTCGGCACTTCAATAATTGTGGTGTCACCGTTGTTAATATGCTTAATTTGCACCGTTATTGAGTCTGGTGTGCTGGTGATAACCTGGATTTCGTAGTCGCCACTGACAAATACGGAGTCTTCATTAAAAATACTGTCTTCTACATCATCACCGAATGCCATATCCGAGATTTCTCGCACCATGCGGTTTAAGTAAGTTCGCTCTAAAGATTCTTGAAACCGCTCACCATAAGATTTTTCAATTACTGGCGCGCGATGTTTATTTTGAGAATTTGCTTTATTGAGTAACATACTCGCGTTTAAAGGGTTGCCGCCAAAGGACGGGTTAATGGGTTTATATACAATCTCAGTTGCGGATCCCCAACAAGATACAAATAAAAAAAGAGTCAGTGTTATTGTTTTCATTTTTACCATCCACTTTCAGCTAAATCTGGAGAGCGTTGTTGATATCGCTCACTGGCCATTGCATCCATAACAGCAAACAGCGCAGTTTCAATTCTATCGTCTAGCGACCCACCTCGGCGTCCCATTGCTGTGCTATAGACTACACGCCGATTCATCAATACTTGCAGACGGGTGCCCGCTCGGGGCAGCACGGTTTCTTTGATGATGATGTTGACTCCAGAGGTATTCGGAACGTCCCGCCACAATTGAGAAAAATCAAAATAGAACTGGTAACCAAAGCGACTGATACTCTGATCAATCACCAGTCCTCCCAACTCCTCTTCTTCATGTGCGGTTATTTGCCTGCCATGCACTTGACCATTCACCAAGGCGAGGAAAATTATAAAGAAAATAGGTTTCATTGCGGTAAAAGGGGCCTAAACCCCCTTCCTAATTACTGCTGAATAATCGTTGCTACGTTGTAATCGCCAACCTGTGTAATGCTTAGGTTTTGGCCGTTACCAGCAATGCCACCTTCAACCAAGTTACCATTACCCGTTTGGCTAATAGACACGACATTGTCATTGCCGCTCACAACAAAGCCGCTCGACTCGATACCAACAATAAAGTTGTTGTCACCTTCTTGCATTAGATCAACCATATTATTGTTACCCTCTAGCAATAGGTCGATGGCGTTCAAATCACCTGTTTGCGCAATATCCACTTGGTTATTTGAACTCGCCGTTACATAACCCATAGTAACCGCTGCAGAGTTACCAATTTTACGTTGCAATACATTGATATCATTGTCATTTGCTTCAATACTAGGATCTGGCTCAGAAGTTTGATAAACGAATTCATTCTGGATACCGTACTGGCCAACATCAATGTCGTTGTTATCACCATTAAATACAGCAATGTGCGTGCTGTTTTCAGTTCCAGTCTGAATCGTATTTACTTCATTGTTATCGCCAATCGCACCGGCATAAAGTATGTTTTGATTACCAATTTGCTGTGATGCTGTGAACGTGTTGTCATTACCTGAAATATCAACACTGACCTCTGATTCATCACCACTTTGACTTACGGTTACATCATTGTCATCACCTTGATAAAGCGCACTGACAAATTGGTTGTTGTTACCTTCTTGGTCAACGCTCAAATCATTGTCATCACCCACAATACCTGCAATGCTGATACTGTTGTCGTTGCCTTCGCTTTGCTCTAATTCAACTTCATTATCGTTACCAACCACTTGTTCGATCACGATACGGTGATCGTCGCCAAACTGAGCCACTTCAATTGAGTTCTCATCGCCTTCAATAGATTTAAACTCTGATTTGTTGAAGTCACCATCTTGCGTTGTTTCAATTGAGTTTTGGTCACCACTGACACTATCGATATGAATTTCATGCCAAGACCCAGCTTGTGTACCGGTTACAGCATTCTGGTTGCCTTGCATATTTTTGTTATAGTACCAGTGACCACCAGCTCCTTGATAAATACGTACGTCATTCTCATCACCAACAATGACGTTAGTTACTTCATTATCAATACCTAAGTGGCCAGCGCCACTTTGCGCCACAGCGATGTTGTTGAAATTACCTGTTAAGGTTGACTCTGCGCCGTGCGCCTCGCCACTTTGTACATAGCTTTGGACATTACTGTCTCCTGTAGTAGAGACAATAATGGCGTGCTGAGTACCAGACTGGTTAGTCACAGTTTCATTGTTATCACCTACTGTAGTGATGTTACTCTGGTTACTCGTGCCTTCTTGAAAACTCGCCAGTGTGTTACCTGCAACCACCGCTTGTTGCTTAATAGTGAGTGCATTACCCGTTGTCAGGCCGCGCTCTAACTGGCTCAGATTTGAGGTTGATTGCGCTTTACCTGTTTCTTCAGCAGTTTGAGCCATAACAGATTGTGAGAATGCAATAGCCAGTGCACAGCTAATTAATGATTTAGAAAACTTCACACTTTTCTCCTTAGTGTTTTTTTCGCATTTGAAATTAGAGTAATTACCAATACATGCCCTATCGTTCTAAAACCTAACCTCAAATAACCTTGTCGTTGCCATAACAAGCGCTACTTAAATTTTAGTAAACCGATATTCAATGTTTGAGCACTATTGATTTAATTTGACCTATTTTCGACAAATGCATTTATGAAAATAAATCAAGATGCGTCCTGTTCTTATTAGAAGTTCTGTAACTATTGTTCCATCAATTTTTGATCTATTTCAGTACTTGTGTAGTTCGCAATGAGTAAACTAAAAACTGAGTCACGTATTCACTCTAATTGGCTCCTAGAAGAAGATAAATGAGAAATTTTCTTGATTGAAAAACAATTTAAAAATCATTACTTTACAGCAAAAAAAACCAAAAAAATGATTGAAATAAAAATTGTATACAAAAAAAGTATGAGTTGATTTTCATCAAAAATTAATGTCTTTCCGATTATAAATTACCAAAAAAGTACCAATCCACTTCAAAACACACGGCGTTAAATCCCAAAAAGTCATGAATTTTTAATATTGAACTAATTTCAATTTGATGTACCTCATTTCTCTATATTAGGTTGTTAGTCGTTGCCAAAAACGATGCTGTCATCAGTTCTAAAAGAAGTCATTTATATGTAGCTGTGTAGTCATACATACATCTACGAAGTCTGAACAACTAACATTTGGAAGAATGATGAAAACAAAATTTACAGCTTTAACAATGGCATTGATGCCGTTGTTTGCATTCACCTCTCACGCTGCGATACAGATCAATACAACTACCCAAACCGCTGATGACAGTGTTATCGTCGTGTTTAAAAATGACGCGACAGCTGCGATGCGAGCACAGGCACGTGGTTTAGTAAAAGCACGTATTTCAGACAGCAATGCTGATGAAAAAGATGACAACTACAAAAATGTCCTCAATGGCCGCCTTGCACATTTCAAGTTAAATGGCATGACTTCTAAGCAGGCTATTCAATTATTAGAAAAACACCCAGCTATCTCTTATGTAGAACCAAACTACACAGTTAAAGCGATGGCACTACCAGATGATAGCCGCTTTGATGAGCTATGGGGTCTACATAATACAGGTCAAACTGGTGGTACCAATGATGCAGATATTAATGCACCTGAAGCTTGGGATATCAGTATAGGCTCTCGTGATGTCATCGTCGGTGTTATCGATACTGGTGTTGATTACACACACCCTGACCTAACTGCAAACATGTGGGTTAACCCAAATGAAATCGCTGGTGATGGCATCGACAATGACAATAACGGTTACGTCGATGATGTATACGGCATAAACGCAATCACAGATAGTGGCGACCCTATGGATGACCAAGGTCACGGTACGCACGTATCTGGTACTATTGGGGCAACAGGTAATAACAGCGAAGGTGTAGTCGGTGTTAACCATGAAGTTTCTATCATCGGATGTAAATTCCTAAATTCATCGGGTAGCGGATCAACCGCTGATGCAATTAAATGTATTGATTACATGGTGGCGATGAAAAATACAGGCCACAATATCAGCGTGCTGAATAATAGCTGGGGTGGCGGCGGCTTTAGCCAAGCATTGTATGACTCAATTACAGCCAGCGAGCAAGCGGGAATTCTCTTTATCGCTGCCGCTGGTAATGGCGCTCGAGACAATGACCTGTCTCCAAGCTACCCTGCAAGCTACGATCATGACAGCGTAATGGCAATTGCATCTACAACGCACACAGATGCCATGTCTTCTTTCTCGCAATGGGGTCTAACTTCCGTTGATATGGGTGCGCCTGGTAGCGATATCCTTTCAACAATTCCTGGTGGCGGATATGCTTCATTCTCAGGAACTTCAATGGCGACACCTCATGTAGCTGGTGCCGCTGCGCTTGCATTATCAGTAAACCCTAATCTGACTACATTAGAGCTGAAAGCTTTACTCATGGACTCAGGCAAAAGCATCGCAGCATTGGACGGAAAAACTGTATCTGGTAAACGTTTAGATGCACAACAGATGCTAATCGATGCAGATCCAACACCTGGCTTTAGAGTTGTAGCAACACCTTTGTCACAAGAGATCACCGCTGGACAAACTGCTGACTATCAATTAACTTTCACTTCTGTTGCAAACTGGCAAGGTGATATCGACTTGTCAGCAACAGGTGGCTTAAACGGTGTAACACTTTCAAAAACAGCCGTAACTCCAGGTGAAACAGCTGTACTCAGTGTGGCTACCACAGCTGAAACGCAATGGGGTAATTACAACTTCACTGTTGATGCTGTTTCAGGTGAACTAAATCAACAAAAACAATTATCGTTAAGTGTATTACCAAATGGGTTACGCGACTTCGTCTATGACAACACGACGAGCGTAGACATTCCTGATAATGATCAAGCGGGTGTGACTTCAACGATCACAATTGCAGATGATGTGACAATTTTCGGCAGTAGCACAGCGCTGAATATCAGCCACACATACATTGGTGACTTGCTCGTGACATTAACGTCTCCAACTGGCACTGTTGCAACACTGCACAATCGAGCGGGTGGTAGTACAGACGACATCGTAGATAGCTTTAGCTCTGATGCATTCAATGGTGAAAATGCAGCTGGTGATTGGCTACTGAAAGTTGTCGATAATGCAAACCTTGACACAGGTACGTTAAATAACTGGTCAATTACACTAACCGGTTTAGGTGAAGTATCTGAAGTTCCCCCTGTTGCAGGATTTGAGTTCGCTAAAAACGGTCTAGATGTTACATTTACGGATACCAGTCGCGATTCTAATGATGACATTGTAAGTAGTTCTTGGGACTTCGGTGATGGTAATACAAGTACAGAACAAAACCCTGTACATACATTTGCAGCTTCGGGTGACTACCAAGTAGCATTAACAGTTACTGACAGTCAGGGTAATACTGACACCTCGGCTCAAACTGTTTCTGTTAGCTCTGACAACCCTGAGCTTTCAATTGTCCGTGTTAACAAGTCGCGTCTAGGTTCAATCCGAGTTGAACTAGCGTGGACAGGCACAAGTGCTGAGCAAGTCACGATTTACCGCGACGGTGAAGCAATTAGAACTGTCAACAACACGGGTAAATATCGTGACTTCTCACGTAACTCTGCTGCGACAAGCTACACCTATAAAGTATGTCAGTACGGTGATGTTTGTTCAGAAGAAGTAACTGTTAACTTTCAATAAGTAAGTTAAAAATGGGGTGTTATCACCCCATTTCTTGCTGTACATTTATTGTGGCCGAGCAGATTTAAATACCTCTTTTAAATTGGCATATTCAGCTCCACCCAATCGCGCAAGCGGATCGAGCTTAAGAGCATCTACTTTGATGCGACCTTTGTCGTCTAATTCAACCACTGCGTCATCGATATAAGCCTGAGTGACCTCGACAAAAACCAACTTCATTGGTAACTCTCCCATCTCCACCACCTTATGCAGCTTACAACCAAAAGCAACTTTCGCTTTCTCAATTCTAGGTAAGCTAAAACCAGCAAACTCGACTAGGTTTAGGTCGAGTAAGTCTAACTCAGACTGCTCGTTTGGGAGTGTCATTGCTGATTGCGTCACATCATGTGCTAGGTCACTGTCGGCAATGTGGATCACCAACTCTTCATTCACTTCAACATTTACTGCCGAATCTTTGTACTCTCCTGTCGGTTTTTGACCTACTGCATACATCAAAATAGCTGGATTAGAACTTATTGCAGTGAAATAAGAAAAGGGCGCTAAATTCAAAGTCCCCTTCGCATTTTTCGATAAAACCCAAGCAATAGGTCGAGGAACAACCGTTTGTGTGAGTGTGTGATAGACTCGATTAGGAGAAAGGTCCTTAAATTTTAAAATCATTGACTTACCTTAGCACAAATGAAACTAGCATAAGGGAGCAAAGTACATTTGTATATGGTCCGTCGGCATTCAATAAAAGTGTTTGCAATTTAGTGACTAACAACCTGAAAAGCCACCTTGTTCAAAGCTGTATCAACGTTGTTGAAACTAAATACACACTCTACACTTAGCGTTAATAACCAATTGAACTGAGTGCACCCTTATGGCATCACTGGCGCAAGCTTTGCGTGAATTCAAGCAAACCTATGAACAGTCGGCTCCAGCAGAAATATTGGAAACCCTCAGCCGTAATGTCTCATTGTTACAACAGCAACGGATCCACGCAAAAGGCCCACAAGTTTCAGAACCAATGCCAAATGGTACGCTCTTTGACAACAAAGGTAATGCTGTTAATTTGCATGCTTTGCTGCAACGCCCTCTCATTATTACCTTTTTCCGTGGCGGCTGGTGCCCCTACTGCATGCTGGAGTTGCAAACATGGGAGCAATTAATCAATGAACAACCATTGATGCCGAACCTTATTGCAGTATCTGGCGAAAAACAAAGTTTTACCGAGCAAGTACAACAGGACAATGCGCTCAGCTTTCCCGTACTTATTGACCCTAACTTTTCTGTTATGGAACAATTTGGATTGGTCTATGAGGTCAATGATACACTGCAACAGGTGTTACTAAAATGGGGCGTTGATCTCACAGAACGTACTGCACGCAAAGAGTTCGCGCTGCCTATCCCCGCCACCTATATCATCGATTCAGGCGGTATCGTCCAGTATGCTTTTGTTGAAGAAGATTATACTTCGCGGGCAGAGCCCAGTGAGGTACTGGCTATTTATCAGCGACTTAAATAAGTAAAAGTCGTAAAACCCAATGTCATGCTGTGCTAGCTTTCATTTCATCTCATTTGATTAGTATGAATAGCTTGTTCCTCTTTTAATTCACACCACAACCTGATACAAATTGTTATGTTATAACGAATTATAAACTCAGGTGTTCTATGAATATGTATAAACCGCAATCATGTCCCTGCTTATTCCCAATTCTCGTACTTTAAGGATTCTACTCAATGCAAACACAACCAAAGCGTCCTGTCATTCAAATAGACAACTTAGTCAAAACATTCGCTGATCATACGGCGCTTCAAGGGCTAAGTTTGACAGTTAATCAAGGAGAGATACTCGCTTTACTTGGCCCAAATGGCGCAGGAAAAACTACAGCAATTAATTGCTTACTGGGCTTTTTAAAACCCGATAAAGGCTGTATTTCAGTAGCTGGGTACAGTCCTCAAAAAGACGTAGCATTAGTTCGCCAACAGCTTGCTTACATCCCAGAACAAGTTGCACTATACCCACGTTTATCAGGCCTTGAGAATCTGGCCTACTTTAGCAAAGTTGCCAAAGTGGCAATGGCTGACTGCGATTTTAGAGCCCTGCTTGACACTGTATCACTGCCCAATCACGCCATTGATCAGCCAGTATCCGGCTACTCAAAGGGCATGCGGCAAAAGGTTGGCATTGCGATTGCCTTGGCAAAAAAATCAAAAGCCTTGATTCTGGACGAACCTACCTCTGGTCTCGACCCTTCTGCAAGCCATGAATTTAGCCAATTGATTCAGCGCTTGGCGCGGCAAGGGGTTGCTATTTTAATGGCCACGCATGACCTTTTCCGCGCTCAAGAAGATGCCCATCGTGTAGCGATTATTAATAAGGGCAAACTGGTTGAAACTTTACATTATCAACAGCTTCAAGAAACACAGTTAGAAGCTCACTACTTAAAACACATCAAGGTGGGTGCATAATGTTCAGAGAAACGCTTACGAAAGAGTGGTTAGATGCCAAACGCCAGGGACAACTGTGGTGGTTATCCCTTATAGCATCCTTACTTCTTTTACTCGCTTGCACTACAGGCTGGCAAAGCTATCAGAGTTATCAAAGTGATGCCAAAGAAGTAGCACAGCAAGAACAAATGCGCTGGCTCAATCAAGGTGAAAAAGGTCCTCATTCAGCAGCGCACTATGGCATTTACGTGATTAAACCGGCTACCCCGTTAGTTGCCCTTGATGATGGATTACAAGAATATCAAGGAAACGTCGTGCGACTTGAAGCACACACTCGAAATGATGGAATGTTTCGAACAGTACAAGATAATCTCCCGATGGCGCGTTTTGGTTCACTTACACCAGCGTTCGTGCTGCAAGTCCTTTTACCGCTGTTGATACTTTTAATCGGCTACCCAATGTTCTCAGCGGAGAGAGAACAAGGTACATTGAAACAACTATTAGCGTCCGGAGTCGAGCCTTTACAGCTATTCATGGCAAAGTGCTGCGTACTATTCGCCATTTCCGCCACCTTGCTGCTGCCCGTTATTGTTTATCTGCTATTTATTCAATTCGGGCAAAGCGATACAGCCAAGCTGGCCTCTCGAAGCGCTGGTTTTTTTATGGTTTACATCAGCTATGTCGCTCTTTGGTCAATCATTACTATCGCCATGTCTTGCCTGCTGAAAAGTGCACGGCGCAGCCTCATTGCTTTATTAACAATTTGGGCGCTTTCGACTTTGCTAATACCTAAATTGGCTATGAATTACAGCACTCATGTTTACCCTCTCGACTCCAGCCAAGCATTTCAAAATCGATTAAAACGAGAAGTGTATACAGAGCATAGAGAAATGGCACTTGAACGCTTTAAGCAATCTTTGCTGCAAGAATATGCCGTTTCCTCTACTAATGAACTCCCATTTGACTTTGCAGGCGCAAGGCTGCAATTTGGTGAGCAATATGCCGACGCAATTTTTGATCGCTTGTTTGGTGAGCGCCTTGAACAATTGCAATCGCAAACAGACAGTTACTTTTTGGCAAGTTTGCTCAGCCCCATGATAGCAGTACAGTCGCTGTCTATGGCTTTTAGCGCCAGTGACTTCCATCATCATCAGCACTTTTTGGCGCAAGCGGAGCAGCATCGCCGAATGATGCAGCGCGTGCTTAATCACAATCAACGTGACCATGCGCACAAGAATAAAGGGCACTACGTCGCCAACCTTAGCTTATGGCAACAAATTCCCAAATTTGAATATCAACCATCAGCATTTACCGATCTGGCCCACCATTACCAAGTTAATTGGTTCAGTTTAATCCTGTGGCTTATTGCCTCTTTATTACTAGGCACTTTCGCAGTTCGAAAATTAACTAAGGAGCCACTACGATGAAACGGCTATTACTGAATACAGAGTTCAAAAACCTGGTACGCGAAAAAGTGACTGTCATCATTGTCGCTTTCAGCATCGTTTTGGCGGGTTTAGCTTTTGTGAATGGCCATTTTTTTAGCCAGTCGCAGAATGAGGTTGTTGAGGCGGCTTGGACAAGCCAACAACACAATATTACTGAGGCCGCAACACAATTACCACTTAGGCTATCAACCACTGAGCCTGTGCAATGGTGGCAAGATCGATACGATTTACGTGCGCAAGCTTTTTATGTCATGGTCAATTATGCAACCAAGCCGCCCTTGCCTGAATCTCCAATCGCTATTGGGCAAGCCGATGTATTACCTTATTATTTTCGAATGCTAGTTCAAGAAAAACAACAAGTTGTACAGCAGTATGACTATGTTCATCCGCTTAATTTATTGCTTGGCCAGTTTGACCTTAGCTTTGTGCTTATTTATCTGCTGCCCTTACTCATCATTGGCATATGCTTTAACGCACTGTCGAACGAACAACATAGCGGCCAACTACGCCTATTTTTATTACAAGGGGGCTCCGCAGGTCAGCTTTTAGCGATACAGATCCTATTACGAGGGGCAATCGTACTGGTGCCGTTTCTGGTGTTCAGCAACTTGCTTTTGGTGCTTTTTCGCGAGCACATTGAGCCACGGACGTTAGTTAGCTTTTCCCTGATTGCTCTGTTATATGGCTGCTTTTGGTTCGCACTATGCGCTTGGGTCAATAGCCGTGGTAAAAGCGCTGCGACCAACGCTGCAATCTTAGTGACTTGCTGGCTGTCATTTGTGGTCGTGCTGCCTGCGTTGATCAATACCTTTATTACTCACGCAAACCCAACGCCTTCTAGAATTCAGTATATAGATAGCCTCAGAGCTAGCACTGATGAGGCTAAAAAAGCCTCCGAGAAAACGTTAGCGCAATTTTTTCAAGACCACCCAGAACTTGCTAGTACCAGTGCATCAGGAAGTGATTTTGCAACTAAGAAAATAGCAACGATTAATGCTATTGAACAAGCTATGCAAGAATTGGATGAGCAGTATCAGCAAATACAACAGGCACAGCTAGGCAAGGCAATGTGGCTAGAATATTTATCTGTGGCAACTTTAACACATTCGATCTTAGTCGAACTGTCGGGTAACGGGCTTGTACGTCACAACGCATTTATGGCACAAGTGCAGCTTCACCACCAAGCCCTACAATCGTTTTTTGCTAAAGGAATCGTTGAGGCTAACCAAAATGGCGACTTTTCACCTTGTAAAGGCTGTAATGCTAGACCCACAATCACAGATCTCTCGACATTACCTCAATTTGATACGAACTTCTCGACACCAAGCGTCAATTTTGCACCTATGCTCTGGTTAATTTTATTGTCTTTACTGCTGGTCTACAGCACATCTAGAAATGTATGTGTATTAGCAAGCCCTCAAACAACAAAGATGGTGGTATAAGATAAACTTAAGGGTCAGCCTTAGCAGACTACGTATGGCTGACCCTTCGTCATTTAGAGCACCCCGTCGAGTCGACCACTTTGTATCAACCCGACAATGAGTCCTACGCAACCCCCTAATGCACCCAACCCTAAACCCAAAAACCCATTTCTTTGCTGTTTAGCAAGGCGCTGATATGCAGTGTCATCATACTTAGCTTCTCTTAACAAACGCACTCGGTTAGCCGCAGCCATACTGAGTACAAACCGAGTAACCCCTACCAATAAGCACACGAAGCTCAAAACTGGCATGAGCCACCCCGACGTATACATATAGGCCAAGCTCATTAATACCGCACTGATTACTATCCAAATGTTGGTTTGCTTGCGCTCTTTGTGTAGCCGTATTTTAACCTGAGGATCGTCAAAATGAGCAAGTGCCCGTTTGGCACTATAGTTATTAGCAAGCAGCGCTGCGCCGCCACCAAATACCGCCCCACCTAGCATTGCAAATAATTTAATGAACCAAGAACTTTGACTACTTGCCAACATCGAACCCGTTGAGGCAGCAGCTATGGGAGAAGAGGTAACACCCAGAGCCACCAACGCGGTGGACAAGCCGACTGGCGCACTCGCTAACAACACTTTGCCATACTGTGCCAACATTTGCTCTTTGAGCACAGCACGTGTGCGCTGCAAGCGCTTCCTAACCAAACCTTCGCTGATCCCCAATAAGCTGCCTACGGCACGAGAGTTTTGCTCTTCACGATAAAATAGCACAATCACTTCTCGGCTTTCTTCTGGTAAGTTTTCAAGTAAGTGATTTAATACCTCATTTTGCTGCTGTCGAATAAGCGCTTTGTCATGACCTGCTCGTGTGTCAGATAGTTGTGCCAATAGCGCTTCAACCTCCTCAGTGCTCATGATTTTGTGGTCGGTACGGTGTAAATCTCTCACATAATTCAGTGCCGTGTAACGTGTTAGTTGACGTACCCAAGGCAAAATACTGGCATTGCTTTTCAGCTCATTCAGTTTTTGCCATACCTTGATAAACACCTTCTGCGTCACATCTTCACTGTGGGTAACGTCTTTAGTAATGGCCAATGAAATACTACTCACCACATTAGATAATCGCTCAATAAGCTGTGAAAACGCTTCCTCATCACCATTTTTTGCTCGCTGTACCAATTGCTCCAGCTGTACATCAATGCGACTCATAGTACCTCCTTGCTTAATTTCCATATGTTTCGTTGTGTCGTTCAACATTATCATATCGCCCCGTTTTGACTAGCTTCTATACATAGTCACAACACACTCTCAAACTGTGACTTAAAATAATAAATTTCTATAAAGTGAGTTAGAGATTTGGCAGAGCTTCTAAAATTTCAGTAAACAAGGACATTCATGATTTAACTTAACTACTTCGCTAAGGGCAGTGTGATCACAAAGCTCGCGCCTTGTTGCTTTTCAGGCGTTTGAAGCTCTATTTTGCCGTTAAATTCAGTTCGAATAATATTGTAAACTCGACTCAGCCCTAAACCACCTCCGCCTTGATTAAGTGCTTGCGAGGCAAAAGGTATAAAAATATTACCTTCGATGCTAGGTGAGATACCGCTTCCATTGTCACGATACGTGATTACCGCTGCGTGCAAATGCTTATCAAAATGGGCATCTAGCCAGATATGCCCGTAATCTAAAGATATAAAACCATGTTTGAGTGAGTTTTCAATCAGTTTAGTGAGTACTTCATCAATGGCTTCAATCGAGCCACGCAAATTAAGGCCATCATCAATGTTAATATCAAATTGAATATTTTTACGTCCAAGTGTTGCTGCAAACTTCTCGACAATTTGCGTTGCCAATAACTTAAGTTGAAATTCACCTCGCTCTAGCTTTACATCATGGCTGTAATGCAAATTCTGAAACCGCTCACTGAGGCTCAACAACGCGTTCAGGCTCGTATCATTCGATTTCAGACTTAGTTGAATGACTTCTAAACTTTGCACTAAGTCCGATTTTTTAAGCTGATCATGTGCTAGGGCATACTGTAGCTGTTCAACTTTCGAAGCAATGGTGGACTCAGCGGTGGCAATATTCCCAAGCGGTGTGTTTATTTCATGAGCCATACCAACCACCATGCTCGTCATGGAGACCATTTTTTCTGCTTCAATGAGTTCGTTTTGAGTCTGCTGTAATGTCAGAATAGAGTCTTGCAGTTTTGCGGTTTTCTCGGTCAGCTGTTCATTGGCCATTTGAAGTTCAGCGGTTTTTGAGGCCACATTTTCATCCAATGTCATATTTGAAACTTTAAGCTTCTGCTCAATCTCTTTCAACTCAGTAATATCTGTTATCACGCCTTCAATGTGCTTTTGGTTATCGCTATAACCTCCTCGCTCGATCATCCATCGCACTTGCCCATTTTTATGAATAACTCGGTAAACCACTTTAAAGCGCCCACTGGTATCGAGCGTCTCTTGGATAACTTGCCATACCATACCTTGATCATCGGGGCAGATAATATCGGCAAATGCCAACGATTTGTTGTTAATAAAGTCCTCGGCATGGTAGCCCGTTGCTAACTCCACTGCGCCATTTAAATAGAGCATGGTCCAATATTTATCATTCTTGCATCGATACACAATAGAAGGAATTTTATCCACTAACGTTTCGTAACGAAGTTTCTCCTCAGCCAACGACGCTGATGCATCTTTGAGGTGTTTGACATACGCTTTATTACGCCGATGAAAGTACGCAAACAACAGAGTTAAAATGATGACTTCCGCCGCAATGCTCAGAAAAGCCATGGTCTGTAATGCAGTAAATGCACTTTTAATTTTATCAGTAACAGGTTGTAGTGGCATGGATGTCATAAATACCCAACCTTGAGAGTCAATCGTAGACATCGTATAAAGCCGTTGTTTATGGACCAAATAAGCGGCACTGTGGGACCAAAGGCGTTGATAAGCCTCATTCCAATCACGCACCATAACCTGAGTATTGAAGTCTCGGTCGTTACCCACTTGCAATAACCCCTCGATATCAGAAGCAACGACCAAACCTTTTTCATTGAGTAGAATAAACTCACTTTGTTGCTCGCCTTTTAACAGCTTCGCATTATCAAGCAAGCTTTGTAGCGTGATATCGTGTCCTACTGAGCCACGCCATACCCCGTTGACATATACCGGTGTCACTGCCGACAACATCAACAGATCTGGTATTGGGTCTTGCATCAAAGGGGTCCAATATGTATCTGGCGGCGCATTGGGTATCAACCAAGCACTGCCTAAATAGCTAAACCCTTTAGGCGCTTTGAAAACGAAATCCGGCTCTTGAGGCCAGTAAATGACAATGCCACCATCTTCGCTCATAAACCAAGTATCTGAAAATTGATTAGATAGTGCCCCTTGCCCGAACACTTCAACGGTTTCTTTGACAAGCATTAGGTGCCGCGACTTTTCAGCTGTTAGCGCAACGTCTGCTGGCAAAAAAATACCCGCTTGTTCAAGGCCGCTAAATACAGCTTCTCGCGTTCGAACTGAACCATCTGGGTAGGGCTGGGTTATACTTGCAAGGCTATTTTTTGTGTTTAAATTTTCTTGTTCTAAGTGAGTTTGTACGGCTTTAGCCAATCGAAATGAAGATGCTGATGCATAACGCAGCCTCTGCTCTATGCGCTCAGCAATGAAACCGGCTTGCCATGCCCGTTGCTCCTTTATTTCAAACAGCTCTTTTTCAATTAGATTTGATTGCTCCATTACACTAAAGTAAAGCAAAATCATCAGCACCAAAAAAGCTGATACAGGAGGCATGAACCAAGGTGTCTGGCGGTATTTTATGCTCATTACCGCCCAACTATGCGCTTCGAAACAAAAAAGAGGAAGTGATACATCAATAGCTACGCTCCACACCCTAATCGGCAATACAACGAAGAACAGTATGTCAGGCAGTGCTTACAGTCTGAGTATACGAACCTTTTTAATATTGCTGAGGTGAACATTCAGTCCTTTAAGCATCGTCAAAAACTGTAAATTTTCAACTTTGAGTTGTATCAAAGTACTTAGGTCACTCGTCCAAATACCCCACCTGAATGTATTTGCATTTTACCGCCAATGAGCAAAGATACGCTGTGACTAAGTCGCCGCTAGCAACTTTTTGTCTGAGCTTACCTTGCGTTTACTGGGGTTGCCTGTTTCTATATAAGCCTTCAAATCCTGCAAAATATCTGAAAATGCTTTATAAAGACCCAGCTTTAAAATTGGATACAGCAACTTCCCTATCAATTTTAATGTCACATTGCTATGCCAATACACTATAGTCTGCCCCTCGGATGTAGCCGTCAGCTCAATCGTCACTTTGTTTTTTACAACTGGCAATTTAGGACCTCGCTCTTTGACTGGAATCACCTCAAAAACTAAAGTGTGTGATGTTTCATCAAAGCGCAAAATATTCTCTACAGCATGAAATGGCTTCTCGTGGTTTTCTAAGTTACATACGCGCCCTGCAACCGGTGTTTCGCCTTTTAGGCCATGGTTTATCTCGTAACTATGCACAACCCCACTCATCCATTTATACGCATTTGCAAAGTCTTCAGCGACTAATTTCCACACTTGTTCGATAGGTGCATTAATTGTCTGTTTGTTATGTATATTCATAGCAGTGCTTACCATTTTTATTTGCTTAATTTACTGTCTGATGCAACTATAAGCGGACTAAAAACGATACGATACAGACATTAATGGAACATTACGTTGCAAAAATCGAACATTAACTGGCAGGATCTTCACTACTTTTTGGCCATGGTACGAAGTGGTAGTGCACGTGCCACTGCTCAGCAGCTAGGCAGTAGCCATTCAACTATTACACGACGTATAGACCAGTTAGAGTCAAATTTAGGCACTAAACTATTTCTGCGGGATGTATCAGGATTTAAATTGACAGAGCAAGGCGAAACCTTGGTGAACTTTGCAGAGCAGGCAGAGTCAGCTATAGGTAGGGCATGTAATTTAATTCAAGGGCTTGATGCGCAGCTTAGCGGCGCAATACGGGTTACGACCTCAGATGCGATAGCCAATCACTTACTTATGCCGATGATAACTTCATTCAGCAAAACCTACCCAGATATAGATATTGAAGTGGTGTTATCAAGCCAAGTTATGGACTTAAACGAACGAGAAGTGGACATCGCTCTTAGGATTTTGCCCAACAATATGATGCCGCCAGAACCCTTAATAGGCCGTATGGTAGGCAAAATTGCCACCTGTTACTACGCCACGCAGGCCTATTTGACAGAGCATGATCCTTGGACTGAGCAAAGCAGCGCCAAACTCATTGGCTGGGGAGAGTTAGGTCGTTACCCTGACTGGCTAAAAACCTCGCCGTTTGCACATTTGGGGACTATCTGCCGTTTAAATCATTCAGCTATGCAGGTCGAAGCAGCTAAAGCAGGGATGGGCATAGCCCGTTTACCCTGCTTTATCGGAGATAAAACCACAGAATTAATCAGGGTGCCAAGCTGTAAGCCAGACATAGCATTTGATCTTTGGATGCTGTCCCACCACGACTCTAGAGAAGTCGCTCGGGTCCGCGCCTTCAAAACACAACTTGTGGACTTATTTGCCGCACAAAACAACCTACTACTTGGCCAAGAAGCATCAATGCAGAGCTAGTTTATAGATGGACATGTGGGCTTTACCACCTGCTTTATCGGTCAAATTTGGTGCAAAGTACAATGCAGACACAGAAGATTTAACCACGCCTTTATCTAATGACCAGTCGGGTGTCCAATCAGGGCGTGTAAAGCTTGTGATATCAATGTGAGCAGAGGTTTGTGTCACAGCAATCGGCAATACAACTTGATAGTGAGCATAGCTTTTATCACCTTCGCCACCGTAGTCTTTTTGTGACAGTTTAATAACTAAAGGCCGATCACTTTGATAGGTTAACTCGATACTCGATACCCCGCTCAAATTACCTGCGGGGATATCGTAAATGAGTTCTACCCAAGAGTTATTTGCTTTGTCTACACGGGGCACTCTATCAAACCCAATTTTCACCCTGTTATCCTGAACTAAGGGTTCTTCTAAGATCACCTGACTACCATGAGGGTCTGTGGCATAACGCCAATTGTCTTCAACAAATGTTTGAGCTAGCTGTGTGCTAGTACAGCCAACAAGCATTAACAAACTACATATAGATATGATGCGCATCCAATTTTCCTTAATCATTTTTTGAAGAATAATAATGAATCACGCCGCTGTTACAAAGGTAATTGCGTTTAGTCACCAGCATAAAGGACTAATCACAAGCTCAACTTAGCCATATTTTGTTTCTGAAACAATTTGAGATAGCCGCATCACCTTTGTTCCTGATGCCTCTATAACGTAGGTAGTTACAAGGTTGGTAACTTAAAGTCTTAATGTAATTGTTTGAAAAACTTATTCTCGCCATGAGCATTGTGACAGCCTTAATGACATGCCAATTGATGAGATTGCTCTTTGGGCAGTTATATCAATTATTGATCGGCTAAATCTGCATGCTGTTTAAACACATCTTCTAACTCACTCATTTTGAAAGGTTTACCTAAATGGCCATTCATGCCAATTGCAAAATATTTATCAATTTCTGACTGCATCACATTCGCCGTTAATGCGATAATGATAAGTGTATCTGCGTCATAGCTTTGCCGAATAACTTTCGTGGCTTCTACACCGTCCATTACAGGCATTTGAATATCCATAAGCACCATATCAAATGCACCGTCGCAGGTATTAATGACATCCACCGCTTCTTGCCCGTTTACAGCAACGTCTACTTCTAGCCCATTAATACGCCCAAGTAGTTTCAAGGCCACAATTCGATTTATCTCATTGTCTTCAACTAGTAACACCCTTAGCTGAGAGCCTTGTAATACGTCCGATGATACGTCACCTGTCGCCTTAGTCGCTTCACCACGGCCTGTTACCCGACCACCAATACTAGCAGTACTAGTCGTTCCATCACAGGGGCGAGTTAGCGCATCAATTAAGTCACGCTTAAGCAGTGGCTTATACAAAATAGGATAATCCAAATCCGTTTTAATGAACTCTTCTGTATGCGCCGTATATATAACAACCCGTTTTGGCAGTACGTTGAGGCTCTCGAGTTTTTTAAGCAGCTCATTAGCTTCGTAATCAGGTAGTACCCAATCAAGCAGTAGAATATCAAATTGAGATTCAGACAAGCACAACTGTGCTTCACTCCCTCGTGTAGCACCAGTCACCTCTAAGCCCAATGAACACGCTATGTTAGTACTGACTTCCAAATAAATTGGGTCATCTTCCACGATTAACATCGAGCCACGCATGTTCACCACGATTTCAGGTTCTTCATTACACACGGTATCCAGCGGCAATGTTACTGTAAATTTAGAGCCTTGCCCTAAAGTACTTTCAACATGAATTTCACCATGCATTAGCTCCGTTAATAACTTACAAATCGTTAGCCCCAGTCCCGTGCCGCCATATTTTCTTGTCGTGGATGACTCTGCTTGCGTAAATCGTTCAAATAACAATGCAACCTTATCGTCTGCAATACCAATACCGGTGTCTATGATTGAGATCTCTACCCACTCTTTGCCATGCTCTTTGCTCTTGTTACGAACGCTAAGCGTCACTGTTCCTTGCTCAGTGAATTTGACCGCATTGGAGGCAAAGTTGAGCATAATCTGATTAATGCGAACAGGATCACCCACATATTGGTCGTTCAACTCCGGGTCTAAATCAAATATCAGTTTGATCCCTTTCGTATTTGCTATCGGCGTTATCAAAGAACGTAAGTTATCGAGTAAGTCTTCAAATTGAAAAGGCACATATTCTATATGTAGCTTTTTAGATTCTATCTTAGAAAAGTCTAAAATATCGTTAATGATCGTTGTGAGGGCATTAGCCGAAAAGCGCACTTTTTCAAGGTAGTTACGCTGTATAGATGTAAGCTCAGTATTAAGCAAAATGTCTGTCAGTCCTAGAATTCCATTCATTGGAGTACGAATTTCATGGGACATATTCGATACAAATAGAGACTTGGTTTCAGCGGCTTGATTGGCCAATTGATTCGCCTTTTTCAAATCCATCATCAAGCGAGCCAAAGCGGTGATCACCAACAAAAAGATCACTGCCAAAAGCAGAATGATAGAACGTATCATCTCCCAGTAAGTATCTTTGATATTCTCACCCAGTAACTGGTTATCTTTTAAAATGACACGAGAAATCTCACTTTCTTGAATGGGCACTAATAAGTTCGAAGCCTGTAGCGCGTTTTCTAGAACAAACTCAACATGTAGTCGCATTATCCTAAATCTAGGCTCCGCTGCTTCTAGTTGCTTAAGCGTCGGCAAGATCGCTTCAAGTTGAGCACCAACATTTTCAATCACCGGGATGGAGTTAGCCACCATTAGATTAGAAATAAGTGATACCACACGGCTTATTACACTTTGTGCTTGAGGTGCATACTCTGCGCTTACCAACTCTTGCTTAACGATGTATCGATATGATGTTTTTAGCATCGAAGCCAATTGCATATAGGTGTCGATAGTCTCCTGTAACTTATCTAACTCTGTGGCAAGTTCTTGGTTTAATAAGTTATTTAAAGCCAATTCATTGAGGTAGCGCTCAAATTCCAATTGCTTTTGCGCATGCCTGTCAAAATGGTAAATATTGCTATCCATCGCAGACAGAGTTTCAAGTGATAGCTCCGTTGCCACCAAATTGAGGCGGCTTTTCAATTCCAACTCATGTTGGTGTCGATTAAGAAGGTGGTAAGCGTCAATGGCGGCAAAGCCAAAAAACCATATCAACCCTAGCAGTATTGCTTCGATTAGATATTTCACTCTGTCAAAGACCTCGGTAATTCACCAGAAAAAGCATGTAAAAGTGCCTCAATATCTGCGACATCCTCGTCACTAAGCTCTAGGCCCAACTGCCCTCTTGCCATAATTCGGATTGCATCAGCCAGCTCATCGACAGAGCCATTGTGAAAATAAGGAGATGTATAGGCGACATTTCTCAAACTTGGCACTTTAAATACAAATTTATCTTGTTCATTTTTAGTCAATTCATATCGACCAAAATCATCCTGCAAACTCGTAGGCACTCTGTCTAACCGGCCTATTTTTTGATATAGATTGCCACCAATATTGCGCCCCTGATGGCAAGTTACACAACCATAATTAACAAACTTATCATATCCTCTTTTTTGTTGGGGGCTCAGTGCATTGGTATCACCGAGTAAAAACGCATCAATAGGGGTATTTTCGGAAACCAAAGACTCTTCAAAAGCCACAATGGCTTTGATGATGTTTTGCTCTGTGATCCCCTCTTCAGAGAGGACATTAAAACTACTGACAAAACCGGGCTGAGCACTGAGCTTGTCAATCACTTGTGCCCAGTTAGTTCCCATCTCAAATGGATTATGAATAGGTTGAGGTGCTTGTTCTATTAAATCTGAACTGCGGCCATCCCAAAATTGACGAAAGTTGAAAACCGCATTTATCACCGTTGGAGAATTGCGCTCGCCCAATTGCTGCTTGATGCCCACTGAAACAGGAAACCCATCATCCCCCCCGTTATACAAGTCGTGACACGAGGCGCAAGAAGTGGAGTTATCGGCCGAAAGTAACGGACTTTTGAATAGCGCCTTACCCAGTTTGGCCCACGCCAAATCGTATTCCATCACCTTAGGTAATGGTTGAATGGGGGCATCAACTGCACGCTCTAAAAACCGCATTTTGATGACGCTGCGTTCGGTATTTTGCTTCCAGCGATATTTTTGCTCTGTCTTATGAAACTGAACCACAAGGCTGAGACAAACACATATTAGTAAGCCAGTGATCAGCAACACATATCTTGTACTCATTTATACATCCTTGCTGAACTCTTATTTCGTCTAAGATTAGATACAAATAAGTATAGACACAACACACCCAAGTGCTTGTTTAATTTATGAACTGAGTGGAATAACTATGCGGTAATTTAGCCACACTCAATTCACGAAGAAACGTGGCGTTCAACTGCTGTAATATCTGATTTCGGTGCTAATAATAAATGGCTTTGGTCGGTCAATGTCGTAGTCAAAATATGACATTGACCGACCCGAGCAAAAAACTTAAGGTTGTTGGCGCGTTGTAGCAATTTAGATCTCTCGGATACACATTTGCTGGGGTTGCTCTTGAATGAACAATGCTGTACTGGCAATATGCAGCATGGTTTGGAAACGTTTTCTTACCAGCAATTGAACTGACATAGACAATTGTACCGCCACGTCGCGCTTTCATTGGCGCAAGTACCGATTGCATCGTATTCAATAGTGCTAATACATTGACACCAAACATCCTATGCAAATCACTACTGTCTTCGTTCCAATTTAAATTGTCTTCGCTTTAATTAACTCAAATCAAATCACTAACACACCTGCCCGCATGCCCAGCCGCTTGACCAAGCGTATTGGAAGTTATAACCACCAAGCCAGCCGGTGACTTCGGTCACTTCGCCAATAAAGAAGAGGCCTTTGGCTTTTTTCGCTTCAAAGGTTTTGGAGCTCAGTTCATCGCTGTTAACACCACCTAATGTTACTTCTGCGGTCCGGTAGCCTTCAGTGCCATTAGGCTTTATTTGCCATGCGCTTAATGTGCGGGCGATTATGTCGATCTCGCCATGAGAAAGCTGATTAGCGGGTTTATCTGGTACGGTATTTTCTGCAATTAGCGCATCAACAAAACGCTTGGGCAATAGTTGGCCAAGTAGATTTTTTAGTGACTTTTGCCCTTGGTTTTGGCGCCAATCATGTAATAGCTCTGCAATGTTAGTGTTTGGGAGCAAGTTGATGCTCACCGCCTGCCCCGCCTCCCAAAATGATGAGATCTGTAAAATAGCAGGACCTGATAGGCCTCGGTGTGTAAATAAGATGTTTTCTCTAAATTGTGTGCCATCTTCGCTGGTCACTAAACTGTCGACACTGATCCCTGAAAGCCCTTCAAAGCGCGCTTTGTCATGATCATGCAGTGTAAAAGGCACCAATGCAGCGGTAGTCGGTAATAACTGCAAGCCAAACTGCTCCGCAATTTTATACCCGATTGGGGATGCTCCCAGCTTTGGCATAGTGAGCCCGCCAGAAGCCACCACCAAAGATTCACAGGTAAACGTATGATCAGACGTTGTTACTATATATGTACCTTGCTCATCGCGAGACACTTTAAGCACCTCGTTTCGCAAGAAGACTTCGACCCCAGCCCATTCGCATTCAGTCATCAGAATATCCACAATGTCTTGTGCGCTGTTATCACAAAATAATTGACCGAGTGTTTTATGATGATAGGCAAGCCCATGACGGTCAACCAACTCAATAAAATCATGCTGGGTGTAACGACTTAAACTGGACTTCACAAAGTGAGGATTTGCGCACAGGTAGTTTTCTGGGCTGGCATTTTCATTGGTAAAATTGCAACGTCCACCGCCACTAATGAGAATTTTTCTTCCCACTCTTTTACCCATATCAACAACAGCCACCTTGCGTCCACGATAGCCCGCTTGCGCCGCACACATTAATCCAGCTGCACCAGCACCGATGATCACTACGTCATATTGCAACATTGTATACTCTGAAACGAAAAACTTATGTCGCAATTATAACTATTTTTAAGCTTAAGGGGGAGTTTATAGTTTAAAACACAACCAAAAAGACATATTTTTATCACTTTTTAGAATATGGGATAAATCATTTACAATCATTTACAATATGAGGTAGTTTATTCTTTAACCGAGAATAATTTGATAAACTTTAATAAAAACATAATGATAATGAAATAATAAAGACTTTTACCCATCCCCTTATAACCAAAACAATAGTGTAAATAACAAAACAATACTTTCACACAAATCACACCGAGTTTACTTTTGTTAACCTCTTGGCGAATAAAGGTTGCCAAGATAACAACAAGTAAAAAAAGGGTAAAAAACATGACAACAGGAAATTTCAAACTAGCTGCTCTTTCTATTGCAGTAACAGGACTACTATCTGCAAACGCAATGGCACTACCAGAGATTGCAAACATGCAAGCAGAACAATTTGGTCCAAGCGTACCTAGCCAAGCAAAGCTCGCTCAAAAACTAGAATCACAAACCGGGTTTGGCACTCAGTTCATCATCAAATACAAAAATAACAACAGCGACATCATGTCGATTTCAAGCGCAGATATGTCACCTGTAATGATGAACACTCGCGCTCGCAGTTTCGTGAAGGGCTTCAACAGCAAGCGTGCAGCTGCTAAAGCGCAGTACGTTCGTCCGATGGCGCTTTCAAACCACCACGTAATGCGTGCAGACAAAAAACTAAGCGCGGCTGAAACACAAAAGTTCATGCAAGACATGATCGCATCTGGCAACGTTGAGCACATTGAAGTTGACCAGATGTTACAACCATTTGCGACACCAAACGATCCTAGCTACAGCTCTCAGTGGCATTACTTTGAAGCAGCTGGCGGTATCAACGCACCAGCAGCTTGGGATAAAGCAACAGGTAGCGGCGTAGTTGTTGCGGTACTAGATACAGGTTACCGACCTCACGCTGACTTAAACCCGAATATCCTGCAAGGTTATGACATGATCTCTAACCTATCTGTAGCAAATGACGGTGGCGGTCGTGATAACGATGCACGTGACCCAGGTGATGCAGTCACTGCAAACGAGTGTGGTTACACACACAGCGCACGCAACTCAAGCTGGCACGGTACACACGTTGCAGGTACAGTTGCGGCTGTCACAAACAACGGTGAAGGTGTTGCGGGTGTTGCTTACGACTCTAAAGTTGTACCTGTACGTGTACTTGGTAAGTGTGGTGGTTTAACGTCTGATATCGCTGACGGCATCATCTGGGCTTCAGGTGGTTCAGTATCAGGTGTACCTGCAAACGCAAACCCAGCTGATGTAATCAACATGAGTTTAGGTGGCAGCGGTGCATGTAGCTCTACGACTCAAAGTGCAATCAACCAAGCCCGTGCTAACGGCACAGTTGTTGTCATCGCTGCTGGTAACGACAACGACAACGCTAACAACTACAACCCAGGTAACTGTTCTGGTGTTGTAAACGTTGCATCTGTTGGCCGTAACGGTGGCCGTGCATACTACTCAAACTACGGTACTTCTATCGATGTTGCAGCACCTGGTGGCGCGCAAAGCTTTGCTAACGACCCAGAAGGTATTCTTTCAACTTACAACTCTGGTAGCAACACACCTGTAAGTGATAGCTACAGCTACTCGCAAGGTACTTCTATGGCAGCACCTCACGTAGCAGGTATTGCGGCACTAATTAAGCAAGCTAAACCAACTGCTACGCCAGATGAAATCGAAACAATCTTAAAAGACACGACTCGTAGCTTCCCTGCAACATGTACCAACTGTGGTACTGGTATTGTAGATGCAAATGCCGCGGTAGATATGGCACTTGGTAACGGTAATACAAACCCAGGTGACAACGCGCTTGTTGACGGTGAAACGAAAACAGGCCTGAGCGGTGCAAAAGACGCTGAAGCATTCTTCACGTTCGAAACGCCTGCAAATGCAAGCAAAATCACCTTCACTATGGGCGGTGGTACAGGTGACGCTGACCTATACGTAAGAGCTGGTTCTAAACCTACAACTTCAACTTACGACTGTCGTCCTTACGAAAGTGGTAACAACGAAGTATGTACAATTGACAACCCATCAGGTACTTACCATGTAATGATGCGCGGCTACTCTGCATACAGTGGTGTAAGCCTTGTTGCTAACGCAGAAACTTCAGGTACTACACAACCAGGTGGCCTTACTGAAAACAATCTTTCAGCATCAACAGGTAGCTGGAGCCGTCACCAACTAACTGTACCAGCTGGTATGTCTAGCCTTACAGTGAAAATCTCTGGTGGCTCAGGTGATGCAGACCTTTATGTAAATCCAGGTGCTGTACCTTCTACTTCAACTTACCAATGTCGTCCTTACGAAAGTGGTAACGTTGAAACATGTACCATCACAAACCCAGCTGCTGGCGTTTGGCACTTTGGTGTAAGAGCGTACCGCACATTCTCAGGTGTGACACTAGACGCTCAATATAAGTAATCCCCTATAACTTGCAGTAAATATGGGCCGAACATTGTTCGGCCTTTTTTGTGCGTGCGGTTTAGAGTTAAATCATGGCCGCAGGCTGTGACTTTTGCACAAAGTAAATAGAACCACTTTAATTAACAGAACTTATATCTTTTACTGTCTAAGTTGCGCATATCTTTGAGGGCTGAATCAGGTTTGGGGTCACCGTAGAATTGCCCTGTCATAGCAGTTAAATTATGAACACATAAAAAAGACCAAACAGAAGTTTGGCCTTTCGCTTACTCTCACGTTAATACTTACTTAAAGGCCTAGACTGTGTCTGATCTGAGCCATTTGTTGCTCTAAACTTTGCTGAATTTGCTGAATTTGCTGGTTCGAGCTGCTGACCTGTTGCTTCATTGACGCCATCGAGCTACTAAAACTGTCCACCAGCTCTGTTTGCTTATTCGACAATGCCATCGCATCTGCTGCGACTTGGCTTGCACCTTGGGCACGCCCTGCCACGCCTTCAGAGTTACGCTTCAGTTCCTGAGCATGCTCTGTTTGTTGCTGTGCCTCAGAAGCCAGTGCGCTGATCTGGTTAGACACCTTGCTTGAATTGTCACTTAAAATATTCAACTGCTCGTTAATATCCGTCAATGACTCTTGCGTTTGACGAGCCAGCTTTCTGACTTCATCGGCAACCACTGCAAAGCCTCGACCGTGCTCTCCCGCGCGAGCAGACTCAATCGCTGCATTTAAAGCCAAAAGGTTAGTTTGTTCTGCAATAGTGTGGATCATTTCAATCACCTTACCCACATCTTCAACACCCACAAGGAGTTCGTTTAGGCTACTCAACCCCTGCTCTACACGCTGCTGTGTACTGGAACTGGCCTTCAACATGGACTCAGCAAATCCAACACTTTGTGTCATAGCGTTAAAGGTATCACTGGCGTTGTCAGCAACTTGCTGGTTGATATTGCTAGCTTCGCCGCCAATGACTTTAATTTCTTCGAGTTGTATTTGATTATGTTCAACCTGATCATAGGTATTTTCAGACTGATGCCCAATACTGGCCAAGTTTCGATTCATACCCTGCATAAAATCGTTAATGACTTGCAGCATTTGCTCACGCTCTTGCGCTTCTGTGCGCTGTCTTTCAATCAGCTGATTAAAGTACTGCGCAATTTCACCAACCTCGGTATTAGCGCGTTTGCACTTGATTTGTTTAAGCTCATTACTTTCGATTAGAAATGCAAAGCCGTCACGTAAGTTGCGCAGTGGTGTAAGCACTTGGCTAAACTGCACCCAATACATACCACCGGCTAAAAGTACAAGTAAACCAATCGCTGCACCAAATATAGTAAACACCTGAGATTTAACGGCAACTTGCTCACTCTTTAACAGCTCTCCCGCTTCTAACATCAAAGCAGAAAGCTGTTTGATATCGTCTCTTAGTGCGGTGATCCCCTGCTGTCTTTGTTGTGCTTGCACAATTGTGTTTTGTAAATCGCGACTAAATCGATTTGGCCAGCTTGTAAGTTCAGCCTTTATTTCCTGAGCTAAATCTTCTGGCTCTTCACCCAAGAACAGCTCGTCTTCATCTACTTCGGTCATCACGCCCAAGTCATCTAGGCGCTCAATTTGACGCGCAAGTTCTTGTAGTCGATTAAGCGATTGATTCAAGCTCTGCTGGGTTGATTTATCGTAGTGAAGCACCAGTTGATAGGTGTAAATACTTAAGTTTGTTGTTTCAAAATAATAGTCTGACGCCAGTGAGTAATAGCGCGCACTGAGTACATGGCCATTCGCATCTGCTACATAATTCATCAACGAAGATGCAGAGCCTGCCATTTGTCTCAAGGCGTTGTCGAGCAGAGCTAACTCATTGCCAGATAGTTTGCCCAAGGCTCGGTATTTACCTTGTATATCTGCATCTAGCTCATCTAATTGCTGCACCATATTCGACATAACATCAGAGGAAATTTCAGATAGATGTACGCGCTTGATGGTGCTAATTTGTTCACTAGCTTGGTTTAAATACTGGCTATCTCCCGCACTTAAATAGTCTTCAATTGTGCCTGCGAGATCAATCAACACCGTATTTTTTAACTGCGTATACGCACTGTCCTGTTGATCCAACTTGCTAAATACTTGGCTTGCCCAAAATAAAGTTACCGCAAGAATGATACTGGCTGTCGCTAGTAAAATAGCAAGCAACCGGGTGAAAGACGAAACACGCATATGTACTACAGGCCTTATCAGTTGATTTCAGCGCTAGACTATTAATGTTTTATGACAGTTTGATGTAAATTGTTTAGTTCCTGTTCACCCAAGTGAAAAAGCATACTTTTTACGTATGCTTTTTGTGTACAACTTTGACAGTTTTTTGAAGGTTGTATGCGATTACAATTAAAAATTAAGTTTTAGACGGCCTCATGTCATTACTTCATGGCCGCGTTAACGTACACATCAAAACGATTTTTCTTGGTGGTGATCTGCATACTTGGCGCTTGCTCATTTAAAAATGGCGCATAATCTGGCCTTTTAACTACCACGCGTTTTGTCGCAAGCGCTGTGGCAAAGGGTAATAATGTATCGGCATCATCATCAGCGCCTACCAAAGACTGGAATACCCGCATTTCTTTTTTAACCTGTGCCGACTTTTCACGATGTGGAAACATGGGGTCCAAATACACCACATCCGGTTTTGATGATGCATCGCTTGTGGCTTGTTCAAGTAGTTCATGGCTCGAACCAAAAGCAATGGCCATGCTTTCCTTCATCCAGTCACCAATTTCAGGGTCTTGATAAGCGCGTTGTAGCCCATCGTATAAAAGCACAGCAACAACTGGATGCCTTTCATGCATAAGCACCTTACAACCCAAAGATGCCAACACAAATGCGTCGCGACCTAGCCCTGCTGTGGCATCTAGCACCACAGGTGTCACGCCTTTATTTAAGCCAACCGCTTTGGCAATCGCCTGCCCTTTACCGCCACCAAATTTACGCCTATGAGCGCTCGCTCCGGTTACAAAGTCGACTCGAATTGCACCCAGCTTAGGCTCGTCCTTTTTAAATAGCTGTAATCCGTCTTCATCGTAAACAAGCCGAAAATCGTTATCGAGTTCAGTCAAAGCGCTCAGTTTAAAGCGTTGAGTTAGCTCATCTAGGTAAGTGCGGTTTTCAGAAAATGGCGTATGAATGTACAACTGCAGACTCCTGTTGTTTAAGCCTGCAGAGTATAACGTTTAATGAGAGAAAAAAGAATGCATCAGCTCAGTGATGCTAAAACAGCTCAATATCTGTTTGCGCGGGGACTTCTTCTTCTCCCCAAGGTTTTGCCATTTGATTGAGGCTTTGAATGAGCTCCTGACGCACTTGAGTTATTTCTCCCAGTTTATATCGGATAATTGAAAACTCGTCATTCACAAAGGCAAAGTGCTCGCAAAGGCTTTCAATTGATGCTTTATATTCTTCCCCTAAGGCTTGTTTAACAGCATCTTGTTTTACAAATGCTTCCAGCTCAGAGACTTTGGTGCCATACACTTCACCAATACAACTTAGTTGCTCACTGAGTTGAGCAAAAGCCAAGCCAATTTCTTCCACTTTGTTAAGCGCTACCTCGCTTACTTCCATGTCTTTTATTTTGGCGTTGGTCGCTTCCAATATATGGGGTAATAAATCTTTAAACCGACCATAAAGTGCAGGGTCGTCAGTTGGCATATTTTTTATGAGCAGAGATACTTTTGGATAATTGATAATCGTTCGCCGGCCAAAATCGACAAAACGACTCCCCTCTTTATTGGTTTCCAATAATTCTTGCTCTATGGGTTGAATTGCTCCCTCTTGCGAAAAAAACACGGCCTGATTGTGATACCAAAATGCCAACGCGACTTCTAAATTGAGTGGCGTAAAAAACTCTAAAAAGTACTCAGATAGGGTACTTAAATCATGAGCATGGTAAGACTGACCCACATAGCGCATTATGCGCCCCATATCGCCTGAGTCTGTCATGGCAATTTCAGCGGTAATTTGCGCCCGCTGCATATCTTGTTTAAGTGCCACCGACTGGCGCCGATAGTCATCTAACACTTTGATTCTAGCAAGTAACTCAGACCCTTCAAAAGGCTTCACTATGTAATCTGCTGCGCCCGCATTGTAGCCTCGCATTCGTTCACTAATGTCCCCTTTTGAAGACAAAAACATGACGGGTATATCAACCGTGTGCTCCCCACCTTTGAGCCGCTCACACACCTCAAACCCAGACATACCGGGCATTTCAACGTCAAGTAAGATAATATCTGGCTGATACTTTATCGCTAACCTTAGGCCTTGTTCACCATTTTTTGCATGGATCAATTTACAGTTTTGAGATAGTGACTGCTCGATAACATGGTGGATCAGCTTGTCATCGTCAATGGCAAGCACTAAGTTGGTCATATGGCTTTCCCTACAAGATCAGGTCTTTACCAAAGCATAGACGGAAACGCTTATTTTGCGAGTGCAAAAACAACAAAGCGCCCATTCGGGCGCTTCGATATATCAATTAGTGACTTAGCTATGTAATTAGGCAGCTTTTCCTATGCCGCTATGGCGGAGCAATGCGTCAACCTGAGGTGCACGCCCTCTAAAACGCTGGAACAATGCCATAGGCTCTTCAGAGCCACCCATTTCCAGTATATTTTCCATAAAGGATTTACCTGTTTGCGCATTGAAAATACCTTCTTCTTCAAAGCGTGAAAACGCGTCAGCTGAGAGTACTTCGGCCCACTTGTAAGAGTAGTATCCTGCGCTGTAACCGCCCGCAAATATATGGCTAAACGCATGCTGAAAACGGTTAAACTCAGGCGCTTTAATAACCGAAATTTGATCACGGACTTGATTCAATGTCGCTTGAATTTGGCACGGTTGTGCAGCGTCATAATCTGCGTGAATATGGAAGTCAAATAATGAAAACTCAATTTGTCTGAGCATCATCATCGCTGACTGGTAGTTTTTAGCCGCTAGTAACTTGTCTAGCAACTCTTTAGGGAGTGGTTCGCCAGTCTCATAATGACCTGAAATAAAGTTCAACGCCTCCACTTCATAACACCAGTTTTCTAAGAACTGACTCGGCAATTCAACGGCGTCCCAAGCAACCCCATTGATACCCGAAACAGCAGGTGCGTCAACTTGTGTCAGCATATGGTGAATACCGTGACCAAACTCATGGAATAAAGTTGTCACTTCGTTGTGCGTAAATAATGCAGGCTTGTCCCCTACAGCCTTATTAAAGTTACACACTAAGTAAGCTACTGGTGTTTGTAGTGTGCCACTTTCAGATACTCTGCGACCTCGGCAATCATCCATCCATGCACCACCGCGTTTATGCTCTCGTGCGTATAGGTCTAAATAGAAGTTACCACGTAATGTGCCCTGCTGATCGTGAATAGCAAAGAAGCGCACGTCTTCATGATACGTATCAAACTCTTTGACTTCAGTTACTGAAATACCGAATAAGCGATTGACCGTTTCAAACAGCCCGCTGAGGACCTTGTCAGCTGGGAAGTAAGGACGTAATTGCTCATCCGAAATTGCGTATTTGGCTTGTTTTAACTTCTCGCCATAATAGCCATAGTCCCACGCTTCGAGCTGAGTCACCTGATACTGCTCTTTCGCAAACGCTTGTAGCTCTGCTACCTCTTTTTGAGCTTGCGGCTTAGATGCTTTTGCCAAGTCATTCAAAAACTCAAAGACCTGTGCTGGAGACTCTGCCATTTTAGTTGCCAAAGAATGCTCCGCATAATTTTCAAACCCAAGCAATTGCGCAATTTCATGTCGCAAAGCTAACTTTTCTGTCATTAATTCTGAGTTATCAAATTGATTTGCGTTAGGGCCTTGACCAGATGCACGAGTTACATAAGCTCGGTACATTTGCTCGCGCATAGAACGATTATCCGCATAAGTCATCACAGGTA
Organism: Pseudoalteromonas luteoviolacea NCIMB 1942; assembly: GCF_001625595.1. Taxonomy (GTDB): domain Bacteria; phylum Pseudomonadota; class Gammaproteobacteria; order Enterobacterales; family Alteromonadaceae; genus Pseudoalteromonas; species Pseudoalteromonas luteoviolacea_A. The sequence goes on from NZ_AUXT01000216.1 coordinate 99,003, forward strand.
AATAGGAAGGAATATCTAATGTAAATACCCACCCTTCAAGCTCTTTGCTTTGTGCCGTATGCGCAGCAAGCGCTAAAGCCGATTCCGGCAACCCACCAAGATCGGCTTCACCCGTTACATGTAAATGCCAAGCTTGTGTGGCATCCATCACATTGTTACCAAACTTTGAACCTAGCTCAGAAAGCCGTGCACTGATCTCACCATAGCGTTTTTGGCCAGCTTCATCTAAGGCAATACCCGATAACTTAAAATCTCTTAGGGCATTTGTAATGGTTTTTCGCTGCGCGACTGACAGCATGTCGAAGTCGCTACTTTGTTGAATAGACAAATAACCCTTATACAGACCTTGATGTTGGCCAGCGTAAGTTGAATACTCAGAGATAAGCGGTAAACACGCTTCATAGGCTTGCCTTAATTCTTCACTATTTACCACAGAGTTCATATGAGACACTGGCGACCACATTCTAGAAAGCTTATCGTCTGCTTCTTCATAGGGCAGAACAAAGTTATCCCATGTAAACTGGTCCTGTTCCACAATACAGTCAATGGTATTGCGGCAGTGTTCAATGGCTGCTTTTAATGCAGGAACAATGTGCTCTGACTTTATGTTTGAAAACGGCGGTAATCCTTCTAAACCAATTAATGGGTTACTCATAATGTCTCTCTTAAATTTTTTATTTCCCAATTAAACTTGAAATAAGGGCTAATAGCGCAAATACAAGTAAAACTTACTAACCTAGTTGAAAGTAATGACGTATTTTATCTGTCATCTTAAGACTAGTTCAGCGAATTCAGAAGAGGAAAAATTATGGCTCAACATTTTGACTACATTGCCATCGGTGGTGGCAGTGGCGGCATCGCATCAGCTAACCGTGCGGCAATGCGTGGCGCTAAAGTCGCACTTGTCGAAGCAAAACATATGGGTGGCACGTGTGTTAACGTAGGCTGCGTACCTAAAAAAGTTATGTGGCACGGTGCTCAGGTTGCTGAAGCCATCAAGCTTTATGCGCCAGACTACGGCTTTGATGTTGAGCTAAAAAACTTTAACTGGGCCAAATTGGTGGAAAGCCGTGAAGCTTATATTGGTCGTATTCATCAAGGTTACAACAAATACCTTGCAAGTAATGGCGTAACAGTTATTAACGGGGTTGCCAAATTCATCGACAATAAAACCATTGAAGTCAATGGCGAACAATATACAGCCGATCATATCTGTATTGCTGTTGGTGGCCGCCCAAGTGTGCCAAATATCCCTGGGGCTGAACATGGTATCGATTCAAATGGCTTCTTTGAGTTAAACGAACAACCGCGCCGCGTTGCAGTCGTTGGCGCGGGTTACATCGCCGTTGAATTAGCCGGTGTACTACATAGTCTAGGCACTGAAACCCACTTATTTGTGCGTAAACATGCACCGCTTCGTAATTTTGACCCTATGGTCGTTGAAACACTGACTGAAGTGATGGAGAAGGAAGGGCCAACTTTACATACTCATGCAACACCTGAAGAACTCGTGAAAGAGGCTGATGGTTCAGTAACACTACATCTCGAAAACGGCGAATCACACACAGTTGATCAAGTGATTTGGGCAATTGGTCGCGAGCCGGTAACAGATAAAATCAACTTAGCAGCTACCGATGTTGAAATCACTGATAAAGGCTATGTGGAAGTAGACGAGTGGCAAAATACATCTGTGTCTGGTATTTACGCGCTGGGCGATATCATGGAAGGCGGTATTGAGTTAACGCCAGTAGCTGTAAAAGCAGGTCGTATGCTGGCAGAGCGCCTATTTAACCCGGAATTGCCGAATGCCAAAATGGACTACAACCTTGTACCAACGGTTGTGTTCAGCCACCCTCCAATTGGTACCATTGGGCTTACCGAGCCAGAAGCTATTGCAGAGTACGGCGAGGACAACGTCAAAGTGTACAATTCTACTTTCGCAGCCATGTACACGGCGGTGACACAACACCGTCAACCTTGCAGAATGAAGCTGGTTTGCGCAGGCCCTGAAGAAAAGGTTGTAGGTCTGCACGGTATTGGCTTTGCGGTTGATGAAATGATCCAAGGTTTTGGTGTTGCTATGAAGATGGGCGCAACCAAAGCAGACTTTGATTCAGTGGTAGCCATTCACCCAACAGGCTCTGAAGAGTTTGTGACGATGAGGTAACCGCTTCGCTCAATCTATAAATAGGGCTATATTGAAAACATGGTCCTATTAATTTTATAACTTCATTTGACTCTTTTGTTTGTCTAATCTTTGTTCACCCCTTGAGTAAATTAGACAAATCCAACTCTGGCCACAATACTCATACAAACCTTGATGTCATGAAAGCACTTATGAAAGCACTTTGGATTGCCGGTTTGATATATATGTGGGCCTTTATTCAACCAGCTCATGCCCAGACTTATAGACATAAACTATTGGTATCAGCGCACCCAATAGAGCCATTTATCATTACCCATCATGGTGAAGTACAAAGTGGGTTTATTGTGGATATTTTTCATGAACTTGAACAGATGCTTGGGCGTCAGCATTCAGTTCAAATCAGCTCATTTGCACGTGGCATCAAAATGTTAGAAAAGGGCTCTAAAGTTGTCAGTGCAAGGTATCGACAAACTATCGTCTACCATCGAGCACATTTGGTCGTGGCGAAAACACCGGCAAGACTCGAACGGTTCAAATGGGTGGGCCCTTTGCTATTTGACGGCCCTGTACTCTATCAAAAATCGAAAGACACAAGAGAGTTTAATAGTTTAGAAGATATAAAGCACAGTGAGGCTACATGTATCACGCAACATAAAGTTCGTGACTCTGAATTATATGCTCAACACCAAATCCTTTATCATGAGACGCAAAGCCAAGTGGGGGCTATTCAGCTATTGCTCCAACCGAAAAGCCGCTTTGATTGCACTATGCTATCACTGATGAATACCCGTGAGGTCCTCAGCTTAGCTGGACACCCTTTATCACATCTCAAAGCGATGAATATTCAATTGCCGGCTCAAGGCGTATACATAGCTTTTTCGCTAATGACGCCAGATGACATTATCGCAAAATGGCAAAGCGCACTTGAGCAACTCAATCAAACAGGTAAACGGCTTGAAATCATACAGCGCTACGTCCCTTTCTATACCGCTGAGCTCGAAGAGCAACTGCGTCAGTCTATTCAACCAGAACTTCAAGAGGAACTAGAATAATTAATCATCCCTAATTTAGTTACAGCTAAAACCATTTCTCCTCACTGCTTGCTCGTTACAAAGCTAAGAAGCCCACTTCTCTTAATTATTCTTGCAGCACAAACGATGCCTTCCTTTATCTATGCATGGTTAAAAGTTACAATACTAATTATTAGAGCTCTAAATTTATTAGCGCTTTATGTTTTGAAATGGGGTTCATGTCTGAAGGTATAAGGCAATTCATTAGCGCCGATACATCTAACTACAATACGCCTCGCCACAAAACAAATTTATTCGTGATCTAATAATTAGAGTTTCACTATGAAAAAAGACAACTCGTCTCTAAATTTACCCGTTTTTTATACTTCCTCGGCCGTCGTGCTGGTACTGGTCATTTTTGCCGTATTCAGTCCAACGACCGCATCCTCCCTATTTTCGTTAACTCAGTCAGCCATCACTCAAAACGCCAGCTGGTTTTACGTGTTAACGGTGGCAATTATTTTAGGCCTAGTCGTGTATCTTAGTATGTCTCGATTTGGCGAAATAAAGCTTGGGCCAGACCACTCCGATCCCGACTATAGCTTTTCAACTTGGCTGGCAATGCTCTTTGCCGCAGGCATGGGGATCGGGCTGATGTTTTTTGGCGTCGCGGAACCCGTAATGCATTTTGTTTCTCCGCCATCACAACAAAGCGGTTCACTCGAAGCAATTAAAGAAGCAATGAAAATCACATTCTTTCATTGGGGTTTTCACGCATGGGCAATTTACGCCATCGTGGCTATGATCCTCGCTTACTTTAGCTACCGACATAACTTACCCTTAACACTGCGCTCCGCCCTCTACCCGATTATTGGCGATCGCATAAATGGCTGGGCCGGCCATGCCGTAGATATTTTCGCGGTAGTTGGTACTGTTTTTGGTGTAGCCACGTCGCTTGGTTTGGGAGCAGCTCAAGTCAACTCTGGGCTGGCTTATCTGTTTTCATTTGAGGTTTCAACGCTCAATCAAGTCTTCATTATGATAGGTATCACCGCGCTGGCATCTATTTCAGTGGCCACAGGGCTAGATAAAGGCATTAAGATCCTCTCTCAAACGAATATGATTTTGGCCGTTGTGCTACTGGCGTTAATATTTTTTATTGGCCCTAGCGTGTTTTTACTTCAAGCCTATGTACAAAATTTTGGTGAATACCTCTCCGATATTGTTTCAACCACCTTTAATTTATTCGCCTATGAAAAGAAAGACTGGATAGGTGGTTGGACTATTTTTTATTGGGGCTGGTGGCTAGCTTGGGCACCGTTTGTAGGATTGTTTATCGCCCGTATTTCTAAAGGACGCACTATTCGCGAATTTGTGATTGGCGTGACCTGTATTCCAACAGCCTTCACCTTATTATGGATGACTATCTTTGGTAATTCTGCCCTGTCGATGATTTTTGAGCAGGGTTTAACCAACATCTCACAAATGGTCAGCAACAATTCGGCCGTAGCCTTGTTTGTATTTTTAGAAAACTACCCACTGTCACAAATGCTAATTGGACTTTCAATTATCATGATTGTGGTGTTCTTTGTTACCTCTTGTGACTCGGGCGCTATGGTCATAGACATGTTGTGCTCTAACGGCAAAAACGACACACCGCTTTGGCAAAGGTTGTTTTGGTCTATTGGTGTTGGGATTGTTGCAGCCGCTTTAAGCCTTGCAGGCGGATTAGATGCTCTGCAAACGTTGACCATAGCGAGTGCTCTGCCATTTTCTATTGTGCTATTGGTCGCCTGCTACGGCCTAATTAGCGCCCTACGAGTGGACGATGCTAAGCGCAGCGCACAAACCATGCCTATGACTTTTGAAAACCAAGTAAATGATGAGCAAACATGGCAAGAGAGTCTGGCGCTACTCATTGCGACGCCAGCTAAAGGTAAAGTCGACAAGTTTATCCTGAAAGAAGCCAAACCGGCTCTGAAAAAAATCAGAGATGAGTTTGAGAATAATCAGCTAGAAGCTGAGGTGAAAGTACATAACTCGGCAGTTATTCTTACAGTTCATCACGGTGACGAGCACGATTTTGTTTATGGAGTGTATAAAAATAAGCGTCTACAGCCTGATTTTACTCAAAGTGATGTAACAGACAGTGACTCATATTATTGTGCAGAGGTGCACTTAAGTGAAGGCGGGCAAAATTACGATATTATGGGCTGGTCAGAAACCGCCATTATTAATGATGTACTGTCACAGTACCAAAAACACCTACACTTTTTAAATGTGCTACGCGAGTAGCGCACTTATTTGCCGGATTCGTTCTGACTCATAGGGGCAATTTCTAACACTGGTGCAGCGTCTAACTCATTAGCATCCATCATGGTTGCAATACGTTGCATCGATGACAGTAATAAAGACTGCTCCCATTCCTCTAATTCACAAAAGTTCTGAATAAAGTGTTCTTGTAAAGGCTGGGGGGCATCAATTAATAGCCCTTTCCCCTGTTGTGATAAAAACAAGCTAACACGCCTCTTGTCTTGCGAGTTCCTTACACGCTCAACAAGCCCTCGGCTTTCCAATCGGTCCAAAATATTTGTCACCGTCGCAGCGCTTAGATTTACGTTTTTAGCAATTTGGCTTGCTGTCACCCCTTTTACGCGAGCAATTTCTTGCATTATCAATAGTTGTGGCCCAGTCAAACCTGATGATTTATTCAACTGTTTAGAATGTAGATCAATCGCCCGAATGACTTTTCTTATCGATACTAAGAGTTCTTCGTACTTTTCCATTTTTATAACCAATAAATACAACGACAATCGCAGTATAATCATAATCTTTAATTTGAGCTATAAATCAATGTACTAACCTTGGGCAAAGGCCTCAGTGAGTTTGTCCAAAAAGACATAAAGTACTTCATTCATTTGTGCATAATCGTGATGGGCTAGTACATCTGGCATTTGCACAAAAGGATATTTTTCAGCCTCGCTAAAGTCTTCATGTTTACTGAGCTCCTTGACCAAATCAGTGGTGAGCTCCATATGGCACTGAAAACCAAAGACCCACTCTTGGTATTGTACAATTTGCCTTGGGCAGCCTTCACTGTACGCCAAAACCCTAGCTTCTGCGGTAAGGCCCGGCATATCACTATGCCAGTGGCCAACTTCAAGTTTCTCTCCAAAATGGCTTAGCAGAGAATGTGATTTAGCGACTTCAGTTAAATGGATAGGAAACTTGCCAACTTCTCTTTCAGGACTGGATTTATGGCGAGCGCCCAATGCCTCACCAATTAGCTGAGCGCCTAAGCAAACGCCAATAACTAACTTATTTGCGTCAATGAACTGCGTGATTAAACGCTGCTCTGCAATAGAGTCAAAATGAGGGCACTGATCAATTGTGGTAGCTGGGCTTTGTGGGCCGCCCATTACAACCAGCATATCCACCCCTTCTGAATTGCTTAGTAAATTATCACCTTGATACAGTCGAGAATAGCTAACCTGATACTGTGTCTGTAACGCCCATTGCTCAAAAGCACCTGGCGCCTCAAAATACTCGTGGATAACAAAATGAAGATGCATGCCTGTCTCTAGTTTTTGCAAAATAAATGTGGGTTTATCATATAACGATCTTTCACGGCATAATTTAAACTATAAGACATAAAGTATATAAAAACCGCCATCTATGAACGCCAACACATTAATCAGCATCAACGAACAAAAACAGCTCGTAGCGAAGACAATTAGCATGCCTGCTAGCTACCTCGATGACTACCACCAGCACCCTTGGCATCAGGTCATTTTTCCAGTATCTGGGTTATTGCAGTCAGAGATAGACAACCGACGAGTAGTTGTCCCACATAATGCGCTGTTATATATTCCAGCTGGTACGCAGCATAAATCTGTGGCGTTCACTCGCACCGAATTTGCTGCACTCTATTTGAATCCAACAAGCAAAGTTACTTTTTGTCATGCGCCAAAGTCTTGCTTAGTCACGCCTTTTTTTAAGGAGTTGGTACTACTGCTCCTCAAAAAAGCGGATGCGCCCGACAACAATGCCACTTCAAACCTGTTACACGTTTTAAATGACCAAATTACCGCGGCTGCCAACTACGAAATTCCGCTTTTAAAACCAAAAGATCGGCGAACTTTAGCTATTTTCGAAGGGCTCATAGACCAACCTGCCACCCGCTTAACATTAGCACAGTGGGCACAGCAAGTAGGCGCTTCTGAACGTACATTAAGTCGTTTGTTCACCAAAGAATTTAATCAATCATTCAGAGCTTGGCGTCAGCACCTAAGGCTCGTGCTATCATTAGAGCTGCTCACCACGACTCGCTCAATACAGGACATCGCACTTAGCCTTGGCTTTGCATCAGATGCAGCTTATATTTCGGCATTTAAAGCCCTTTTTGTTAATACACCACACACATACCGAAACGGTGTACTTCAAGCAAAAACAGTTTATAGCCTATAGCGTTGTCAGTATCCAACGGTAAATTTACCGCCCAAAAATTGCGGAGACTGAGCTTCGTCTAACAATGCTACTGCAAAGTCTTGCCAAGAAATATGTGACTTTCCCTGTTCATCAATTAACAGCTCTCCATCACTCACTCTAAATTGCCCTGTGCGTGTTCCTGAGCCAATTAACGCAGCAGGGCTCATATATGTCCAGTTTTGATTTCTATGAGACACACAGTGCTGATATTGCTCATAGCAAGCTTGTGCAATATCTTTCCACGCGGGGGGAACAAATGACTCATCGTCAAGCACCAATTTACCATCCGTGTTAGGAACGGTTAAACAAGCAGCTCCGCCGACAAGAAGTAATCGAGTGCGCGTTTCTAAAAGCCCTTCTAATAATGCATTCGCAATACCGACTAATTGCTTTTCTTGCCCCTCTACTGGCCTTGTCGCACTAATCACAAGATCTTGGCCTTGGCTCAGCCGAATAACATCCTCAACATTATTCACATCTGCCACTTCAATATTTACATTTGCTGGTAGCTGTGAGGCTTTAGAGGCACTGCGAGTCACCGCGGTTACTTGATGCCCTCGGTTGAGCGCTTCGACCGCCACTACTTGACCAATGTTACCTGTTGCACCAAATACGGTTATACGCATGTCTTTCTCCTTTATATGTTCGTTGCGCTGTACTAGGTGTTTACTTTAAATGTCTTTGTCCCAAGAGAAATTAACCGAGGTTTAGTCACAGAAGTTTTTTATTTGCACACAATAAACCTAGGTTCATTACAGCCCGTGTTTTGCTCTTTAAGCTTAGTCTCATGATTTATTAGACGAAGAGCACTCCATGAATAATGCACAGATAGTACAACAGTACTTAACAGAATTAGGCCTTACAAATTACGTTCTCGACCTCGAGTTTATAAACCAACTGCAACGTAAGCACATTGCTAAGTACAGTTTTAACAGCATCTCTGTCTTACTCAATCAACCTATGCCGCTGGACGTACCGCATCTATTCAATAAGCTTATTACCAAACAAAGCGGCGGATACTGCTTTGAACACAATAAGTTGGTATACACGATACTGCAAAGCCTAGGTTTTGATGTAAAACTGCTACTTGCAAAAGTGGTATATAATCGCGATATTAATGTCCCAAGAACCCACAGAGCAACTTTAGTAACCTATGAAGGCGCGGACTATCTTTTGGACGTTGGCTTTGGCCCTCAAGGTGCTTTTTACCCATTAAAACTTGTTTTAGATACCCCGCAACAGCAAGGGAATGAAACCTTTCAGATAAGCAAAAAAAACGAAACGGCGTATCACTTTCAAGTGCTAAAAAATGGTGTATTCTTTACTCTATATACCTTTGATTTAAATGAGTACACAGAGCCAGATTGCGACCTCAGTCATTTTTATTCCCACAAGCACCCAGAAGCCGCTTTTGTCAAAAACTTGGTCGTAAGTAGAAAAACACTCGATACAACACACTCTCTCAGAAATGGCCAATACCACCATATCACCGCCAAGCACACTGAAATCACTACCATCACCTGTGAAAAACAGCTCCACCAACTACTAAGCCAGCAGTTTAATCTCAATTTGGACTTCGCGATTTCAACTTACTTGTTCAGAAAATTTGCTCTACCCAATAGCCAAATCAGGTGACGTTTATGCATTCCACCCTCACTCAATCCATATTGCTTTTTGCATGGGTAAGCCTGCTTGCTTCTTCGTTTATTGTGTCTGAACAAGTACTGCCTTATGCATCCCCCGTGGCCGCAACTTGGTTACGATTTTTTCTGACCAGTATAATCCTGCTCCCTTTGGTTCGATTTGGCGTCGATTTTAAAATTGGTGTTAAACAGCTTGTGAAATATGCTGTTGTTAGTCTATTTATTGTGCTTTTTTTCGTAGGATTATTTGAGTCTCTCAAAACTACCACAGCGCAACGAACAGCTGTTATTTACACATTATTGCCGCTGATATGTGTGCTGCTAAGCTATTTTTTATTGCAAGTTGTACCAAAGATAATACAACTTTTGGGGTTTTTGTTAGGCATATTTGGTGCCATTTGGACTTTGTTGATTGCCGACACAGAAATAACAACTAACTGGCTCAGCGGCGATAGCCTATTTTTGCTCTCTTGTTTTAGCTTGGCACTGCATGTGGTGCTCACAAAAAAGTGGGCAAGTACGCAACGTGCTTTGATAAGCACGTTTATGATCGTTTCTCTTGGCAGCTTGTTACTTCTCCCGCCATTTATACTGTATGGCAACCCTCAGGATATCGCTTGGGGCAATTGGGCATTTTGGTTTGGTATTATTTATTTGACCCTTTTTACGACTTTGGGCACATTCTTTTTACAACAATATCTGCTCAAGCGTTTTAGTCCCAACGTCTTTTTGGCCGCCACTTACTTGGTGCCGGTTTTAGTTATATTGTTTCAAGGCATTGCCCAGTTAGAGGTGTTGCTTACCTGTCTACCAGCATTATTAATCATTTTGTTAGCGCTTTACTTGATTTCAAGTAAAGCCTAGGATTGTACCTATAATCATAAAAAACTAGGATCTAGCTATGAACATTCAACACCAATTAGAAGATTTTGTAGCTTTTTTCAGTAGCGAGCATAAGCCATTATCAGTGACGGATTTTAATAAATATGGTTTACAGGGCAAGTTAAGGCACTATCAACAAGGCGCTTTGCTAATAAGCCAAGGCAATCTTGCACCCAGTTTATTTTTTATCACCCAAGGCGATGTACGATATTTTAATGTCTCGGCCAATGGCAAGGAGTTTACCCAGTCATTTGCGTGCGCCCCAAGCATCGCTGGGTCAACGCGGGCAATGACCAGAAATACTCCCGCCCTTTTTAGTATCGAAGCCCTTGATGAAGTCATTTGTTTGGAATTTGAATGGCATAGTTTTTTCAATACTATGAAGCTGCAACCTGGTTTTTTAGAAGCTTATACTCAGTTGTTAGAAAACCTTTTCATAAAAAAAGAGGAACGCGAACATGCTTTTGCATACCTCAGCGCCGAACAACGTTATTTGGACTTTCTCACTAACAACCCCGAACTCAGCGGCAACGTACCACTCAAAATGATCGCCTCTCATATTGGTATTACGCCCATCGCTCTAAGTCGGATCCGCAGGAAATTAGAACTCTAAAATAGTGTCCTCTAACCCTGAACTAGGTTGAGACGTGATATTTTCTTGGCGAGCATATCAGGCGAAAAAGGCTTACAGATATACTCGTTAATGCCAAGTTCGACAATTTGCCTCACTTTATACATTGATGTTTCTGACGTGAGCATAATCACCTTAATTCGACTCAAGCGTTCATCCGACTTCATAATCTTTACTAAGTCAAACCCATTCAAGCCTGGCATGTTCCAGTCCGTGACCAAAACATCGTAATGATAAGTGTTGAGCTTCATCAGCGCTTGCCGGCCATCTCTTGCTTCGTCTAGCTCTCTGTACCCCAACGCTCTCAACGTCTGTAATGTTAACTGCCTCATTGTATTGGAATCATCCGCGATCAGTATTTTTATTCGGGCCATACGCACCTGTAGACCTAGGCTGTTTTCAACGAAATATTAGTGTAGTACATATGAACATTTAGTGTTCAACTCTCCCTATTCATAGTTTGACTCATTTAATCACAAAAATCGGAATAATCGATTCAAAAGTCGCATTGCATTTATATGTCATTAGGTTAATCTGAAAGACCGCTAAACGACTGGGATGAGGACCATGAGTTATATATTAACGACACAATGCCGTGATGAAATCGGCTTAATCGCCAAAATCACAAGTTTATGCCATGAGCACAACTTAAATATTGTTCGTAACAATGAATTTGTAGACACCGAAGGCAAACGCTTTTTTATGCGTACCGAGCTGACAGGTTCGCCCAGCGCGCTTTTCTTGTCACAGCTGCAAGCTAACTTACCCGATGGAGCAATTACCCACTTACATAGCCATACCAAGGTAAAGGTTGTGTTACTTGCCACCAAAGAAGCCCATTGCCTAGGAGGCTTGCTTTTAAAACAGTTTGAAAACGCGCTTAATATTGAAGTGCTTGCCGTTATCTCCAACTACCCTGATTTAGAGCCGCTCGTTAGCGCATTTAACATCCCATTCCACTGTGTTTCACATGAAGGTTTAAGCCGCAGTGAACATGATCAACAGGTGGGAGATTTAATTGCTCAATACTCTCCAGAACTTATTGGACTTGCGAAGTACATGCGTATCTTAAGTCCTGAGTTTGTGGCACGCTTTGAAGACAAAATAATCAATATTCACCACTCATTTTTGCCTGCCTTTATTGGCGCAAAACCCTACCATCAGGCATTTGAACGCGGTGTAAAAATCATCGGAGCAACCGCGCACTTTGTAAATAATGAGCTTGATGAGGGGCCTATTATCGTTCAGGATGTAACCCAAATTACGCATGCTAACAACGCGGAATCAATGGCAAAAATTGGCCGAGATATAGAGAAAACCGTTTTTTGCAAGGCGCTGCAACTTGCTTCTGAACACAAGCTATTTATTAATGGCAACAAAACGGTGGTCTTTAAATAACTTATAATGAAGGTGCAAAAGTAGCGCTTGCTACTTTGCTGCTTCAATTGGCTCTAATTGTAATTTGGAAGCGATTAGTACTGCTTGGGTTCGGTTGTAAACACCTAACTTTCTAAAGATTGCAGTGATATGTGCTTTAACAGTGGCTTCTGAAATACTGAGTTCATAGGCAATCTGCTTGTTAAGCAAACCCTCATGAAGGTACCGAAGTACTTTATACTGCTGTGGTGTCAATGAGGCAATCTGCTGTGCAAGCTCTCTTTCTTCACCATCCAAGTCTTCTATTTTTTCTTTTATATCAGAGGGCAGCCACGTTTCACCTTCTAATACCTGCATCAGTGCCGTAACAATATCTTGTGAAGAGGAAGCTTTAGGAATAAACCCCATCGCACCATACCCCATCACCTTAGAAATGGTATTAAGGTCTTCACTTCCCGACACGACTACGATGGGTAATGCTGGGTAATCTTCTCGAATGCGAATAAGTCCATACAAATCGCCATTTCCTGGCATATGTAGATCTAATAATAATAAGTCTAAGTCATCATATTCAGACAGCCGCTCTAACGTCTGTTCAAAGCTTTCCGACTCAATGACTTCTAGTCCGTCAAACTGATTTTGCAATGCCCCCTTTAGCGCTTCTCTAAATAGAGGGTGATCATCCGCAATTAAAAACTGATTCATGCATAGCTCCTAAAAAAATCGGCTGTCTTTGTTGTAAAGACAGCCGATATAGTACGTTTAGAATTCGCTTAATTTCAAGTTTTTAACGCTCAATTAACGGTTCAAACGATTTTCAATCAACTCGTCCACTACACTTGGATCCGCCAAAGTAGAGGTATCTCCTAACTGTTGGTACTCATTCGCGGCAATTTTACGTAAAATACGGCGCATAATTTTACCAGAGCGTGTTTTTGGTAAACCTGGTGACCACTGGATCATATCCGGCGACGCAATTGGGCTTAACTCTTTTCTCACCCAGCTACGAACTTCTTTCGTTAGCTCGTCAGTTACCACTACGCCTTCGTTTGGTGTGACGTAAACATAAATACCTTGACCCTTGATGTCATGGGGATAACCCACTACTGCTGCTTCTGCAACGGCTTCATGCGCAACCAACGCACTTTCTATTTCAGCAGTGCCAAGTCTGTGACCAGATACATTTAATACGTCGTCTACACGTCCTGTTATCCAATAATACTCATCTTCATCACGGCGACAGCCATCACCTGTAAAGTAAACACCGGGGTATGCAGAGAAGTAAGTTTGCTCGAAACGTTCATGATCACCATATACGGTACGTGCTTGTGAAGGCCAACTATCTAAAATGACTAAGTTGCCTTCTGTTGCACCTTCTAGTGTATTGCCTTCGGCATCAAACAACGCTGGCGCGATGCCAAAAAATGGACGTGTTGCAGAACCTGGTTTCATATCAATTGCACCAGGTAGTGGCGTGATCATAATGCCACCCGTTTCTGTTTGCCACCAAGTGTCAACAATTGGGCAAGCGCTATTACCAATTTGCTCGTAGTACCATGCCCATGCTTCAGGGTTAATCGGCTCACCTACCGAGCCCATAATACGTAGGCTAGTCCGTTTAGAGCTTGCCGTAGGTTCGTCACCCTTCGCCATTAAGGCACGAATAGCCGTTGGTGCAGTATATAAGATTGTCACTTGGTGCTTATCGACTACTTCGCCAATACGACCTGAACTTGGGTAAGTTGGTACCCCTTCAAAAATAACCTGCGTACAGCCGTTAACTAATGGGCCGTATGCCATATAACTGTGGCCTGTGATCCAACCCACATCAGCTGTACACCAAAATACGTCATCATCTTTTAGGTCAAATACATACTCATGAGTCATGGATGCATACACTAAATAGCCACCCGTCGTGTGTACAACGCCTTTAGGCTGTCCTGTTGAACCTGATGTATAAAGAATAAAGAGCGGGTCTTCTGCATTCATTGGTTCTGGCGCGCACTCAGCAGGTACATCTGCTGTTAACTCATGCCACCATAGATCATGACTATTCCATTCCACTTCACCACCGGTCAGCTGGTGCACGATAACATGTTCAATAGTTGTAACAGAGTCCTGTGCCACGGCTTCATCTACGTTTGCTTTGAGAGGAACCGTGTTACCACCGCGGCGGCCTTCATCAGAAGTGATCACAACTTTCGCGCCCGAATCTTTGATTCTGTCAGCGATTGCCGATGGTGAAAAACCACCAAAAACAACGGAGTGAATAGCACCAATACGTGCACACGCTTGCATTGCGTAAATAGCTTGCGGTGTCATCGGCATATAAATTGCGACTCGGTCACCTTTTTCAACGCCCAGCTTTTTTAAGCCATTTGCAAGCTTGGCCACTTCATCATGTAATGCTTGAAATGTAATATTTTCGCTTTGGTTAGGGTTATCACCTTCCCAAATCATTGCCACTTTGTCGGCATTTTTTTCAAGATGGCGATCAATACAGTTATAGGAAGCATTAAGGACACCGTCTTCAAACCATTTGATGCTGATATGGCCTTTGTCAAAAGACGTGTTTTTTACCTTGTCATACGGTGTGAACCAGTCGAGGCGTTTACCGTGTTCAGCCCAAAACTCCTCAGGATCATCAATAGACTGCTTGTATAGTGATTGATATTGTTCGTTATCTACCAGTGCAGCCTTTTTGATCGCTTCAGGTACCGGATAAACACTCTGTGACATACTTATCTCCATATTAATTACTTGCCTTACGGCTTCACTCAAGGATCACTTACAACTACGCGATTAAGTATTAGACCTTAGTTGTAATTGTTGCTCTAACTTTACTCAATCCGCTGAGTATTAACTATAAATTAACTAGAAACAGCATACTGATTCTTTCGAAGTAAAGCTAGAAAGGGGCCAAAGCAACCAAGATTGAAGTGTAATTATTTATTGCCAAAGGCTTTTTCAAATATGCAAACCGCTATTCAACCTTAGTCTTATAGACCAAAAGGTAATTGAGTAAATAACAACCATCATCAAAAGTGAATGATGAAATAATTTCTCTGCGATGCAACTGAGATGGCAGTTATACAGGAACAACATTATGACAACTAAAATTAATATGAAAAAAAACCTCGCAGCTATGGCTGTAACTTCTGTGCTTTGTGGTCAGGCATTCGCTGCCAACATCGGAAATACCGAAGTCAGTTACGGCGGGTATATTAAACTCGATGCGATATGGAGTGACTTTTCCGATGGCACACTCGGGTCACAACATATCGGCCGTGACTTTTATGTACCTGGCACCACGCCCGTCACCCCTAGTACGGGAGAAGATGCCGTCTTTGATATGCATGCGCGTCAGTCTAGATTCAATTTTGGCACGGCCTCTAAGCTTGATGATGGCAGTACAATTAAAACAAAAATTGAGTTAGATTTTATCGCTTCAGTCGGTGGCAACGAACGTGTGAGTAATTCATATTCGCCACGTATCAGGCAAGCCTTTGTAACCTATAAGGGATGGCTATTTGGTCAAGCATGGTCAAACTTCCAGAATGTTGGCGCGCTACCTGAAACGCTCGATTTTGTCGGCCCAGCGGAAGGCACCGTATTCGTTAGGCAGGCCATGGCAAAGTACACTATTGGTAATTGGTCTTTCTCAGCAGAAAACCCAGAAAGTACAGTCACGACAGCTGGTGGGGCTCGCACCGTTACAGATGACGCACAGATGCCAGATTTTACCGCGAGATATAATTACAAAGCTGATTGGGGCCATTTAACCGTCGCCGCACTTGGCCGCCAACTAACTTATAAAATTGGCGCTGCGGATGAATCTGAAACTTCTTTTGGTATAAGTGCTTCTGGTCGTGTCAATTTTGATAAGAACAACTTCAAATTTATGATCACCCATGGTCAGGGGCTAGGTCGGTACGTTGGACTAAACGTCGCAAATGGTGGGGTCTATGATGGTAATGAATTGCATGCAATAGACTCGACCTCCGGCTTTGTTGCCTACCAACACTTTTGGAATGATCAGTGGCGTTCTACCTTCTTATATTCATTCTTTAGCGCAGATAATGACAGCACACTATCAGCCGTAGCAGGCGACCCTACCGAGTCGACGATGAGCTATAGTGCTAATATTTTGTATTCGCCAGTCAAAAAGCTGACCTTTGGCGCAGAATACAAAATGGCTAATCGAGAAACCGAAAGTGGTGCTGACGGAGATTTAAATAGACTTCAGCTCTCAGTGAAATACGCCTTTTAAACAGAGACAAAAAAACCACCTTACGGTGGTTTTTACTATTCAGCTTTTTGTTCTCGACCTAACAGCGCCATTGCAGCTTCTTTAACATCTTTATTTTCATACAGAACTTGGTATATCTGATCTGTAATAGGCATTTCTATACCGCAGCGCTTAGCCAACAAGTAAACTTCTTTGGTATTGCGAAAACCTTCAACAACCTGCCCGATACTCTCCATCGCATCTTCTACAGTTTGACCTTGACCCAAAGCTAAGCCAAATCGTCTGTTTCTTGATTGGTTGTCTGTACAGGTTAAAATCAAATCGCCAAGACCTGCCATACCCATAAAAGTTTCAGTCCGAGCACCCAGTGCACAACCTAAACGACATAACTCAGCTAAGCCACGAGTAATTAACATAGTGCGGGTATTTGCACCAAAGCCGAACCCATCAGACATGCCTGCACCAATCGCAATCACGTTTTTAACTGCACCGCCAAGTTGAATGCCTATAAAGTCATCATTACTGTACACTCTAAATGAGCGACTACAATGGAGTAAGCTGGCAAGCTCAGAACGAAGTGCTTCATCTCTTGCAGACACAGAAATAGCAGTAGGTAATCCTGCTGCCATTTCTTTAGCAAAAGTAGGTCCTGACAAAACAGCCAAAGGCACAGCTTCACCAACGACTTCTTTGGCAACTTCTTCCAGCAAGCGCCCCGTATCAGGTTCTAACCCTTTCGTTGCCCAGGCGATCCGCGCACCATCTTGTAAATATGGCTGGATTTGTTTAAGCGTTTCGGCAAAGGCGTGGCTCGGAACCACAACCAATATAGTCTGGCTTGCTTTAACTGCGGACTCTAAATCCGCTTCCAGCTCCAAAGATTCTGGGAAGGTGATGTCTGGGAGATAGCGTTTGTTTTGACGCTCAGATGCCAATGTCTCAACATCAGCTTGATTACGCCCCCATAATGTAACTCGGTGACCGTTACGAGCAAAACAAATAGCAAGGGCGGTGCCATACGACCCCGCCCCTAATACGGTCACAGCAGACTGTGATGTATTCATAAATTATGCGTCAGCTGTTTGCTCTTGTGATGCACGCTGCTGCATGTACTGTGCAAATAGCGCGTCAAAATTAACAGGAGCTAGATTCAATTGTGGGAAAGTACCACGGTTAACTAAGTTCGCAACAGCTTCACGCGCATATGGGAATAGAATGTTCGGACAGAACGCACCTAGCATATGTGCAAGTTGGATCTCTTCAAGCTCACCAACAGAGAAAATACCAGCTTGCTGGATTTCACATAGGAAAGCCGTTTCTTCACCGACAGTAGCCGTAACTGTTAATGCCAAAACAACTTCAAATACGCCTTCGTCTAACTTCGCAGAGCGAGTATCCATGTCTAGCTTAACTTCAGGCGTCCACTCTTTTTGGAAGATAGTTGGAGAATTAGGTGTCTCGAACGATACGTCCTTCACGTAGATACGTTGGATGTTAAATTGTGGGCCTTCTTGTTGTTCTGCTGCCGCGTTTTGATTTTGTTCAGTCATTATTATTCCTATAAATTTTGTTTAATCAGCATCTATGGCGTAAAAGAATAAGCATAAGCTAGACGCTGGTAATGCTTTATTTTACTCAATTAATTCAGTAAAGATGCCAGTTTGCCTTGAGCTTCCAGCGCCATCATATCATCACAACCACCAATGTGTTGCCCATTGATAAAAATTTGTGGCACTGTGTGGCTACCGTTCGCTTTTTCGATCATTTCTTCGCGTAATTCTGGCTTCACACCGATATCGTACTCAGTGTATGTTACGCCTTTGCTATCGAGTAAAGCTTTAGCACGATGACAAAAAGGGCAATAATCTTTCGTATAGATAGTTACATCATTGCTCATAAAACACTCCGATTACTTTCCATTAGTCGTAGGTAAACCTGCGCTTTGCCATGAACTCATGCCACCAGATAGCACATAAACCTGTTCGTAACCCTGCTGATGCATTCTTTCGGCAATGTTATTGGCAGTCATACCTGTATTACATACAAGTATAATGGGCTTAGTTTTGTACTTTTCAAGGCCACCAAAGTCATTTTGTTTGGCTTTATCAACATTCATCATTTCAGCGCCAGCAATACGACCTGCAATGAAGTCCTTTTTGCCGCGCATATCCAATACCTGAGCATCATCTTTATTTATCAAGAGCGTTAGTTGCTGTGGGTTGATTGGGCGAATTGCTGAAAAGCGACTTTTATACCAGCTATGTACAAGCATAATTGCCAAGACGACCCAGATAATACTCAATACTGGGTGATTAGAAAAAAAAGTAATATATTGTTCCATGGACCTTGCCACTTAAATGGGAGATAAAACTTACAGTGCAGCGAGTATACTTTTTTAAGTGACTTGGTACAAACCCATCTTGTTTTTCCTACTTCAGAGATAACTTTGGTTCTCACTGGCCTTGTCTTGTCAACAGTCCTTGTATATTTTGCGCCGTATTGTAACGTGGGGTTGTTACCATAGCATTAATCAAAGTTGAACATAAATCACCAGTACAGGGCTGAATAATTACGCAAAACAAGGTATTCTATGCCCATCTATCGTGCATTTTTCAGGAGCCCAAATGACTGCGAAGAAAAAACCACTTGTACTTATGATTTTAGATGGCTGGGGATATAGAGAAGAAACACAGAGTAATGCGGTCCTCGCTGCTAATACACCTGTACTTGATGAGCTTTGGCAAACACAACCTAAAACTTTGATTTCAGGTTCTGGTTTAGATGTGGGTTTGCCTGATGGTCAAATGGGTAATTCTGAAGTTGGGCACGTGAATTTAGGCGCTGGCCGTATTGTATATCAAGATTTCACTCGCATTACCAAAGCAATCGATGATGGGGAATTTGCTCAAAATCCAACATTAGTAAAAAGTATTGATGATGCGGTCGCACAAGGCAAAGCCGTTCATTTAATGGGCCTATTAAGTCCGGGCGGTGTTCATAGTCATGAAGATCACATTGTCGCGTCAATTGAGCTGGCAGTAGAGCGCGGCGCAACAGATATTTTCTTTCATGCTTTTTTAGATGGCCGAGATACACCACCGAGAAGCGCGCAAGCTTCCATTGAGAGAATACAAGCAACCTTTGCTAAATTAGGCACGGGTAGGTTAGCAACGCTTATTGGTCGTTATTACGCTATGGACCGTGACAATCGTTGGGACCGCATTGAGCTGGCCTACGACCTAATGGTGTCTAGCGATGCTGAGTTTACATTCCCTTGTGGGGTTGAAGCACTTCAAGCCGCATATGCGCGTGACGAAAACGATGAATTTGTGAAGGCATCAACGATTGTGCCTGCTGGCCAAACTCCAGCAACCATTAACGACGGTGATGCAGTACTATTTTTAAACTTCCGCGCTGACAGAGCAAGACAAATGACACGCGCTTTTGTTGATGCTGACTTTAACGGCTTTAATAAAAAGAAAGCTCCTGCATTAAGTAGTTTCGTGATGATGACGGAATATGCAGCAGGCATTAACGCACCAACCGCATTTGCCCCTGAAAAGCTTAACAACGTGCTGGGTGAGTGGCTTGCTAAACATGACAAAACACAGCTGCGCATCTCAGAGACAGAAAAATATGCACACGTAACCTTTTTCTTCAGCGGAGGACGTGAAGACTTATTTGAAGGTGAAAAGCGTGAGCTTATTCCTTCACCTCAAGTTGCCACATATGACCTACAACCTGAAATGAACTCTGAAATGCTGACTGATAAACTTGTCGACGCCATCCATGGTGGCGAGTTTGATGTCATTATCTGTAACTACCCTAACGGTGACATGGTCGGTCACTCAGGAGTATTTGACGCAGCGGTTAAAGCTTGTGAAGCAGTTGACCATTGTATCGGTCGTGTTGTTAAGGCACTTGAAGAATGTGGTGGTGAAGCCCTTATTACCGCTGACCATGGTAATGCCGAGCAAATGCAAGATCCAAACACAGGTCAAGCACATACAGCTCACACCAGCGAACCCGTGCCATTTATATATGTTGGCCGTGATGCAGAGTCTCAAGCTAGCAAAACCTTAAGCGACGTTGCCCCTACGATGCTGCATTTACTGGGTATGGAGCAACCTGAAGAAATGACTGGTTCACCAATTATGCGCTTAAAATAATATGCTACGTGGACTTTTAACTAGCCTGACTTTAACCTGTTTATTGGCAACGCAATCAAGCGTTGCCAATGAGTCTCAAACCAAAGCTGACCTTGCTGCGGTTCAGGCGGAGCTGAAAAAAAGTCAGGCCGCCTACAATAAACAGAAAAAGTCCTTTACCTCTTTAAAAAAGAGGCTGAAGTCTTTTGAGCTAGAAATCGCTCGTAGTGCTAAAGCCTTAACCCTTACAAAACAGGGGATCAGTGAAAATAAGCAACAGCAATATGCTTTAAAAGCTGAAAGCCAACAGCTTAATCGTCGCAAAAAGAACCTCCAAAGACTCCTTGCTGCTCAGCTTAAAAGCGCATATGTAACAGGTAGTCATGACTATTCTAAGATGTTGCTAAGCCAGCAGCAGACATCTGCTTTAGAGCGTACTATCAGTTACTATGATTATTTCAATAAAGCGCGTATTAATCAGCTCGAAGATCTCAAAAAGATTTTCCTTGAACTAGAAAAAAATCAGCAAGCTCTGGAAAAAGTAAAACAACGCCTAGTTGAATTGCTTGAGCAGCAGCAAATCAGGCAAAATGAGCTGCAACTGGCACAAAACCAACGTCAAACGCACTTAAAAAACCTCAACGACAAGTTGGAACAAACACAATCTGCCATTGCTTATTTAGAAGAAAACGAAACGACGCTAAAAACAACTTTAGAATCACTCGCAGATGTTCAAACACCCAGTAGCGAAGTCTTCATCGCGAAATTAGATGGACTGCGCAGACTTAAAGGAAAACTCGCTTGGCCTCTAAAAGGCCGCTTAAGCAAGCGCTTTGGGCAAAGAAAACATGCAGGAATGAGCTGGAAAGGTGTCATGATCGCCGGTGACAATGGCGATGAGATTACCAGTGTTGCGCCTGGCCATGTTGTGTATGCCGACTGGTTAAATGGTTTTGGCTGGGTCATCGTGCTTGATCATGGCGAGGGCTTTATGAGTTTATACGGCCATGCCCAAACACTACTTAGAGATGTTGGCGACCATGTTAACCCTGGAGACCCAATCGCTTTAGTGGGTCAAAGCGGCGGACAACAAAATCCTGGACTATACTTCGAGATACGGCATAAAGGAAGCGCTGTGAATCCAGTTAAATGGTGCAGATCAAGTTAAATGAATAACCTATGCTGCCCCGTCACTAGGAGCAGCATATGAAATATTTCGCCTCTATTTCACCGCCCTCTAGCTATTGCAGTTTGGCAATAAGCGTACTTTTATTGTTGTTTGCTCTGTTTTTTAGCAATCTTCAGGCTAAACAGATCAGCCATGCGCATATGGAAGAAATCCTCTATCACATCCAAACATACTATGTGGAAGAAGTGCAATTAAACCATATCAAGCGTGATAACTTTTATGAGTTATTCGAACAGCTCGACCCATACTCTAAGTATTTAAATGAACATGAGCTAGAAACATTATTTAGTGCAACCAACGGACGTTATACAGGCCTTGGTATTGAGGTTGAGGAAATTGAGAATCGCATTGTTATTGTCGACACCTTACCAGGCTCTCCTGCTGAACAAGCGGGCATAGAGGGAGGCGACAAGCTTGTAGCTATCAATACACGCGATGTTACTGACAAAACTATCTCTGAAGTTTCCAAACTACTTCGAGAAGCAAAGCTCTCCATTATTCATCTTACCGTTGAGCGTGCAGAGGTGTTAGTCACGCTGGCGCTAAGGCGCCAAGAAATCACCCTCGAAAGTGTGTCTAGTAAACTGCTTAATGGCCATATTGGTTATCTCGCGATTTCTGCGTTTAATAATCACAGCTATCATGATGTTGCGAGGCACATCAATATGCTTTTTGCACATAGTGGCATCTCTTTGAAAGGTCTGGTCATCGATTTACGTGATAACCCAGGCGGTACACTTAATAGCGCGGTTGCTATTTCTGATTTGTTTTTACAAAGCGGTGTCATTGTCTCCACAAAAGGGCGCTTTTTTGATGCTAACCAGAAGTTTTATGCTGTTCAAGGTGACATTTTAAATGGTGCGCCAATTTTAGTACTTATCAATAAACAGTCCGCCTCAGCAGCTGAAATTTTGGCCGGTGCGCTTCAAGATAACAAACGCGCCTTGATACTGGGTCAAGAGTCATTTGGTAAGGGCTCTGTTCAGTCTTTGATCCCGATTGGCAATGGCACCAGCGCACTCAAACTTACTACCGCACGGTATTACACCCCTTCAGGCCAATCTATTGAAGGAACTGGCATACAGCCCGACGTGGAATACAGTAACAATACCTTATCGATGCTGAATAAAGCGGCTATAATGACAAACGAAGAGGCAAATAGCGACCTCTATACTCGGCTTTCACTGCATTGGAAAGCCGCTAAAAAGTTGGTGGTAAAGCAACAACCTGTGATTAATTAATACGCATACAGGCGCTTTTGTCAGAACAAAAAACATGCTAGGTTAGATGATAAAAGCGTCAGTTCGATATCGCTGACAAACTATAAATATAAAATAATTAAATAAACGTGATTCACCTTGTGCGCAATAAAATTAGATTAATAGCATTGCTGTGCCTGATGCCAGTTGCTTGTTATGCAAAGCAAATTGCAATTATCATCGATGATATTGGCAACCATCAGCGTGACCTCGCGTTTTTGTCGCTACCTGGTCAGTTGACCTATGCTGTTTTACCTCATACCCCTTTTTCTCAGCATTTCGCTTATCATGCAGCCAAACAAAACAAAGAGATTATCTTACATATTCCTATGCAAGCCTTGAATGGCAAAGCTTTGGGGCCTGGGGCTCTGACCCTTGATATGCCTAAATGGCAACTTCAACGAACTTTGGGGCATGCTCTGGCAAGCCTACCCCATGTAAAAGGCGTTAATAATCACATGGGCTCCGCCCTCACTCAATACGATGAGCCAATGAAGTGGACAATGGAAGTACTTAAAAAGCGCTCTCTGTACTTTTTAGACAGCCGAACAACACCTTATAGCCAAGCGCAAAAGATGGCGAATTTGTATGGTGTGGATAATATCGCGAGGCATGTATTCTTAGACAATGAACTACAATTTGAACAGCTTCAATCTCAGTTAGTGGCACTGAAAGCCATTGCTCAAGATCAAGGCTATGCAATTGGCATCGCCCACCCTTACCCCGAGACCCAACAGTTTTTATTGCAAGCATTACAAGACTTAGCAGCAGAAGGGTTTGAGCTTGTTCCCCTTTCAACGCTCTTGGAAAGCAAACATATACGGCTGGTCGCATTGCAACAAACCAAGAGTAAAAAGCAATAGTGTCCGCACAGTTCTTTTTACTTTATTGATCTAGACATGGGTAAATGCCCTCACTTTCAGTTATACCTAAAGAAGATTAATTAACAGGAAAATACTATGCTGCACACAGTTGAGCAACTTATGACCGCTGATCCTCTTGCAGTTAAAGAGTCACACACGTTACACGATGCACACAATCTGATGCGTGAAAAAAATATACGCCATATCCCTGTGATTGATGATGATGGTCACTTAATCGGTATGCTGACTCAAAAAATCATGATAGCGAAAGTCATGAACATACTCGCTACATATGGGACCTTGGGATTAGAAAGAAAAGAAAAACAAGAGAAAGTCGTTGATGTTATGACGCAAGATTTTGCCAGCGTTACACCCGACCAAAGTTTACATGAAGTCGTCAAATTTTTTGTCGAGAATCGCCACGGCTGTATGCCCGTTGTCGATAGTAACGGTAAATTGTTGGGTATATTAACTTCTTCTGATTTCGTTCGCTTGACAGCCGCATTATTGTCTTAGCCGCAAAAGTAAAAAAGCCTCTTAATTAGCTGTCTCTTGATCACAAGCCTGATTCAAGAGACTTAGCTAAATCGTAGCCTTCAAGGATGGCTTGTAATTTAAGCCATCCTTGCCATAACACTTTGACAGATAACAGTTGTTCACAACTTGGTGAGTCTAGCTGCTCATTGGCAAACTCCAGTTGCAATATTCGTGTGGC
>NZ_AUXT01000217.1 GCF_001625595.1 Pseudoalteromonas luteoviolacea NCIMB 1942
AGAACTAGAAGCAGAGCCAGAACTAGAAGCAGAGCCAGAACTAGAAGCAGAGCCAGAACTAGAAGCAGAGCCAGAACTAGAAGCAGAGCCAGAACTAGAAGCAGAGCTAGCGGTAGAGTCAGAACTCGGGGATTTATCCGCTCAAAATGTGGGGGATATGTTAGAGACCTTGGAGGCTGAGTCGGAATTAGCTGCACTTGATGATGAACTTCTCTCTGAAGAATTAGAGATTGATTTGGGTGATGATCCATTAGGTGATGAAGTTGACTTATTGGCTGAAGAAGAACAACCAGAAGAAGATTTTGTAACCCCGAGTGCGGAGCTAGATAGTTACCCAGAACTTGAATTAGATAATGATGACGAACTGGCAATCTCATTAGAGGATGTCGATGTTTCAAATGGTATGAGTGAAACAGAACGTCAATTGGCCGAAAGCTTGGGTAGTCAGAGCGATCTGCACTTACAGTTGGAAGATGAGCTAGAAGAACCATTTGAAGATGATTTAGACGATTTATTTGGTGACGCAGACGCTGGTGAGCAAGGGCTTGGTGATGGCACTAACGACATGACGTCTTCAGGTGAACAGCATGTTGCGCTTGAAGATCAAGAGTCACTTGAAGATTTAAATCTTGATTTAGATGCGCCATTTGATGAAGCGGCAGCGTTGGCTGCTATGGATGAAAGCACAGAATCCCCGAGCCAGCAAGAAGGGGGGGATGACAATGAGAACAATGATTTAAGTATAGACATAGATACGCCTTTTGATGAAGCCGCCGCGATGGCTGCCATGGATGAAGGAGTAGAGACACCAATCGAATCGAACGAAAATAATGAAGCTGCTGACGAGATGGATGAGTTAGCAATGGAGTTGGAAGCGACATTCGATGAAGAAACAGCTTTGGCTGAAGCCGATGAAGCGTTAGCCTCATTGGGAGAACCTTCTGGAGAAATTACCGAAAGTGCTGAAAGTGCTGAAAGTGCTGAAGAGTCTATCGAGTTAGATATAGACCCTGATAGTTTCTTAGAGCAGCTTGAAGAAGCTGCTGAAAATGATTCTGATTTAGAAGCGGCAGTTGAAATTGATGAAAGCGCGATAGAAGACGAGTTTATGGCTGATTTGGAAGAGACAGACTTTGAGTCTCTTTTAGATGAATATGCAGAACCACAGTCAATAGACCCTGAGCCACAGCCTGAATTAGAAGTGAACTTCGATGCGTTATTAAGTGAAGAACTTGATGAACCATTTGAAATTGAAGAAGAGCAAGTGGCCACCGAGCAAGCAAATGAGGTGGAACAAGCCCCTGAAGACTTCCTCAATATCGATGATTTAATCGCGCAAAGTGATGATGTTATAGAGCAAGAAGAGCCTTATCAAGAACCCAATATGGATGTGGGGTTGGATGATTTTGAAGAGTTATTAGCTGGTGATAATCCGACGGATGTGGATTTGGAGGCAGATGGTTTTGCAGCAAAACTGGACTTGGCGCGTGCTTACTTAGAAATTGAAGATTTTGACTCTGCGGTTTCTGCACTAGAGGAAGTGATGGAAAATGGGCCGGAATCGGTACAAGCAGAAGCAAGAATATTAAAAGAGCAAATCAAATAACAGAAACCAAGGGCGCGATAACGTGCCCTTGGCTTTTCTTCCCCGCCTCAATAGCATAAAATGTCCGGTCATAATTTAGTGAAGAGTTAGCAAGTGTATGCGTGTAGTACTAGGTATAGAGTATAACGGTGGAAACTACTCAGGCTGGCAGCGTCAAAGCCATGTCAGTAGCGTTCAACAAGAAATTGAAACAGCGTTGTCGAGGATCTGTAATCATCCTGTTGAAATAGTATGTGCTGGGCGCACAGATGCGGGTGTGCATGCTACAGGTCAACTTGTTCACTTTGATACTGATGCACTGCGAGACATGAGCGCCTTTACGCTGGGAATGAATTCTCAATTACCTGATGATATTGCGGTTAGGTTTGCTCAGCAAGTAGATGAAGAGTTTCATGCTCGTTTTAGTGCAACATCGAGACGTTATCGCTACGTTATTTATAATCATACCTACAGACCTGGTATTTTACGTAACGGCGTTACGCATTTCCACCAGCCATTAGATGTTGAAAAGATGCAAGCTGCTTGTCCATTTATGCTGGGTGAGCAAGACTTTACGTCATTTAGAGCAGTCCATTGCCAATCAAACACGCCTTTTCGAAACATCCACCATTTGCAAGTCAATAGATTCGGTGACTACGTAGTTATTGATGTCAAAGCAAATGCTTTTTTGCATCATATGGTGAGAAACATCACAGGGTGTTTGCTAGACATCGGAACCGGAGAGCAGCAGCCTAAGTGGATGGGTGAATTGCTCAAAATAAAAGACCGTACTCAGGCAAGCGCCACGGCCAAGCCGAACGGCCTTTATTTAGTAGATGTTGATTATCCAGAGAAGTGGGGCATTCCCCAAATGGCGGTTGGCCCGTTGTTTTTGCCCGAAGTTGAAATTACAAAATAGTATTTAAAACCCGATTTAACTCAAGGTCGCTCAATAAGTCGTCTGATATAAATTGAGTAGGTAGGCATGAAAAATTGTGTTTGTCTTACGTCTAGTAGTGGTTAAGACTACTAAGACCAGTTTTTTATATCGCTGTTGCCTTAAACATGTTTTAATTGGGAAAATCTGTCTGTGTGCACAGACTCATTACAGAATAAAGACAAGAGAGTTGCCAATGAGTTGGTTAGAAAAAATCTTGCCTAAGGCTGCTAAATCGGCAGGTAAGAAAGAGGTCCCTGAAGGGGTTTGGGCTAAATGTTCAGCTTGTGACTCAATTTTATATAAAGCTGAGTTAGAAAAATCACTACATGTTTGCCCTAAGTGTGATCACCACATGCGTATTTCAGCTCGTCAGCGTTTAGAGCGCTTTTTAGACGAGGGTGAAGTTGTTGAGCTGGGTGCACAGTTTGAACCTCAAGATGTACTAAAGTTCAAAGACTCTAAGAAGTATTCAGA
Organism: Pseudoalteromonas luteoviolacea NCIMB 1942; assembly: GCF_001625595.1. Lineage (GTDB taxonomy): Bacteria > Pseudomonadota > Gammaproteobacteria > Enterobacterales > Alteromonadaceae > Pseudoalteromonas > Pseudoalteromonas luteoviolacea_A. Next base: position 3,000 of record NZ_AUXT01000217.1, read on the forward strand.
TCGTATTACCGCTGCACAAAAAGTGAGTGGTGAAAAAGATGCGTTGATTGCTATGAAAGGCCGTCTAAAAGGCGTACCGGTGGCAGCCGTTGCATTTGAATTCTCGTTTATGGGTGGTTCAATGGCATCAGTTGTTGGCGCGCGTTTTGTAGAAGCAGTTAACGAGTGCCTAGAGCATAACATGCCTCTAATTTGTTTCTCAGCATCTGGGGGAGCGCGTATGCAAGAAGCATTGTTCTCACTTATGCAAATGGCCAAAACAAGTGCTGCGTTAGCAAAAATGAGTGAGCAAGGTCTACCGTTTATCTCAGTGCTAACCAACCCAACAATGGGGGGGGTTTCAGCTTCTTTGGCAATGCTTGGCGATATCAATGTAGCGGAGCCAAAGGCTTTGATTGGTTTTGCAGGCCCACGTGTTATTGAGCAAACTGTACGTGAAACACTACCAGAAGGTTTCCAGCGTAGTGAGTTTTTATTAGAACATGGTGCGATTGATGTGATTGTTGACCGCCGTGAAATGCGTGACTCATTGGCACGTATAATTTCCAAGTTTATGGACTTGCCTTCTACTGAACAAGAGCATAGAGTAGCGTAAATTTTTCGAAATTGAGCTAGCTATGTCACACATCAAACCTAGCCAATCATCGAGTTTAGATGATTGGCTTTGTTATTTAGAGCAACTGCATCCTGCCAATATAGAAATGGGCTTAGAGCGCGTTGCCCAAGTCGCTAATAATATAGAGTTATTAAATACCCTTAGTAAGATTATCCTAATTGGTGGCACAAATGGTAAGGGGACAACCGCACGCTGCATGGAAGCCATGCTTTTGGCTCAAGGACATACTGTAGGAACTTATGCTTCACCTCACCTTATCCGCTACAATGAACGTGTTCGTATTAATGGGCAAGAGCTGCCAGATCAAGACCATGTAGATGCTTTTTGTGAGCTTGAGCAAGGCAGAGGCGAAACCCAACTTACCTACTTTGAATATGGTACTTTGGGGGCTTTGGCATTGTTCAAGCGCTACGCTGTGGACTATATACTTCTCGAAGTTGGGCTTGGTGGACGCTTCGATGCGACGAATATTGTGACACCCTATGCGAGTGTGATCACAACCATAGATCTCGACCATAAAGAGTATCTTGGAGATACTCGAGAACTAGTTGGCTATGATAAAGCGGGTATTTTCCGTACCAGCACACCAGCGATTGTAGGCGATTTAAATATCCCTCATACAGTGACAGATTATGGTGAGGAAATTGACGCCGAGATGATTTTGTCAAAACGGGATTTCCACTACACTCCTCTGAAAGATGGGCTCAGGTGGCAATATCAAAAATACGATATGAGCTTCACTAAACCCGCTATTCCGGCTCAAAATGTGGCTACTGCATTGACCGCACTAGCGAGATTAGACCTATTACCTGATGAATCATTACTACGCAAAACGCTAGAAGACCTTCAGGTAGAGGGGCGTTTTCAGCAATTGAGTAAATCCCCTTGTGTATATACTGATGTAGCACACAACCCAGAATCGGCGCGCTATTTGCACACTAAGTTAAACGAATTAAAAAATCAGGGCTTTAAAATTAACGTCTTAATCGCTATGCTTGCTGATAAAGACAAAGCTAGTGTCATTAATGAGCTTAACGAAGTAGTTGATAGCTGGACATGTGCAACACTGAGTGGGCCTAGGGCAGAAAAGGCTGAGAATTTACTTGCTGTAATACCACAAGACAAGCGTGCATCTACGCGTACTTTTGATAGCATCTCGTCAGCTTTAGACACATTGCTGCCAGAGCAGAGAAATGATACCGCACTGATTGTCTTTGGATCTTTTTTCACAGTGGCGGATGCCATTCAATATTGGAAATAATAGAGAGTAATATTTTGAACTCAGGATTTGTGAATCGTCTTGTCGGTACCAGCATCATTGTTATTGCTGCAATCGTATTTATTCCAAATATTTTGGATGGCGAGAAAGTGCACTATAAGGAAGGATTCAAGCAAATCCCTGAGCGACCTGACTTCACTTCCATTGATCTTCAAGAAAGCATTGATGATAGGGCCTCTTTGGCACTGGACCCCAAAGAGGACGTCATAGAGGATGTTGTTGCAGATGATATTAATGAAGAACAAGTTCAAACAGGGAGTGACGGCGACTCTTATGCCAATGTTGAACAGGTTAGCAATGTTGCTGAATCAACAGAGCAACCTCAGACAAGTGAACAAGCAGCGCAGGTAACTAAGACTGAGACTCAAAAGCCGGCTGAAGAAACGACTGATGCAGCCATCGCAACCAGCACCTCGAAGCCCGAACCAAAATCAACTACCGCGGCAAAAACTGAACCAAAGCTCGATCGCCCTGATTCCTCTAATTTCACAAAAATGGCGTATGTTATTCAGTTAGGTAGCTTTTCGCATCAGGCGAATGTGTTGGCGTTGACCGATACGTTGAAAAAGAATGGCTTTAAAACCTTTACCCGTCCAGTTAAAACACCGAATGGTACGTTAACTAAGGTATTTGTTGGGCCAGACTTAAATAAACAAAAACTTGAAGCTAAGTTACCAGAATTAAAGAAGTTAACCAAACTTAACGGGCGACTAACTCAGTTTAAGGTTGCAAATTGATCTGGTATTTCTAGAGCGTGTCTTATAAAATGCGCCCCAAATTAACGACTTGTTGGTTATTATGATTTGGGTTGACTACGCCATTTTTACAGTTGTCGGTATTTCTACCTTTTTTGGGCTGGTCCGCGGCTTTGTAAAAGAAGCTATGTCCCTTGTAGTTTGGGTTGGCGCATTCTTCATATCCAGTCTATTTTATCAATATCTATCCACTTTCCTTACCTTTGTTTCAGAACCCCTTTTAAGAAACGCTGCGGCGATAGCCATACTGTTTATATCGACGTTGGTATTGGGTGGAATAGTTAATTTTATATTGGGTGAACTTGTACAACGTACAGGATTATCAGGTACAGACCGCATAGTAGGCCTGTTATTTGGCGCCATGCGCGGTGTATTGGTAGTTAGTGCCCTGTTGTTTTTTCTCGATGCATTCACCAAAGCCCCAGATACAAGTTGGTGGAAGGCATCGGTAGTAATCCCTGAATTTGGATTTGTCATTGAATGGTTTTTTTCTTACTTAGAAAATAATTCGAGCTTTTTAAATTCAGCAAACCGTTAATCGGCGAGGAATTTTTTAATGTGTGGTATCGTTGGGATAGTCGGAACATCTCCTGTTAATCAGGGCTTGTATGACGGCTTAACTGTTTTGCAACACCGCGGTCAAGATGCAGCGGGCATCATTACCATTGACAACAATACGTTTAGCCTTCGCAAAGCGAACGGCTTGGTGAAAGATGTATTTCATACGCGTCACATGAAGCGCCTACAAGGCAATATCGGTATTGGCCATGTGCGCTATCCAACTGCTGGTTCTTCTAGCTCAGCAGAAGCTCAGCCTTTTTATGTAAACTCTCCATTTGGCATTTCTCTTGCGCATAACGGTAATCTTACCAACGCAGTAGAATTGAAAGAGCGTTTGTTTACAAAGGCGAGACGCCATGTAAATACGACTTCAGACTCAGAGATCTTACTGAATATCCTAGCTTACGAACTAGGTCGCAGTGACAAAATGAAGCTAGAAGCGGATGACATGTTTACTGCCATCGCAGCGGTAAATGAGCAGTGTTCAGGTGGTTATGCAAGTATTGCTATGATCATCGATCACGGTATGCTTGCATTTCGTGACCCACATGGGATTCGTCCTTTAGTGTTTGGTAAAAAAGACACTGAAAATGGGACAGAATACATGTTTGCTTCAGAGAGTGTTGCACTGGCAACTGATGGCTTTGACTTTGTGCGTGATGTTGCACCGGGTGAAGCAATTTATGTCACTAAAGACGGACAGTTCTTCTCAAAGATGTGTGCTGATAAAACGACTTTGGCACCGTGTATTTTTGAGTTTGTATACTTTGCGCGTCCAGACTCTACAATGGACAGCATGTCTGTTTATGCATCTCGTGTAAACATGGGTACTAAGCTAGGCGAGAAAATTCAACGAGAGTGGGCTGACAAAGACATAGATGTTGTTATTCCTATTCCTGAGACTTCATGTGATATCGCATTAGAGATTGCTTCAGTACTTGGTTTACCTTATCGCCAAGGGTTTGTTAAAAACCGCTATATTGGCCGTACCTTCATCATGCCAGGTCAGGAACAGCGTAAAAAATCGGTTCGTCGTAAACTGAATGCGATAGACCGAGAATTTGTAGGCAAAAATGTCTTACTTGTTGATGACTCTATTGTACGCGGTACGACGTCTGCGCAGATTGTCGAAATGGCCAGAGAAGCAGGCGCTAAGAATGTGTATTTTGCTTCAGCAGCACCAGAAGTGCGTTTCCCGAATGTTTATGGTATCGATATGCCATCAGCAGCAGAGTTAATTGCACATGGTCGTGAATTAGAGGATATCAACCGCAGCATTGGCTCTGACGGTTTGATTTACCAGTCTATCGAAGATTTAATTGCAGCTGTACGTATTGAAAACCCAGAGATCAGCCAATTCGAAACCTCGGTATTTGATGGTCAATACATCACAGGTGATGTTGATCAGGATTACTTAAATCGCATTGATGCTCAGCGTAATGACTCTGCTAAATCGACTCGAGAAAAAGCAATGTCAGCAAGCCTTGAGCTGCATAACCAAGAAACGGGCGAAGGCGAGTAGTACTAGACTAGCAACCGTTTTTCAGATTTTAAAAAAGGGCGATGATTAATATCATCGCCCTTTTGTTTGATTTCGTTTTTTAGGATAAAAGCAAAGGAAGCGCAATCAATGCCGCCTCCCTAAATAAATGTAGGGGTAATTATGCCATTCGTCCATAAAATAGCTGTTGCTGCGAGAATAATGACCAATAGAATAAGGCCACATGTCACCATTGAGCTGGCATAAATAAAGCCCCGCTCCTCAGGGATGCGCATTAGTATGGGCACACCGGTATAAAGCAAATAAACTGAGTATGCTACAGAGGCGATACCAACACTTACAACAAACCACAATTCTGTGTACATTGCAGCAAGCGCAGACATAAAGATTGGCGTTGCTGTATAAGCCGCCAATTCAATAGTCTGAGTAAAGGTGGGTTGTGCACCAAATGTGACTGCCATCCAATGCGCCAGATAGGCAAGCGTAAATACACCGATAATGAGCGCAAAGTACATTGCAAATGCAATCAATAGAGCACTGTCATGAGTCAAGAATACAACGTCACCTGTACCGATCCGCCAGCCTAAATGCACTGATGAAACATACCCCATAATGCAAGGGATCAGCGCAATAAGAAACATGTGAGACAGGCTAAACTTGGCACTTTCATGATGGTTATCAATTGTTTGCCATTCTTCGATTGGGTGCGCATAAAGCCCCCATAAATGGTTTAAGATCATAAAAGCCTCTCTGTTATGTTTTGAGTGTTTTTTGCACAATTTCAATTTATTTATGAAATGTTGGTTAAATTTTGTCAAGAAACTAGAGGTAAACACCCAAGTCCTTTGAGAAGGCGTAACGGTAATTATAATTTGAGTTTTCGATGATGGAGGTATTTGCTTGGTTGATCTGATCCAATAGTTTTGGACACCTCATTAGGTGAGTAGACTAACTCACAGAGGCGAATAATGAAATCCACAAAGAAAACCAGAAAAGTATATTGAGCAGAATTCAAAGAAGAAGCCCTAAAGCCAGCAACTAAAGCTGGAGTTGCACAGGCTACGCGCGAGCTTAGTATTTATGAATCTCAACTTTACGCATGGCGAAGCTCGGAGCAAAAGAAAGCGTCCACGTCTGAACGAGAAAGCACTCTGGCCACAGAGAATGCCAAGTTAAAACGCCAATTAGCTGAGCAACCCGAGGAGTTGGAAATCCTAAAAAGGCAGCCCGTATTGCTCTCACGCTTATCGTGACTTAATGAAAAAGAGCGGTTTAATCCTAAGCATGAGCTGTAAAGGCCTGTGTTGAAAGCTTCTTCCAGTCAATGAAAGTTGAAGCTGTTCAATATGAGCCAACTATGAATCGTGAAGCTATACGTCAGCACATATTTGAGTATATCGAAATTGATTATAACAAAAGAGAAGGCATAGTGCCTTGGGCTACTTAAACCCAGAAAGATTTGAACAATTAAATATCGCTTAATGAAGTGTCCAGTTTTACTGGCTTAGAACACGTCGCTTTGCTCTGATTCTGAAAGACAATTTGCAAAAGGCAAGCTCACCGTTAGTAACCCCATTAAAGCCACACTAATGTTTCTTCTCCCTAATAAAGCCTTGTTTGTCTTGCCATTGATGCTTTGTTTAAACATTTTAACCTTCTTAATTGTTTGGCTGTCTGGCGTTGATCCGTTAAACCCGAATTTTGTCTTGGGGAGCAAATAGAAGGATCGAGACTTTTAGTGGTGAATGGTGGCGTTTACTTACTTGTATGTTTTTGCATAGCGGTGTTATACATTTAATTTTGAACATGTATGGGTTGTTTATGGCATCACTTTTGATTGTTGCTCATTGTGTTCCATAAAATCTGGGTGTTGTAATGTCTAAACCCAATATTGTTTGTCTGTCACAAGATAGAATACATGAAAGTGAATATAGTTTTGTTACATGAGTTTTCTGATATTCGTATTGATGTGGTCATCAGGCCCTCTCCATTTTATTTCGACAGCGTTAATACTGACGAGGATATTTTGCTTGCAGTTATTGATTCTTGTTAAAGAAGTTATGCTTGTATGTGGTAGAATACTGCTCAAATACAATGTCAAAATTTCAGCAAGTATTTAAAAACAGTTGCTTACGTAGAGATATAAAATTGGAAGAATTATTAAAGCCGATCAAAGAGTTCTTGGGTTGTGAAACGCCAAATGAATGGATTGAGGAAGCCGTAAAAGTAGAAAACCTCCCAACCGTGCTATTAGACCACCTTGTGTGTGAGTTAAAAGCGGCTCAGTCAGCCATGTATTTAATCAGAAAGTATGCGGTTGATAAAGACAGTGGGACGGCACTTTTAGAATGGTTAAAGCCATACGAAGATTTTACTTATCGTAAAACAGGTAACTGGCAAGATTTAGCTGATTGCAATAAATTGAATAAATCGATGGTGCCAAAAGCGCAAACCTCTTATGGCCAAGACCTGATTGACAAAATGGTATTGCTCATTAAAGAAGAGTTACATCACTTCTACCAAGTTTTAGAAATCATGCATGACTGTGGTGTTAAATATGAATACTGTGCATCAAGCCGTTATGCCAGTGGCTTACTTAAACATGTTCGGACATATGAGCCTGAAAAATTGATAGATAAACTTATTTGTGGTGCGTATATCGAAGCTCGTTCATGCGAGCGATTCGCTAAGCTAGCGCCACATGTTGATAAGCGTTTAGGCGATTTTTATGTGTCTTTGCTTCGCTCAGAAGCTCGCCATTACCAAGACTACCTGACATTGGCTGAAGAAATAGCAGGTCGTGATATTTCTGAAAGGGTGGCATATTTTGGAAAAGTAGAAGCTAATTTAATTGCGTCGCCCGATGAAGACTTTAAATTTCACAGTGGTGCTCCTGTTGCAGCCTGAGTATTGTTTTAATTAGATGCTCGTCCACTTGGGAATCGCTCAATCTGGCGACTTGTACGGCTCCCACGGCGGCGCTTTCTGCGCTTAGTCTCATGGGCTTCATCTTCACCTTTAAATACGAGACCAAACCACAGAAGCGCTGGCCAGTACAAAAAAGATAAAATTTCTAAGTTTTCGAAAAAGCTATAACAGATAAATACGGTCATTAAACACAGCGCTGTTTGTGCCGTTTTCGAGCCTTGTGACTTTACTAAAAAGTATATCATGGTGATGGCCATCGGCACGGCCAGTGCGATTGCGCCAACAATCCCTTTAACAAACAGCAACCCATACCAACTATGGTGCGAACCGATGGGCATACGCTCAACGATTTTTGGTCCACGTTCCACGATACCGTGCCCCCATATCGGTGCCTCAGCTTCCCAACGCTGTATAGCGATATTAGCCAGTGCCTGCCTGACTCTGGTAGAGCCTGGGCGCTGTTGTTTGATGGCTTCATACGAGTCCATTATCCAATTATATACTGGTTCACCTAGCAGCAGGACTGCTGGGACAACAAAGCCGAGCATTAGCAAAAACCAGGGCTCTTTGAATTTATCGCTGAACATCACCATTGGAAACAGCATAATAAAAATAGCAATACCTGCGCGCGATTGAGACAGTAACAGCATTGCCCAACAACCAGCGATAGCCCATCTGCGGATACGCGCATTTTGTTCCTGCAAACAGAAAACTAAATAAATGCATGCCATAAATCCAGCAGCAGGTGCCCAAGGAGTGAAAAATCGCCAGCGGCCAGCGCCTGTCTCTGGGTTAATACCATAAAAGCTCACCATAAAGAAGCTTTCTCCGGGTCCGCCAATGACTTTAAGCGGGGATAGAAAGATATCACCAGGTAAACGGCCTAGGTAAAAAATGAAAGAAACAACCGCAAAGATAAGCGTTTGAATCGCAATGATACAAACCGCACGGATGATCACCTCTTTTCTCACTTGGATCATATTTGCAATGAAAGGAAACAACGCAAGCAATGCCCACCCCTTCATCCAACCAATGGACGATTTGATGGTTTTTCCTATTCCCAAGGACCAATTAAAATGGGCGATAATAAGTGCCACCAGCATCACTAACATGGCTATTGTCCAGAGCCATACCATAGGACTTACTGATGCATGTTTGGTATCTACTTCAACATAAATTCGGGTAATTACCATCGCGAATAAAAGCCACCCGATAACAGAGCCTAATACGTATAATGTGCCTGTTAAAAACGAGGGGTAAGTTAAAACCAGCCCAGCCCAAACAACAAACTCTTCAGAGCTAATAAATTCTTTTTTTTCGCCTGGTAGCGCTGAGAGTAATAACATAGCTTATGCCTTAGCCTTGGGTTTTTCTACGACAAGCGCGACAATCTCTCTACGCTTGTTCACCATTAAAATGGCAGCAGAAGTGAAAATCATTGCAAATAATGCGGCTGCAACTGCTAGGCTCTTCTTCGGACTAACTGGTTTCATAGCCACTGACGGAGGCGTCATAAGTTGTACTATCGGATACGATGCAAATACGTCTGCTTTACCCGCTTCAAGACGTGCTGCGGCGGATGTGAAGACCGCTTCTGCAAGATCAAACTCTCGCTCTAATCTTTCTAGTTCAGCGGCTTCTCTAGCGTAAATTTTGATTTTTTCATTAAGTAAAACTTGTGCTTGGTCAAGCTCAAGAAACTGTGCTTGTTTGCCTTTGTTCAGAGCGTAAGCATTGATTAAGTCTGCGAATAGCTGCGCGCGCTTTGGGTTGTTTTTTAAATCAAGTGAGGTAAAGATATGCGCTGCGTTTGGACCTACAAGTCCTTGAGAGCGATTTCTCAGAGACTGCTTTGACTGTTCAAAGCGAGCAAATTCTGCTTTTACTTTTGGGTGGCCATCGCCCCAACGCGAGCGGTATTCACTCAACTGAGATGCGCTTGAAGTTAGTTCAGATAAGTAACCACGGAACTCTCCATCAGATTGTAAAACAAAAGCTTGACCTGCCATTGCTGGTGACACACCTAAATCAACACTTAACTGGTTAACATAATCATCACTTTGACCGATTTCGGCTTGGATCATAACCATTCTTTCTTTGATTGTTGCAAGTGTTGCTGTTTCTCTTAGTAGCTGTTCTCCTGAAACAAGTAATGAACGCTGTTGAAAATCGATGATATTGTTACGGGTAGCGTTTAATCTTTCACGGTACTGATCTAACACAGCTTTGATGCTTTCATCGCGACGTTTAACTTCATCTGCGCGCAGATGGTCTAATTGTGCTTGTAGTGCATCGTAAAGGGCCCACGCTTTTTGTTGCGCCATTTTGGCTGAATTTGCGGTTGTTTCGACATTTAATATTGAGGTTTGCTCGGTCAATCTTATTTTGGGGTTGCCAAAGTCGCGGATGTGAATGTTCAAAGACTGAGCTGCATTTTCTATTAAATTGCGGCTCATTAGCATCTCTTTGTAGTTCACTCTAGGGTTGTAGCCTTTGCCAAAAGGTGCACTAGTAGATGACACCACTTGTCCTACTTCATCAATAGAAACCTGGCTATTTGCTCCTGTTCCTGGAAGTACAATATCTAGGTCGCTTTTGTATGTCGGCGCTTTTTGCAAGTAGACGATGACGAGCATTACAATTATCACGTAGCTAATTAGACATGCTACCAGATAAGGTCTGTGCAAAGCTCTGTAAACACTTGCTCTGAAGCGGCTATAAGGTGTTGTGACTTGAAGTGCGGTACCCATGATACACCCCTCTAAAAGACTTTAAACGGTGTTACTATGTCTAAAACGGTACGTGCTACGTCTCTTAAATTAGTAATATCCGAGTCGTAACAAGCGATGGCGTCATTTGGCATTACGTATGGGTTTATTTGATCCCTGTACGGCATACGCATTAGCTGCTCTATAGAGCGCTCAATGACTTGAGTTTGTTGAGTAATTGGGTGTGTACTGACTAACACGATGCGGCGAGGCGCATTTGTATAGGATTTACCACCCACACAGTTAGCTGAAACAGCTGCCTGCAATAATCTGGTGCCATAAGGTAGGTTACTGGAAAAGCGACCAATGGCTGCATTTGAGTTACTCTCAGCAGAGTCTATTAAATTCGACATAAAGACGCGAAACCCTTTAGGCGTAATTTGTGATGGGCGAACCAAGTGTGGTTGAAAACAGCCCGTGCTAGGCACAATAACTTGGTCGCCAGCAATAAGCGCATAGTCTGTCACTGGCTCGCCGGTCAAGATGCCAGTGAGGTCGACTTCTACCTGCCAACCTGAACGGATCAAAATGACTTGATCAAGTTTTGCATCGGGACGAATACCAGAAGCGGTTCTTACAGCCTCAGACAGCAAGCGTTTTTTAGTTTGGTCGCCTGAAGCTACTAGGCGGTCTTTGTGGACTTGTGCAGGAATTGAAGCGTTAATTGTTACTCGGCCTGGCTCGAAGACAGCACCGGAAACAGGCACTTCTATTGCTGCTAAATTTAGCACTTTGATGTTTACATCTAGTGTACTGGCCTTAAAAATGTTTGCTCTGATAAGCGCCAGTTCTATACGTTCACTCAGGTGCTGAGTTGTAAGGCCCGCTGCGAATATGGGTTCAATTGCAGGCATCTCAAGTAGACCCGAGTTATCTAAAATATAGTTACCATTAAACCCTTCACCGAATTCCATACTTACTTCAATTAAGTCGCCAGGGCTAAGAGGCAATGAACTGGCGTTTTTACCGCCAAAAACAGGCACAGGTGCTTGGTTGTTTGGGTGAGTTTTGATTGCTCTATCAACGCGGTATTGTTTAGTAATTGCAAACTCATTGGCGCTTGAGCAGTCTAACCCAGCTGCGAACACGGTACCTGGTTTAGACGGTGAAATGATATTGCCTTGCGCATTCGGGTGTCCGTAAAAACGGTCATCTTTGTCTTCTAACTCTACTGTTCCGTCAATATGTGCACAGCCAGCGATGGTCGCAAGCTGGCATACAAGTGCCAACATGCTTAGCTTGGATTTTAAGTGAGTGACTGACATGGCTTATTCCTTAATAAGACGTTTGCTGATTTAAATAAAGCATTAATTAGGCCAGTTGTCTAAATCCTTTATATTCATGTGGTTATATGTTTCTCTTTCAGGTTTTTCGTGTCTATTGTGCAATTTGCATTGGGGTAATTTTGCAATATAAAAAAACCAGCAGATGCTGGTTTTTTTGTTTTTAATACTAAAAGAGCCTTAATTAGACTTTTGTAGGTACGCCGCGCCACGCATAGCCGCATTTTCGATGGCGTTGTAGAGACTGTTTGGTAGGGCGCATAAATAAGTGCAAGCCAACGTCGCCAATGTACGTTTTGGTTCCTCTTTTAAAATACGCCAATTGGTTTTTAATGCTTCGTGCATTAGTTTAATAGCTTGAGTACAGTTGCGAGATTGAATTGCTCGGCGGCATAAGTAACGTAGCTGATATGCTTTGGCAAGCGAAGCGTATTTACTAAAGAAGGCATCGTGGCCAATACGGTTTTGGTCCACAGCATATTGCCAACTGTTAAATTGTTTATGTAAATTTGAAGATAACCCTGAGGCGTTGACTCTGTAGAAGGTCAATGGTTGATCAATACCTTCGATCTTGAAATCAGTATCTAGTGCGATGCGTAGCCACAGCTCGATGTCTTCCGATTGACGAAGTTCTTCATCAAAATATTGCACCCAGTTGCGCATGCCATCTTGAAAAGCAATGCTGTCTAGAACGGTTTTACGGATCATGGGCGCTGAGCCATTGCCGATTGGGTTGCGACAAAAAATATGCTTAGTGGTGATGTTTTTTAACTTAGGAAACTGTCCTATACCAAGTGGGGCATCGTCTTCATCTATAAACAATGATGGGCAATAGCTGATGCCTAGTTGGTCATTGGCCTCAAGATGCGCAACGTGTTTTTCCAGCTTTTCTGGTGCCCAGTAATCATCGGCATCAAGTAATGCGATATAGTCGCCTTGTGCCGCACGTATACCAGTGTTTCTAGCGCCTGATAAGCCTCTATTGAGTTGTGAAATCACTTTGATCCGAGCATCGTCGAATTGCGCGACCTTTGCCAACGTGTCATCGCTGCAACCATCATCTACACAGATCAGTTCAAAGTCCTGATAGGTTTGTTTCAGCACTGAGTTTATGCTCAGCTCAATATATTTACCTACATTGTACATAGGGATAACGACACTAACTGTTGGGTGGATTAAGCTGTTCATAATCTGCTCCTTATGCGGGCTTTATGGTTCTGAATTTGATAAACATATTTACGGCTGGGAACACTAGCCATAAAACGCTTGATAAAAGTAGTACGAGGGCGAATGTTTCTGGCGTCTGTGGGGTCATAGCAAAGACCCCTGCGAGTGAAACGAGTAAGCAATATGCACACTGTTGTGCCTCTAAACGAAAAAGGCCTTTGCTGCGCAGTACCGCACCGTATGTATCTGACCAAACAGAGGTGATTGCGATAAGGCAAAGCAGGCTAGTGGTGGTAAAGCTAGCCTGCCATTCAGCTGAGAATAAAAATGGCACGTATACTGGAACCAAAGCTGATTGGCATATAAATACTAGAGATACAAGGATGGTCACAACGGCGATTTTCTTGCTTTGACTGTTACTAGGGTTAGCCTTTTGCTGTTGACAGATATAGGGATAAAGCGCCGTGATATAAGCTTGGCTGATAGACATTGCGAGGCCAATTCCCGCGCTTTTAGCAAAGCTGTATAGACCAAATAATTCTGGTGTCATCAGCCTGGCTGCAATGAATACATCCATATTGATTCTTAGCGAGCGAAGCGCATCGGCAGCTGCGAGTTGGCTTGAGGTCATTAACAGCCGCACGAATATTATGCGATCAAACCCGATATGGTGAGGCTGCGTTTTAACTACTAAAAAGGCGGCCAACCACAATATTGCAAACGCCCACTTCGCGTAAACGATAGCAAGTAGCCCTGCATCTAAGTATAAAGCGACAGCAATCGCAAAGTTTTCAATGATGATACACACACTACTAATAACACTGAACAAGGCCATGCGGTTTTCACGTTGTACGAGGAATGCTTTGGTGCTAACGACGGGAAAGACTAGATACGTGATGGCCATTAACGCCACGAGTGCGAAGATGTCGTGTTCTGGGAACAACCAATGGGTGCAGTATGCCACAGCGAGTTGAACAAGAAACAGGCCGATACAAATGACCCATTGAACGCACAAGCCATTGGCGAGTAAAGATGGCAATTCCTGATCTGTCGCTCTGATTATTTGAGCGCCAGTACCAGAGCGAAGTAAAAGGCGCAATACTTCGTGGATACTCAGTGCAAGCATTGCTGCTCCGTATTCCACGGGCAGTAAAAATGCGGCCATTGCCATAATACTTATAAGGCGCGACGCCTTAGCAACTACTTCAGCACCAATCAGCCAAGAGGTGTTTCTTAGAAGAAGAGTGATAGAGTATTTGCCTGCCTGCATGGTTTTAGCCTCTGATTAAGTAATAACCTTACTAATCAATAATCAGGCCAAAATGTAACTTTTTTAAATTGTTGTATTTTATAACTTTTATCTAAAACCTTATTTTTCATTTTGATTGAATTGCAGAATGCGAAGCATCGCATTATCGAATTGCAAAGAGAAAAGGAGTTAAGATGGTTCCCATTTTTGAATTTTTCTATACAAAGTTGAGGGGCTGACTTCGAGCAAGCCTGCTGCTTTGACCACATTGTCTTCACAAACTTGTAATGCTTGTTCAATGGCAAAACGCTCTACCTCAGAAAGCGGCACTATATTTAGCGCACCACCTTGTTGAGTCGTCTCTGAGGCGGTGGCAGAGGTGCGTGGCATTGTTGGTACCAGCTGTGGTTTTTCTTTGGGTGTAAATAACGATTCATCTGGTTTCAAGTGTAACTGTTGCATCAGTGTTTCTTCGCTCACCATCGGGCCATCTGACATAACAACCGCACTGTGTATCAGGTTTTCGAGCTGCCTAACATTGCCAGGCCAAGCATAGTTTAATATCAACTGCTCGGCACGCTTGGAAAAGCCAACAAAGAGCTTATTTTCTAATTCACTGTACTTATTTAGGTAGAATAGGGCAATTTGCAAGGGGTCTTGATCTCTTTCAGCCAATGCGGGCATATCAATGGCGATGACATTGAGGCGATAAAACAAATCTTCCCTCAGTAATTGTTGCTCAATTGCATCAAATGGGTTGCGGTTGGTAGCACAAACAAACCGTACATCTACTCGCTCGGTCTTACCACTACCTACACGCTGAAATGTACCAGTTTGAATAAATCGTAGGATCTTGGCTTGTAAAGCCATGTCCATTTCACCAATTTCGTCTAAAAATAATGTACCGCCATCGGCGAGAGTTGCAGCGCCATCTCGGTTGTTGGTGGCACCAGAAAACGCGCCTTTCACGTGACCAAATATTTCTGACTCCATCAATTCTGATGGAATGGCTGCACAGTTTATACAAATGAGTGGTTGTTCAGTACGTGGACTCAAATTGTGAATTGCCTCTGCAGCGAGTTCTTTACCTGTACCACTGGGGCCGGTAATAAACACATTCGCGCGACTAGGGGCGGCTTTATCTATGGCCTTGTAGACGACCTGCATGGCCAATGAACTACCGATAAAGCGTTGAAATTGCGAGCGGTGTTCCCTTTTATATCTTTTAAGGCTGGCGCGCAGCATGTTGCGTTCAGCGATGAGCATTTTTGTCTGTAGCGCTTGCTCTATGGTGATACGTAAATTGTCGTTCTCCCATGGTTTTTGCAGGTAACCCCATACTTTACCTTGGTTTATTGCATCGATAAGTGCTGCCTGCTCAGTAAATGCTGTCAACATTATGCGAATGGTATCAGGGTAGTCTTCTGCGATGATGGCAAGCAGTTCATTCCCCGTCATTCCGGGCATGTTTTTGTCGGTAACAACCACATCAATTGGTTCGTTAGCTAATACATCTAATGCATCTTGGCCACTTTGAGCGGTATGAATGGTGTATTGGTCAGAGCGCAGAGCACGACTCAAAGAACGTAAAATATGTGGTTCGTCGTCTACTAGTAGGATATGTAATCCCATCATCTTTTCCATTGTCGCGCTCCTTTTTCATTTTTGTTCTCTATTAAGATATAGCAGCCTAACTGTCAGAGCTCCAAGGACTTTTGCTAAAACTTAATAGCCCTTCCTGAAATTCCAAGAATTGTGGATTTGCCCGCCAAAAGCTTAGTTAAAGATAACAAAGTTGCGAGGGAAGGTGCATGAAATTATTTAAAAAAAGTAGAGCAGCAGTACGAATATGCGGTGTGCTTGATGACTGCACACCGCGTGGGAGCCTTAATTGAAGGTATGTGTTACTGAGGTGCTTGAGTCCAACTTAAACAATACTTGGTTGGTTTCTAACATCCCATCCACTCTAATTAGCATAGTTTGCGTCGTCTGAGGGACTGTCAATGTGTGTTGTAATTGCCCAGCAGAGTTAAAACGCAGTGTGGCAATTAATTGTTTGTTGCCCATTAGCTCGTCCTCGACAGAAGGCACTTCCATACTGAACGAATAGACTTTTATCGCTCTTCCAGCTAAAGATTCACCAAAGACATCTTGCCCATCAAGCTCAAGCGAAATATCATCGCTGGTTCTAAACTTGAAGTCGGGCTCCACGTATAGCTCGGTTGAAGCTGTTGCCGCGGTTTGTAACAGCGCCGCTTCAGGTTCATAACTCAGCTCTGGCATCGCAGCATCTGTGTTAGATTCTTCAGCTGTGGCACTGTCACTCGTTGTCTGGGTTTGATCAGTGGTATCAGCAGATGTTGCTTGCTGTGTCGTCTGGCCTGTCGTATTCGATGGTGCAGAGTCACCGCCACCGCCACCGCCGCCACCGCATCCAGTAATGAAGGCGGTCAGTAAGGCCATACTAATAGCTGTTTTTAAATTTTTCAGTGTGTTCATGATGGTCTCCTAACATTACTCAGATTCGGGCAAATAGTAGTGTGTGTCGCGGTCGCTGGTGATGTACCAGTTCTGTGCTTGTTCACCGCTGGATTCTACCCAAGTTTCATAGTCAGGATAGGCCCAAAGTACATCAATATATTCACGAGGGTAGTTCCACTCTTCGCTTACTGTTAATGCCCAAGGCAGGTTATCAGCTGTTCTGAAGTAGCGGTTACTATTCGCATCAGAAGTGTCATCGACCTTCCCAAACCTGGTCTGGTCAAATAAATCTGTTGGCGGGTAATCGGCCATATGCACTTCAATCGTTCTGTCGGCGGTTCTGAATATGAAAAAATCCATATCTGAAACGTTCAACGATGCTTGAGATTCTGCAAATGTGACATCCAATGTAAAAGGCACTGGTTCGAAATAATTACATGTTTTAACTGTATTGAAGTGCGAACATTGACCTGACTGGCCTGTTTGCGTGAAGACCTGTGTACTGCTCCACAATTGTAGAACCGCGTTGCTCTGAAACTCTTCTACAGACTTGTCGAAGCTTTGCCCATCGATGGTAATACTGGCGTTCTCAATAAGATCTGGTGTTGAGCCCATTATGCGTAAACCATATCCATTTTCAAAAGCAGCACCGCGCGCAGTTATCCAGCCGTGTAAAATGAAGCCACTGACAAGGTTATCGGGATCCAACGTAGTTTGAATGCGTTGCTTGACAACAAGGTCATTCATGTCGTAATCGCCCCGTTGTGGCCAGTTGTCTTCATATGCCAGTGTCGATACTGTCGTTTCTGAAGGGAAGTACTGGCTGTGAGAACGACGGTAGTTATTTGGAAACTCGTCTTGCTCATCTGGGATCCCATCGGCATCACTGTCATTGGCCTCTGGCATGGTTACTAAGTTGGTTGAGGAAATGGCGGAACCTGGGCTGGCTGTTACGCTGAATACTGCATCGTTAAAGTCATTGTCGCCCCATGTGCGTGGTAAATCTTCAAAGCCAATGACCACTTCTTGTTCCTGCTCATCATACAGAAGTACACAGTGTTGTCTCAATTCCTCTGTAGGTTCAGGGTTTAAAGCAGAGATTGAATAATAGTAGGGAATTTGCCAGTTTTTAACGCCCGTATAATACCAAAAGCCATTTGCTGCAACGAAAAAGCCGATACTGGTCCCCGCAGGGAAAGTACCAATACTTACTCTATGACCATTGGTTAAGTGAGGGTAACTTAAATTAGGAAACACGATGGTTTCTTGTACTTCTTCTGGCGTAGTTGGTGGATTTTCTGGATCAAAGGTAAAATAACCAAACGAGTTTTTGTATCCTGCACCTTCATGAATAAAGGTAATAAACACTTCAGCTTCTTCGTTTAGATGGATAGTAGAGCCTTCGTCACCGGTGATGAAAGCTTCGTTTACTTTAGCTTCAGGCAACGCGTTACTTATACGTTGGAAGAAATCACTCCCATACTGGTCACGCGCATAAATCATGCTGTCTGGCTTGCCTGTGTTATGGTTGTAGCCACTTGGCCAAGCCTCTCCCGATTGAAATTGCCATACATATTGCCCATCTACTAATTGCACCGCCAGCGCTGGTGTTGCTGTTGCGCAAAGTGCGGCTCCCAAGCACATCTTAGTTAAATAGTTCATAGTAAGAACCTTGTATTCAGTTGATGATACACCTTAGAGAGCAGTAACTATGCCAAATTTGAATTGCTATATTTAACAGGTGGTTACATGTTTTGTAAGCGCGTTTTGTGGCGTATTTTCGCAATATTGAAAGCAATTAATTTCTCATTTTTAAAATTGAGAAAATTACTTTTTGGGCAAAATGCAATTCTTTTGCTTTATTAATAAATAGCAGCAATATTTTTGAGGGTGTGTGATGACGAATAGATCAGCGACAACATTAGTTTTCAGTGTGGCCTTAAATGGCTATCAGTGGCGATATAGCCATTGTATTAAAAGCCACAAGCAATATGCTAAAAAAATGAATTACCAATATGTTGTGGTATCTCGACCTATATTCACTTCGCTTGGAGTGGAATGTTGCTGGTTAAAACTTCTGTTGTTAAAAGCAGCGTTAGAGGCTGGCTATAATAAGGTTCTGTTCGTTGATGCGGATGCACTTATTCAACCAACATGTCCACCAGTTGAACAACTTATAAAGGAAGGTAAATTCCTCTATATGGCCCATGGCTACAGTGGGGAGATAAACTCAGGTATTATGCTAATGCAAAGCTCTCAAGCTGCATTGAATTGGATCAATGAAGTATTGGCTTCGATTTGTACGCCAGTGGCGGAGTCAGAAGGGATCGGGTGGGGTGAAAATGGTCATGTCGCGCATTTTGCAAAGTATTGGAATGGGTTCCAATTAATATCTCCCAAATGGAACAACACTTATGCCAAAGAGATGAACGATTACATAAGGCATTTTAATTTTGGTCCATTAAAAAATAGTTGGTCCGATAAAGTAATACATAAAGTCATATTTAAAGTGAGTAAGATTCTACTTAAGTGCGATTTAAACGATATGAATCAACAGGAGAAAAAATTGCAGGTGGTGCAGCATAAGCTTCCTAAACTATTCAATCGTGTGGTGCGGTTATACCCAGAGTTCTCAAAGTAAACAGGCACAAAATAAATAAGCTTAACTATATTTATTACCGTTTTCTTATTTTAAAAAAAGCTTTTCGATTTAGTTCGCAAAATAAGAAATTAATATAACTCTTGAACACCCATGTTGTTTTTTTGCCATAAAAAACATGCGGTTAAAATTTATTGTTGGATTGGCACATTCCTCGCTACCTCTTCCTCAGATAAAAATATTTGAGGGCGAATTATGTTACACGATAAAACCACACATCAAGCAAGTAAAGCTACACAGCAAAACCTGACTCGTCAGGTTATAAGGGGCGCTTGCGTTGTAACACTAATTGGCATCCTGCTCCCACTTTTTGTATTCAACTCTATTTTGAGTGTTCTGTTCATTCGGTCACCTTTGAAAAAGCAAAAATGGATAGATATCGGCGGTGGTGTTGTTGAACTGTATGTTTGGCAAGCAGGTATTTTTAAAAGCAGCGCCGTACTCATCAATATTATGTTTGATGACATTCATTTTGTAGGTACACCAATTATCTGGGGACAGACGTCAGTGCCTAATGTGCGCAGATTTAAATCTCCTTGTGCTAAAGCAGGCGCATTCGACTGTTTGCAGCTACACAGACTAACTGGGCTGGTAGCGGGAGACATTCCTAGCTTGTTGGCGGCGCAAAATGCGCAAAGTGCAGCAAAAGATTTTGCAATGGTTTTGAAAATCTTGGTTTGTCGTTGCATTTATCAGGATGGCGGTGCAAAAAAGGCTCAGTCTGCTGTTTTTGGGATCCCATTTGAAAATACGAAAATGGAAGATGCAGTGAGTTGGGTTTGTGCGCCTCACACCCACGAGCATTACTGTCAGGTTGGCTATTTTTTGAATGCAAATTCGATAAATCTTGCCGCAAATGAAGTGGCACTGCGTAAAGCTCTTATTCAAAGCAACAAAAACTTTGCTGATGGTTCAGGTATGCGCCTAGCTGCTCGTCACGCGGGCATCAATTTAGCCGACAACATAAATGGCACCGACATGTTGCCTGTACTTTGCAGCAAGGCCGTAGAGACTGGTAGTTCTTTCTTTTTACTTGGCGGCAAAGAGGGGATTGCTGAAAAAGCAGGTAAAGCGCTCGAGGCGCGATTCCCAGATCTTGATATTCGTGGCACACACCATGGATATTTTCAAGATGACAGTGAAATCATCGAAAAAATTAACAACAGCGGTGCCACCATTTTACTCGTTGCGTTGGGTTCTCCCCGCCAAGAGATGTGGCTGGCGCAAAATAGACACCGTCTTGATTGTCGCTGTGCGCTTGCTGTAGGTGGCTTATTAGATTTCTTTTCAGGTTCTATCCCAAGAGCGCCGTTGTGGATGCGTGAGTTAGGGCTTGAGTGGATTTGGCGTCTGATACAAGAACCCAAAGCCAAATTCAACCGATACGTTATTGGTAATCCAGTTTTCTTATTCAGAGTTTATGTTTTAAAACAATCTATCAGAGGGCTTTAATCATGGAAATTACAAACAAAATTTCAACTTCAGCCACAGTAAGAACAATCAAAGTGGTACGTAAAGTCAGTGTGGATGGTGTTCACCATGGTATCCCCGTATGGCTACAACGTGCAGTCGCAACACTTGGCTTACTCGCGATTAGCCCTTTATTGGCCCTGTTAATGTTGGCAATAAAGCTGGAAAGCAAAGGCTCATGCGTTTTCAAGCAAGTTCGAGTAGGTAAATATGGTCGTCGTTTTACCATGTACAAGTTCCGTTCAATGTACATGCAAGACGATCCATGTTTCAAAGCGCCTGAGCAAAAAGATAGTTCTAGGGAGGGGGTTTGCCAAAAGTATATTCATGACCCTCGCATCACATGCATTGGCCGCTTTATTCGTAAGTATTCAATTGATGAATTGCCTCAGCTGCTGAATGTAGTGAAAGGAGACATGTTACTTATAGGCCCAAGACCTGCTTTGGAAATGGAAGTTGCACAGTATGAACCTTGTCAGCTATCGCGTTTGAACAGCGAGCAGGGGTTAACGGGTTTATGGCAAGTAACAGGCAGAGCAGATACAACTTTTGAACAACAAGTGCAATTGGATGAACAGTATATTCAGGAACAAAGCATCATTAGTGACGTTAAAATCTTGCTTAAAACGGTACCGTGCGTACTAGGTGCAAAAGGCGCATATTAAAAAGTAGAGTTTTCAATGAGTCGGTGCAGCCTGCGCCGACTTTTTTATTTTAAAAAGTTCCTACCTAATAATTTTCGAAATGCAAAAATTCAATTTTCAATCTGCACACCCATACTTTTTTAAAATCAAATATCACTAAAAATCAAAGCGTTAAATTTTATTTTTTGTTGGCATGCTGTCTGCACTAAGTAACTCAGACATTCAGATTTGAGGACTAATCATGCAAAGCAAAAGCGACATATTTGTAGTGGGATATTACGGCATGCGCAATAGCGGAGACGACGCTTTGATGTTGGCAAGCGTCGAAGGCGCTAAGCACGCATTTAGCTCCAACAATGTAGCGGTTAATGCGAGTCGCCAATATGGGCTTGTTAGGCAGTTAGAGTTGCAAGGCCAGGGGCCTATGATGTTTAGAGGGCATCAACGTTTTACCAATTATAAAAGTGCATTTGATGCGAAAACGATCGTGTTTGGTGGAGGTTCGGTGTTGCACTCCAGTAAGGACATCGCACAGAAGTGCCACATGATATCTCTGTGTGGTAAAGAATCTAGCTATGCAGTTGGTGTTGGAATTGAAGCGTTTAAAACAACTAAAGATGAAAAACAGTGCACAAAATTTTTAAATAAATGCCACTTCATCGGTGTAAGAGATGCACAAAGCTATGAAATTGCTAAGTCAATCGCACCAAATTCAAATGTGGCAATGACGTTTGATTTAGCGCCTTCATTACTGCACTATTTCGGAGACTCTATTCGAACCATTGACAGAAGAGGCGTGGCATTCAACTTCTGTCAGCAAGCAACAAATGCTTTTGGTGAAACGGATGCTTTAAACGAACGAGCACGAGTACGCAAAGCGGTGAAACTCATCACATCAGTTTGGGAGACCACACGTGAAGATGTGTATTTAATCGAGCTGAACTCTCATGGTGTACTTGGCGATAACGTCATTCATGACCAAATCATAAGCAAGCTACCGAGCTACGTACCAATTAAGCGTATTCGTTACACAATCAACCCACTTCGTATGTTGCAGAGCATGGCCATGTTCAAAGCCGTCGTGGGTATGAGGCTCCACGCTGCAATATATGCATACATGATGAATACCCCATTTGTGAGTCTGCAATACCACAGCAAATGCAAACAGTGGTCTAAACAAATTGGCATGGCACAAGATTATCAATTTGACGCAAATGAATACGAGCCTGAAAGCGTGATTAATACCATTAACAAGCTGGTGGCTGGGTATTGTGTTTCTCCGACTTTACCAGTGGAGCAAGCTATCGCGTTATCAATGAAGAATTGGAGTAATGAATATGAACAGCATCAAGTTTTCAGTCGTAATCCCTCTTTACAATAAGAGTGAGTGTATCGAGCGCACCATCAAAAGTGTGTTGGAACAGAGTTACCCAGCGGATGAAATTGTCATTGTAGATGACGGTTCCACAGATGATAGCGTGGCTAAAGTGGAAGCTTTAAATGTGCCAAATCTAAAGCTTATTCACCAAGAAAACCAAGGTGTTTCAGCTGCTAGAAATACAGGGGCTCAGCATTGCAGTAATGAATATATGGCGTTTTTAGATGCCGATGATACGTGGACCCCGTTTTTTTTATCGCGAATTGTTGAGTTGATCGGCCGTTTTCCTAATATGGGGCTTTATGCAACGCGTTACCAAAAGGTACATGGCGACAATGAGTTTCAAGATGCCAAAATTGCTCTAACCAAATGGGATGCCTGTGGATATGAAATGGATAACTATTTTGCTGTTGCTGCCAGTGGCGATTTACCATTTACTATGTCAAGTATTGTCGTAAGTAAGCCTGTTTTTCATGAATTAGGTGGATTTCCTCGCGGTGAGTGGATGGGGGAAGATCAGAGCTTCTACATTAACTTCGCAATGTATTCTCGTATTGCATATACACCTGTTATTGAGAGCTTTTATTATCAGGGGACGCAAAATAGCGCGTGTGACAAGTCGCCACCACAGCAATTGTGTCCTTTCGCAGAGCGGCTTTTAACGGATATCAAAGAGGACCGAGTAGCAGAAAAGATGAAGCCAATGGTGTTAAAATATGTAGGTGCACATATATGTGATTTGGCTAAACGTCACATCCAGCATCGCTCACTAGAATATGCCGCGCAATTGCTGACTCATCCGGCATCGCGTAAAAAACCAGTGCATTGGAGCTACTACAAGTTTATTGCACTTCCTCTTGCTTATATAACCAAACTTAAAGGGGCTTAATTAATAACCCGACTGAGAGCACATGCTAAGAGTGGCTGTGCTCGCTGTAGCCATGTTGCTCGAGCGATTGGCCGTGTTCAGTCACCACTAAATAAGAGCTTTGGCTATACCAATCACCTAAAACAGTGCGTGTATGGTTTTCATTTTGGTGTACGTGTGGCCTGTGAGTGTGACCATGGATCATATTTTTGACATCAAATCTATCAAACATATCTTGCACGGCGTCTGGGGTTACATCCAAAATGCTCGGCGCTTTACCCATTTGCGTAATCTTACTTTTTTCTCGCGCGTTTCTCGCGACACGGCGTCTATACCATAGAGGCATAGCAAGCATGAGTCGTGGCCACCACCAGCCTCTGCTTTTTTTACGAAACTTCTGATATTCAATATCTTGTGTACACATCTCATCACCATGCAGTATCACGGTGGGTGTACCGTAAAGGTTAATGGCGGTCTGCTCAGGTAAAAGAGTCATACCACACAAGTCTGCATACTGTTGGCCAATTAAAAAGTCTCTGTTGCCATGGATAAAAAATAGATCTGTCCCATTCTCACTGATTTTTTTTAGCTTTTGCGCAATGTCTAATGCCAGTGGGTCACCTTCATCATCCCCAATCCAAACTTCAAAAAAGTCACCAAGTATATATAAAGCGTCAACATCTGAATTGATACAGTTATCGAGAAACAAATAAAAGGCGTTGGTTATGTCAGGGCGATGCTCTGTTAAGTGCAGATCTGAAATAAAATAGGTTTTGCGCATGGGGTCTCTTGTCGGAAAAAGAGCGCCGTAGCGCTCATACTTAATCCTTGGATTAATCTGTGATAACAGCACTCTCGATGATTACATCGTCTAGAGGTACATCTTGGTGGAAGCCAGATGAACCTGTTGCAATACCTTTGATCTTGTTAACAACGTCCATGCCTTCAACAACTTCAGCAAACACACAGTATCCCCAACCCTGCGAAGTTTCGCTAGAGAAGTTAAGGAAGTCATTATCGTTTACGTTAATGAAGAATTGCGCTGTAGCAGAATGAGGATCTGGAGTACGTGCCATAGCCAATGTGCCAACTTTGTTTGCAAGACCGTTGTTTGCTTCGTTTTGAATTGGTGCATCAACTTCTTTTTGATCCATACCCGGCTCAAAACCGCCGCCTTGAATCATAAAACCATCAATTACGCGGTGAAAAATAGTGCCAGTGTAGAAACCATTTTCAACATATTTCTTAAAGTTTGCGACAGTTGCTGGCGCTTCTTTTTCAAATAATGCGATTTTGATTTCGCCGAAGTTTGTTTGCAAAACAACCATAATGGGTCCTTGAATTACAATAAAAAGATTAGAGCGTTATTTTATAGTACATCTGCTGAACTACAAAGCATTGAAATAACTTTGACCGCTTTACGGTGTAAACTTTGTTACTCAAATAGGGGGGATTACGTATTTACAGTAGAGACAAGCCTGTGCAAGTGTTATGATGCTCTGGTTTTAAATACAACTTTAGGAAAATTACTACATGTTGCAGATATACGACACACTTACACGCCAAAAGGCCCCGTTTAAACCCCTTGTCGAAGGTAAAGTCGACATGTACGTGTGTGGTATTACAATCTATGATTTCTGCCATGTAGGTCATGCACGTACTTACGTGTCGTTTGATGTGATGAACCGTTATTTTCGTTATTTAGGTTACGACATAACTTATGTGCGAAACATCACTGATGTGGATGATAAAATTATCAAACGCGCAGCTGAAAACAATGAAGAGATCAACGACCTAACTGTTCGCATGACTAAAGCGATGCATGAGGACTTTGACGCATTGAATATTTTGCCTGCGGATATTGAGCCAACTGTAACCGGACATATGGATGACATCATTCAAATGATCAAACGCTTGATTGAAAAGCAACACGCTTACGTTGCCAAAAACGGCGATGTTTTATTTGATGTATCAACGTTTAAAGAGTATGGGCAGCTTTCTCAACAGGATTTAGATATGTTGCAGGCGGGTGCACGCGTTGAAGTGGCTGAAGGTAAAGATGATCCGCTGGACTTTGTACTATGGAAAAAAGCCAAGCCAGGTGAACCCTCTTGGACATCTCCTTGGGGTGAAGGTCGACCAGGTTGGCATATTGAATGTAGTGCAATGAGCTCGAAACACTTAGGTGAGTTCTTCGATATTCATGGTGGCGGCTCTGACTTACAATTCCCGCACCATGAGAATGAAATTGCACAGTCTTGTTGTGCAAACAATGGCCGCTACGTGAATACGTGGATCCATACAGGTATGGTTCAGGTAAATAAAGAGAAGATGTCTAAGTCCTTAGGCAATTTCTTTACTGTGCGCGAAGTGCTTAAGGCATTTGACCGTGAGACGGTACGTTACTTCTTAATCAATGGTCACTATCGTAGCCAGCTAAACTACTCTCAAGAAAACTTAGAGCAGGCTCGATCTTCACTAGAGCGTATTTATACTGCGCTGCGTGGTGTTGAGCAAGTAGAAGTTGAGTTGAAAGGCAATGCTTATGTTGAGCGTTTTGAGGCTGCAATGAATGATGATTTCAATACGCCAGAAGCACTGCCTGTTATTTTTGAACTTGCGAAAGAAGTTAACTTGTTAAAAGAGTCAGATCCAGAAGCGGCTGGTAAACATGCTTATATTCTGGTTAAGCTAGCGCAAGTCCTGGGTATTGCTCAACAGTCACCAGAGAGCTTCTTGCAAGGCGAGCAGGACGATGATGAAGTGGCTAAAATTGAAGCCCTAATTGAGCAACGTAAAACAGCCCGTGCAAACAAAGATTGGGCAGCGGCAGATGAAGCGCGCGATGCACTTACTGCAATGGGCGTTGTGCTTGAGGATAGTGCTGGTAAAACAACTTGGCGCAAAGCTTAAGTTATTCTCGAACTGTAAAAAGAAGCCGTCAAGTGCTTCTTTTTACACTTTAGCTCTTCTATTTCTTTTTATTATTTTATACATTTGAAGCCGCTTTAGGCATCTATCTCACCTCTTTAAAACCCCTACCATCTTTTTAAACCCCTACCATAACTTAAATTGGACTCCTTACAGCAAACGCTTTAATGAGCGCAATATAGGGGGATTGGATTTCTGCAGGCTGTGACTGAACAGTGATTCAATAAAGGTCAAATATCAAAAAGCACATGAAAATTAATCATGTTTAGTCGCCGTCTTAAGAACGTAATTTGGTTTTTTATTGAACAATGGTATTTTGGAAATTGAAAGCTTTCTAATCAAGGAATCGTTATGAAAAAAAGCGCAATCGCACTTATTGTGCTACCCCTCTTTACAGGTGTCTCATTTGCAGAGCCCAAAAGCCAACCCAAAATAGAGTACCTTAATTCATATGCGGTATTGCCAGCAGGCCATAATTTACCCTTCTCAGAGGCTGTCAAAGTGAACGATAAGGTTTACCTTTCTGGTCAAATAGGGATTCTGCCTGGCACAACTAAGCTAGTAAAAGGTGGGATCGCTGCAGAAAGTATGCAAACCATGGAGAATATAAAAGCTAGCTTAGGAGCGCACGGCCTTGCAATGAAAGATATCTTTAAATGCACCATTATGCTTGCAGATATCAAGGAGTGGCCGGAATTTAACCAAGTGTATATCAAATACTTTAGCCGCCCTTACCCTGCTAGAAGTGCATTTTCTACTAATGGATTAGCGTTAGGTGCGCGTGTTGAAATCGAGTGTACAGCGGTTGTACCTAAGTAAGCTAAGAATAGTGAGCATTATTCAAAGGAGGTGTTTATATTAAATCTGTGTAGGACGAGGGCGGTATTGAATATAGTAAGGCGTGATGGAGGTACAGGCATACTGATTGCTTAACATATAAAGATGTCATTGCGCGGCAATGATGTGCCCATTTAAAAAGGAGTGTAAAATGCTATTACATAAAACCAGCGCTACCCCTCAGTCCGCATACCCATTATCGCGCTCTGGCGCCGCTAAAGCTCAAAGTGGTGAAGCTTTTGCAAATGAATTAGACAACCAGAGTTCTGTCTCACAATTGTCGCAGTCTTTAAGGCAAAAGGATTTATCAACATCCAACCTTAATCAGAGCTTTTTATCTCAGGTACAACAAACTTTGATGTTTAATCGTCTTGGCGTAAACGAGGACAAAGTGAAAGAGATCAAGGCCAAGATGGATGAGCTATTAAGTCGGCTGGAGAATGGTGAAATTAGTAAAGAGGATTTTGACAAACAAATGGAAATGTTGGAGTCAATGATGGCGAAAGAGTTAAAATCAGCAGACGAAACTGAAAAACAGAGCAATAAATTGGAGCACTATTAAAGTGCTCCTTGTACTTTACTAGTTTTTGCTATTTTCACAAGCTTCTAGTGTGTTCTCAATTAAGCTGGCAACGGTCATAGGGCCAACGCCTCCAGGTACAGGTGTGATGAAGCTCGCATTTTGCTCTGCTTTATCATATTGCACATCACCCACAAGCTTACCAGATTCCAATCTGTTAATACCCACATCGATAACGATTGCGCCTTCTTTAATCCAGTCACCTGGAATAAACTCAGGTTTACCGACAGCGACAACTAGCAAATCAGCGCGGCGAATATGGGCTTCTAAATCTTGAGTGAACTTGTGACATACTGTTGTCGTGCAACCAGCAAGTAGTAACTCTAACGACATCGGTCTGCCGACAATGTTAGAGGCACCCACAACGACGGCATGCATGCCTTTATATCGAACACCTGTGGAGTCGAGTAGGGTGATAATGCCCTTTGGTGTACAAGGTCTTAAAGCCGGCATTCGCTGAGCAAGTCTACCAACATTATAAGGATGGAATCCATCAACGTCCTTACTTGGGTGAATACGCTCTAGAATTTTCTCGGCATCCAAACCCTCTGGTAAAGGGAGCTGTACAAGGATACCATCAACTTCTGGGTCAACATTAAGGTTGTCTACCAGTTCGAGTAACTGTTCTTCACTCGTATCATTGGGTAAATCGTATGACTTAGAAACAAAGCCTACTTCTTCACAGGCTTTACGCTTTGAGCCAACATAAACTTGACTGGCAGGATCTTGCCCGACAAGTACCACAGCCAGTCCTGGGGCCCTTAGTCCTTCAACTACTCGCTGCTCTACACGTTTTGCGACTGCACTGCGAAC
Source organism: Pseudoalteromonas luteoviolacea NCIMB 1942 (assembly GCF_001625595.1). Classification (GTDB taxonomy): domain Bacteria; phylum Pseudomonadota; class Gammaproteobacteria; order Enterobacterales; family Alteromonadaceae; genus Pseudoalteromonas; species Pseudoalteromonas luteoviolacea_A. The sequence goes on from NZ_AUXT01000217.1 coordinate 31,768, forward strand.
CTGTTTCGCAATTGCTTTGCCATCTATGATGTTTGCCGTCATGGGTGACCTTTATATATAAGGGTTAGTTACTTGAACGATTATAGAGTTAAAAAGGGGTCACTCTACTTAAATATGGCAGTATGTATTCCCCCACAATAAAAATAAGATATGTGTAAGGATTACAACTGTACTGCCTGTATTTTCGCAAAATTGAACTGATTAGCCAAGCTAGATCCTACGATAAACATAGAACAGAGTTGAGAGACAAAGATTAAGTTGAGTGAAATTTGATTGTTTCAGCTGATTTTTAACCCTTTTGTGGTAAAAATAAGCAGTTGGAATAATTTTTAAAAAAAATGTTTGACCTCAACAACTCAAATCTCTAATATGCACCCCGTTGCCAACGAGGGGTGTTAAATAAAAACATTCTGAGAAAGTAACAAAATCGGCGATTAGCGCAGCTTGGTAGCGCACTTGGTTTGGGTCCAAGGGGTCGCAGGTTCAAATCCTGCATCGCCGACCACTTCTTCCTTGAAGATGTGGGTGGATAGCACACAAGTGTTGTTTGTGTTGCGCCCGTAGCTCAGCTGGATAGAGCAACGGCCTTCTAAGCCGTGGGTCGAAGGTTCGAATCCTTCCGGGTGCGCCATTTAAATTAAGTCCACATGTAGTGGCGGCTGTAGCTCAGTTGGTAGAGCCCTGGATTGTGATTCCGGTTGTCGTGGGTTCGAGCCCCATCAGTCGCCCCATCTACACTCAAAAAATGTTTCGGCGATTAGCGCAGCTTGGTAGCGCACTTGGTTTGGGTCCAAGGGGTCGCAGGTTCAAATCCTGCATCGCCGACCACTTTCAAAAAATATATTATCGGCGATTAGCGCAGCTTGGTAGCGCACTTGGTTTGGGTCCAAGGGGTCGCAGGTTCAAATCCTGCATCGCCGACCATCTCCTCACTCAAATTTTTCTCTATTTTTTCCTAAAATATATTATTTTTCCTTAATTATATCATTGTTACCTTATATCTTATTTATTTCAGCGGATTGCTCGACTCTACAGTTTTATAGGTTATAATGCCGCGTCTAATGTTTAACATAGTGCCCTGATGGGGCAGGCAGCAAGTCTGGCATGTAATTGGTAGGTCATAAGCGCTTTTCGCTTGAATTCTAATTGCACTTCAGTGTCGACTTGTTTGTGAAGGAAGGCGCGTTGTCGCCAAAAATGAAAATTGAGGTATATCATGCAAGTTTCTGTTGAGACGACTCAAGGCCTTGAGCGCCGTCTGACTATCACCGTTCCTGCAGAGAACGTTGAGACTGAAGTTAAAAAACGCTTACAACAACTGTCTAAAACCCAGCGTATTGACGGTTTCCGTCCTGGTAAAGTACCTGTTTCTGTAATCAACAAGCGCTACGGTTCAGCAGTTCGTCAAGAAGTTGCTGGCGACTTAATGCAGCGCAACTACATCGAAGCAATCGTTTCAGAAAAGATCAACCCTGCTGGTGCTCCTAGCTTTGCTCCTAAGTCTTTAGAAGCTGGTAAAGATCTTGAGTTTGAAGCAACTTTTGAAGTTTACCCAGAAGTTGAAATCAAAGACCTAGATAAAGTTGCTGTTGAAAAGCCAGTAGTAGATGTTACTGCTGACGACCTAGCTAACATGCTAGAGACTCTTCGCAAGCAGCACGCTACTTGGACTGAAGTTGAAGCAGCAGCTGGTGAGCAAGATCGTGTAACTATCGACTTCTTAGGTACTGTTGAAGGCGAAGAGTTTGAAGGCGGTAAAGCTGAAGACTTCCCTCTAGAGCTAGGTCAAGGTCGTATGATCCCTGGTTTCGAAGACGGTATTGTTGGTAAGAAAGCGGGTGACGAAGTTGTTGCTGACGTAACTTTCCCTGAAGAGTACCACGCAGAGAACCTTAAAGGTAAGCCTGCACAATTCACTATCACAGTGAAGAAAGTTGAAGTTCAAGAACTTCCAGAGCTTAACGACGAGTTTGCAACTAAGTTCGGTGTAGCTGAAGGCGGTGTTGATGCTCTTAAAGAGGAAGTTAAAAGGAATATGACGCGTGAGCTTGACCAAGCTGTTAAAGCAAAGGTTAAAGAGCAGGCTATCCAAGGTTTACTTGAAACTAACGAAGTTGAAGTACCTAAAGCACTTATCGATCAAGAAATTGATGCGCTTCGTCAGCAAGCTGCACAGCGTTTCGGCGGTGATGCGAAGAACATGCCTGAACTTCCAGCTGAGCTATTCCACGAGCAAGCTGTAACTCGCGTTAAGACTGGTCTTCTTCTTGGTGAAGTGATCAAAGCGAACGACATCGCAGTTGATGATGCAAAAGTTGAAGCTCTAATTGAAACTGTTGCTTCAGCTTATGAAGATCCTTCAGAAGTAGTTAACTACTACAAAGAAAATGATCAATTAATGCAGCAAATGCGTAATGTAGCAATGGAAGAGCAAGCAGTTGAAGCTGTACTTTCAAGCGCTACGGTTACTGATGTTGAAAAGTCTTTTGACGACATCATGAACCCACAACAAGCTGCAGAGTAAGTTTCTTCCCTCGTCTATGAGGAAAGCATTGACTTACTGTTAAGCTAACGCTTAAATGGCTCGTAATGCTCTGTTAATCGCAGTGCTGCGGGCCTTTTTCGTTATTACGATAAAGAACAAGTATAAAGCTAGTTCAATAATTAACGCTTGAACTGCGCAGCAAACCTGCCTCGCATACAAAGGAACCAATAATATGAATGACGGTATGATAGATCCTCTAAACGCTTTAGTCCCTATGGTTGTTGAGCAGACAGCTAAAGGTGAGCGCTCTTACGATATTTACTCTCGACTGCTTAAAGAGAGAATTATATTTTTGACAGGTCAAGTTGAAGACCACATGGCGAATCTGATTGTTGCACAAATGTTGTTTCTTGAGTCAGAAAGTCCAGATAAAGATATTTACTTATACATAAACTCACCAGGCGGTTCTGTCACTGCTGGTATGTCGATTTATGACACGATGAACTTCATCAAGCCAGATGTGAGCACTGTGTGTGTTGGCCAAGCTGCAAGCATGGGGGCATTTTTATTGTCAGGTGGTGCTAAAGGCAAACGTTATTGTCTACCTAACTCTCGTGTCATGATCCACCAGCCGTTGGGTGGTTTCCAAGGCCAGGCATCTGACTTTGAGATCCACGCAAAAGAAATCCTAACAATTAAAGAAAAACTAAATAGGTTACTTGCCGACCATACAGGTCAACCATTTGATGTGGTTGCCAATGACACAGACCGTGATAACTTCATGAATGCACAAGAAGCTGTAGAGTACGGTTTAGTGGATGCGGTTCACACTAGCCGCTAATTTAAGTAAAGTTGTTTTCAGGTGAAAAATTACACCTTGAAATAATAAAACTTGGATCTATATCTTAGAGAGGTCCAAGTTTTCTAGAGTTTATTGCCAAAATGATGACTTTTGTACGAGTAGTTTTCATTTTGAGCTAGCTTAGCTATGCCAACTGAATTTTTATTTGGTATAGTTAAAGCATGTATTGTGTTGTCACCGTTGTGACAACTCACCAAATTTAAGAGGTAGTTGAATGTCAGACACTCCTACAGACGGCGACAAGAATAGCAAACTCTTGTACTGCTCATTTTGTGGTAAGAGTCAGCACGAAGTACGCAAGTTAATTGCTGGTCCATCAGTATACATTTGTGATGAATGCGTCGAACTGTGTAACGACATCATTAGGGAAGAGATCAAGGATATTGCGCCGCAGCATGATTCGTCTGATAAACTGCCGGTGCCTAAAGAAATCCGCAACCATCTAGATGATTATGTAATCGGACAAGAACACGCGAAAAAAGTGTTGTCAGTGGCTGTTTACAATCATTACAAGCGCCTAAAAAATCAAGGTATTAAAACTGAGGTAGAACTTGGTAAAAGTAATATCCTGCTGATTGGCCCAACTGGTAGTGGTAAAACATTATTAGCTGAGACGCTCGCTAGATTATTAGATGTGCCATTTACTATGGCTGATGCAACAACATTGACCGAAGCGGGTTATGTTGGTGAAGACGTAGAGAATATCATTCAGAAGCTACTGCAAAAGTGTGACTATGATGTAGAAAAAGCACAGCGTGGTATTGTTTATATCGATGAAATAGACAAAATTTCACGTAAGTCTGACAATCCATCTATTACTAGAGATGTTTCTGGCGAAGGTGTTCAGCAAGCACTATTGAAACTAATTGAAGGCACTGTAGCGTCAGTACCACCTCAAGGTGGTCGTAAACATCCTCAGCAAGAATTTTTACAAGTAGACACGTCAAAGATTCTGTTTATTTGTGGCGGTGCATTTGCGGGCTTAGATAAAGTAATCGAGCAGCGCAGTCATACAAGTACTGGCATTGGTTTTGGTGCTGAAGTGAAAAGTGCTGATAGCGAGCGTTCACTGAGTGAGACGTTTAAAGACGTTGAGCCAGAAGATCTCGTGAAATATGGTTTGATACCTGAGTTTATCGGTCGTTTACCTGTCGTTGCAACGCTAACTGAGCTAGATGAAGACGCATTAATACAAATCTTAAATGAGCCTAAAAATGCACTTACTAAACAGTATGGTGCGTTATTTAAGATGGAAGGTGTTGAGCTTGAGTTCCGCGAAGATGCTCTAAAAGCAATTGCACATAAAGCAATGGAACGTAAAACAGGTGCCCGAGGACTGCGCTCAATTGTTGAAGCCGTATTACTTGAAACTATGTACGAGTTACCTTCAATTGAAGATGTGAGCAAAGTTGTTATTGATGAAACTGTAATTAAGGGGGAGTCAGCTCCTATCTTAATTTATGAAAACAGTGGTCAAGACAAAGCGGCGTCTGAATAGTCAGGCAAGATAATTAGAAAAGGAGCCTTGTGCTCCTTTTTTTGTCGAAGAGTTGAACTTTATAGAGGGCATCCCCATATACCTCTGTAATCTTAAAAATAAATGAAGTGCGAAGAGAACATAATGACGCTTGAGAGAACGGATCGAGTTGAAATTCCAGTGTTGGCACTGCGTGATGTGGTTGTTTACCCTCATATGGTGATCCCGCTATTCGTTGGCAGAGAGAAATCTATAAGATGTCTTGAAGCAGCAATGGAAAATGACAAGCAAATATTTTTAGTGGCTCAAAAAGAGGCCTCAATCGATGATCCTAGTACTGACGATATCTATGAAGTTGGTACGGTTGCAACAGTATTGCAGTTACTTAAGCTGCCTGACGGCACAGTCAAAGTGCTTGTTGAAGGTACGCAAAGGGCGAGAATCGATGAATTTTTAGTAACCGATGATTACTTCTTAGCACAAGCTCAGTTTATTGCCTCAGAAAATATCTCTGAGCAGGAGCAAGATATTTTCATTCGCAGTGCGGTTGGTCAGTTTGAAGGGTATGTAAAACTCAATAAAAAAATCCCACCTGAAGTTCTGACCTCTGTATCTGGCATTGATGAAACTGCGCGCTTGGCAGATACCATGGCAGCGCACATGCCAATTAAAGTACCTGAAAAACAAAAGGTGCTAGAGTTATATAATGTTACTGAGCGTTTAGAGTACCTCATGGCGTTAATGGAGGGCGAGATCGACCTGCTTCAGGTTGAGAAGAAGATCCGCTCTCGCGTCAAGAAGCAAATGGAAAAGTCGCAAAGAGAGTATTATCTCAATGAGCAGATGAAAGCCATTCAAAAAGAGCTTGGTGAACTAGACGATGTGCCAGATGAATTTGAAGCGCTGAAAATGCGCATCAGTGAAGCACAGATGCCAAAAGAAGCTGAAGAAAAAGCGACTTCCGAGCTGAATAAGTTGAAGATGATGTCGCCTATGTCGGCCGAAGCGACGGTTGTTCGTTCATACATTGATACACTCATCAATGTGCCTTGGAAAAAGCGTTCTAAGGTGAAAAAAGATTTAGCAAACGCGCAAAAGATCTTAGATGCAGATCACTATGGCCTAGATAAGGTGAAAGAACGCATAATTGAATATCTAGCAGTTCAACAACGCACGAATAAACTTAAAGGGCCAATCTTGTGTTTAGTGGGTCCTCCAGGTGTAGGTAAAACCAGTCTTGGTCAATCGATCGCACGTTCTACCGGGCGCAAATACGTGCGTATGGCGTTAGGTGGGGTGAGAGATGAAGCGGAGATCCGTGGTCATCGTCGTACGTACATTGGCTCTATGCCAGGTAAACTTATCCAAAGCATGAGTAAAGTTGGTGTTAAAAATCCATTATTCTTGCTAGATGAAATCGATAAAATGTCTTCGGACATGCGTGGCGACCCAGCATCTGCATTACTAGAAGTACTAGACCCTGAGCAAAACAGCAGCTTTGCTGATCATTACCTTGAAGTCGAATATGATCTGTCAGATGTAATGTTTGTGGCAACGTCGAATAGTTTTAATATTCCAGGCCCGCTATTGGACCGTATGGAAGTCATTCGCCTATCTGGTTACACCGAAGACGAAAAGTTAAATATCTCTAAGCAGCATTTAATTCCGAAACAAATTAAGCGTAACGGGTTAAAAGCTGGTGAAATTGAGATTGAAGACAGCGCAATTATTAATACGATTCGATACTACACTCGCGAGGCGGGCGTTCGTAACCTAGAGCGTGAAATGTCCAAGTTATGCCGTAAGGCTGTTAAAGCTATCTTGCTCGATAAAGACCAAAAGAAAGTTGTTATCAATGGAGACAACTTAGAAAGCTTCCTAGGTGTTCAACGTTTTGACTACGGTAAAGCTGAAGATGGTGATCGTGTTGGACAAGTTACAGGGCTTGCATGGACTGAAGTTGGTGGTGATTTATTAACTATCGAGAGTGCTGCGGTACCAGGTAAAGGCAAACTGTCTTACACGGGCTCGCTAGGCGACGTGATGCAAGAGTCTATTCAAGCGGCGATGACTGTAGTTAGAAACCGTGCCGATAAGCTTCGTATTAGCGATGACTTTTATGAAAAGCGTGATATTCACGTGCATGTGCCCGAAGGTGCGACACCTAAAGATGGCCCAAGCGCTGGTATTGCAATGGTAACTGGCCTTGTTTCAAGCTTGACGGGCAATCCTGTAAAAAGCGATGTAGCCATGACTGGTGAGATTACTCTGCGTGGTGAAGTATTGCCAATTGGTGGCTTGAAAGAGAAATTGCTAGCAGCTCATCGTGGCGGGATTAAGACTGTTGTGATCCCGAAGAAGAACGAGCGAGACCTCAAAGAAATCCCTGATAATGTTCTTGATGGGTTAGAAATTCACCCTGTAACATGGATTGAAGACGTTTTATCGATAGCACTTGCTCAACCTGTGGACAGTTTTTCAGTAGAAACTCAAAAAACTGCTGCGAAAGCTTAAAAAAGTCGATAAAAAGGGTTTTCAAATCCTAGTGGTGTGCTAAGTTAAGCACTGGATTTAAGCCTAGTTCGCGGGAAGCCCCGTAGTATCTAGGCTGTAATACATTTAAGCAAATAGAGAATCGTAAGATTTCTCGTAGTTAACAACAAAAGTGATGTTAGTTTTAAAAAACCATCGCTCTTGATAATAACAATGTAAGAGGATGATATTGTGAATAAATCTCAATTAATCGATCAAATCGCAGCTGATGCTGATATTTCTAAGGCCGCTGCTGGTCGTGCTCTGGATTCATTCATTGAGTCAGTAACCACTGCGCTTAAAGACGGCGATTCAGTAGCGCTAGTAGGCTTTGGTACTTTTTCTGTTCGTGAACGCGCTGCACGCACAGGCCGTAACCCTCAAACGGGTGCTGCAATTGACATTGCTGCTGCTAACATCCCTGCTTTTAAAGCTGGTAAAGCTCTAAAAGACGCGGTTAACTAAAATATAGCTTATACAATTTGCAATTAACCCTGTTGCGAAACAGAGTTAATTGAACGCGATAAGCTTCAAGATAAAAAGCGTATCTGGTAAGATACGCTTTTTTTACATGAGCTAACTGATGCAAAGTACCTCGGTGCTTTGACTTAGATAAGAGATAGAACAAATGCTTGAAAAGATTAGAGAGGGCTCGCAAGGCCTTGCTGCCAAGATCGTTCTTGGTGCAGTTATCTTGTCTTTTGCGCTGGCAGGGATCGGTGGTTACCTAGGTCAAACCACAGAGCAGCCAGTGGCAGAAGTCAATGGAGTTAAAATTACCCAACTAGAGTTTTCTAGAGCGTTCGAAAACGAGCGTGGCAGATTAGAGCAACAGTTTGGTGAATACTTTGAACAAATCGCTTCAGATCCAACTTACATGGCGCAGATCCGTCAGGGCGTTGTAGACAGACTTGTGCAGCAAGAATTACAAAACCAGTTGGCACTTGAGTTAGGCCTTCGTGTAAGCGATGACCAAATTAAACAAGCCATTTTTGAAATGCCGTATTTTCAAATTGGTGGTGAATTTAGTAACGACCGTTACTTGCAACTTATTCGTCAGATGAACTTCCAACCCGATGAGTTTCGTGAGTACCTTCGTCAGGAAATGACACGTAATCAATTAGTATCTGCGTTAGCAGGTTCTGATTTTGTATTGGATAACGAAGTAAAGCATGTGCTTGCACTTCAGCAACAAACTCGTGATGTAGACTACCTCGTACTAAGTAAAGATGCGGTTAAAGATCAAGTATCTGTTAGTGAAGAAGAGATTAAAGACTTTTACGATTTAAACCAAGAACAGTTCCAGTCACCTGAGCAGGTTGCGTTAAGCTACATCGAACTAAAAGCGTCTGACATTGAACTGGAAGAAGCTATTACAGAAGAAGATGTAAAAGCCTACTATGAAGAAAATAAGGCACAGTACCTAGAAGAAGAAAGACGCCGTGTATCTCATATCTTAGTTGAAAGTGGTGGTGATGCATCAGCTGCAAAAGCAAAAGCTGAAGCGCTTTACACGCAGCTTCAAGGCGGTGCGGATTTTGCTCAATTAGCGGAATCACAGTCAGACGATATTGCCAGTGGTGAACTCGGCGGTGACTTAGATTGGATTGATCGTGACATGATGGAGCCAGAATTTGAAGCTGCTGCATTTGCGCTAGCAAATATTGGCGATTTCTCAGAGGTTGTTGAATCTGAGTTTGGTTTTCACATTATTAAACTGACTGATCTTCAAGCACAAGAAAGTAAAGAATATGCAGAAGTAGCGGATGAATTACGTGCCGAGCTTGAGCAAAACGCTAAGATCGATGCATTCTATGGCAAACAGGAAGAAGTTCGTGAGTTGGCATTTGAAATTGCAGATTCTTTGGAAGCAGCAGCAGTGGCTGCAAATCTTGAAGTGAAGAATACAGAGCTACTTGCTCGCAACTTGCTTCCTGCCCCGCTTAACCAACCTGCAGTGACGAATATTGTATTTACGCCAGAGCTTTTAGAAGATGGTGTGAATTCAGAAGTTATCGAAATTGCGCCAGAGCATATGGTAGTCGTGCGTGTTGCAGAGCATAAAGCGGCAACGGTTAGAGCGCTAGAAGATGTCACCGCACAGATTAAGTCTCGTTTAGAAAATGACAAAGCGACTGAGCTTACTAAAGAGAAAGCGACTGAGTTGTATGCAAAACTTGAGCAAGGCACGTCGCTTGCTGATATTGCAGCGGAACAATCTCTTGAAGTACAAACTCAAGAAGCATTGGCGCGTCAAAGCTATGCGGTTCAGCCTGCTTTAGTGAGTGAAGCATTCAAGTTGCCTCACCCAGCTGCTGATAGTGTGTCTAAGTCAATGGTAGAGCTAAATAATGGTGATTCTGCGTTATTGGTGGTGAAAGCTGTTAAGCTAGCAGAGATAACTGACGAAGTTCAGCCGCAACAAAAACAGAGCATTACTAGAACACAGGTTAACAAAAATTATCTGGCGCTTTTGAGTGCTCTTGAAAGTACAGCTGAAGTGAACAAACCGAGTTCATTTGAAGTCACTGAAGAAAACTAAAAAAAGGCGCTTAAGCGCCTTTTTAAATGTCTGAATTCAAGTGGTGATTTAAGGTTAAACTGCAAGCAATTTTTGTGTAACCCTCGACTGAGGGTTATTAAATATCGTCTCGCTCGGACCATATTCAACCACCTCACCTTTATTTAGTACCAGTAGCTTATCACTCATGTGCTTTACCAAACTCAGGTGATGAGTAATTAATACGTAGCTTAAAGCCGTTTCTCTTTGCAGTTTTAGAAGCAGATTCACAATCTGTGCGCGCACTGATGGGTCTAAAGATGAAAGCGCTTCGTCGAGCACAACCACTTTCGGATCTAGTATCAATGCTCTTGCGAGGGCAACACGTTGTAATTGGCCGCCACTAAACATGTGGGGGTAATAATCATAATGTTCCGACAACAATCCGACTCGAGACAAAGTAAGCTCAATCTTGCTTTCTCTTTGTTGTTCAGTGAACTTAGTATTAAACTTCAAGCAGTCATCCAGCATGTCACCAATTGTCAAACCAGGGTTGAGCGAGCGCGTGGGGTCTTGGAAAATCAACCTAATATGTCGGCATTCACGGTTTTTAATGCCGTCATCAACAATCATGTTTCCATTCAAGAGTATTTGCCCGGAGTCTACCTCTTCTGCTCCCGCAAGCACTTTTGCCAAGGTGCTTTTTCCTGAACCGGTTTCACCAATAACAGCCAAAGTTTGCCCCGGCGTGACTGCAAATGAGACCCCTTTTAAAACTTGAACTTGCTGACGGCTGAACAGACCAGCTCTGGTTTTAAATGATTTATTAAGTGCCTGCACTTTTAGCACGGGTTGCATTTCTTTTTCTCTCTATTTAATGGAAAGTGGCATGCATATGAATGGCCATGAGACTTCACCAATGTTGGTGTGGCGACACACTCTTTTTGAGCTTGTGGACAACGAGGACCTAAACGACAACCAATTGGTAGGTGTTGAAGCGGAGGGATCGTTCCTTTAAGGGCATAGAATGGGGCTTTATGGCCAATGCCATGGGCATAATCAGGCAATGACTTTACAAGCGCTTGGGTGTATGGGTGGTAAGGACCATTAAATACCTTTTTGGTTGGCCCTGCCTCTACCATTTGCCCGCAGTACAACACATGCATGGCGTGTGACCATTGAGTAATTTCTTCTAATTCGTGAGAGATCATCAAAATAGACATGTTCTTAAGCTGATTTAAGCTTTTTAGCAGTCTAAATACTTGGGCGCGGGTCGTGCTCTCAAGTGCTGTCGTCGGTTCATCAGCGATTAACAGCTTTGGGCTTCTGGCTATGGCCATGGCAATCATTACCTTTTGGCAGACGCCTTCCGAAAGCTCATGAGGGTAACTACTCGATACTTTTTCATCTTCACGGATCCCGACTTTATGAAGCAGTGCTTTTACTTTGTTTTGGCGCTCTTTTTTTCTGCCCAAAAAGCCCGCTTTAAAGCAGTCATCAGGTAAAGACTCTGCAACCTGTTCAAAGATTTTTGCCGTAGGGTCTAAGCTTCGTCTCGGCTCCTGATAAATCATAGCCATGTCTCGCCCAACGATCTTACGGCGCTTTTCTGGGCTGAGTCGCATCAAGTCAACTCCTTGCCAGTGCATTCTATCTGCAGTGACACGCCAGCGCGCGTTAAGCACGCCAACAATGGCTTTAGCAATGAGGCTTTTTCCTGAGCCCGATTCACCTACAAGCGCGTGTACTTCACCTTCTTTCAAGCTCAGATTCACTTTATCAACGGCACGTATTATTCCGTCTTCAGTGGGCAGCTCTATGGTCAGGTTTTTGATGTCTAATAATTGCATTAGGTCGCCTTTCGCGCTTGTAGTGCATTTCTAAGCCCGTCACCTACTAGGTTAGTGGCTAATACTGACAAAAACAACAGTGCTCCTGGTAATCCAACCGTCCAAGGCGCGATATAGATTAAGCCTAAGTTTTCTGCCAGCATAGCTCCCCATTCAGTTGTGGGTGGTTGGGCTCCTAGCTTGAGAAAGCCAAGTGCTGCAATGTCTAAGATTGCAGTGGACAGTGCCAAAGTGAATATAACCACTATGTGCTCATAGATATTAGGGAATATACCTCTAAACAAAATGTGCGCTCTACTTGCTCCGTCCAATCTATATGCGCCCACATAATCTTTGTTCAGTTCTTCAACAACAAGGTTACGAACGGAATGAATATGCTGTGGTAGCAGTGCTAAGATAATTGCCCAAACGGTATTGAGTAGCCCAGGCCCTAAAATAGCGATGATAATGATGGCCAGAAGCAATGAGGGAATAGCGAGGGTGATATCTAATAAGTGATTTAAAATACTTGATTTGAAGCCTCGATTAATTCCCGCTAATGTGCCTAGCACAACGCCTATAATGGTGGTCATCAATGCCGCAATGATCGACAAGCCAAAAGTGTATGTAGCGCCGTTCATAAGTCTAGAAAGCACATCACGACCTAAATCATCGGTTCCGAGAATAAAGTGCACGTCACCCTCATCATGCCATGAAGGAGGCAATAGTAATGCGTCGCTATGTTGTTGGTCTATCCCATAAGGTGCAAGTAGAGGAGCTGTCATTGCCAGTAACGTTAAGCCGATAAACATCCACAGGCCAACAAGTGCTAGATGGTTTGCCTTAAAATTTCGCCACAGGCGAGATAAGGGGGAGCGGTTTGACTCTTCACTGTATAAGCTAAACTTTGCCATGGGACTGGTTCCTTGAGACAGGGTCGAGCATTGAGTGGGTTAGATCCGCTAACATATTGGCGAATATCACGAACATCGATACAGCCAATAGGCCACCTTGAATAGCAGGGTAATCTCGCTGGTAAATACTATCAATAAGCCAGCGGCCAACACCTGGCCAAGAAAAAATGACTTCAGTCACCATTGCAAGTGTAATCAATGTACTGAATTGCAGACCAATTTGTTTAATAACTGGTAACAGTGCATTTCGCAACGCGTGATCGAGAATGATCTGCCTGCGGTTAAGGCCTTTTGCTCGAGCTGTTTTTATGTAATTTTGCTCTAGTACATTTAACATAGAGTCTCGTGTAAACCGAGTAAGCACCGTAGTTGGATACATAGCTAAAACAATCGTCGGTAGCGCTAAATGGTGCAGAGCATCGACAAACGCTTGTCCACCATAAGGAAAGCCGAGTAGCCAAATATCTAGCAACATAAAATTGGTTACAGCGGGTATCTCATAAAGTAGGCCTATTCGTCCTGACATTGGAAACCAACCAAAACCAAGGCAAAAAACCATTATGAGCAATAAGGCGAGCCAGAAAACGGGAATAGAAAAACCAAGTAGCGTCAAAGTACTGATGACTTTATCCGGCCACTTTTTATGATATGCGCTGGTAATAATACCTGCTGGAATACCTATCATAACCGCCATGACTAAGGCGTAAAAGCATAGTTCTAATGTGGCTGGCAAAAGTAAAGTGACGTGTGAGAAAACGGTTTGTCCTGATGATAAAGAGACGCCCCAATCCCCCTCTATCAATCTCTCCAAAAAGGCGCCGTATTGGATCAGTACATTGTCGTTAATACGGTACTTTTCTTCTAGCATTTGAGATTGACTAAAGCTGGTATTAACCTGCCCGCTAAAGTTGGTTAGCAAGTCTCCAGGAAACAAGTAGTTCAGCCCGAACGTAAACGCTGATAAAGCGAACAACATAAATATTAGCAAGCTAAATCGGCGTAATAGATAATCAAGCATTACTGTTCGCCCTTTCTAACATTGGCAAGAGACACACCGCCAAAAGGTCTCAACTGTGCACCTTCAATATTGGCTCCTCGAGCTTGGAATCGCACTCCATGGGCGATTGGAACCAGTGGCATTTCTTCAATAAGCATAGCTTGTGCTTGGAGGTAGTATTTTTTTCTCAGTGAAAGTTCATTGGTATCTAATGCTTGCGTAAGTAATAAATCAAACTCTGGGTTACACCAATTAGCGGGGTTTTTTCCCGTAAAAGTTGCCGTACAACTGAGTAGTGGACTAAAAAAATTGTCCGGATCTGGTGTGTCTGCAGCCCAACCCAGTAACACGCTGTCATGTTCATGCCGTCCAATACGTTCTATAAAAGTATTCCATTCGAATTCTACGATGCGTGTACGGATGCCTATTTGGCGTAGGTCACTTTGAATGAGTTCGGCCATTTTTCGGGCATTTGGGTTATAAATTCTAGAAACTGGCATGGCCCATAATGTCATTTCAAAGCCATTTGGAAAGCCTGCTTCAATTAAGTATGCTTTGGCTTTAGCGGGATCATATACAGGCATTTGTTGAGCGGCAAAGGCCCAAGAGGAAGGAGGTAAAATAGATTTAGCTGCAATACCGTTACCATAAAAAACGGCTTGCATGATTTTGTCAAAGTCGATGCTGTGTGCTAGTGCCTTTCTAACTAACACGTTGTTAAATGGCGGCTTCTCAGTATTGAACGCCCAATATCCCACATTTAGATTTACGGCTTTGTCTACCACGATATCTTTCCTAGCAGAAAGTGCTTCAAGCTGAGTAGCACTTGGGTGTGAGGCGATATCACACTCTTTGGTCAACATTTTTGCGATGCGAGTCGTGTTATTGGTAGTTATGTCATAGACGAGCTGATCTACTGCGTAGTCATGCTTCCAGTAATTTTCATGTTTGTGAAAGCGTACTAAATTATCACGTAAAAAGTGTTTGTATTTGTAGGGGCCCGTACCAACAGGCATATTATCGAATAGGTGCTTTTGGTCTTGTGATGCCCTATGCATCGCATATTCTTCAGAAAGAATCACTGCAAAATCGGTCGCGATATTAGAAAGTAGACTACTTTCGGCACTGAATAATTCGAAACGTACTGTGTAGTTGTCAACTTTGACAATCTTCCTGATCAATTGATCCATTCCGACACTTTGAAAATATGGATAGCTAGCGTCATGGACAAAATGGTAGGGGTTATAAACATCGAACAAGCGGCTGAAAGAGAAGATCACATCATCTGCATTCATTGTTCTAGTCGGTATAAAATAATCAGTAGAATGAAACTCGACCCCTTCACGGAGTTTAAAAGTGATTTTTTTACCATCTTCACTTATATGCCACTCTGTCGCCAACTCTGGCTTAAACTCAGCGGTTATTGGATCTATGCTAATCAGTGAGTTGTAAAGTTGATTGGCAATAATGTCTATTGTTGACCCTATCGTCGTGACCTGAGGGTTGAACGATACAGGGTTTGCCTCAGCGCAATATACTATGCCTTGTGTTTTACTAGCATTTCCAACCTGCTTTACATCACTACATGCTGTTATAAACAGGGTAATAGCAGGCAGCCATAAATGCTTAATATAGCGTTGGGAGTTAGTCAGTAAGTCAGTCATCGCAGTGACCACAGTTAAGCCTCTTGTTGTGAGTCTAACAAATTGTATTTTTTCAAATAGCCTCTCAGCTGATGATACGTTAATCCCAAGTTTTGTGCAGTTTTCTTTTGGTTAAATTGACTAAATTCAAGTGCTTTTTTAAGTAACTCTATCTCATAGTCGCTGGAGAGGGATTTTAGATCACAAGGAAAGTTGAATGATATACAGGTAGAAGCTATCGGCTCATTCTGATTTTCAGGCTCTTGTGAATTTGTTTGTGCCGATCCACAACGCAATGTGTCTGTATTTTTCGCTGCCTTTATTCTTTGCTGAGGTCGAAATGGACTATCAAATGGGTCAAAATTTATTTGATGTACAGGGAGGTGTTCGTTGCCGTGGCGATACAGGCTGCGTTCAACAACATTTTTAAGCTCTCGAATATTTCCTGGCCATTCGTACTCAAGCAGGGTGTCTGTGGCCTTACGGGTAAATCCGCTAAATAATGACCAGCCGAGATCTCGCGCCATGTTGATTGCGAAATGCTCAGCTAACAACAAGGTGTCTTCCTTACGAGCTTTAAGTGGTGGCAGCGTTATTACATCAAATGCTAGGCGGTCTAGCAGGTCATGTCTAAACTCTCCATTTTCGGCCAAGCTTGGTAAGTCTTCGTTTGTTGCACAGACTAGTCTGGTGTCTACTTTAACGGTTTGTTTACCACCAACTCGTTCAAACTCACCGTACTCGATAACGCGTAAAAGTTTTTCTTGCACCATGGCGGATGTATTTGCCAGTTCATCTAGGAACAAAGTGCCGCCATTTGCTCGCTCGAATCTGCCTTCGTGTCGCTTGCTCGCACCTGTGAAAGCGCCAGACTCATGACCAAATAACTCACTCTCTAGCAAGTTTTCGTTTAGCGCTGCGCAGTTGAGTTTGACGTAGTTTTGATCCCATCTTTCTGAAAGAAAGTGAAGGCGGGCAGCAATAAGCTCTTTACCCGTGCCACGTTCACCGATAATAAGAACAGGTTTTTCGAGCGGCGCGAGTTGGGAAACCTGATCTAACACGGCTAAAAAGCTATCGGATTGACCCAAAAGGTTATCTTGTTGGCGGAACTGACTCATATTTGCCTAACTCTTAGTTTTTTTGACTAAGTTATAGTTTATTTGAAAAAAATAGCGATGGAAAGCTTTTTGTTATATTTATAAGTCATTGAAATGTAAGGGTTAATTTTTATTTTAAAGTTGGCAAGCTATTTGATACATAAAACCCAGTAATATAAATCATAACCAACGAGGTAAAAGATTATGGGAATTTTTTCACGTTTTACTGACATCGTTAATTCTAATATTAATGCCATCTTAGATAAAGCTGAAGATCCAGAAAAAATGGTTCGTCTTATCATCCAAGAAATGGAAGATACATTGGTTGAAGTACGTTCTACTTCAGCTAAAACATTAGCTGAGAAAAAAGAGTTGGAGAGACGGGGTGCACAATTAAACTCGCAAGCTAATGATTGGCAAGAAAAAGCAGAGCTTGCTTTAACAAAAGAGCGCGAAGACCTAGCGCGTGCAGCACTGCTTGAAAAGCAAAAAGCTTCAGATGCGGCACAAAGCGTTGCAGCAGAGTTGAGCCATGTTGAGTCTCACATTGAAAAATTGCAACAAGAAGTGACTACGCTGCAAGAAAAGCTCGCAGATGCTAAAGCTCGCCAGCAAGCAATTGTATTGAGACAGCGCTCAGCTGAGTCTAGACTCGACGTTAAAAAGGCATTAGACAGTTCAAAAGTTGAAGATGCATTAAATCGCTTTGAGCGTTATGAAAACAAAATAGATGGCCTTGAATCGCAAGTGGAAGCGTACGATCTTGGTAAAAAATCATTGGCCGATGAAATAGCCGACCTACAAAAGAATGAAAAAGTAGATGACGAGTTAGAAGCTTTAAAGAAAAAGCTGGCAAATAAGTGAACCTAATTGCACCTACTGTTAAAGTAGGTGCAATAAAACAATAATTACGCTGCCAAGACCAAAATAAACAGGAGAAGATTATGTTTGACGCAGAAATATTAGTTGCCCCAGTTGTCTTATTTTTAATTGTGGTAGCGCCGCTGTGGCTCATTCTTCATTACAAAAGCAAAAAACAGCTGAGTCAGGGTCTGAGCGAGCACGAGCACCGTCAATTGCTTGAGCTTGCACATAAAACAGAAAAGATGGCTGAACGCGTAGAGACATTAGAGGCGCTGTTAGATCAAGAGTCACCAGAGTGGAGACGCAAAGTATGAGCCAGAGACGAAGAGAGTTATATCGTGACCCAAAACGAGGCAAATTAGCCGGGGTCTGTGCCGGATTGAGTGATTACTTCAATATGGAGCTGTGGTTGGTACGTATCTTATTCGTTACTGCCGTCTTGTTATCTGGTGGCCCTTTATTTGTTGTTATTTATATTGCTTGCTGGTTTATTTTAGATAAAAAGGAGCTAGAACTAGATCATGTTGGTAACAACCATGACAGTGATCCGGTTTCAGTAAAATTTAAGGTATGGCAAAAGGGAGAGCCGCCCCGTCAAGCTTTGTTTGACTTAAAAGATAGACTTGGCAAGTTAGATAGCCGCATCCAAAATATGGAGCGTTATGTTACCTCCACGGAGTTTACGGTAAAAAGGGAAATAAATAAGCTTTAACGGTCAGTGGCGAGGACTCGCCACGCCGCCAATGTTAAGGAATTACCATTCAATGAGGTTAAAGTTCACAACCCAAAAAACACTTGAAAAGCTTCAACAAAAAGCGCAAAAAACAATACAGCGATCACTCGATCAGCATATCAAACTGGCTGTCACAGGGTTTAGTGGCAGTGGTAAAACGGCTTTCATAACGGCACTTGTTAAGCACTTAACAACGCAAGCAAATAGCCAAAACCTGCCATTTTTCGATGTTGTAAGAGATCACCGGCTCATCGCTTGTAAGTTGGTGCCACAAAAAGTACTAGATATTCCCACGTTTGATTATCTCAGTGCAGCTGCTTGTCTATTGGCTGAAGACCCTACATGGCCTCCTTCAACAGAGCGTATTAATACGCTTACTTTGGCGCTTAAGTTTAGAAGCAATAGTGGTGTACGACAGCATTTTTCAGATGACCACACAGTTTATCTAGAGCTAATCGACTATCCAGGCGAGTGGCTTATGGACTTGCCAATGCTAAACATGAGCTTTGAGCAATGGAGTCTTTCACAGCTAAAAGCTCTATCTGAGCCTGCGTTTTCAAAGTACTGCCAGCCATTGCTGTCTCAGCTCAATCAGTTTAATACACAAGCGCCAGTAGATTCAGCTGCGTTGGATGCGCTTTCAAAGCAGTATTGTGCGCTTTTGAAAACCCTCAAATATGAGACTCGGTTGGCAAAGTTACAACCTGGACGAATGCTCATACCCGGTGATTTGGCTGGTGCACCAATTATTCAGTTTTTTCCGTTACCAAGTCATGGTGAAATTATCGAGGGAACACAATACGAAGAGCTTGTGAAGCGGTTTGAAGCGTACAAAAAACAAGTCATTGAGCCTTTTTATAAAGAGCATTTTTGCGCATTTGACAGGCAATTGGTTTTGGTTGATTTACTTGGTGCACTGAATGATGGCCCGGCAACCTTAGTACAAACCCAACAAGCGTTGAGAGAGACCATGGGTATGTTCAATCATGGTAAAAGTGGTGTTTTACAGCGCTTATTCAAACCTAAAATAGACAAGGTTTTATTTGCTGCAAACAAGTGCGATGCAGTTGCCATTACGGAGCAAGACAACTTAACTCGGTTGTTATATGAGCTATTATGTGAACATGAAAATGAACTTAAGTTTGCTGGGGTTGAAGTGGATACTATGACAATCTCGTCGGTAAAAAGCTGTCAACATAAGCAAGTACAAGATCAAGGCAAGGCATTAAACTGTGTATATGGCAAACCACTGAACGAATCTCAATTCATTACATTCTTGCCACCCGAACCACCAGATCATGTGTTACTGCCTTCTAGTTGGCCAGAGCAGGGGTTCGAATTTTTGTCTTTTTACCCGATGCCCGCTTTTCAAGGTCAGCTTGAACATATCCGCTTAGACCACACGTTACAGTTTTTGATAGGAGATAAGCTGAGATGACAAAATCAAAACAGTGGCAAGCTGGCCGTAGGATTGATACCAAAGAAACCTCAGAAGAGACTCTACAAACACACAAATCTAACGGCCAAAGCGCAAGATTTGAAGCGCAATCGTCGTTTTCTTCTGATGACGTAAAAGTGCTTAGTCGCCAAACAAGCGATGAGCAAATGGAAACTAGCTTTGGATTCTCAAATAATCGCTTTGGATGGCGACATGGCTTTTTGTTAAGCCTGATGGTGCTTATTCCTATTGAAATGGGGTGGATTATTTACACTGCATTTCAACAAAGTATTGTACTCGCTGGTATTTATGCTTTGTGTGTAGTGTCGGCTTTGGGTTGGGCTGGCAAATTTTTAATTAATGAGGTGGTTGCATTACGCACGCTGAAAAACTTAGAGGTAAGGCGTGAGCATGCCTCAAGACTACTCAATAGTAACCAAATAGGTGAAGCTCAAAACTGGCTTGCACCCATATTTAAAAAGCTACCCAAAGATACGGTTGATGAATTTCAAGCGAGCCTGAAAAGCCACTATACCGATAAAGAAGTCATTCAGCTGTACGAGCAAAGTGTACTAAAAAACCAAGACGATGCGGCAAAGGACATAATATCTCAATATGCGACCACTTCTGCTTTAATGGTGGCGTTGAGCCCAATGGCTATCACAGATATGCTGGCTGTACTTTGGCGAGGGGTGAGTTTGGTGGAGCAACTGAGTAAACATTATGGCGTAGAGCTTGGTTATCGCAGTCGTATAAAACTGTATAAGTTGCTGGCAAAGCAGATTGTGTTTGTCGGTGCGACAGAATTACTGAGTGATTTGGCTGCGACTAGCTTAGGTGCAGAATTACTAGGTAAGCTTTCAGCGCGCTCTGCTCAGGGTCTAAGTGCCGGTGTATTCACTGCAAGGCTTGGGTATAAAGCAATGGAGTTATGTCGGCCGATCCCGCGCTTAGAAAATAAAGCAAACTTTCTCACTACATTTGCTAAAAAATTAGCGAATCGACTGCTTAAGCAAAACTAATGCGCAAATTGCACATGTCTTAAACTTGCAGGAGTGACAAGATATGTGTACAGCCTCATAATATTAATCTTTCTCACATAGCCATCTGAACTTCCGGCATGCTTGTGCATTTATCGTTCATAGAATATCTAATTACATACAGGTATTAAACTTTTGAATAATAACAACAGGCAAGCAATGAAGAAGTTACATGATCAAACGAATTGTATCCACGGTCCTAATCATTTTGAAGATCCGCATGGTGCGTTGACTGCGCCCTTGTATCAGAGTTCTACTTTCAAGTTCAAAAATGCTGCTCAAGGCGCTGCCCGCTTTGCTGGTGAAGAAGCCGGGTATATTTACACTAGATTAGGTAACCCGACGACACGAGAGCTAGAAGAGAAACTGGCTCAACTGGAAGAAATGGAAGACGCAGCGGCGACAGCAACAGGTATGGGCGCTGTGTCAGCATCGGTACTGAGTTTTTTACAGCAGGGTGATCATCTTATTGCATCCAGTGCGCTGTATGGCTGTAGTTTTGCATTATTCGCCCACATGCTACCTAAATTTGGTATCGAAGTCAGTTTCGTGGATATGACCGATCTCGAAGCGATTAAAGCTGCACTTAAACCGAATAGTAAAATGCTATTTGCTGAAACGCCCATTAACCCTAATATGACTGTATTGGATTTAGCGATGCTAGGCGAGTTTGCTCAGAAAAATGGACTTATCAGTATTATCGATAACACCTTTATGACGCCATTACTGCAAAAACCCAAACATTTTGGTATCGACATTGTTATTCACAGTGCGACTAAGTACTTGAATGGCCACGGTGATGTGGTCGCTGGCGTAGTATGTGGGAGCAAAGAGCACATCGAAACCGTTAAACTTACGGTACTAAAAGACATCGGTGCAACTATCAGCCCTCACGATGCTTGGCTTATCAATCGCGGCCTAAAAACCCTCCATATTCGCATGGAAAGACACTGTGAAAGTGCACAAAAAGTCGCAGAGTACTTGGAGTCTCACCATAAAGTAGAACGGGTGTATTATCCCGGTCTTGAGTGTCATCCGGGCCATCGCTTTATCGGTAATCAAATGAAAGCGGCAGGTGGCGTTATTGCTTTTGAAATTAAGGGGACGTTGGCCGATGGTGAGCAATTTATCAATGCAACTAAACTATGTACTTTGGCTGTGAGCTTAGGTGACCCTGAGACGCTGATCCAGCACCCCGCCTCAATGACTCATTCTCCTTATACACCAGAAGAACGATTGGCTGCGGGTATATCAGATGGGTTGATCCGAATTTCGGTTGGGTTAGAAGCTGCTGAAGATATTATCGAAGACCTTGAGAATTCATTTTTGTGTATATAATTATTTACACTTAACCTCTCTTTAAGTCTATTTAAATAAGGTGTGTACTGTTTTGTGTTCAAAGGCGTAATTTAAACTGTACAAAAAACCGGGTTTTTAGTAGGGG
The DNA here is from genome assembly GCF_001625595.1 of Pseudoalteromonas luteoviolacea NCIMB 1942. Lineage (GTDB taxonomy): Bacteria > Pseudomonadota > Gammaproteobacteria > Enterobacterales > Alteromonadaceae > Pseudoalteromonas > Pseudoalteromonas luteoviolacea_A. The sequence continues at coordinate 53,626 of NZ_AUXT01000217.1, forward strand.
CATTTACGTCCCTACTATTAATATTTTGCTCACTTTTACATAGTATCCAGATAACAGGTTTGAACGCTCCACCAGCAGAAGTGGGGATCAAAATTTAAGAAGGTTACTATGGCTAAATCTAGTAAATACACCTCCAAGCAGCCGAATGAGCAAGGCATCATCGAGTGGAGCGACGAAGAGAATAAAATTTGGTCTGAATTAGTTGCTAGACAACTGAAGTGCATTGAAGGAAAGGCATGTGACGAATATATGGAAGGTCTAAAGAAAATAGGCTTACCTCACGATCGTATTCCACAGTTGCACGAAATTAATGCAGTACTCGAAAACGAAACTGGTTGGCAGGTCGCACCAGTGCCCGCATTAATTGATTTCGATGAATTCTTTCGTTTGTTGGCGAACAAACAATTTCCAGTAGCAACCTTTATTCGCTCCCGTGAAGAGTTTGATTATTTACAAGAGCCAGATATTTTTCATGAAATATTTGGTCACTGTGCAATGCTGACAAATTCCGCATTTGCTGAATTTACACACAAGTACGGTCAGCTTGGATATGCGGCTGAGAAAAAAGATCGCGTTTATTTAGCTCGTCTGTATTGGTTTACTGTTGAGTTTGGCCTGATGCAAACTGAGAATGGTTTACGTATATACGGCGGCGGTATTTTATCTAGCCCCGGCGAAACGCAATACGTTTACTCTGATAAACCAGAGATCAACAAATTAGAAGTATTAGATGTACTTCGTACTCCATATCGAATTGATATAATGCAGCCTCTGTACTACACCATTAACTCGATTGATGACCTATTTGATATTTCTCAAATGGACATCATGTCTTTAGTACAAAGAGCGAAAGAACTGGGTCTGTTTGAACCTAAATTTCCACCTAAAAACAAATTAGCAAGTTAAGGAACCATCCATGTCTTTAAGTGCACAAAAATGTGAAGCGTGTCGTGCGGATGCGCCTAAAGTGTCAGACGAAGAGTTAGCAGTATTGATTAAGCAGATCCCTGACTGGGTACCTGAAGTACGTGACGGGATCATGCAATTAGAAAGAGTTTACAAGTTCAAAAACTTTAAACTAGCGCTAGAGTTTACAAACAAAGTAGGCGATATGGCTGAAGTAGAAGGCCACCATCCAGGTCTTCTGACAGAGTGGGGCAAAGTGACTGTAACTTGGTGGAGCCATTCTATTAAAGGTCTTCACAAGAACGATTTCATCTGTGCTGCTAAAACGGACGAAGTGTTCGCGGCATTGTAATTGAAAAATCGGAATGTTAAAGGCGCCTCTAGGGCGCCTTTTTTATTCAACTAATAAACACATACTTATAAGCTTGATACTGTTGTGATTTCGGCGTCTTGATTCAAGTTGGTAAGTTCATCTATTAAATCTAACACTTCCGGCTCAACATAATTAAACCCTTTATCTTGTTTCAAAGCGGTTTCTATTGTTTCAGCTAATTGTTTGAGTTTTGGCACACCCGTATAGCAACAAGCACCGTGGAACTTATGCACTATTTTTAACAGTTGTTCAGGGTCTTCTTGTTCACTTGCTGCATTCAAAAACTCGATAGTTTCGGGTACGCTTTGAAGTAGCATATTAAGCATTTCGAGTGCTAGATGCGGTTTATGACCAGCGCGCTGCAAAGCGAGGTTCCAGTCTAGTAAATGACTTTCAAATGGGGCGACACTGCTAACAAGTTGCTCTTCCTTTTGTGCTCTTTCAACTGGGGAAGCTGCACTGTGGTCACAAATAATTTGCTTTAACATATCTTCATCGATAGGTTTGGTCATATACCCACTAAAACCATCTTTAACCAGCTGCTCCTTCTCTCCTGCTAGCGCGTGCGCGGTTACCGCTATAATCGGAGAATCATCGTTCATGGAAGATTCTTTAATGCTCTTGCATGCGGTGATACCGTCCATGATCGGCATTTGAATATCCATAAAAATTAAGTCGTATTTGTGAGTTTTACACAAACCGACCGCTTGAGCACCATTGTGTGCCGTCTCAATAGTTTCTACTTGCTCTTCAAGAAGGGTATAGAGCAATTTGAGGTTGGCATCATTATCATCTGCAATAAGCACTTTCAGTGGCAGGTGAGTCGAGTTGTCCGTTTCAATAGAAAGATCTGGGTGGTCCAATCGATAAGGCGCTGCTAGCATTTCGCACAGTTTTCTATGGTGTAAAGGTTTACTGATACACGCATCCGCGCCGCTGCCTATTAAAGACTCTCGCATATTGTGAGAAATCGTGTTTACCATCAAGTACAGGTAATCAGCTTTGTTACGGGCTTGATTGATGTACCCTTTCACTGTTTGCATGTCGTCTACTGTTGCCATATTGCCAACTAAGCAGATGTCATAACTAAATTCTTGTGACAAGGCATTTTGAAAAGCTTCATCGCTCACACACACAGTTACTTGCATGTGCCAACTTTCAATTTGCGCACATACAGCATTGCGAGTATGTTCTTGCGGCTCGAAATATAGCACGCGTTTATTTTCAAGCGGTTTACAAGGCAGGTCATCGTTGAATAGACGATTGGGTAAAGTGAAAATGGCATTGAACGTAAAGCATGAGCCACTACCGAGTGCAGAATTCAATGTAATACGCCCTTGCATCACTTCTACAATGTGCTTGGTGATAATCAGGCCAAGCCCAGTTCCACCAAACTTACGTGTAATACTGGTATCAGCCTGTGCAAACGGGGTAAATAAAGTATCTTGTTTTTCTTGTGCAATACCCAGACCTGTATCACTCACAGAGACTAATAAGGAAGTCTGTGTATCGCCTTTTAGGCGGTGGCTTATATCTACTTTTACTGAGCCTTTTTCTGTAAACTTTATCGCGTTGCTAATAAGGTTAATTAGCACTTGCTTAAATCGTGTAGGGTCACCAACCAAGTTATCTGGCACTTGACGGTTAACTGCAATTGAAAGCTCTAATTGCTTTTCATAGGCACTTGGAGCAAGCAGAGTCATTATTTCGTTCACCGCGTCACGCAATTGAAACTGAATGTTCTCTAGCTCCATCGCGCCAGCTTCAAGCTTCGAAAAGTCTAATATATCGCTAATAATGGTGAGTAGACTGTTTGCTGAAAGCTCTATGGTATCTAAATAGTCTTTTTGATGTTTATTGAGCGGTGTTTTATATAGCTGTCGGGTGAAGCCGATAACGCCATTTAACGGTGTACGGAGTTCGTGACTCATTTTTGCTAGGAAGTCTGACTTAACGCGGTTTGCAACCTGCGCTTCTTTTTTAGCAATATTAAGCTGAATATTTTGAGTTTCGTACTGCTCAAGCGTTTCTCTATAATCACTGGTTGCTTGATCGATATGCTTTTGCATTTCATCACGTTGACCCACCATTTTTTCACTGATGGTGATCAGGCCCTGACGCATCATATCAAACTCACCCTGCATGGGGTTGTAAACACCAATATCGGTTTTCCCCTCAATTAATTTGTCTGTTGCAAGTTGTAGCTGTGAGAGCGGTGTAGAAAACATCCGACTAAGTCGCGTTGACAATAAAGCGCTTAAAAAGAGTGCCACAAGGATAATTGCACTACTGAATAATAATGCTTTTTGTTGACCTATAATGGCTTGATCTTGACTGATTTCAACCATCAATACAGCGGTTGTTTGTGCATGGGCTTCCTGCCATTCAGAGCCTGTCCCATAATGTTTTACAGGGGCAAAAATCACGTAGTTATTGCGTAGCTTTTGCACTTCAGTCGCATGCAAGGCAACGACATTGCCCCGATAGTGAAGGTTATTAAACTCACTGTGATAATTGCTAGTCATGACGAGTTGATTATGCTTATCGAAAACGGCAATGCTATTAACTAAAGAGGCATGCTGATTGTGAGCCTTAGTGATGATGCCGTGGAGCTTGGCTTTATCTTTCGTGGTAAGTGGCTGCTCTACGGTCATCGCCAGTGCATTAGCGATACTGGTGCCTTGTTGCTTCAGGATTTGTTCAAGCTCTACGTAGCGATTTATAGTAAAATACCCTCCAAGTATTAAACCGATTAACACCGTCGGGATCAGAGTAAGCAACAAAACGCTATCTCGTAAGCTCAATTTTGACATATTTAGCAATATAAAACTTTGATAATTATGAACTCTAGAGTAGCGAGTTCACTGGTGTTTAGCAATGTAAAAGGGGCGATGCATGGCACAATTTTTTCGTGCTAAAAAAACAACAGGTAAAGGGCAAGTCTTTGAAGTTTCGATTGAGTCTCTTGATCACACCGGACGCGGGGTAGCCAAGCATCAAGGCAAAGTTGGATTTATTGACGGTGCACTACCCTCAGAGCAGATTAAAGTGCGTGTACTGCAACAAAAGGCCAAGCTTTTTGAAGGGGTCGTTGAAAAGGTAGTCACACCAAGTGCTGATAGGGTAAAACCATTTTGTCCGCATTACAGCGAATGCGGCGGGTGTTCGTTGCAGCATTTAGAAAAGAGCGCGCAAATAAGCCACAAGCAGCTTGCAGTTGAGAAGCTTTTTGCAAAGTTTGCAGGTATCCAAGCATTACCTTGGCACGATGCGATTGCAAGTGAAAGCCTTCATTATCGCCGCGCAGGCAGAATCGCAACCTATTTAGACAAGAATAATAAATCCTTAAAATTAGGGTTTCGCGCTGCAAAGTCGAAAAAAATTGTCGAGGTTCAAAAGTGTGCAGTATTAAATGAAGTGTATCAAGAGGTCTTCTCTTTATTACGAGGTGCCCTCAATAGCCATTCGCAATTTAAAAGTGTTAGTCACATTCAATTATGCGAAGCGGATAACTTCCCATTTATTTTATTGCGTCATACCAAGCCAATTGAAGAAAAGGCAAAACAAATATTATCAGCGCAACTCCCTTGGCAAGTGCTTTGGGATGACGGCTCTGGAGAGGTGCATTATGACATGCTCCCAGAGTACCAAGTTGACGATATTCGCTTTCAATTTAAACTCAATAACTTTATTCAGGTGAATGCGGCAGTCAATGACGCCATGTTGGTTCAGGCAATGGGTTGGTTGCAGCTGAAGAACACCGATAGAGTATTGGATCTGTTTTGCGGGATCGGTAATTTCTCATTGTTGATGGCAAAACGAGCAAAGCAAATAATTGGTGTTGAAGGGGTTGCTTCTTCTGTTGCAATGGCCACTCAAAATGCGCACACTAATGGCATCGATAATGCTCAGTTTTTCCAGTTTGACTTGACCCAAGATATGGCGTCAGCAGCTTGGTTTAACAAAGAGTTTAATACGTTGGTGTTAGACCCTTCCCGCACTGGTGCTTATGAAGTACTCAAGCAGTTACCGCTTGCACAGTTTGAACAGGTTCTCTACGTGTCTTGTGACCCTGTTACGTTGGCAAGAGACAGTGCACAAATAGTTGAAGCTGGATTTACAGTGAGCCAAATCGCCTTGATGAATATGTTTCCACACACGGGGCATATTGAAACTATGGCGTTGTTCCAAAGGAGGTAGTCAAATATGGTCGCGACTCGCCAATCTCATCACGCAAAACTCCCCGCAGACTTTGATGCGCGGCTGGCATTACTCAACTTGTCAGAAGATAAGATTCTTCGGCTCAATGAAGCGTATGCATTATGCCCCGAGGAAGCCGATGCTGATCTGCTCGAGAAGGCCATTGAGATTGTGGAGATTTTGGCTGAGCTTAATTTTGATGCCGAATCTCTCGCAAGTGCTTTTTTGACACCTTACTTTATTGCTGAGCAGCTAGATTTTGAAGCCGTTGAACAATCACTGGGTGAAAACATTTCGCTGCTTTTAAAGGGCGTCGATCAAATGGCGTCAATCAGTACGCTGGCACACCAAAGCAAGGGCAATGTACAAATTGACAAAATTCGTCGCATGTTGCTCGCTATGGTTGAAGATGTTCGTGCCGTGGTGATCAAACTGGCTGAGCAAATTTGCTACTTACGCAGTGTCAAAGACGCCAGTGAAGAAGAGCGCGTTGTCGCAGCAAAAACAACCGCCAATATATTTGCCCCTTTAGCGAATCGTCTTGGTATTGGCCAGCTAAAGTGGGAGCTAGAAGATCTCTCGTTTCGATATTTGCACCCAGATAGTTATAAAACGATTGCTAAAAAGCTAGCAGATAAGCGTTTGGCCAGAGAAGCTTACATGGTCAACATGGTTGAGTCTGTTCAGCAAAAATTGGCTGACGCCAATGTTAAAGCCGAAGTATATGGTCGGCCAAAGCACATTTTTAGTATTTACAAAAAAATGGCACAGAAAAATTATGCTTTTGAGCAGCTATTTGATATTCGTGCCATGCGTATCGTCGTAGATGAAATACAAGACTGCTACGCCGCACTTGGTATTGTGCACACAAATTGGCGTCACCTGAACAAAGAGTTTGACGACTATGTTGCAACGCCAAAACAGAATGGTTACCAGTCGATCCATACAGTGGTATTTGGTCCGGAAGGAAAAACCGTGGAGATCCAGATACGTACTCAAGAAATGCATAAAGATGCTGAAATGGGTGTTGCTGCGCACTGGATGTATAAAGAAGGCGCATTACCAGGTAGAGGTTCTGGATACGAGCAAAAAATCAGTTGGCTAAGAAAGCTGCTTCAATGGCAAGAGGAAGTGGTTGATGGTAGCGAGTTTGCAGAAGAGCTCAAAAACCAAGTGGTGGAAGACAGGGTGTATGTCTTTACCCCGCGCGGTGATATTTTTGATTTACCTTTAGGGTCTACACCGCTGGATTTTGCTTACTATATTCACTCGAATGTTGGTCATCGCTGCATTGGGGCCAAAGTGTTTGGTAAAATAGTCCCATTTACCTATAAGCTTTCTACTGGCGACCAAGTTGAAATATTAACGCAGAAAAACCCGTCACCGAGCCGAGATTGGCTAAATCCTTCTTTGGGTTATATTCACTCATCGCGCGCACGAAGCAAGATACACCATTGGTTTAAACAACAAGACCGAGACAAGAATCTGCAGGCTGGTAAGGAAATTCTAGACAGTCACTTGCAAAAGTTAGACATCAGCTACAAAGAATTAGAACCTGCAATTGAGCGTTTTAACTTTAAAGAGCTTGATGATCTGATGGTCGCCATCGGCGCAGGCGACGTGCGTATTAATCAATTCTTGAATTTTATCCAAGATAAGCCAGAAGTAGAGCCACAGCTAAAACTCAGTACGCGCAAAAAACACAAGGGCGATAAAAATGGCATTGTGGTTGAGGGCGTGGGTAGTTTGCTAAGTCACGTTGCGAAATGCTGTCAGCCGGTACCGGGGGATGACATTGTAGGTTATATCACGCAAGGGCGAGGTATTGCTGTACACCGAGCTGACTGTGACGCGTTTGCGCATATCACGGAGCAACACCCTGAACGGGAAATTGCGGTCAGTTGGTCCGAAGATGTGCAGTCGTTTTACGAGATAACAATTCGTATTGAAGCGAACGATAGGCAAGGGCTAATTCGTGACATTAGTGCTGTTTTAGCCAATGAAAAAGTCAATGTGCTCAATATGAATGTGCAAACACAACATGAGAAAGGCGTGGCAATCTTTACAATGAAAATAGAAGTAGGTGATTTGTCAGCGACCAACCGATTGCTTACAAAGTTGCTGCAAACCGACGGTGTATTTGAAGCGAAAAGGCAACATTAAGGTGAACTCATGAGCCAAAATTTACAGAAGTTATTAGTCATTATGGCTAAGCTGCGAGATCCTGAAACAGGTTGTGACTGGGATAAACAACAAAGCTTTAAGAGCATTGTGCCTCATACTTTGGAAGAAGCGCATGAAGTTGCGGACGCTATTGAAAAAGAGGATTTCGTTGGTCTCAAAGACGAGCTTGGAGATTTACTATTCCAAGTTATATTTTATGCGCAGTTGGGTAAGGAGGCAGGGTTGTTTGACTTTGACGCCATTGTGGCTGGGTTGAACGAAAAACTTGTCCGCCGACACCCTCACGTTTTTGAGCAGCAAACCTTTTTGTCCGAAGAAGAGCTCGACGCGCAGTGGCAAGCGATAAAGCAAGCTGAGCGTGTGGCTGACAACAAAGACCTACAATTTGGTGCTGATATTGTGGTGAGTTTGCCTGCACTGACGCGGGCGAAGAAAATTCAAAAGCGTGCTGCATCACTGGGCTTCGATTGGCCAAGTTATCATGGTGCACTAGAAAAGGTGGAAGAAGAAGTCCAAGAAGTGAATGAGGCATTAGCCGAAGATCCTTATTCCGAACACAGCGCAGAGGAACTCGGAGATTTACTTTTTGCGACCGTAAATGTTATTCGTCACACTAAGCGGGACCCTGAACAATTATTGCGTCAGGCAAGTAATAAATTTACCAATAGGTTTGTGCAAGTAGAATCTGTACTTGCACAAGAAAATATCAAGTTAAATGAAGCTACCCTAGAGCAAATGGATGCTGCATGGGAGCACATAAAACAACAGTCTAAAACTTAAACATCATTCGCCCAATAATTTTGCTGGATTGCTAATTGGGCTTTTGCTATACTATTGCCCCGTCTTGATTCTTATTTAAATTCCATTTTCCTTGATATTTCTAGGGTTCGCATGAGTACAAAATTTATCTTCGTAACGGGCGGAGTAGTTTCCTCCTTGGGTAAAGGTATTGCAGCTGCATCATTGGCTGCGATTTTAGAGGCCCGTGGCCTTAATGTGACAATTCTTAAGCTGGATCCTTATATCAATGTTGACCCTGGCACAATGAGCCCGATTCAGCATGGTGAAGTTTTCGTAACTGAAGACGGGGCGGAGACAGACCTTGACCTTGGTCACTATGAGCGCTTTATTCGCACCAAGATGACTAGCCGTAACAACTTTACGCAAGGTCGAGTGTTTGAAGATGTACTTCGTCGTGAGCGTAAAGGTGAGTACCTTGGCGCAACTATTCAGGTTATCCCTCACATCACAAATGACATTAAGCGCCGCGTAATCGAAGGTGCTGAAGGTCACGATATTGCCATCGTAGAGATTGGTGGTACTGTTGGTGATATTGAGTCACAACCGTTCCTTGAAGCAATTCGTCAGCTAGGTACTGAGCTCGGTCGTGAACACGCATTGTTCATGCACTTAACGCTTGTTCCGTTCCTTGGCGCTGCGGGTGAAGTTAAAACTAAGCCGACACAGCACTCAGTAAAAGAGCTGCGTTCAATCGGTATTCAGCCGGATATTCTTGTATGTCGTTCTAACTGTAAGTTACCTGCAAATGAAAGAGCGAAGATCGCACTATTCACAAATGTGGAAGAAAAAGCGGTTATCTCACTGCAAGACGTTGACAGCATCTATAAGATCCCTGCGCTTCTTAAATCTCAAGAGTTGGATAACTTAGTATGTCGTCGCTTCTATTTAGATTGCCCAGAAGCGGACTTGTCTGAGTGGGAGCAGGTTTTATATCAAGAGTCTAATCCTACGGGAGAAGTGACGATTGGTATGGTTGGTAAGTACATCGAACTTCCAGATGCATATAAATCAGTGAATGAAGCGTTAAAACATGCTGGTTTAAAAAATCGTGTAACCGTGAATATCGAGTATGTCGATTCTCAGGATATCGAAAGCAAAGGTACTGAACTACTTGCTCATCTAGATGCCATTTTGGTGCCAGGTGGTTTTGGTAACCGCGGTGTTGAAGGCAAAATCCTTGCTGCACAATATGCACGTGAAAACAAAGTTCCTTACTTAGGTATTTGTTTAGGTATGCAAGTAGCATTGATTGAATATGCACGTAATGTTGCAGGCCTTGAAAGTGCAAACTCAACAGAGTTTGACGTGAATACACCAAGCCCTGTTGTAGGTTTGATCACCGAATGGCTAGATGCTGATGGTAACGTTGAAACGCGTACAGAAGAGTCTGATTTAGGCGGTACTATGCGCCTTGGTGCACAGCTGTGCCATTTAGCTGAAGGCTCAAAAGTTCGCGAAGTGTATGGCAACGCAGAAATTACTGAGCGTCACCGTCACCGTTATGAAGTGAACAATAACTTCGTAGAAAAGCTAGAGCAAGCTGGCCTTGCGTTTACTGGCCTTTCAGAAGATAAAAAGCTGGTGGAGATCATTGAAAATAAAGATCACCCTTGGTTTATTGCAGCGCAGTTCCACCCGGAATTTACTTCAACCCCGCGCGATGGTCACCCATTGTTTGAAGGGTTTGTAGGTGCAGCATTTAGCCACCAGAAAGAAAACTCTTAAATGAGAAAGCCGTGCACGAGTGCACGGCTTTTTTGTTTGCATATGTGCTAATTGCTAGCAGCATCGCTATGCAACTGAACACACATCGTCGGTTGTATAGCAATGCGAATTAAGCAGAAATAAAACACTCACCACTTTGGGAAAAGAGGAATCAAGATGTCAAAAATCGTAAAAGTGATTGGCCGTGAAGTTATGGACTCACGTGGTAACCCGACAGTTGAAGCCGACGTACATTTAGACTCTGGCGCATGGGGCCGCGCATGTGCACCATCTGGTGCATCAACAGGAACTCGCGAAGCACTTGAATTACGTGATGGTGATAAGTCTCGTTACTTAGGTAAAGGTGTACTTACAGCTGTAAACTTTGTGAACAGTGAAATTGCACAAGCACTAGAAGGTCAAAATGCGCTAGAGCAGCGTGCTGTTGACCAAGTAATGCTAGATCTAGATGGTACGGAAAACAAAGAAAAGTTAGGTGCAAACGCTATCCTAGCTGTATCTCTAGCAACAGCTAAAGCTGCGGCACAAGAGAAAGGCGTCGCACTTTACGAGCACATTGCTGACATCAACGGTACGTCAGGTCAGTTCTCTATGCCTGTACCAATGATGAATATCATCAACGGTGGTGAGCATGCTGATAATAACGTTGATATTCAGGAATTCATGGTTCAGCCTGTAGGTGCATCAAGCTTCCGCGAAGCGTTGCGCATGGGGGCAGAAATCTTCCATAGCTTGAAAAAAGTATTAAGTGCACGTGGTCTTAATACGGCTGTCGGTGATGAAGGTGGCTTTGCCCCTGACCTTAAGTCAAACGAAGAAGCGTTAGAAGTTATCGTAGAAGCGGTTGCTGCTGCGGGTTACGAAATGAACAAAGATGTGACTTTAGCATTAGACTGTGCTTCTTCTGAGTTTTACAAAGACGGTAAATATGACCTAAGCGGTGAAGGTAAAGCGTTTGACTCAGAAGGCTTTGCTGACTTCCTAGCTGATCTTGCTGCACGTTACCCAATCGTATCAATCGAAGATGGTTTAGATGAAAGCGATTGGGATGGCTGGAAAATCTTAACTGATAAAATCGGTGAGAAAGTTCAGCTAGTAGGTGACGATTTATTTGTTACTAACACTAAGATCTTAAAGCGTGGTATCGATGAGAGCATCGGTAACTCTATCTTAATCAAGTTCAACCAGATTGGTTCTCTTTCTGAGACGTTAGACGCAATTAAGATGGCGCAAGATGCAGGCTTCACTGCGGTTATTTCACACCGTTCTGGTGAGACGGAAGATGCGACAATCGCGGATCTAGCGGTGGGTACTGCGGCTGGTCAAATTAAGACTGGTTCACTTTGTCGTTCAGACCGTGTTGCTAAGTATAACCAGCTGCTTCGCATCGAAGAAGCACTTGGTGAAAAAGCAGTTTACAATGGCCGCTCTGAAATTAAAGGTCAATAATTTACTTATTGAGCTTTAAAAAAAGCCGTTGAAGTTATCTTCAGCGGCTTTTTTTACTTTGATTTACTCACAGCTTAATTTGCAAAGTGATTCATGAGGATGTTTTGCGTGAACTGGGTTTTTAGATAAAACCCTCTTGGCAATGTTTTAATGAGTCCCCCGTTTGGGCCGATAGCATCGGTCAATACCTTACTGTTTGCTGCTTTTGGACGGATTTGCATTACCTCACCTAGGTGTCCCGTGATTTCTTGAATACGGCCTAACGCGATAAGTTCAATTTGTTCCTCCCAATCTCTTCTAAGTTGGGCCTCTTGCTCTATTGAAGGCTGCCACAAAAAGCCTGTGGCTATTGTTCTGTCTACGGGGGCAATATCTCGCTCGGCCAATATAGGTAACCACAAAACATGGGTGAGTTTTTTCTTTACGCTTGATTGGTACCAATTCAAGCCAGTTAAATCAGTGAGTGGGACTATTGATACGTAAGTTGTTTCCAAGGGTTTTCCTTGATAACTAATAGGCAGCGTTTTCAACTCCACGCCAATATGCTCAAAGTCGGGTACGGGCTTTGAGCCAGCGCTTGCCCCCAGAGCATGTTCAATTAACTGGCCTGGCCAGCCTTTTTCCTTGAGTAAATCCTCTGGGCTTTTAAACTGGAACTGAGCAGCCAACTCACCAAGCGTGGTACCTGCAATCGCTTCAACGCGTTGCATTAATTCTGAAATGGAAAGTGGAGGGGGAACTCGTTGCACGTAGATTGACTCATATACCTAATTATTCTAAGCCAATATTATCAGATAAGTGACTGCATGTGGATTAAGTCCTGTTTGTGTGTTTTTTGACCTACCTGTTTTTGGTGGAAGATTAACCATTGCTGATGATGGGTGTGAATAGTGTAACGTAATGATAATAAAGGGGTTTAGTGGTTTTTTGCATTCTTATTAACAATCACCTTGGTCTTATTCTTGGATAAATACAGATATATGAACAATATTATCCACAGTTTCTGTGGAGAAGTTAGCTTTTTCACTCTCTTTTTGTGGATTTGTTTGTAAATTAGGCTCGTTAGTTAAAAGTTATGCACAAGCTGTGGGTAACTTGAGCAAAAGCGGGAATAATGTTTGCTGATGTCTCTTAGATATGGAACAATCAAGTAAAATTGATATAAGAATGAGGCGCTAAGGTGATTGATGCCGAAGGATTTCGTGCCAATGTGGGAATTGTAATATGTAACAACCAAGGGCAAGTATTTTGGGCTAGGCGTTATGGCCAGCACTCTTGGCAGTTTCCTCAAGGGGGTGTGGATGAAGGAGAAACACCTGAACAAACCATGTATCGGGAACTTCATGAAGAAGTTGGTTTACGGCCGGAAGATGTGGAGATTGTCGCGAGCTCAAAACACTGGTTGCGGTATAAATTACCAAAACGATTAATTCGTAAAGACTCTAGCCCTGTATGTATAGGGCAAAAGCAAAAATGGTTTTTACTTAAGTTAAGATGTAAAGATGAAGAAGTTGATTTGCTCAGAACGCATCATCCTGAATTTGATGATTGGCGATGGGTAAGTTATTGGTATCCGGTTAGACAGGTCGTCTCATTTAAAAGAGATGTATATCGTAGAGTGATGAAAGAGTTTGCGCCCTTTGCGATGCCCTTTAATCGCAAAGAGCATAGCCATAAAGATCATTGGCGCAGACGATAAGTAAGGAAGAAAAGTGTTAGCAACATTAAGGTCAATTGCTGAAGCAGTATCTCAACAAGATAACTTAGACGATGCATTGAACTTATTCGTTACTATGGTTAAGAATGCCATGCAGACCGAATGTTGCTCCATTTACTTTGCTGATTACAGCAAAGACAATTTTGTTCTGATGGCCAGTGATGGCCTTAATCCCAGTGCCGTAGGCCAATTTAGAATTGGTTTTACAGAAGGGCTTGTAGGGCTTGTAGCACAGCGAGAAGAGCCCATCAATATCGCTCATGCACAGAGCCATCCCCGCTTTAAGCAATCCCCAGAAGTAAATGAAGAAGGCTTCAATGCCTTTTTGTCAGTCCCCGTTGTTCATCAACGAAAAGTGATGGGCGTCATCGTTGTTCAACAGAAAAACACGCGTGTTTTTAGTGACGATGAAGAATCGTTTTTAATTACCTTATCTGCACAACTCGCTTCTCAATTGGCACATGTTGAGCTTCAAACAATACTCAAACAAGAGGCGTCTACCCATAAAACTTCAGTGCTAAAGGGGGTATCTAGTGCACCAGGAATAGCGCTTGGGCAAGCTTATGTGGTGTTACCTAAATTAGAGTTCTCAAGTATTGAATCCACAAAAAGCGACAATATTGCGGAACAAAGGCAAAAGTTTCGACAGGCAGTGGCTGCGACCCGTCAGGAGTTTCACATTTTGGCAAACTGCTTGTCTGCATCACTACCCAAAGAAGCGCTTGCCGTTTTCGAGGTCTATCAGCAGTTGCTCGATGCCAAAAGTCTGGGAGAGAAGGTAGACAAAGAGCTGGACAAAGGGTGGGACGCAAAATCTGCGCTTAAACATGTCATCGGTGAACTGATTGCGCAGTTTGAAGCGATGCAGGATCCTTATATTAAAGAGCGAGCGGTAGATGTAAAAGACTTAGGCCTAAGAGTGCTACACCACTTGGTAAGCACGGAGAGTGTGGCGCGGTCTTATCATGAGCAAACTATTCTTATTGCTGATACGCTGACCCCAGCCATGTTAGCGGAAGTGCCTAAAAGCAAACTTGTTGGGGTCGTCAGTGTACACGGCTCAGCAAATTCACATGCTTCAATATTGACCAGAGCCATGGACATACCGGCAATTTGGGGTATTGAAAATGTGCCACTGCTTCAATTTGAAGATAAACCAATTATATTGGATGCATATGCGGGCCGGGTTTACATCTCACCTTCTAAAGTGCTCACGCAAGAATATGAGGCATTAAAACTAAAAGACAGCCAGCTACATGACAAGTTTGAAGCGGAGTACGATTTGCCGCCCGTTACATTAGATGGTGAGCGGATCAGTTTGTTGCTCAACGCAGGGTTAGATCTTTCTGCCGAGTATATGAGTGCAAAATACAGCGATGGCGTTGGCCTGTATCGCACTGAGTCTTGGTTTATGCAAAGAGGACAATTTCCATCTCAAGCTGAGCAAGAGCAGTGCTATCGAGAGGTATTATCCCGATACCACCCTGAGCCTGTGGTTATGCGAACATTGGATATAGGGGGTGATAAAGTTCTTGATTATTTTGATATTGAAGAAGAAAACTCCTTTTTAGGATGGCGAGGAATACGAGTGACCTTAGACCATCCCGAGTTATTTTTAGATCAGTTGAAAGCGATGATCAAGGCGAATGCAGGTCTTGGTAATTTACAAATTATGTTACCTATGGTGAGTCATACCGAAGAAGTTGATGATGCGCTTCTGTTGTTGGAACAAGCCTACTTTGAGCTGCAAGAAGAGTGGGCAGATCAATTTTACCAAATAGACAAACCAGAAATCGGTGTAATGTTAGAAGTGCCATCTAGTTTGTTTTTATTGCCTGAATGGGCTGATAAAGTAGACTTTTGCTCTGTAGGTAGCAATGACTTAACGCAATACTTACTCGCTGTAGACAGGGCAAATGCACGTGTAGCTGAGTTGTTTGAGCCTTATCACCCAAGTGTGCTGCGCGCACTGTATAAAATTGCACGCGACTGTCAAAACTTGGAGCTCCCATTTAGCTTGTGTGGCGAGCTTGGTGGCGAGTATGAAGGGGCAATATTATTAGTGGCAATGGGCTACAGACGCTTAAGTATGAATATTTCTTCTTTAAATAAAGTTAAATGGGTACTAAGAAGACTGAAAGTAGAAGATATGGAAGCCCTACTAGAGCAATGTCTTTCTGCATCTAATGCCATTCAAGTACACCGCATGCTTAGAGAGTTTTTAATAAAGCACAAACTCGCTGAATTACTCTATACACACTCCCCAACTAAGTAGTTGAAATAAAGATATTAGTTAAATATTTTCAGATTAATCAACCCGAACAAAGCCATACACAAACTGTGTATAAGAGCTTTTTTGTATTGGCAAACGCGATGCGTTCAAGCTGGCCAGTGTCGCCATTATCTCAAAATAAGAATGTGAGTAAATTACTTGTTGCAAATATGTTTTTTTATTGAGGTGGTAGTCTCTTTGTATTAAACTGGGAACGCTTAAGTCGTATTAATTTACGGGCTATTCCAGCATTTATTTAACTCGAAATAAGGACTGCTTCACACCTGTAAACTCTAGCGTAATTGCATTCGGTATCAGTACATTACTGACTGCGTGTGGCAGCGGCAGTGGTGGCACTGATAATCCGAAACCTCCCCCCATAGTTAAAAATAAAGCGCCCCAAGTAACAGTAAGCTCCGTAAGTGGAGCTTTGCAAGGTGGCGAAGTATTATTATCAAGCTCTGCTTTGGATACAGATGGCACCGTCGAAAAGGATGAGTGGAAACAGCTTGAAGGTACTACTGTTGTATTGCGAGACAAAGATTCTGCGAGCGCATCGTTTCTTGCTCCCTATGTGCCTGAATCTGAAGTATTGAAATTCTCTCTGACAGTGACAGATGATGATGGTAGTTCAAGTACGGATGAGGTCAGTATCACGTTAAAAGCGGGAAATTTAGCCCCGACCGTCATCGCTGATGTGCCCCTAGAGATTGAAGAGCGAGAGATATTGCTGCTTTCAGCGACAGCCAATGACGAGGATGGAGAAGTTGTGTCCTTTCTTTGGGAGCATATTTCTGGGCCCTTCGATACGATAAGGGATAGCCAGCAATTACAGGCCAGCATGTCTGTACCTCCACTTACTGATGAAACGCCAGACCATACAATGGTGTTAAAGATAACGGTCACTGACGACAAAGGTGCAACAGCATTTGATACGGTATCAGTCAAGGTCATAGATGTAATTAATCGCAGACCCGAATGCCGTAGTAGGAGAAAATCTAGAGATATCAGAGGGCGGAGCTTTCACACTTGATGGCACAGAAAGTCATGCGCCTGACGGTGAAATTGTGAGTTATTTGTGGCAGCAAGTAGAAAATGGTGCACCAGCCATTGCAATCGAGACACCTGATCTGGTCAAAGTCGCCGTTTTCGGCAATCAACGCATCACCAACTTTAATGTCTTCAGCATTCTTTAAATGACCAGAAGAGATAAGGAGTGGGTGGTTTAAGGTTACTTTGATAGAGCCGCCACTTGCTGTTTTGATATGCAGAATACCATGCTCTACGTCACGTACAGATTCGCTATAAGCATCGACATCACGCACGGTGTGCGCAAGACTATCAAGCGTTGCGTCATCGCTCAATGTAACAATACGGCTAACACGGCGAGTAAACGCGTCAAAAATAGCTAGCTCACCTTCAGCAAATAGTAACTTCTGATCAGGTGTGTAGCATGAAGATAGGCAATGAATGATGCCTGTGTAACCATTGTTTGTACACGCTGGCGCTTTTGACGTAGGTGCACGCCACCAGTCGTTGAAATTACCTGGCTTGTAAAAGCTAGGGTAGTAAACGCGTGAACGTTGGTTACCCCAGTCATCATTAATATTGTAATCGTAAGTACGGTTTGAGATGTATTTACACTTCAAAGCCCATTGGTTACGACCAATACCAAGAGGTGTGCTGATAGAGTCATCTTCATGATTCTTACTGGGTCCAAAGCAAATACCATATCAGATGCTAGTAAAAGCATGCCTGAAGTTGCCAATAATTTAAGTTTCATTTTTAAAATCCTTTTTTAGTTAGTAAACAATGAACAAGGGTAATACCCGATTAAACCACCGTGATTGCTGCTCAGGGCGGGATCACACTT
>NZ_AUXT01000218.1 GCF_001625595.1 Pseudoalteromonas luteoviolacea NCIMB 1942
CCTCTAGACGAAGGGGACACAATATTAATTTTAAACATTCGAAGTTTAAAACTAAACAATGTCACTAGGACTTTTTCAACGAAATTTTGGTGGAGCTAGACGGGATCGAACCGTCGACCTCCTCGCTGCCAGCGAGGCGCTCTCCCAGCTGAGCTATAGCCCCAAACTGCCAACGTCATTTAAGACGTGCATCGCTGAGTGCGGGGCGCATTCTATGCAGGCAGGAAAATAAAGTCAACAATTTTTAGTGAAGTTTTTTCTAACTGCTTTAAAAAAACACCCAGGAGGACACAATATATACAAAACGATTTACAACTTCAATCAAAGCACTTGTTTTCGTTCAATTTTCAACCTTCTCACTGACATGATTTAGCCCTTCATCTCTAATATTATATTGGTGCCAACAAAAACGGGGGGTCACGACCTCAAAGTGTCATAACTCACAATAGTGAAGCAAAAGCCCCGTCCCCTCCCCTGCATCATCAGCTGTTAGTGAGTGTTACTCAGTAAACTCCCTTTACTTTAGACTTCCTTTATAATGAAGAGTTATTGAATTCCAGCTGTTTTGCTTATAATTAAAGCAACTGAACGAATTTTTCATTCTAACTATT
Organism: Pseudoalteromonas luteoviolacea NCIMB 1942; assembly: GCF_001625595.1. Taxonomy (GTDB): domain Bacteria; phylum Pseudomonadota; class Gammaproteobacteria; order Enterobacterales; family Alteromonadaceae; genus Pseudoalteromonas; species Pseudoalteromonas luteoviolacea_A. Next base: position 612 of record NZ_AUXT01000218.1, read on the forward strand.
GACTCCTTTGTTGTTACACCTATAATAGCGCCCCACAATGACGCGGCACAATTTGAAAAACGTTGTTGTGATTTTAGATATGGGTTGTTAGCTCAGTTGGGAGAGCATCGCCCTTACAAGGCGAGGGTCACTGGTTCAAGTCCAGTACAACCCACCACATATCTATATTCTATATTGGGTTGTTAGCTCAGTTGGGAGAGCATCGCCCTTACAAGGCGAGGGTCACTGGTTCAAGTCCAGTACAACCCACCACTAAATATAGAATGTAATTTGGGTGATTAGCTCAGTTGGGAGAGCATCGCCCTTACAAGGCGAGGGTCACTGGTTCAAGTCCAGTATCACCCACCAAATTACACAATCCCGGGTTGTTAGCTCAGTTGGGAGAGCATCGCCCTTACAAGGCGAGGGTCACTGGTTCAAGTCCAGTACAACCCACCATTAAAATCCGTTTTGCGGTTGGATACTTATCCAGAAAATCTATATTTGGGTTGTTAGCTCAGTTGGGAGAGCATCGCCCTTACAAGGCGAGGGTCACTGGTTCAAGTCCAGTACAACCCACCACTAAATATAGAATGTAATTTGGGTGATTAGCTCAGTTGGGAGAGCATCGCCCTTACAAGGCGAGGGTCACTGGTTCAAGTCCAGTATCACCCACCAAATTACACAATCCCGGGTTGTTAGCTCAGTTGGGAGAGCATCGCCCTTACAAGGCGAGGGTCACTGGTTCAAGTCCAGTACAACCCACCATTCTACTTTCATATCTAGAAACAATTTCCAAATGTTTATTTTCCAGTTAGTTACTTCCTATTGTGCTTGTCATCTTTTGACGAACTATTTTAAAACTTAGAAGAAACGACTAGACTAAAAACATTGGGAGCAACACATTTAGATCAATATGCCAGTTCAACCATTTGTTAATTCAAAAATTTTGATTGTGGAAGAACAACCTCTGGCGCTTAGTTACTTAAAACAATCGCTAGAACGCTTGGCTTATCGCAATGTATTTATTGCTGAATCTGCTGCTGTTGCCAAAGAAAGCTGTCAGACCAATAAATTTGAGCTTATCATTTGCTCTTTTGATTTAAGTAAGCGCCAAAATGGCTATCAGCTTTATGAAGAACTTTTGAAAAAGCGATTAATCAAACGCTGTACTGGGTTTATTTTCACCTCGGCTGAGACCAGCCCAGAGCTCGTACACAGCGTAGTAGAGCTGCAGCCTGACGATTTTCTTGTTAAACCATTTACGATTAAAGATCTCAAAACCCGTATTGAAAGGATCCTAAAAAGAAAACAAGGCCTTAGAAAAATCTATACGCTCATAGATGACGAGAACTATTCTAAAGCGCTAAAGTTTATCAATAGCGAGCTTGATGGCCAACAGCATGCCTATTCCGTTATGTTGCTTAAACTCAAGGGTGAAACTCTACTAAAGTTGAAACGCTTTGATGAGGCTAAACAGTTTTATAAGTCAGCACTAGAGTTACAAAAATTTACTTGGGCCAAATTAGGAATGGTAGAAGCACTCATTGCAAATAATGAAGATTTGACCGCGCAAAAATTTCTTAAAGGGCTTATTGAAAAAAGCGAAACTCGCCTTGCGGCTCTGGACCTCCTCGGGCGCTTGGAAATTAAACTTAACCAGTTTGAACACGCTCAAAAGGCACTGCACGAAGCTTCGCAAATTGCACCTCGAAATCTCTCACGGCAAAAATCACTCAGTACTGTTGCAATGATCAATCACGATTATGAGTGCAGCTACAATGCGCAAAAAGAAATCGCCAGCTTTGCGCGCTACTCTATTCACGACAGCCCAGAGGTATATCTAAATGCAGCACGAGCAGGCATCGACTTTGCATTGGCGACCGACCAACATGAACAAATCCAAAAAATCACCCGACAGACTCAGCAGTATTTAACTGATCTGAAAAAACAATTCCCAAACGCAATAAATCAAACACAAGTGGATGTTCTTAACGCGCGAATGCACTACTTAAAAGACGAGCATAAGAAAGCACGGCATCTCATGGAACAGCTCGAAGACGAACCAGTGATCCGCTCGGTAGACGCAGCATTAGACAAGGCCAAGGCGTTCCATGAACTCGGTTTCCAACATAAAGCTCAAGCCTTGTTTGGGCAAATCATAGAGCATTGTGAACGCCATCAAGCTCAAGAAGATCCCGTTATGATGCGCTACTTACATCAGCAGCATGATGAGCGTAAGGATATTACAATGGGGCCCAAAGAGCTCAATAACCATGCCGTTAAGCAGTTTAATAAGGGAGAACTTGATGTCGCCTTAGAAGCCTTTTCTCAAGCGTTTAGAGTCATGCCTAAGAACGCGAGTATTGCCCTCAATTTATTACAGTGCTTAACCGATGCGACTGGTAAAAAGGGCATTACCTTTAACACTAACTTGGCCAAAAAGTGCTTAAAGGTTTTACAAGACTCCGAACTTGACTCCGAGCAGCTCACTCGCTTCGATAAGTTACTTGCACAAATGAAAGAAATGGGACTTGCCCATTAAAAGATTGGCGTAAAACAAGGGGGCGTATGACACCCCTTATTTAAAATCAACTCACAGTCTCTTGCTTGACCATCGCCAGAGCATTAACACAGTACCTTAACCCGCTAGGCTTGGGCCCGTCAGGAAAGACATGTCCTAAGTGTGCATCACAAACATTACAAACAATTTCAACGCGTGCCATACCATGTGAGTTATCTAATATGTACGCTACCGCTCTGGGATCTGCTGGTTGTGTAAATGAGGGCCAGCCAGACCCACTTTCAAATTTCTCATGCGCATCAAAAAGTAACTCGCCACAGCAAGCACATTCATATTGGCCAGGTTCGAACAAACTACATGATTGCGAACTGAACGGCCTTTCAGTGCCTTTATTGCGAGTAATATGAAATACAGAAGGCTCTAGTAAAGCTTGCCACTGCATCATACTCTTCTCAACCCTTCGTGGTGGTGTAGGGTTGCCCTCGTTGGCCAATTTGAGGATATCTTGCCAAATTAACATGTTGATATTCCTAGTAATATATTATTGTTAATGTTTTCAGCTAATAACACTATTTCGCCTCTCTCGATGTATGGATACACCCTACACTAACTTCATGACATATCTAGGTTTAAACAATACCAGTTCCTATATAATTAACAACTGGTATACATCAGATGAGCTTTAACAAAAAATCATCATATCACCCGTGACTTCTCATTAAGTAAAATAAGCAAACTCACCACTAAAACCGTCACTGTTTACGTTCACGAGAACGACAAAACCCTACTTTACATTTAGGCTTTTGGTCGCTTTTGCGTCAAGCTATTTAGCTTCTGGTTCCGGCCAATCACTAAAAAAACACGTTAAGTAACGGCTCTGAATTAGATACAAAGTTACCCATGAAACCAGTACTATCTGACTCGCTAGGTAAAAGGAAAATTGGTAGTGACCATTTGCAGCTTGCATTACAAGCCAGCCTAGATCTAAAAGGGCCGCAATCAGTAGAGGCCAGCGCATATATCCCCAAAGCTCTCCCCAACGGGTCGAACTACTTGGGCGACGCATTGAAAAAACCAGTGCAGGTAATAGCGCAATAGCAGCGATACCGATGGCAACAAAGAAGTTACTTTTGACAGGGAAAAACAGACTCATAATATCCAAGTCAGGGCGCCAAGTCAGCGCCGACATGAGCCAAATTAAAAAGGGGCGTAAGAGCACAATTAAAGTCAAATTAAAGCCAATTGGTGTTCTGTAGACACCGTATTTGTCCCAATACTCTGGTCCAAAGCGACCTATTAATTTACTCACGCTACCCCCACTTGTTTATTTAACCTTGATGCTTTTCAAATAACGCGATTAGCGCAGCTTCATCCATAATTTCAATGCCTAGATCCTGTGCTTTAGTCAGCTTAGATCCCGCTTTTTCACCCGCAATTAACGCATCTGTGTTCTTTGATACACTACCAGCTACTTTAGCGCCAAGTGCTTGAAGTCGTACTTTTGCATCATTGCGGTTTAACTCACTCATGGTACCTGTTAGCACATACGTCAAGCCAGCAAGCGGCTGTACATACTCTGCAGGCGCTGCGATTTCTGGCCAGTGAATACCGACTTCTAGCAACTCAGAAACGACTGTCTGATTGTGCAGCTCTTTGAAAAACGCGTTGATATGATGTGCAACCACCACTCCCACATCACTCACTTCTTGTAAGCTTTCAATGGTGGCATTCATCACCTTTTCAAGGGTTAAGTAATGGTTTGCTAAATTTTGAGCCGTCGCTTCGCCCACTTCACGTATACCCAACGCGTATAAAAATTTAGCTAAAGTAGTTTTCTTGCCAATCTCAAGTGCATCTACCAAGTTTTTAGCCGACTTAGGGCCCATGCGCTCCAGCGACTCAAAGTGCCCTTGGCGTAACTTAAACAACTCGGCAGGTGTCTTAATGAGCTCTCTGTCCACCAGCTGCTCAACAATTTTGTCACCAAGGCCATCTATATCGAGCGCCTTGCGAGAAGAAAAGTGCTTAATGGCCTCTTTTCTTTGCGCCTGACAAACTAGCCCACCAGTACATCGCGCAACGGCTTCCCCTTCAACACGCTCCACATGAGAATCACAGACAGGACAGGTATCAGGAAATTGGATCTCTCTGGTGTCATCTGGGCGTTTATCTAAAATAACTTGCGTGATCTGTGGGATCACATCCCCTGCACGACGAATGATCACATGGTCTTTTACTTTGATACCTAAACGATCTATCTCATCTTGATTGTGAAGCGTCGCATTAGAAACTGTAACTCCTCCCACAAAAACGGGGTCAAGACGAGCGACTGGCGTAATAGCACCTGTGCGCCCTACTTGGAATTCAACATCCAATAACTGAGTGACTTCTTCTTGGGCAGGGAATTTGTATGCAATTGCCCAGCGCGGCGCACGTGCCACAAACCCAAGCTGTGACTGTTGCTGTTTGTTATCGACTTTAATAACAACGCCATCTATTTCATAACTAAGCCGATCACGGCGAATAAGAATATCTTGGTAATAACTGATCGCCTGTGCAACACCTTCAACTCGTTTGGTTTCAGGGCACATAGGTAAGCCCCACTGTTTTAGCTGCTCAAGTTGACCAAAATGTGTGTTATCCAGCTCCGACCCTTCGATTGTGCCCATTGAATATGCGTAAAACATTAATGGTCTTTGAGCCGTTACCTTTGAATCTAGCTGACGTAAGCTTCCTGCTGCGGCATTACGTGGGTTAGCAAATGTCTTTTCATCTTTGGCCAAAGCGGCCTCATTAAGACGGTCGAAGCCAACCTTATCCATAAATACTTCACCACGTACTTCTACCTCAACAGGGATATTTTCCCCTCTTAGGCGCAGCGGTATATTGCGTATAGTTTTAACATTTTCAGTAATGTTTTCACCTACTTGGCCATCACCACGAGTCGCCGCTTGTACTAGTACACCATATCGATACAAAATCGACACCGCTAAACCATCTAACTTCGGCTCACAACAAAAGTGCAACTCATTACTTTCTAGCAAGCGCTCTTTTATACGGCGGTTAAACGCATTGAATTCATCTTCACCAAACGCATTATCAAGCGATAACATCGGTACTTTATGTGTAACTTGTTCAAACTTGCTTAGTGCCATTCCCCCAACTTTTTGTGAAGGAGAGTCAACACTTAGAAACTCAGGATGTTGCGTTTCTAGGTCTACCAGTTCGCGCATTAGCCTATCGTATTCAGCGTCTGGCACTGACGGCATATCTAAAACATAATACTTGTAATTATGATCTTCTAATTGCGCCTTTAATTCATTGATTCTATTACTGATAGATTCGGACATTTCAACCTCTTAATAACACAAAAGCCACCGGCTAATACCAGTGGCTTATTTTATCTTTTGCGCTTGTTAAGTACAGAGCACAAAGCATAATTACATGCTATGCAGCAAATTCACGTACTTTTTCGACATATGCTCTAATTGTATCGACAGTTAGTGGCTTGCGGGCACTGTCTAGTACCTGCGCACCAAACTCATCTGAAAGTTTTTTGGCTGCACTATGAAGCATATTAAATGCCGCCATGCTATCCCCTTCGCAAGGTAGCGTCATAAACAAGCTCACACCTGCGGTGCTAAATTGTTCCATATTGTCTATATCAAATGTACCTGGGTTATACATATTCACTAAACGAAATAGCACAGGGCCATTACCAGATGACTCAACATGGCGATTAAAGAAGCCTTCTTCTGAATACTTAAAACCTAAACTCAGCACACTAGGTAAAAGCTTTGACCCTGCCATTGTGAGCCCTTCAGGCATTTGAATGTGCAAGATAATAAAGTCTTGGGGTTCTGGAGCGGGCTGAGATGCAGAGTTCGTCTCTGATGCCTCGTGTTGTTGCTCCTCGTCAGAATCGTGTAAAACAGGCTCTTCAATTGTGGCTTTAGGTTCTTCTTCTACTGCCGTAAAGCTCATATCATTAAGTTCTGGCTCTGATGTTTTCATATCATCCATCGGTGCTGGTACATCCTGTCTGCTACCATCTTTGTCTTCTTTTTTTCTAACAGACCATAACCCATGAATCAGTAATCCACCTATGATCAATGCACTGATCACGATTAATGCCCATCTTAACTCTGTGGCCATTGTTCACCTTTACTTATTAAGTATGTGCCATTTGCACTGCTTGTTCTATGTCCACGGCAACTACACGAGAAACCCCAGGTTCCGCCATAGTTACCCCCGTCAGCCTTGCGGCCATTTCCATCGCCACTTTATTATGGCTAATATAAATAAATTGCACCGCCTGTGACATTTCTTCTACTAAACGGCAAAAACGCCCGACATTAGCATCATCCAATGGCGCATCTACCTCATCCAACATACAAAATGGAGCTGGATTTAATCTAAAGATAGAAAATACCAATGATAATGCGGTCAACGCTTTTTCTCCACCACTTAGCAAATGAATTGTCGAGTTTTTCTTTCCTGGTGGTCTTGCCATTATAGTAACACCACTTTCTAACAAATCATCACTGGTGAGCTCTAAATACGCACTTCCCCCACCAAAAACTTTTGGAAATAGCTCTCCAAGTGAGCCATTAACCTCATCAAATGTCGCCCTAAACCGTGTTTTTGTCTCTCTATCAATTTTACGGATGGCGTTTTCAAGCGTTTCCAGTGCCGCGGTTAAGTCATTGAGCTGTTCATCAAGGTACTTTTTACGCGCCGACGCTTCATCATACTCTTCAATAGCTGCTAGGTTAACAGCACCCAGCATTGACAGCTTGTGACTTGTTGCAGCCAATTTACTTTGATACACACCTTGCGTCATGTCTTTATTTAAAGTCGCTAGCACACCTTTTAAAGTTTGCTTTAACTCAAGAAGCGGCTCTAGTGCAGACTGCGCTTTTACCACTAAACTTTGCTCTTGTAACTGGAGTTGCTGTTTTTGCTCCTTCAGCTTGAGGCTTTGTGCTTGTGAGTCCTGCACTGACAGTTGCTTTTCAGCAAGCTGTTGTTTGGCATTTTTTACCTCTAATTCCAGCTCCTCTAACTGCACCTTTTGTGCCTGATGGTCGCCTATCAGGGTTTGAATTTGCGTTTTAATCTCTTCAGTTGGTAGCTCCAACTTGGTTAACTGGGCTTTGTTAGAGTTCAGAGTCGCTTCACATTGCGCTAAGCTTTGTTGTAAGTGTGCCGACTTTGTAGCGCTAAGTTGCTGCGTACTCTGTGCTTGCTGCAATGTCAATTTGGTTTGGTGTACACGCTCTTGCAGCTGATTTTTACGAAGCTGTATGTGGGTATATACCTGCTTATGCTTTTCGACTGCTTCTTTGCGCACTGCCGCCTGCCGCTGCAATAAATCAGCCTGCTCAGCTTGTAGTTCATGTTGAGCAACCAGCGCATCACGCTCTTTTTGATGCATTATTAAAGTGTCTTCAACATCTTTTAATTCAACGCACAATTGCTCGGACTGTTGTACCCATTGTGCGTGTTGTTGCTGTAAGACTTCGATACGGCTCTTGTTGCCTGCTATATCTTGAGCAATGCGATGAATATCCTGCCTATTTGTTTCAACTTGTGCCACAAACTCAGTGTGGATCTCCTTGAACTCTGCTAAACGCCCTTTGGTTTGGCTCACAGACTTCTCAAATTCAGGTATGGTGCTCGATAGCAACTCAAGCCTGGCATATTTAGCAAGCTCGCTATTTTCATTGTTACTCGGCTCGGTTATAAAGTTTTCACCATATAGCTCACCAGACTCGTCTACTGCCAAGAAAAATTGAGCACATGGCACAAACTGGCGAGATTTATCAAGCCATTTAATATGATTTAAAAAACTTGGATATACACCTGATACAATCAATTTTGCGACACTTTCTGGGTGGGGCATATGCGAAGAAGGCCACAAGCCCCCTTCTTCATTTGGCCTAGTCAAATGAAGTTCAGTGATACTAAACAATGCCCGTTCAACAACTTGTGTATGCATTGAATCCACTTTTAATTGACTCAGAAAGCTTTGATTAGTTTCAGACCCAACTGTACCAAGTAACCCAGACAGCATGTCCCTTTCTGTCGTTTGCTCTAAAAGCTGCTGGCTCTGTGTCGATAGCAAATCTTCACATGCTTTTACCTGTCGCTCTGACGCAGTCACTTTTTCCACTAGTTTTTGTGAGAGGCTTTGTAACAAAGCCATCTCTTTGACCATTGCCTGTTGCTTTGCTTGTTCTTGAGATAAAGTTTCTGCACTGTTTTGCGCTATCAATACTGATTGTTTATCTGTTAATCCTTTGCGCTTTTCTTGCTGGTGCGAATACGCTTGGTCCAGTTGCTGCAACTTGTTATTTTCATTGTTTAAATTGGCCTGAGCTTCATTTAATTGTAATTGAGCCAACTCTAATTGCTGTTCAACGTCTTCTGTTTTTTCGTGTGCCTCTTCATAAAGCGCTGTCACTTCATCCAGTTCTGCTTCGCATATCACCACCGCTTCTGCTGCATCATCATACTGCTGTTGATGTGTCTCACTCGAGTGTTGCTGCTCATTTAGAAGTTGTTGTGCATTTTCATGCTCTTGACCAAGTTTACTTTGCGCTTCTATGAGTTCTTGGCGTTTCTCACCTAAGTGCACTTTTTGTTGCTCAGCACGGGTGAGCTCGGTATGTATTTTATGTAGCGACTGCTGCGCAACGGTGAGTGCATCAGTTAGATGCGTTACCTGTTGCTCAAAGCTCGCTATCACATCACTCTGCCCGCCGTGCGCTTGCTCTAAGAAGGTTAGTTTTTCATCCAGTTTACCAATTTCAGCAACTTTAAACTGGAGCTTGTCATTAAAATCCTGCCACTTTAATACCGCAAGTTGCCCTTTTAATGTTCTTTCTTGCGTTTTTAAATCTTTATATTTACGCGCCGACTCTGCCTGTTTTGCTAGTCTATCGAGCTGAGATTGCAGCTCTTGGCGCATATCTAATAAACGCTCTAAGTTATCGCGCGTGCTTTTGATGCGGGTTTGCGTCTCTCTCCTGCGCTCTTTATATTTAGATACTCCTGCTGCTTCTTCTAAAAACACCCGAAGTTCGTGGGGTTTACTTTCGATAAGACGAGAGATCATCCCTTGTTCAATAATCGCGTAACTGCGCGGCCCTAAACCTGTACCTAAAAAGATATCTGTGATGTCTCGACGACGACATTTACTGCCGTTGAGGTAATACAATGACTGACCATCTCTCGTAACCAATCGCTTTATGGCAATCTGATTTCTATCCACCAATGAACCAGACAGTGTTCCTTGAGTGTTATCAAACATGAGTTCTACGGAAGCTTGAGAAATGGCTTTACGGTGTGTTGAGCCATTAAAGATAACGTCCGTCATGGCATCACCGCGCAGGTTTTTAGCCGAACTCTCACCAAGTACCCATCGAACTGCATCGATCACATTTGACTTCCCACAGCCATTTGGGCCCACGACACAGGTCATCTGATCGGGAAATGGGATCTTCATTGGATCTACAAAGGACTTGAAACCAGCCAGTTTAATGTGACTTAAGCGCATAGAAAGTTTTAATTATGAGACCAAAAATTTACTTACACGACTCACGCTACACTGCGCGGCGTATGTTATCAAGAATGATCCCTGTAGCCATCGCCACATTCAAAGACTCGGCTCCTCCAAATGCAGGAATCGTAATCGGCTGGTTGATATATTGGCTCAGATGTGGCCGAATCCCATGAGACTCACTGCCCATAACTAATACGCCACTTTGACTAAATGCAGTTTGATGAACATTTTCTCCATTTAAATAGGCGCCATAAATTGCACCATTATAATGACTTAAAAAAGGCTCTAGATCTGTGCGGACGACATTAATACGGGCAAACGACCCCATCGTTGCGCTAATCACTTTTGGGTTTAAGTGGTCGGCACAATCTTCGCTTACCACAATCTGCTTTAAGCCATACCAATCTGCAACACGAATAATGGTACCTAAATTACCGGGATCAGATACGCCATCGAGTGCCAATACTAAACCACTTTTATCGATGCTTTGCTGCTCTGGAATAGGCACAATTGCGATGGCAGCATTGTTGGTCACTAAAGTGCTTACTTTACTCAATACTTGCTCGTCGCATTCAGTCACTTTACTGTTTTTCAATTCGTTTTGGTGAGCACCAATAAATTGAGGTGTCGCAAAAATATGTTGTACTTCAATTTGAGCAGCCAGCAGCTCTAGTACATTTTTTTCACCCTGTACTAAATAAAGACCATGTTGCTTGCGGTATTTCTTTTGCGCCAGCGCTCTAACTAGTTTTTGTTGGTTTTTAGACAGCATACTCACCTCATGTGGTTAAGAAGCGAAGTATATACAGAATCAGGCATAAAAGGCAGTGTAATTACTGACAACCCACGATCTAGACTCTCTAAATATTGTCAAAGTACACAGATTGATTACTTTGCAGACACGTTGATATGTGATTACAATGTGCCACAAATAAAAGCTTAAAGCTTAGGTTATGCAAAGCTGAGTGCTGGGTAGCACATGTACTTTGCAGGTTTTCAATTTTCTGAGACGCAGTTATGTCCCCAGAGTTCCATGTAATTTTACTCAATGCAGCTATTTTACTAATAGCTTATTTCGTCATTTATCCGAGATATGCGGGTAACGATTTTAAAAAAATTTCAGCGCAAGACTTCATCGCATCTATGGTGTCATTAGGCGTTGTGGGTTCGGTATATTTTGGTACAGGAGCTGAGTTTAGCTTGATTTGGTTCAATGTAACTTGGACTTGGTTTACCCTTGTCACCTTTACACTCATCGAACTCCCGTTATTTTACTTGTATGCCAAACGGCACAACGTTAAGTTACCTTAAAAACTAAAAAAGGCATCATATAGATGCCTTGGCTTTAATTTACATTAACTTTGGGGGAACTGTTACATTTCTCTATGGTGCAGCACGCTTTCCACAACATCTTTAAACGCACTGCTCGATTTGAGTGCAGTGATGGTACGGCTACTGCTTTTTACCATATCAATAAAATCAAAATAGCCCACAGCATTTGCTTGCTGACCAACTACTAATAAATAGGCTAGACCATCCTCTTCCATCGTCGCCATTATATCTCCCACTCTCGCATTCAATACCTGAGAAGTAGAAATCTGACGGAGTGCCGTTAACGGCACCATAACATCACTGACAGTCAATTCATTGCGTGTACAACCTAACGCCTGTGCTTTTGCCAAAATGAACCGACTACCTAATTGCGCCATAGAGATAAAACCAAGAGGCTGGCCATTCATATCAATAACAAGTGCTGTTGCTTGGTGTGTTTTATCTAATACCAGCAAGACTTCATCAATAGTGGCGTGTTGATCAACCTCTGTGGTTGGTAAAGGATGTAAAAATTGTTCTGCTGGCAATTGCTCTTGTACTTCATTAGATGCAATAGCAGTCATTGAATTTGTTTTTGCAACGGTATCGGTTTCTACCGAATTTGTTTTAAGCGCACGATAATAACCCATGGATCACCTCAATCACGATTATAAAATAAAGAAAATTTTAAAATTAAGCGTGTTTAGTGTGTAGGTGGTGCGCGGATCTGGTTTGTAAGAGCGGAGTTGGATTGAACAACAAAACGTGTAACAAGATTGCATTCAGCACACGCAATGTCACGACTGGAAGCACCGAGCGTTAAGGCATCATCGAGGTCAATATCTAAAAGCTGAACATCAATATCAGCCAAGACCTCAACAACCTGTTGTCTTTCATCAGCTGCATTAGCGCCCGCCGTCGTTACACAAAGTAACGTCGCAAAGCTTAATGCAAACAGTACATGAAAGATACGCATATTCAATGATTTCCCAAATAAGTATATAAAATAGTTTATGGACTCACTTACGTGTTTACAAGGGGGGTTGATACACTATTTGCCCTGTAGAATTGTAAGAGAGTGTGACATTTACACTCTAGCTACTGAATTTTATATGTTTTATTTACAATGATACAGATCAAAAAAGCACTACGTTAATTTTCAGAAGCGATTATAATAAATAGCAACTGTTCCTAATTTAGAGTTTACTTATGCAATTAACAAAAGGGATGGAGTATTTCATAGCAGGGTTTTCCATGCTGGGTCAAAAAGGACTTAAGCGTTTTGTTTTCATTCCACTGCTGATCAATATTCTATTATTTGGTAGCTCACTATTTTTTCTTTTTGATTGGCTTACTCAAGGTTTCGAATACCTAAGGTCAATGCTGCCGAGTATATTAAGTTGGGTTGAGTGGTTTTTGTGGCCTTTGGCCATTGTAATTATTCTGTTTAGTTACAGCATGGTGTTTACTGTTATCACCAACTTTATCGCTGCGCCATTCAATGGACTGTTATCTGAAAAGGTAGAAATGCACCTCACAGGCCAAAAAATTAATGACGATGGCTTAGCAGATGTGCTTAAAGACGTCCCGCGCATGGTCGGTAGAGAATGGACAAAACTCCGTTATTACTTACCTCGTGCTCTTGTCTTTTTCGTTATGCTTTGGTTTCTTCCCGTTATTGGTCAGATTCTGTGGATATTGTTTACTTGTTGGATGTACAACGTGCAATACAATGATTACCCATTTGATAATCATAAGATCAGTTTCAATCAAATGAAGCAAGAGCTGAAGGGTCAACAAGGGCTGTCTTACGGTTTTGGCTTTGCAGTGTTTGTGCTCACCGCGATCCCATTTGTAAACTTAATCGTGATGCCTGCCGCGGTGTGTGGAGCAACCAAACTTTGGGTTGAAAACTATCGAAGTAACTATCGCTAAGCACTCATATAAACGTCACAATTCATACCGATAATAGCTAAAAAAACCATACTAGGACGTTATGAAAACTTTAGCTAAAATCGTAATAAGTACGGCACTGCTTAGCAGTGCCTATACAAACGCCACTGCACAGCTTGGCCCTCGCCCCTTTTATTTATTGGATCAAATGGCACCGGGTGCGTTAAAAACTAAGCTCTCTCGCTGCGTAAATAGACCTTTTTTTAAAAGTGACTTTTCTATCGGTCACCGAGGTGCGCCAACGCAATTCCCAGAGCACACAAAAGAGTCATATATTGCGGCTGCAAAAATGGGCGCTGGTGTATTAGAGTGTGATGTTACTTTTACCAAAGACAAAGAGCTCGTATGTCGCCACGCACAATGTGATTTACACACCAGCACCGACATATTAATACGGCCTGAGCTTGCCGCTAAGTGCTCACAACCATTTACCCCAGCAGATCCCGAAACAGGCACTCTAGCAAGTGCGCAATGTTGTGCGTCTGATTTAACGCTTGAGGAGTTCAAGCAGCTTAAAGGTAAAATGGATGGCGCAAACCCAAATGCCACCACAGTAGAAGAATATGTGAAAGGTACCGCTAGCTGGCGCACAGACTTGTACTCTGCAACCGGCACGTTGATGAGCCACGCAGAAAGTATTGAGCTGTTCAAGTCTTTGCGTGTAAAAATGACGCCAGAGCTAAAAGCACCTCAAGTACCAATGCCATATGAAGGCATGACCCAACAAGATTATGCACAAAAAATGATTGACGAATACAGAGCTGCCCGCATACCGGCACATAGAGTATTGCCTCAGTCGTTCAATATTGAGGATGTTCAATATTGGCGTCACAACACGCGTTATGGTCGAAAAGGGGTTTATTTAGATGGACGCTATGATGACCCGAAGTTTGACCCCAGCAACCCTCAAACGTGGCAGCCATCTATGGAAAACATCAAAGCCAGTGGAGTGAATATAATTGCTCCGCCTCTTTGGGTACTACTTACACTCGACGATGAAGGTAAGATTGTGCCTTCTGAATATGCACGTGCAGCTAAAAACGCTAACCTCAAAATCATTACTTGGACACTCGAACGTTCAGGGCTTATCTCTCAAGGTGGTGGTTGGTACTATCAAGGGATCAGTGAAGCTATCAAAACGGAAGGTGATGTCTATACGGTATTGGATGTACTAGCAAGACAAGTTGGTGTAAAAGGCGTATTTAGCGACTGGCCTGCAACAACTACTTTTTATGCAAACTGTATGAACCGCTATTAATTACGCGGTTGGATGACATTATGATGCGCAATATTTTGCGCATCATTTATTTGAGATTAAGCTTCTATTGACTGAGCATGATTAAGCCGATTCGTCGGATCTAATAATCGTTTCACTTGCTGCAGTCTCGGATAATTGCCTTTGTAGTAAAGGTACTGCCAATTTTGGATGTCAGTATCCGCATAATTGACATAGCATCCATCCATGGTGCCATCTGGTACTGGCCCAGCTTTACCATACATCTTTTCGTAAAGGTTATTCATCCAACCAATGTGGTAAGGATCTTGACCGGCCTCAAACCAGTACGTTTGATATTGCAACTTCATCACCGAATTGCGATGAGATACAGCTGTATCAGAAGAGGAAAGCGCATTGATTTGGCCACCATATGATGAGATTTGTACCATACCTCCGGGGCTTAGATAGTCACCGTTGCGTAACTCATACCACAAAGTACGTATCTGGGATTCTGGGAATGGCTTATTCATGTAGGCTGATTTATTTTTGCCTCGAGCACCAATCAACGGACCTGCGTTATATTGGGTACCGTACCACCATGGTAAACTAAAATAACTGCCTGGAGGGGTTGGACGTGGTGGTGCATCTTCTTGGCTTTGTAGCCCCATATGATCGGAAGTACGAAGCCCGACTTTTGCTTGTGCTAATTGTGTAGACGAAAAGACTGCATCCAGAAACTCGTCAATCAACCCGGGATCGCCGCTACTAAATAACTGTATACGAATATCGCCACTGCCACCGACTGAATTTGGTACCGACATCGAAGAGTGCAATGCATTAAAGCGACTTTCAGGCCCATTATTCTTAGTCCAAAATTCTCCGTAATTTTTCAGCAATGCCGCAAATTGCGTGTAATCTAAGCTACCCCAAGGAATCGCGACCTCTTGCGCGTGAACAAAAGCAGGGACATCAGGCAAATCTTTGAAGTAATACTTAGTAACTATCCCAAAGTTACCACCACCGCCGCCTTGATGTGCCCAGACAACCTCGTCAGCTTGTGAAGATTGACCTTTGAAGTACTTTCTTGGGTAATTTGCTTGCCCTCCCCACTCATTGAACGAAACGAGCTCTACACCAACCAAATAGTCACTAGACAATCCATACTGACGTGAATGGACACCAAAACCACCGCCACAAATATGCCCACCAATACCGACACCAAAGCATGAGCCTGCGGGAATGATCTTGCCAAACTCTTTAAACAACGTTTTATAGGTATGGCCTAGATTTGCTCCCGCTTCCACCACATAGTAATCGCCATCTTTGTATATGCGGTCCATATTACTGATGTCGATAACAACGCCATTATCGTTATCAACAAACCCCTCATAACAATGGCCGCCTGCCCGCACGGTAATGCGTTTACCTTGTGCAATTGCATCCCTCGCAGCCATATAGACTTCATGCGCCAATATAGGTTGGCTGACTTAAAAACCGCATATTAGAACCAAGCAGCATCGAAATATATCTTGGGTCATTGCCATATACCTTGTGGTACTGGCCATAGTCCCCTCGCGCATGTGCTGACGTTGAATTCAGTACCAGTGGCACTGCGCCAATTGCACTGCCAACTGCCAACGACTTCTTCAAAAAGCTGCGACGAGAGGTCTGCTCAGCGAGGTGTGCTGAAATACCTTTATCATTGTTATCCATAGTACTTTCCTTATATGTTATTGTTATCGACCACATAGCTCTGGCCACCAGCCAAACCCGACATGGTGATATACGTGGCTTTCTCAATGTAGCAATAAAAAGGACAAGGACTGTATAGAAATTAGACGAGAGGATGGTTGGCGATAGACATACTTTGACGAAGCCGCATGATTTAATTAGCCCAAAGAGCCAGTAAGTAATCACATAAGTATGTATCAAAATATTTCCAGGAACCTAAATTAAAGGGGGGTGATGAGATGGACACTCCAAAATCGGCGTCAATGCGCCAAACTGAAGGTGTTAATAACGACAGTTAACAGGAGCATCCATCATGAGTAACGTTAGTATATTGAGCATCGATTTGGCAAAAAATGTATTCCAATTGCTAGGCATCGATCAGTCTGGTAAACCTTTCTTATCAAAGCGCCTATCTCGAACAAAGCTTTATGAAGCTCTAATCAACTTGCCTACCTGCGAAGTTGTTATGGAGGCTTGTAGTTCATCTCATTATTGGGGCCGTGTATGTTTGGCTGCTGGTCATCAAGGACTCAAGGGCAAGCATTTGAATGGGATGCCCAATTGCCTCGTACCGGCAAGAATGAACTGGTTTAATTGAGCCGGACACTTTAATAATGGACAATGTTCTAATATTGAGGTGTTAAATGACAAAACGAAAAAACAAAAAAACAAAAAAACAAAAAAACAAAATTTATACAACAGAATTTAAACAAGAAGCAGTTGCTTTAGTAACAGAGCAAGGCTATTCAGTTTCTGAGGCCGCAGCCTTTTTAGGGATCACAACCAAACT
>NZ_AUXT01000219.1 GCF_001625595.1 Pseudoalteromonas luteoviolacea NCIMB 1942
AGATTTTTGAACACTACCTTAGTACGGAAATTCACCTGAGTGAACAAGAGTTACTGACCTCCTAAATAAGCTTCAACAATCATGTAGCCGAACAACCTTATAGGCCAATCCAGCTTGTTACATTAATGTTTCTAATCTGGTCGTATCTACTGACAAAATTAGTCAACAAAAATCGAGTTTGTGGTCATCCAACTTTGACTTTTCAGGCCCCTGTCGAGCAATATTTTCAATTGTATATAGCACTCAACTTGGATCAGGAAGTAAATAAGATTAGGTGTGTTTAA
>NZ_AUXT01000220.1 GCF_001625595.1 Pseudoalteromonas luteoviolacea NCIMB 1942
TGGTTCGCTGCACGCTTACGTCACTCCACCTACGAGGTGTAAATATCCAGAGATATCACGATGCAATTTCTTACTTTTGCCAAATCCAAATGCAATTTCACCAAGCGACTCAAGACTTAAATCATGTGAATACGCCGGTCTATATCCTAAATAAAACTCGGTTGACCAAGACGGGTTAAATTGAGAGGAAGGTGTTAGGTTCTTCACACTATATATGGTCGCTTCAGAGAGCTTTGCACTGTTTGTATCTAGGTTAATTGTACCAGAGAGTTTGCCCATAACGAGCTCAGACTCGTGCAGATACTGCCTATTGTCACCAGATAGATAGTGTCCGGAAGAAAGAAAGCTCAGCGCAATTGTGTCACCATGTTTGCTATTTGTGTAGCCCACGCCAAAGGCAGAGTCTTGCGGTGTTTTGGCTGGATGTTTGTAGTCAGATAAATCGATACCAAAATCTTTTGCACCGTTTACGCTGTCATACTTTTGTGGATGTGCCAACGACAAGTATTGTTGAGAGAGTGGAGAAAGTAAGCTTAGCCCTTTCTCGCTAGGGTTATTGACCCAAGGTTCTATTGCGCTTTTTTCTGTTGTTGTTAGCTCATCTTCAATAGAGTTCAATAACCATTTTGGAGAAGCTAAGACTTGTGTTTGTTCAATCAGACCATGTTTTTCAGCAGCTTTTACTACATCAACAGGGCTGACAAAAAGTTGTTTCTCTTTGAGTACATCTGGATCTAATAGTGAAATTAGCTCTAAGGTAAGAGTTGCGCAATTATATGACTGAAAATAGTAAACCAGCTCAGCGCCTTTCAACTCCCACAAATGCAGCTGTAGTAAGCGGCGATTAAACTCATTACTTTTTAATCGAAACTGCCAAAGGTTTCGTTGTTCAATTTCTAAATACTGTTTAATGTCCTTTGCAAAGGGCCTTACCGTAAAAAACCGGGCATACCGGTTACTAGGCTTTCGGTAAGTAGTTTTGCCGGATTTAGGGTGGTTATTTCTGTGAAATAAGCGAGAGAATGGTTTACTTCAACATCTCGGAAGTTTTTTCCGCCGGCCTTTAGAAAGATATGGCCCATCATGCTTGTTGCAGAAGAGAATATTTCTGAAGCAAATACCAGTTCTAGCTGGTCAAAAGGAACATGCTCAATATACTTTTTTAATTCAGGACAAGAAGCAAGAGTCGTTTCTAAAGAAGGTATATTGAGATTGAGATGGTGCTTTAGAAAAATAGTTCTTGCTGGGAAGCGGCAGTAAGCTTTCTCGATGTTTGAAATAATCAATTCTAACGTTAACTCTAATTCACGAGTAGCCGAAAAGCTCTCATTTGAGAGCAGAAACGTTGGCTCAGACAATTGTGCTTTATCTTCACTGCTGTGAATTAGACTTTGCCATGTCGGTAGCGAGGAGATCTCGTGAAGCGAAGCCGAATCACGGTTGCTCAATAATTGGCTATATAAAAGCAAAAGAGCCACAACAACGTGGCTCAAGAATCTTAAAATCATATGCAAAAATATTAGTTACACTTGATCTCTACAGAATCTTCGTAATCCCACATTTTGCCAGTCATGCTGTCAGTAGTTGAACCTAGTAAACCACCTAGGATGATGTTACCGAAGAATACAGGAGTTACAGACTTGTCTACTTTAGTCTCTTGCTCACAAGAAGCATCAGAAACTTTGATTACTTTGTTTTTACCGTCTCTTAGTACCACAACTGTTCCAGGTGTAGTTGCTTTTTTGTCATCAACAGTAACTTCAACAGCTTGGTTGTTAGAAGTTGTGATATTGATTGATTGTTCTTCGTGCGTCATGATGCTTGCGCAGCCTGAAAGTGATGCTAGAGAAACAGCAGCAATTGATAGTACAGCTTTATTCATGTTTCGTTAATTTCCAAAAAATATTATTGTGTTAATTCGGGGCGAAATGCACCTTTTTTGTTCGTGATTTGCAATGGGGTTTTTTATTTTTGTGAATAAGTTAGAAATATTTATATTTATTAGTGTCTTGTGAATTTCTATAGGTGCTCTTTACGGGGTTGCTTTTTGTTGCAAGAGAAGGGGGAATTTTTGTTCCTAGAATTGCAATTTAAAAGAGGTATTCATTAGGTTTCCAACTGCTCTGCGAGTGAGTGGACTTACTTTAAGAATCATGTTTTGACCCATTAAAAGGGAAACGCATTTCGATTTATCAAAGGAAATGAAAGCCTTGGGCTATTTGTTTGGCAGATTAATTTTGTTTTGATTCATTATTGAAAAGTGAAGCTTCTCACTTATAAAGCGTTAATTATGCTCTTTCTAACGGCAAGTGCGTCTTGCCGTCAAGCAGACTGTCGCTGGTATCCTTCAACTAAACGCATTAAAATTGTACAATCACGTAAAATAATGGCAAGGTAGCTACTGGCGTGACTTGGTTTAAATTTAAAATTGGAACGATCCAAAATTGTGCGGAGTTAAAATGATTCATAATAAAAAAGTTAAACATTTGGCCGTTTTATCTTTGTCTTGTGCTGTGCTGGTGGGGTGTGAAAAGGCACCAACCAAAAGCAGCCAAAGTGCAAAAGAGCAAGTGAAGACAGAGGCTAATTACGTTTCTGAGGTAGTTTCTTATGTTGACCCACTTATAGGAACAAAAGGCCCGTTCAATCATAGACAGGCTGGTAACGTTACTCCGGGCGCTTTAGTGCCGTTTGGTATGTTTAACTTCGGACCAGAGCATGCTTATACACAAGATCTATTGGCTGAGTCTGAAGGCATTTCTAAAAAAATCTTAGAAGAGCACAAGCGTGTGCCAGTGTCACCCGGCGGCTACAACTATCAAGCTAGTCGCGTCAAAGGCTTTTCATTTACTCGTTTATCGGGCACCGGTTGTCTAGGTGCATCCGGAGATATCCCTGTCATGCCCTTTACTAAAGACGTGACTTTTTCACCGGCAACGGACCCTATCAATGGTTATTACAGTGCTGGGTTTAGTCATGATAATGAAACGGCGATTCCTGGTTATTATCAGGTTGGACTTGATAATGGTGTAAATGTTGAACTTGCTGCTACAACTCGAACAGGTATAGCAAATTTCAGATTCGAGCAAGCAGCCAATGCGAAGCTTTTATTTAGAACATCATACTCTCAGTTGGGTAGTGGTGATGCGTATGCCAAGGTAGATAGAGAAAAAAGGGAGGTAACAGGTTATGTTACCTCAGGTAACTTTTGTGGCTACCTTGGTGAGTACAACCAAAGGGACTACTACACCCTGCATTTTGTTGCAAAGTTAGATAAAACTATAACGGGATCTGGCGCGTGGAAAGATAACAAGATTGTAAAAGATAAGGATTCATCAAAAGGAGGGATGGGCTACGGTGATAATGGCTGGCCTGATATTGGTCAAGGTTCGGGCGTATGGGTAAACCTAGATCTAAAAGATGGTGAAACAGTGCAAATGCGCGTCGGTATTTCTTATGTAAGTTTAGAAAATGCACGAGAAAACCTAAAAATAGAGCAGTCAGAACATAGCTTTGCCGATGTGCGTAAACAATCTCAGCAAACGTGGGAGGAGGAGTTATCAAAGGTTAAAGTCGCTTCGAGTGATATTAGTCAGTTGAGGGTTTTTTACACTGCTTTGTATCACAGCTTGTTCCATCCTAATGTTTTTTCAGACGTGAATGGTCAATACACTGGATTTGACCAAAAAGTACACACCGTGTCTGGGACGCAAAAAATGCAATACGCTAACTTCTCTGGCTGGGATGTATATCGATCACAATTGCAGCTAGTTACCCTTTTGGATAAAAAACGCGGTAGTGATATTGCACAGTCATTATTTAATCAGGCTAACCAATTTAATGGTATTTGGGATCGTTGGACACATAATGCAGGGCCTACAGGGGTAATGAGTGGCGATCCTTCGACTATTGCAATTGCCAACTTTGTTGCTTTTGGCGCAAACGATTTTGATGTTTCTGGGGCATATACCTCTTTGCATAAAGCTGCAACCCAGCCTACCGAGTTTGATTTGTCTAACATTGGCTGCCCCGTATTTTGTCGTGGTCAGAAACCTTCACTAGACGAATGGAAAAATTTAGGGTACATCTCAGATCAGTCTAATAGCTGGGAAGGCGCATCCGAAACTTTAGAGCAAGCCTCTAGTTATTTCTCGTTATCGCAGCTTGCTGAGCGCTTAGGTAAAACAGAGGATGCTGCAAGGTTTGTAGATGAAGCGGGTTATTGGAGAAACATATACAATCCAGCAGCGACCGATTCTTTAGGTTATATTCAAGGGCGAAACGACGATCTTACTTGGAAAGAAAACTTTGATCCGTTTTCAGGTCATTTGTTTGTTGAGGGAAGTCCTGCACAATATTTATGGATGATCCCCCACGATGGTGCAGGCCTTGCAAAAACAATAGGTGGTGAAGAAGCGATGAGCCAGCGATTGGACAGTCACTTTAGAAAATCTGATGGTAGCTGGGTCTTGTATCGTGACTCAGCTGAATTCTCGGATGTATCAAATCAACCTTCTATTTTATCTCCGTGGATGTATTTACATACGGGCGACGCATACAAGACTCAGCAAACGGTGAGGGAAACCATGAAACAGCTTTGGCTAGACGCACCGGATGGTATACCTGGTCAGGATGATTTGGGCCAGATGTCTTCATGGTATGTATTTAGCAGTTTAGGCCTGTATCCTAAGTATCCCGGGCGCGCGGATCTAGTGCTATCAAGCCCTCAGTTTTCAAAAGCACAAATCGGTAATTTAACGATCAATGCCCCGAGTGCATCCGGTGACCATATTTATATCAATTCGCTTGAAGTAAATGGTACTAAAACACTTAATAGCTGGATTGACGAGTCCTATATAAACAAACCGGTCACTTTGGACTTTACACTAAGCACAGAGCCTAATAAGGCGTTCGGTAAAGCTGTAGAGAACAGGCCGCCTAGTTACGAGCCGGCAACGCGATTATAAGGCATAATTTCATAGTATCTTATTAATTTATATATATTCACGTTCTAATTGATGCGAAAAGGTGCTAGAGAGTTGGCACCTTTTCTAAGTATTGGGACTACAATTTTTTAATCTTGAATATGTCAGAGGCCTATGTCTACATTTTGATAGCTTTAATAAAGAGCCACTTCATATGGTGAGAGTAACTCTCTGGTAGTTCATTCATTGCTAAACTAAGAGTGGTGAGGGCGTCTGATAAACTTAGGTGAGGTAGACTCTTTTTAGCGATGGCTGGTATTTTATAAAACTCTATCCAGTCTTGCTTTGTCACAGTAACTGTTTTTGTAATGACGTCAGATACTGTAAAACTATACTGTTCAATAATTTGAATCAAATGGTATTTGCAGTACTTTTTGGTGTACCTTTATGTTTCTTCTGCTCAAAACCGAGTAAATTAGGCTTCTTATCTATCGCGACGTATCCCAACTCGTCTTGGACAGGGCCTTGAGATCCCACTCTGAAAGGTTAACCAGTAACCCACCTCTATGTTTTAGCTGCGACTTAATCAGTGGGAGTGTTTTGTCGAAGTCGAACATCCAAAATGCAGAATTGGCAAGAAAACAGCAGATAGAGTTCGGCGCAAAGTGTATATTCTCTGAGAAACTAGAGATAAACTCGGCATTGTTGTTTACGTTGTTATGTTTGGTGACTGCTACCATACCCTTAGCTGCATACATCTGTCGGTGGTGTTTCATTTGTATTTAAATCTTTTGGTATTGTACCTGATATGTACTGTGTCCAGACGCTAGAATCAGCAGATCCGCATACCTTGCATGACAACTACTTTTGTTCGTCGCAAGATAGTGGTATGAAATGATCATATGCAGGGCCGATTAACGGAATGCGCTGTACGCAAATCAAAGAGTCTGCTGATCTGCATACATGGGAAGACAACTATTTACGTTTACCTCAGAATTCAGACTACTTATTCTCATGGCGTAGTGCTGGCAAAGCAAATATGCAAAAAACGGTAAGGTGGCTTGAGTCGGCAGATCCACATACGTGGAGTGACAACTACTTAGGTATTGAAAAGCATGTTGAGCTTAAAATCCACGGTCAATGTTTGGATATTTGGTAAGCTAACCCAGCGAATGGCCAAGACGTTGTTGTACATGATTGGCACGGAGGCGCAAATCAGAAATGGTTGTTTACTAATGACGGCAAAGTTAGAAGTAAGATGAACTACAACAAGTGTTTAGATTACAGAAACTTTGCTACAAGCAATGGCGAAAGACTGATGGTATGGGATTGTAACAAGAGTCCGACTCAGGCATTTAAGTACGTTAATAATCAGCTTAAAACAGTGCTAGAGCCATCGCGTTGTGTTGATGCACCATCTGGTCAAAATGGTACTAGGACACATTTATGGGACTGCCCTGTATTGCACCCAAATAACACGGCTGTTGTCCCTCAATAGGGTAAATCTTTAAGTATGGGGCAATGCACAGGGTGTGCTTTCCCATCATGTTGTCTCGGTAAATACCCCAGGCCTAGTTTGTGTTCCATCATATTAACTAGGCCTTTTTATAGCATCTTTTACTAACTTTTATATTGCTAGTCACCACCTCCAGCACTAAAGGCACTAATTCGCCTATACTTAACAAGTAATTATTAGGTAGGTTGACGTAAAACGTGATCTCACAAGGTGATGTTGCATTGACGTTAGGTTAGCCGCTTCATGAGTCATGATGGCCTGTTTGTGATGTGGTACTCTCACGGATCTGCTCAAACTTATTAAAAGCATCTGATACAACATCTTTATCGGTGGCTGTTAGCGCAATGGATACATCGCAATTTGGGTTTGAACAGGAAAAAGACTGTCCAGTTAAAAGCAAATTTGATTCAAAATAAATTGGCATATTGCATTCAGGACAGTCAATTTTTGATTTTATACTCATAGTCAGTTCCTTATTGTTTACTGGGGAGTGGCATCATATTTTTTGAAAATATTTCTAAAATAGTGGTGATCCCATTGGGTAAAGGGAGTTGGCCAGCTTCAAGAGTAACTTCATAGCTTGCATGGGCCGAGCTAGTTTGTTGCTGTTCTCCTTGATGTGATTTGGCGAGCGAGCCATGCAATTCAGTCTCAAACTCATGTGATTGATTTGGCTTTGTGCTTTGTGCATTATTTTGTTTTTGAGGTTGCGCTCTACGTTGCCTTCGCACCTGCGGTCGCCCCTGCATTCTGTGAGTTGAAGTTGAGCTACTCTTTTGTTGTTCCAGAGCATCTTTCTTTTTTATTTCCCTAGAGCTTTTCACTTCCATGTTGAAAGACACCTTTAGCTTTTCTATGGCTAATGAATTCATGGGAATTAAGGTCATCAGTGGAATAGAGATATCCATTTTCACTGGAGATTTTCCAATGACGCCATCTTTATCAATAACAGAACGAGACAATGTGAAGTTGACCATAGTGGGGACTAGCTGGTTATCATCATCTGGTTTTTTTTCGAAACAGGTTGTGAGGAGAAACTGAGTCTGTGCATTTGCAATCATCGCGTTTGCATCAGTTGCGGCTTTTAATGGCGCACCAATAAGCGCTTTCATGGGTAATCCAGAAAACTGTGAAGCAATATTGTTGTTCATGCGAAGTCCTTCTTTCTAACTTATCCCGGAATTTGTGCTCGAAGTGCGCGTTCGTAACCTTCGATGAGCTTTTTAAGGCCTTCTGGGGGCTCATTACCGGTTAGAATGATTTCTAGCTGTGCGTTGGCGGTGTTCTCACCACCACTTGGCCCGATGATTTTGTCGCGAAATCCAAATTTAGTGGTGTTTTTGGCGAAAGTGACCATGAGTTTGTCTTGATCATTTGTGCTTATCTCCAAATCTGTTTTGAACTTAACTTCTGTGATCCTAGGCGAAGATATTGGCACGAGTGCCAGAAGCGGCACTTCGGCATCCACTGTGTCGATACCGTCTTCGGTTCTACTTGGAAACTGCATCGTGCATGTCTTGGGTGAGTAACTTGGCGCTTTGCCTTCTTCATTTTCATGTTCATCGAAAAAACGTTTAACAAAGTCAATCGTTTCTCCTTCAACAGCCTTAGAAGCGTCTTTAACACCTTTATGTATGGCTTTCATTAATGATTGAAATTCGATCATGGCATGTCTCTTATTATCGTTATTTAAGAGAGGAAGTTGCTAACTTCCTCAGAGTAACCAATGCATTAGTAGGTGGTTACTCTTTTTCAATAATTGGGTCAATGTTCTTGGTAAAGGCATTGATAATGGTGGTTACGCCTGTTGGCAGAGGTAATTGCCCCGCGTGAACATCCACTTCATATTTGGCTTTGTTTGATGCTTCATAGTGCTCTTTTTGCTTCGAAGTTGACTTACTGCTATGAGAAACCGAGCCGTGAACTTCAACAGAGAAAAGACCTGCATTGTACTTTGCCGTAATATCAGCCTTGGCCGCAGTTTCTTGTTCACTACTTTTTTCATTGTCAGTTGATGTGGAACTGGAGACTTCCATTTCAAAATGGATTTTTACATCATCGACTGCCAAAGAGTTGAGCGGAATTAAAGTGAGTCATGGCAGCTTTAACGTGATTTTTGCGTCATCTCCGCTGCTACCATCCGCCTTTATCACCGGTCGACTAAGCTCAACCATGATAGGCGTCAGTTTACTGCCACTGGCTTGTGGCGAATTGGCTCCACCTCCATTCTCAAAGCACGTACTCAACATAAACTGAGTTTGTGTGCGGGCCATCATACCGTTTGCATCTGTTGCAGCTTTCAGCGGAGCACCAATAAGGGATTTCATTGGTAATCCCCTGAATTGCTGGGCCATTGATAAGAGTTCTGCCATATTTTTCTCCTCTTTTGAGATCTAATTGCAATGCTTACTAAATTGCTTTGCACTACGAATGGGTAATACCTGATCTGCATATTCAGTTAGCTATGATAAAAGCTGCACTTTGGTTTGGAATTGGTAAATTTATGGAAAAAATCGGGGAAAAGTATGCGGTATGAACGCTATGGTCCCTTTATTTTTCAGGTTATAGACAAGGGAGAAGTTTAATCAACACTCTAGCAATACTTAAAAACTATCTGGGCAAGATAAGAAAATAACAATGGGTAAGCACGCTTTGAGAGTGATGGTTTGATAGCTTACATATTGAGCGATTCCTAAGGTGCAAAAAAGTATAGAGTTATAATTTCTATGCTTTTGTTAGATAAATGTGCGCCTCGAAGGTCTTAGCGATAGACCTTTGTTATCCCTTTCGATGTAACTTGTGTGTCCACACAATACAAAGTGTTCACGCTTTGTACCAAAGCCGCTTGGGTGGTGAAAGTGTTATTTAACTGCTCGGTGGTTGCGTTAGACAGCGCTTGGCTTGTTGCAATCATAAAGTTACCAACTGCAACTGTCAGTGCGTCACCCAGCACCTTGGTATTTACTTGCGAAACTGAATCTGTAATTTGACTGTTTACAGCGGTCGGAAATGCCATCAATGCTACTCCTTTACGTAATTCCAATCAAAATCTAGTTTATTATTCATTTTTTTACTATTACACCGTGTTACGCATTAATTGGCCTGAGCAAGTTTTGTGCGTTTGGCGTAATAGTATGTAATGGAATGTTTTTTATTTGTTACTAAACTTGTTGTCTTATCCGTTGATTGACCGAAAGCGCATTTTGATTTTCTAAGGAAAGACTATGCCTTTGTTTTTTATGCAAAAAAATCTTTTTCAGGTTGTTTCAATGGCAGGGAATTGGTCAATTATATTCTCTCAAAGCAACCATATCCTTCGAGTTACGTTCAACACCATGGATCTTATTCACTTAAGGATGATTTCACATAACTCAATCGCGCTTTTCCCGAATTGAAGCACTCAGTAACAGCGCTATGCAGTTAACTCAAAATAGCGAAGTAAAACAGCGTGTGAGTCCGAGTTGAATTTGAAGAAGCATAAGTTCAACGTAAAACGTGTTTTTGGCTCATTAACATTTCACATTTAGTTATTTTAAGGACAACCCATGTCAAATAGTCAGTATAAAATTTACCCGCCTCTGGGTATTGCGAGAGTTGGTAATGGCCCCGCTATCAAATCACTTTCTCTGTCTACCCCCGAAGTACCTTGGGCTCATCTGTATGATACTGATGTGCAGTACTTAGTTACACAGCAAGAGCTCAAATCGTTAGTCGACAATGCCTTTGATGCACGAGTCACACAGGAAATAGAACGCCTCCATAAGGACCTTATTGCTAATAACACTTGCAGCCTAGAATTGGTAGATATTGAAAAGTGCCTAGACGTACTTCAGTTATCAAATTTGGTACCGCAACCACAGCTAGTGCGCAGCCTTGATAACTTAGAGCTTTTAGAGGTGGGAAATTATCAATCCGTACTGCAACAAATCAAAGACGCAATACTTAAGGTGCTTAATGAACACTATTTGCATGCTGTCAAAAAGCAAGCGCAAAACTTTTACGTATATAAATGTGACGATCAGGGTAATCCAATCGAAAAATTGAAGCTAGAAGAAGGTGATAAAGTAACTTGGCATGTTGAGGTGGCCAACAAAAAGTCATTTTGGTATGACTACAACAACGCATTGGATCTGTCATTGCATACGCAAGGCAGTGGCAATCTGAGTAAAAATGTCAGTAAGCACAGGCTCGCGCCAGCGATGACTGCAAAGCGAAGAAACCCAAATGTGATTACCAATAATCTCAGAAAGCAACTGGTGATCTCTAGCCAAGGGTACGTATCGAGCAATTGCCAGACTCAAACCAAACTCAGTGGCAAGTTCCCTGCGAACGAACCGAATAAAGATAATCGTTTAAGTGATTTACTTAACTTGTCAGAGCGCCACAATGTACTGCAAGGCTCTTTAGAGTGTAGCAGTGACGGTGTGCTCAGGTTTTATGCCGGTAATGGGATTTCTCAAGCTCTGTCTCCTTCTTCGCAAAATACGGATTTTGCAGATAACTCAAATTGGTTTGACGATATTTGTGATGGCCGTGTGACCGCGGTTGTTGAGCTTAAAAATGGCGATACATTTGAAGTCAGCGATGAGCAAAGCAGTGCATGGATAGCCACGACGCCGCCTGATTATGCACCGCAAATTGAGCCTATTGTCACCATGTATGACATGGTATCAGGTGCGGCGTTAAAAGAGCAGGATTTAGATAAACTCGAAACCCAATTTAGTGATGTATTTCCAATCTTGTATCGACTTTACAGAATGCAATGGGTAAACCAAGCTGACTTTTCAGATAATGCTGTGAATACACAAATTCGTGAATTAAATAGCGAATTGAGTTTTTCTGAGCTGCTAGATAATACGGCGTCCGCAAAGTCATTGAGAGAAGGGATTTTTGATCAATTTAGAAACCCACTATTTGACCAAGATATTGACATTGGTGACCCAGGCCAAAGTAGCAATGAATGGGTGAACAATAGTCGGATCATTCCCAGTAAGGATATGACCAATATTGCGCCTCGCCCAGCAACGTCTTCATTGAAGTTACCGTTTTATCCAAATGACGGTATAGATTACCCAGGAAGCCCTGTTCAGTGGTTTGCTATTCCGCCATTTATGTATCAGCACTTGCAAAATTGGGCGATGGGAGACTTTACAGTCACACAAGCCGAAAAAGACAGCTCACGGACGATTGAGGAACTGGGCATATTTTATAGTGAACAATTCAAACATTCTAAAAACAGTGCATTACTCTGTGCGCGTGGAGCGCTAGATGCGCTGTATGGAGGAGGGTTCCACCCAGGTGTAGAATTGACTTGGCCAATGCGTCACAACTTAATCTATAGCGATAACCAGTATGTAAGTGGCGTGACACCAGAGATCAACCTATTGGGTCTAAGAGAATTTAGACTTAAGCAAGATCTTCAGGGATTGAATTCACCGGATATGTATCAAGACTTTGGACATGTGATTGCGGTAGATAACGTTACTGAGTCCGTTGATCCCAATTCGGATGCGGCGTGGTTGTGGCGAAGCACGCCAGGTGATTTGACTAAGTGGATGGGTATCCCTTGGCAATCCGATGCGGCGAGTTGCCAAGCTGTATATACGCCTGAAGACTTTCCAATCCCCTCATGGTGGGCTGCTAATTTACCTGTGCATGTATTGCCACTTGCTAGATATGAAAAGTTCAAAGACAGCCAATCAGCTGATTTACCTGAAATTAATGGCATGACACACAGTATTGCGCAAGGCATGTCCGCAGAGACCTTCGAACATATGCGTTTAGAGCAATTCTCCCAGCGCTTGGAATGGCTCCATACTGCGGACCTCGGTTTTGTTGGTTATCACGCTGAAGGTGGCTATACCAATGGGCTCATTCAGATGGTAAGTCAATGGAAAAACATGGGGATGGTGATGGCAAGGTCCGTTGATGACCCTGGTGTGTCAGGCATTCCAAATGTGGTTTATGTCGCCTACAGCGAAGCTGATAAAAATTAATGGTGACATATATTAAAGGCACTTCGGTGCCTTTAACAAAAGGATGTATCAAATGAATGATGGGTTTGAGTATGACTGTTTAATCGTCGGTGGCGGTATTGCTGGCACAGTCACAGCCAAGCAGCTAGTCGAAAAAGGTTATAAGATTGCCCTAATTGATGATTTTGCAACTTCTCAATTGCGATTGGCCGAAAGTTTACCCGCGAGTATCGAGCCTATGCTTCAACGGCTTGGGCTTTTCGATTTAATTAACTCCCCACCACATTTAAAACATTCGGGCATGGTTTCTGCTTGGGGCACGCATATACTACAAGCAGCACCTTTGGTGGCGCATCATCATGGTTGGAAGGTAGACAAGAGCGTGCTGGTTAGGCAAATAAAGTCGCAATTACCGAGTCAGTGTGTGATCTCTGGTAAAGTGAAGGAGGTCTCAGACCGAGAGGGAGGTTGGAGCTGTATTGTTCGGAGTTATGTCGCAGGAACCGACATAGAGGTCCGAGCTCGATTTATACTTGATGCCAGTGGTCGTCAAGGTTACTTGCCGAGAATCTTAAATTTGCATAGGCACACCTTTGACAAACTCAGTGCATTTGTCGCGAATGTTGTTGTCCAAGCACCTTCAAAAGCACAACCATCAGTGGTTGTGGAGTCGTATCGGCATGGTTGGACACTGGTATCAAAAATAAATGATAAAGAAAGTATGATTGCCATATTTTGCAATCAAAATACGCCGGACTTTAGCAAGTTGAAGCATGCCAAAAATTGGCATAACATTGCCAATCAAACGCATTGGTTTAGAAAGGTGCTACCGAACAACACGTTTGAGGTAAAGGTATTAAATGCGAGTAGTCATATTGTTAGTCAACTAAGTGGCAATAATTGGTTGTTGGTTGGCGATGCTGCGATGTCATTTGATCCATTGTCTTCACACGGAATGACAACTGCAATCTATATGGCTGAAAAAGCTGCAAATGCGATAGATGGCCTATTTAAAGGTGATAAAAAGTCTCTCAATCTGTACAGCAAAACGATGACCGATATTTACAACAGTTATTTAAATGAATTGTTGGGGTATTATCGTCGTGAAAAACGATATCTAGACTCTAAGTTTTGGCAGAGTAAACAGCGAATTAGCGCTAAGGAAACGCTGAGTGTGGCAGGATAAAGGTTGCATTATGCTGATGAATTAAACTAGAGCGTAATAGCCCTAGTTTAATTGGTTATATCCTAGTGATTAACGCATCCAAAGCAAGGCAAACGTTGAGCCGTTTGGTTCTGCGTTTCTTTTGCATCGCTGAACCTAGCAAGGTCGCCCTGATACAGCCACAGTTTTGTCGGGTTGGCTGGGTTCGTTTCGTTTCAGGTAATTGACCATATTCAGTGATTCGTCTAACATCGCCAGCCGCTGCGCTTGGTTAGCTACCGACTAACGTCCAACCACCGCCATGAGAAGTCATGTCACAATAAACAGACATAGGCTCATTATTGTCGTCAACAATTTCATAGATGCCATCGCCTGTACTGGCACCAGCGTCTAGGATTTGTTTACATGTCGTAAATACCTGTTGCTGATTATTCACCAGACCCCAATCACCAGAGGTACCATCACTGCTGTGCCAACTACCTTGATAGCTAACACTTGTAACTTTATGGCCAGAAAAATATTGACTTTGGCCAGTTACCAAATCACTTATTTAAAATCGAACCCTGGTACCGTTTGCGCTAGTGGCACCTGGTAAGATCTTGTCGACAGAGGTGGCAATAAAGTGAGCATTAAACCCTTGAAAAGCATACTCTGACGTTATTTCGTTAGATAGAACACCATTATGTTCGGAGTCCATCTTGAGTTTATACGCCCCTTAAA
This sequence comes from Pseudoalteromonas luteoviolacea NCIMB 1942, assembly GCF_001625595.1. GTDB lineage: Bacteria > Pseudomonadota > Gammaproteobacteria > Enterobacterales > Alteromonadaceae > Pseudoalteromonas > Pseudoalteromonas luteoviolacea_A. The sequence goes on from NZ_AUXT01000220.1 coordinate 14,302, forward strand.
ATTTTGTTTGCTCTGCAAGTACGCTGCTGCTTAATACAGTAAAGATAATAAAGGCCATGGTTTTTCATGTTAATTCCTTAACGTTTGTCGAGAAAGTAGGGAAAATCGTTCTTTGTGCGCGTTCAATTGTACGCAAAATTATTATTGAGAGTGGTTTTTCACTACAAAATAAAAGTTGGTATAATTTTATGGTGAGAGAGTATTAATTAATAATTCTTAAAGTTTCGGATTTTTTATTTGGGTGATTTTTAGCCGTTGCAACAGTTTTTAAATTATAGTGTCCTTGATCTTTTGATTAAATTGAAATTAGAGTGAGCGGAGTATTTATAGAGTATAAGTGTCGTGTGAAATAGTCGACTTAGTTTGAGTTTGTGGCGTATACCAAAAGTAACATTCGGCGTACTCAAGTACTGGTAAGCCAAGTAGTAAAACGCGACAACCATTGACCATATGTGACAGAGCCACAAGTATATGCTGAAGTAGGTTGTTGTATTTTACAATCGGGTAAAGCCGTTGTTGAAACGAGCAAAAAAGGAGCTGCTCGTTTCAAAATACACAGGGGTATGCTAGGTAAAGTGAAGGTTAGTTTGTTTTAACTTCAAACAATAATATTTGGCTGAGCTGCTTACCGTGTGCGTTAAAGTTGTTATCAGACACCATTAATAAGCTTTGGTTACCGTTGGCTAATTTAGGTCCGAAAGTCATCCCCTCTAAGTTATCAATATGCTTTGAGCCCAGTTTCGCTTTTATTGTAGCCATGTCTAACACCAACGTTTTTTTAGCAGGTTGGTATTGTTGATTTTTGAGAGAAGCTATGGTTTTGATATCTGTCGCCTTTTCAATATCTATAAGATAGATACTTACGCTATTTCCACCATCTTTCAGTCCTGATGTGAATGAACGCTCCATGGTTAAAAACTGGTGTTTATTTATCTGCAGTATTTCAACTAGACCTGTAGTGCGAAATGCATCAGGTTTTGCTTCTGCTCGCTTTACAAGTGGCTCTAGATAATAGGCAAACTGTTTATCCAGTTGTTTAGTTGCAAAATCAAAGTGGGAGATACGTACCATCGCACCGTGTTTGATAGTTGCCTCTTCACCATCCTGTTTGAGCGCTCCTTCCATTGAGGCCCAAATACCTTGACCTGAGTGTGCCAGTGTTAAGCCCTCGAATACAGCATTATGTCTTGGTCCAGAATTGTCAGAAATATCAAACATTTTTGGCAGGTTAAACGGATAAATTTTGTTGTTTGACTGTAAATATATTGCCGGCGCTTGTTGATACTTTACGCTGCCTTCGCTGCACCAGATAATATTATTGCTACTGGGGAACGCTCGCAGGCTTTCAGGATCTACAAAGCCTAGCTTTGAGTCTTTGCTGACTAGCGTATGAGATTTTTCAAATTTTACTTGTCTAATTTTGTGCTTGTCTATCTCGATGCTTGCTTCAAAGTAACGCGGGTTCTTCGCGTCATCCGCAATTAATAAGTACTTACCATCAACGTACTCAATGCTTGATAAACCGCCAACTTTATCTCCACTAATAGTCAGTTTTTCAGGGATAATATATTCATCTAAGAACTCAAGCTGCATAGGCGCAGCGTAAACATAAAAGGGCAGTAATAAAGCCAAGAATAAATAATTGTGCATCATGTTTTAATTACAAAATAAATTGAACAGAGAAATATACGCGGGTAATGTTAAATTAGCACTATTTGAAGGGCAAAAATTTCAAGAGTTTTAGCTTTTTTTAGTCGGTCTTAATTGAGCATGAAAGCAAAAACACTATGTCTATTGAGATAGTACCTTTTTAATTGTTTGCCTGTTCACCCCCAAAAAGGTCCACCTAACCAGTTTATGATCAAATTTAAAGTGGTTGAAAACGACGAATTGTCGACGCTTTTACCTCGAACCTTGACCCATTACCTGTAACATTCACAGGTGGGAAGACGAATTTTTATTTAGATACATTTAAAAATTGAGGTTCTTTTATTTCAGTGGTAGCATCAAGCCAAACTCAATCTTTAAGATCGCCTAATGCGTAAACTTACTCTCATATTTATGATGCTTTGCATTCTGAGTACTCAGGTATTTGGAATGGTTGTGCATGAGGGAGAGCATAGAACGCAAGGTGATGAGCACAGTTTTCTGCATGAGATTGGTCAACCACATAGCCACGACCATGAAGATGAAACTGACTTTACGCTGTCTTTCTCAAAAGAAGCGGTAAAACATATCAATCAAGATTTAGAGTGTTGTATTACAGCAGTTGTAGAAGTTGCCCCTGTTTCAACACCTGAAATTAAACCAATGGGCCCGATCTTATCTCTGGGCGCGAGTTGGTCACCTCCCTTTTTAAAACATAGCACGCCACCCCCTAAAGCTTAATCCAAATTAACTGTCCCTAGTCAGTGCTTCGGCTCTGGCTCGTATTGTCATTTTTTGGATTTATTATGTTATTAAATTTATTTACGCTGCAAAAATTGCAGGCGATGGTAAGTGGTCTGCTACTTATCATATGTACATCGATTTTTATCGTATTCAGCATACAGGCTTCACCCGGTGCCCATGGGCCTAATGGTGAACACTTAGATACCCACAACAAAGCCCAAGGGTCGGCTAATCCGAAGTTTGAGGGGTTTACCGAGGCGTACGAATTGGTAGGCGAACTGCTCGACAACCAATTGATAATTTATCTTCATGATTTCAAATCAAATGTACCCGTGTCTAACGCGTCGATTGAGCTAGACCTTGATGGTCAAGTTACGCATGCGAAGTTCTCAGAACAATTAAGCGCTTACAGTCTGAGTGAGCAAGGCATACTGGATAAACTCCAGCAACCGGGTATACACGAAATCATACTGATCATAACCACAAAAAAGAGCGGAGATTTACTGGTTGTAAACCTCAATAATGGGAGCTCACTTGCCAACGAGCAAAGCCATCGCGATGAAGAGCATGCTCACTTCCCTTGGCATGTTCTTGTAATAGGCCTTGCTGTATTTGCCGGCGGATTTCTATTGGGCCGTCAAATGAAGGGGAGTCAAGCATGAGAATATTACGCATGATAGCCTTCTCGTTGAGTATTTGTTCAGTGCCAATACTGGCTTCACCGGGTGCACACGGTCCTAATGGTGAGCATCTCGACCAAAAGTCGAATAAAGTATCGGGCGACTTGGGCAGACAAGCAGATGGCTCGGTGCTCATGCCCATGAAGCACCAAGCGTTACTGGCTGTCAAAACCCAATTTGTAGCCGAAACCACTGCGCAAAAACACATTCGCCTAGACGCCATCGCTAAGCCTCACCCTGATGGGTATGCCAAGATTCAATCGAGTAGTGATGGCAGGCTAGATGCGCCAGAAGTTGGTATTCGTCCAAGTGGTACTAAGGTAAATGCGGGAGATATTTTGGGTTTCATTCGCTACCAAGACACAGCGTATGAACTTGCTAGTCAGAACAGTGAATTGATTGCGATTCGAAATCAAATAGTTCAAACCCACCGAGATGTTTCTCGCTTGAAAAAATTAGGAGATTTGGCTTCAAAACAGGAGTTAGAACAGCTTGAAACTGAGTTATTGAGCTTGAGACAGCAAGCAGGTGCGTTACAAACAGGGTTAGAGAAACCAGAGGTGCTCATTGCGCCAATTTCAGGTTTACTGATCAATCACGGCGTTTCTAAAGGCCAATGGGTTGAAGCCGGGGAGTCTTTATTTGAGATTATTTCGGCTGATCAACGGCTAATTGAAGCAAGTACCAGTGACACAAGCTTACCAAGTATGCTGGTGACCGCCAAAGTGAACTCGCAACCCAGTTTGTCGCTGAATTATATCGGTCACTCTCCTACGCTTGTAAATGGTTTAGTGCATTTAAATTTTGAGCTACAGCATGGTAATGAAAGTCATCATTTAATGATTAATCAGAACCTTAGCATACAGGTTCAAGTTAATGAGACATTGAAAGGCATCGTTTTACCTGAAAATGCAGTTGTACTGAGTCAGAACAATTTACCTCAGGTCTGGATTAAGCTCTCTGCGGAGCGTTTTTTGCCTCAGCCGATCAAATATGAGCGTTTGCAACCGGGCTTTGTACTGATTACCCAAGGGTTATGGGCTGACAATCGAGTTGTGATTGAAGGCGCTTCATTATTGAATCAAGTGAGATAGCCAAAGTATGTTTAATGTATTAGTTAAGTCGAGCTTAAAACATCGTTTGGTCGTCATGCTCCTTGCTTTTGTAATGGTCGCATACGGTGTAATACAAGGGCAAAAACTGCCTGTAGATGTATTTCCAGACCTCAATAAACCTGTTGTCACCGTACTGACTGAAGCTGGTGGAATGGCGCCAGAGGAAGTCGAACAACTAGTTACTTTTCCACTGGAAAACCTACTCAACGGTGTGACCGGTGTCACACGTATTCGTTCTACGTCAGGCATTGGTTTGTCGATTGTTTATATCGAGTTTGAGTGGGATACCGATATCTATCGAAATCGCCAATTGGTTTCAGAGCGTTTAGATTTAGTTGCTGAGCAACTTCCAAAAGGTGTCACATCAGTGATGGGACCTGTCTCATCTATTATGGGTGAGGTGATGTTGATTGCATTACCCATTGATACTGAAGGAAAAGTTGACGCTATGGAGACACGTGAGTACGCAGACTTTGTGCTTAGACCAAGACTGCTTGCGATACCGGGTATATCCCAAGTTATTCCTATAGGCGGGGAGGTCCGTCAGTTAAGAGTTGCGCCAGATACGCTGCGCATGCGCCAGTTTGATATTGAGTTAAAAGACTTACAAAGCGCATTGGCCGATTTTGCAGCGAATTTAGGTGGTGGTTTTATAGACCTTAACAATCAAGAGTACTTAATCCGCCATCAGGGCCGTACTTTAAATATCCGCCACCTACAAAACCTCGCTGTTGGTTGGCAAAAAGACCGCCCAATATTGCTATCTGAAATTGCTGCGGTGCGATACTCAGCAGCAGAAAAGCGGGGCGATGGCGGGTTCAATGGTAAACCATCTGTCGTTATTAATATTCAAAAACAGCCAAGTGCTGATACGGTTCAGTTGACTCAACAAATAGAAATGGCCCTTGAAGAGTTAAGTACAGGGCTCCCACAGGGACTTGCTAAACCGCAAGTCTTGTTTAGACAAGCGGACTTTATTAAATCGTCGATTGATAACGTGACCGAAGCTCTACGCGATGGGGCCATAATGGTCACAATCGTACTGTTTTTATTTCTGTTGTCTGTCAAAACGACGGTTATCTCCTTGTTTGCGATCCCTCTTTCACTTGCGGTGACCGTGCTTATCTTTCAGTGGCTTGGTCAAAGCATTAATGTCATGACCCTAGGTGGTTTGGCCATAGCCATCGGTGAGCTTGTAGATGACTCAGTTGTTGATGTAGAAAACATTTTGAGACGCCTCAAACTTAATGCTCAATCACACGTCCCTAAGCCTGTGTTTGATGTGATATGGCAGGCGAGCGTTGAAGTGCGGTCTGGCATAGTCTACGCAACTGCAATTGTTGTTTTGGTGTTCTTGCCTTTGTTTGCCTTACCGGGTATTGAGGGCCGACTTTTCTCACCACTTGGACTGGCATACATCATTGCAATTTTGGGCTCTTTACTGGTGTCAATGACAGTCACTCCTGTGCTTTGTTACTACCTACTGCCAAATGCAAAAATCATTCATCAAGGTGATAGCTGGCTAGTCACTAAGCTCAAATATTGGCAGAGCAAATGGCTTGAGTTGGCATTGCCTAAATCAAAGCCGCTTATTGCGACCGCTGCGGTAATTGCTGTACTGGCCGCAGCGAGCATTTCGCAGTTTCCACGCGCTTTCTTACCCAAATTTAATGAGGGTTCGCTTGTATTAGGAATCATTTTTGAGCCGGGTACTTCGTTAGCTGAATCAAACAAAATGGGGCATTTGGCTGAGTCGTTATTGCTGTCTGTGCCGGAAGTGACGCAAGTTGGCAGGCGAACTGGCCGGGCTGAGCTAGATGAACACGCTGAGGGCGTTCATTCTTCCGAAGTGGATGTTGACTTAGTGCCTTCTGAACGAAGCCGAGACGAAGTGCTTGCTGAAATACGCACGAAGCTGGCTGTACTGCCAGGCCAAGTGGCTATTGGTCAGCCAATTTCGCATAGATTGGATCATTTGCTGTCAGGGGTTCGTGCGCAGCTGGCGATAAAACTGTTTGGTGATGATTTAGAAGGTCTACGTATCAGTGCTGAAGCACTGCGCAATAAACTAACCTCGGTGCCCGGTCTTGTCGATATCAATATTGAGAAACAGGTATTAATTCCGCAACTTAGTGTTCGGATAAAATATGATGAACTCGCCAAATTTGGACTTACACCGGGATCAGCACTTCGCCAACTAAACATGTTAACAGAGGGAGTGGGGGTGACGGATGTAATCGATGGCATTAAACGTTTTGAGCTGGTATTGCGACTTGAAGACGAAAACCGCACACCTGAAGAGCTCGGCAATACGTTAATAGCGTCTCCCGCTGGGGCAATTCCGGTTTCTTACATTGCAGATATCAAATTGCTCGATGGGCCAAATCAAATTCTCAGAGAAAATGGCCGTCGCCGTCTAGTACTTTATGCCAATAGCGAAAATGTGGATGTCAAAGCGCTGCTGAGTGATATACGAGCAATCGTCGCTGCTCATTCATTACCACAAGGCAGCTTTGTCAGTATAGAGGGCCAGTTTTTAGCCCAAGAGCAAGCGATGCGCTTGTTAATATTGTTGTCAGTTTTGTCGTTTGCATTGATATTTCTGGTGTTGTACATGCGTTATAAATCCTTCGTATTTGCTTCCATCATTATGTGCAGTTTGCCTATGGCGCTGTTAGGGGCTGTGGTCGCTATGTGGCTTACTTCGACTTCGCTTTCTGTCGCGTCGGTTGTCGGTTTTATTACATTAACGGGTATTGCTGCGCGCAACGGCATTTTAAAAATAAGCCATTACCTTAACCTCATCCGTTTCGAAGGTGCGTCCTTTAATCAAGCGCTGATTGTTCGTGGCGCAAAAGAGCGGTTATCACCAGTCCTTATGACATCAATGGTGACTGCATTTGCACTTATTCCATTGCTTTGGGCTGCCGAACAGCCCGGCAAAGAAATTTTGCATCCAGTCGCTGTTGTCATTTTCTCAGGCCTTGTGAGTTCGACGTTACTCGATGCTTTATTGACGCCGTTACTCTATTGGAAGTTTGGCAAGAAGCCGACAGAGGCATGGATAAACAGCAATTCAAAAGAGTTGATTTAACAGGTTTGTGCAGCAACGCCTATGCAACTTATACAAAGTATGCTGCGCCATTTACTATAAAGATAAAGAGACTAAAAATATGAAAACTGCAATTATCACAATTGTTTTACTTGCATTCAGTGCATTTATTTTCACCCCAAATGCGAACGCACATGGCAGCACAAAACCCCTTCATGGTGGTGTCGTGAAAGTTGAACACGAAATGGTTTTTGAACTTGTACGCGCAGAGACTAGTGTCAGCCTGTATCTTCGTGATCACGGTAAGCCTTATTCCGCTGAAAAAGTGACAGGCAACATCATCGTGCTTGCGAATGGTAAAAAATCAGATGCGCAATTGCGTTTTGTAGGTGATAACAAGTTGACTGCGAATATCGCCATTGCTGATGGGGCTAAAGTGCTTGTAAAAGTCAAAGAGTCAAGCCATCACTCAGTCACCGTGCGTTTCACTTTTTAAGTCAAACAATGATAAATCTGGAGCAAGGCTCTAGGTTTATCAAAGCATTCGCATCAAAATCGATTTACTTAGATGACGAAATAAGGACAGAATTACAGAGGGTTAGAGAGTTTTTAAAAACTCTTCTAGGTTGTCCACTTCCTGTTTTGACTTGGCGCATTTGAATTGGTGTTTCAATTTTTAAAACTGTCCCAAAAATAGCTTGTGCAATTATTGTGCATTCGTTGGTTTTTAAATGCTTTACTTTAAAGCAGAAATATTTTAACAAAAAATAGAACATGAGATTAAAATGGAATAAAAGAAAATCAAGTCACTTTCAGTTTCTAAATTAGTGTCTGTTGAAGCAACCTCTGAAGTAGCAGGTGGTTGGGCACCGCACACGAAGAACCTGTATTGCCATGAACATTCGTTTGGTCCATTTTATTGCAATACTAATGAGTTAGAGTGTAGTGAAAAAACTCGTGAAGTATACACTTGTGCTTGCTAGTTAAAGTTAAAACTGCCAAGTGATGTGTAACTTGTCCTACTGCTTTTACAACCAATTCACACGTTGGTTATGTCTGAGCGGGGACGCTAAAAGCTGCAACGCAATTTCGACCTTGATTTTTAGCCAGATACAATGCTTCATCGGCTTGATCAAAAAGCTCTGTGAGTTGCTGTTTTGGATTATTCAGCTGAGTTACCCCAAAACTTGCACTACAGTTGATGCATACATCGCCATAACAAACAGGCGTTAACGCGATTTGTTCTCTTAATTTATTTAAAACGTTGGTAGCCTGGCTGAGGTTAACGCTTGGTAAGATCAATGCGAATTCCTCTCCGCCATAACGGGCGACTAAATCACTCTCTCGCAAGTTATTTGCTAAAAGCTTGGCAATAATTTTAAGTGATGTATCACCATGACTATGGCCATATTTATCGTTTACACTTTTAAAGTGGTCTATGTCGAGTAAAGCAATGCACAAGGGCTCTTGATGGCGTTTGGCGTAGGCCAGGACACGATTACCCTCTGCAAGTAACTTGGTCCTATTGGCTAGGCCTGTTAAAGGATCCTCTGTAGCTAGCTGTCTTAGCCTGTTTTCGTATTTATTGCGGTCATTATCAAAGGTAATGGCCAGTACAATCAAAACCAACATAGCCAGTAACTCAGAGCCGACCTGCAAGATGCTTTGGTAATTACTTTGAAAGGTAATGAGAGGCGGAAGTGGTTGATGATATTGAATGTAAAAGTAACAGCTACAGCACAAAAACGACAGCATGATTTTGGTTCTTTTTCGATGGTCCTCCAACAGTAACCAAGGGAGTGGAAGGAGGGTAAAAAAAGTACTTTGCACACCGAGGTTTTTTCCAACTACCCAATTGGCATGAATAAAAATGTAGCTGATGATACTAAGTAATAAAACCATCCGCGCAGCGTAGTAAAGCCGACGGTGTTGTAAATAAACAGCACTTAAACAAATAGCTAATAGCCAAGTGTTCATGACACCAGTGATAAATGAATGTGAAAACATGCCGAATAGCACAATGTTAATACATGCGATGGCCGCAGCGACAAATGCAAGTGTATTAGTAATTCGCACTTTGTGGATATTGGCCTCATCACTATCACAACCAGTATTAATGGCGTTAAACAGCAGGTTTTGGAGCGAGCTAATCATAGGGTACCTCTCGAACTCTATCTATTCAGTATAGAGGAAATTTTCCATAGAGTTGCAAAGTGAATATGGAAGCCTTTTAGAGTAGGAGGTTGTCTTTAATTCTCAACCATGCGACTGGGGCTTGTGCTTAAAAATTAATATATTAATATCCGATTTTTAATTGCTACGGCTGTAGTAACTCCATCGTCTTTGGCACTCCATGTTGGTGATTTGAGCATGTGTGCTTAGGTATTCAACAATGATGTCTTCGTCTTTTTTGGGGTTAACTAATATGTGGCAGAAGGTTTAAATCTTTGTGGAGCAAAATGTTATTGCTTAAAATACAGTTTGGTTAAACGGGGCAATAGGACACGCTCTGTCTGTGAAGCCACTTCTAAAGTAAAAATGGAAGAATAATCAAGATGAAACGAATTTATTTTAATTTATTTTTAGTCATTCAGCTCTCTGTTTTCATGGTTTGTTGCCAAACGACGACCATTCATAGTACAAGAATAAACGATAATAAGCCTTTACAGGCCGGACAAGGGGTTGTCGCGCTTGAGTTGATGAATAATACAGACCACCTTGCCAACCTTCATAAAAACTGGGACGAGGTCATCTTTATTGGTATAGATAATAAAGAAGAGCGAAAACAAGCTGCAATTCAAAAAGCAAAAGAAAAGGCGAAGAAACACGGTAAAAAGTTTGACCCTGAAAGGTTGATTGGGAACATGACGATTATAGCTTAAGAGCAAACTCAAAAGGGACCGTAGATAGCCAAGTCTTTGTAGGCACAATGCCAGAAGGTGAGTACATTATTTCTTTGTTATACAGCTTTTATAGTGATGGAAGTGTTTCTTCTTGGATAAATATGCCTGTGTTTCAATCTGCAGGTGTATTTCAAGTAAAAAATGCACAATTAACGAATCTTGGAATACTGGTTTTTTAGCCGCCACTTAATACCAAAAAGGCTTCGTTTTGGAGTAATAAAACAGAACAACGAACGTATGTGACACGTTTATAAGAAAGTACCGCGTTGGCACCTTTTTTAAATCACCACTATCAAAATCTATATAGCTCGCTTGATTTATCAACGGTGAACTCTTGGAAAGATGATCCAATTTCAAAATTAAGGAACCAGTTGGGCATATTGTCATTGTCATGCGCTAATGATTTTGGCGAAAACAGGGAGTCCTTGGTGTGTATCTATATTGCTTTGATGCAACAGCAATATGAAACGTTTCTTGATGCGCAAAAAGCTGTATTAGCCCTTACTGACCAAGAAGTTCAGCCTACAAAATAGCAGTAAAATACAATAGGGAGCCCAATGTATGGGCTCCCTATTTCTGGTTTTAATACAATATCTGACTAACTTTTTTAGTTGCCTAATAGACTTTCTGCATTTGTAACTGTGGTCTTTTTGCGACAACCTTCTTAAGTATATCGCTTTGATAGTCTTCTATTTCAATGTGTAGTACGAGTGGGTGTTTTTCACCTAATGTTGTTGCTTTGCAAAGAGAGTAATATCTCACCAGATCAGAGCCAATCATACCACTAACCCAGATACTGAACATGCCTAATATGATAGTTGCTACGATGATTGCCGTGACTGGAATTGCCGCCAAGCTCACCGCAAAATACGCGCTGACAACTAAGACGGCTAAGAACAAACATTCGGACTTAATAATTTTAACTACATGGTTAGTTAAAAAATCATGAAGAGGGTGTGTCTTACTGTCGCAAATAGCGCTGATATCTTCAGTGTCTACTCTTAAGTTGACAAGTTCGTCTTGGGCGTCACGAAAAGCGTCGTAGTCATGCCCTTTGATTACATAATGGTTCATAGTACCTCCAACCCGATGGCTACTTTCCATATACGCATGGCGATAGTGTTTAGTTCGCTTTTTGAGCAGGAAAGTTCAGGGAATGTGGCAAAAGGTAAGAGTTTGGCTGTGAGTGTCACGAGTCGACTTATTCACCGGCGAGAGGATGCACACAACAAAGTGCGCATCCTATTATTTTTAGAGCGTTTTTAAATATTCTATGAGGGCCATTTTCTCTTCATGGCTCAGTTTTCTACCAACTTTTCCCTGAGTCGTTGGATCATCCGTAAATGCATGACCTGTACTTAAGTTTCCATCTTGCCTAGTATCAAGAATAAAAAAACCTTCTTGATAATCATCGGTCTGGTTTGCTGGCAAGGCATCTACTCGATTGTTCATTTGAATAACATGTTTACTCTGCATGATACCGACATTAATGGGGTCAAACGCCAATCCGCCAAGCTCAACAAATGTAGGTCTATTCGATGGCTCCGAAAGCAGACTGTATAAATTAGGCACGGATCCATTATGTAAATAAGGTGCGGTTGCCCAAATACCATTAAGTGGCCTTGCTTTGTAACCAGCGCCCTTTCTTAAACAGTTGGGCCTGCCACCTTCCAATTGGGTTTGAGCTGCTTGTGAAATGTAATTTTGTGCAAACCATTGCTGATTTGTCTGCTCCACTACAGCACCTAGCGCCAAGGCGAAATTATTGGTAGCACTGTCTTGTACGTTGACAAATTGCAGACCTGATTGCATTTGTGGCGTTTTTTGGTTTTTAGTGACAGGTACACACAGATCTGTGTCTAGACCGAGCTCCTTGGTATTTACCGTGCGATTAAGTAATACTTGAGCTTGCGCAGGGTCTGTGCCAATTTTGTTGAGTTCAATCATCTTGAGTCGAAGGTATTTTCTATCCGTGAGTTTGACTTGTCCGTCTTGTTCGTAACCAATTTGAGACCAGTGATTGGTCCAAAACTCTGGATTGTCCATTGTGGGAAGGTGGCAGCCTTGACAGTTACGTATGTAGAGACTTTTTCCTTTTTCAGCCAATGTATCATTGATGTTAGGCAAGCTTTGTGGCCATTTAGGGGCTTTTAGGCCTGTAATCTGGCCTAATTGTCCGGGCTGGTAATTTTTTAGCGGATAATCACCTGCTAACCATTTTTCAAGCTGATAAAGGGTATCGATTGGTATAGAACTCGAAAATGTCGCGGCTTGTTGCAATTGATTTGTGGGTATCCGCATGTCGACAAACGCTTCCACGCCAAGTGCTTCACCGGCATTTCGAATGAGAGGCTGCATTATTGAGCCGTCGTACTGTACCCAATCAAACCATGACGTCGTCCAAATATGCGGGTAATTTACAGGCGCTTCGATCGGGTTATAGTTTTCAGGACGGTCCATATTGTCTGCAAACACTTTGTTTCCGATACGGTTGAGAGCATCAAGACGAGTAAACCCTTCGGTTACGTTGATTGTATCTTGTCCTTTCGCGAGCTTTGCAACGGTATCTTGTAGCGCACTTTTCAGTTTGGCTTTACTGACAACGTTGTAGTTACTACCTAACACTTTACGTGCAAAACGCTCAAAACGGCCATCAAATGGGGCTAGTTTACTCGAGAGCACGGTCTGGCCAATCGCTGCACCAAGTGATTTCGTCAATAGCCCTAAGTCGGTCATGGCGGGACCACCATCTACCACATATCGAGTATTATCATATGTGAACTGTCCGGTATGACATGCCGTGCAGGTGAAGCCAACTGCGGTGGCTTTGCGGTCCAAGCCCGGCATATTGATGCTGGCGGTTTTAGCTAGACCCAAAGGCAATTGCTGTTTGTCTGAATAGGGCGTATTGATATCGTTTAAATTAATGAAACCTAAACGATATATGTACTCAGATAAGAAAGTCTTTTCTTGTGAGAAGAGTATAAACCAAGGGATACTTTTTGGCGCCTCTAATGCTGCTAACCATTCGTATGGAATGGGCAGTGTTGCGGCGCCTTGTGATGCATGGTATGGCCATTGATGGTTGTTATATTTACCTTTTGGTAACCATCCATTTTGATTGATAAACTTGGTTTCGATATGTTGATACTCAGGAAGAGTTGGCGGAGTTAAGCCATATTTTAGTTCGCTCAGTGCAGTAATAGTGCGTAAGGCGAAAGAAGTCACGGCAATCATAATGACTACAGATAGAATCCATGGCCACTTTGTAAGTAGCCACGTTAGGACAATAGGGTAATTACGAGGCATAAAGTTCTCTGACGGTTTTTAATTGCATTAGCATTTTCTCATACTTTGTTAATGCTAAAAATTACAGGTGATTACACGAGTAAATTGGCCTGCAGAGATGAATTGCCTTGAAACACAAGAATTGAAAAGAGATACAAATCGTTAATCTGCTCAGAGGTTAAAAACACTTTCAAATAACAAGTGTGGCAGTTGATACCGACTGAAGGTGGTTGAGTCTTAGAGTAAGGCTAATTCTCCCAATTGAAGTAAGACTTTTAGTAAGCGGTATGCTTGACTGCAACTCCTACTTAATAATGCCATTGAGTTTGCGCTTTAAATGCGCATTTGTACTTGTATTTTGATAGCTAAATTAATAAAAAGTTAGCATAAAAACCATTTTGTTAACTAAGATTAGTTCTTAAGTTTTAATTTATGAGGGTGGTTATGGATATTGCTGAAATAGATATGCAAAAAATTATCGATTTGATAACGGTTCATGCGGTTGAGTTTGCGCCAAAGTTCGCACTTGCAATTATTACCTTGATTGTAGGTTTATGGTTGATATCGTTAGTTGGAAAAGCGATAGACTTTTTGCTAAAGAAGCGAGAGTTTAATGTTTCGCTCAGAAAATGGCTGAGTAGTGTCGCGACCGTGCTTTTAAAGGCGTGTTTGTTTATATCTGTCATCTCAATGCTGGGCGTAAAAACGACCTCATTTATCGCCATTTTAGGTGCGGCAGGTTTAGCAGTGGGTCTTGCACTACAAGGCAGTCTTTCGAATTTTGCAGGTGGGGTACTCATTTTAATTTTCAAACCATTTCAGGTTGGAGATTATATAGTAGCGCAAGGAGAAGAAGGTGTTGTTGAAGCCATTGATGTATTTTGTACCTTTCTAACTACACTTGATAATCGCCGGATAATCCTACCCAACGGACCACTGGCAAGTGAAAAGGTAAACAATGTCACCCATGAGCACATTCGTCGCGTTGACCTAGCCGTTGGAATTAGTTACAACAACGGCGTTGATGAAGCTGAGAAAGCCTTGTTGGAAATGGCGAATAACGACAGCCGTATCTTACAAGAACCAGCACCTTTTGTCGGTGTGGTAGGTTATGGTGATAATTCTATAGACTTAACTGTTTGGGTGTGGTGTAAGACGGACGATTATTGGGATGTGTATTTCGATACAAATCGCGCGATTAAACCTGCATTAGACAGTGCTAATGTCGCGATCCCTTTCCCACAAAGGGATGTACATATCATTGATAAAAGCGCATAGGTTTTTAGCTGACAGAAAGCGCAGTTGGGGCTGTTTTGCAGCTCCCTCTGGTGTCACTTAAAAGTTGTAACGCAGCGTGACAGAGTACGATTCGTGAATGTCGATATTGCGGTATAAAGCGCTAAGGGTGATATTTTGGGCTAAGTTGTAATTCCTCCTAAGTTGGTAAAGTAATTCATGCTTTTGCACCGATGGAATACTTGAAAGGTCGTCTCATTGATGCGCACCGAGAAGGATTTCAATTGGCTATGGGCGTTTCTTGTTTTTTTATTCGCTTGATCAGACTGTTAGAACCAAGTTTAAATCCATCATCTAGTTTGATTACGATGTCTTATCTAGGTGGTGCTAGGGCGGTACAAAACTATGGTTTGATGGGCTTATTAAAGCTTCTTTGGAGTTATCAGTACGGTACATGGCGTTGGAGCTTGGCCTGCAAGGCTACAGAGTGAATGCGTTATCTCAAGGACCTGCCAAAACCCGTGCCGCATAAGGTTGGAAAGGCTTTGAACAGTTGCTTGAAAGAAGTGAGTTCAAGTCACCTTTAAAGCGAAATTTATCTCCCAAAGATGTGGCAGGTGCTGCTGTGTTTTTAGTCAGTGATCTATCAATGGCAATAACAGGCAGCACTTTGTACGTGGATAATGGCTATCACGCAGAGGATTAAAATATGAAACTAGAGAATATTATTTTTGATGAAATTGAGATCGGCTATAACGTATCTGTTGTAAGAACTGTAACTACCAGTGATGTACTGGGGCTCACTGCTTTAACTGGCGATTATAACCCTGTTCACTTAAATGAAGAGTATGCCAAACAAACGCGATTTCATGGTGTCGTTGCCCACGGCATGTGGACAGCGGCACAAATATCAGCTGTGATCGGTACGCGATTACCAGGTCCTGGTTCTATTTACCTATCTCAAGATTTGAAATTTGTGGCGCTGGTAAAAGTAGGGGATGTAATCACAACGAAAATCACGGTTATCGATAAAGATATGAACCATGGAATTGTGACGCTAGATTGTCAATGCATGAACCAAAACAAGCAAGAGGTTGTCTTTGGTATTGCCTCGGTATTAGCGCCCAAAGAAAAGCAGTTTGTCGAGGGGATTGAGCCTACAGTGAAGGTGTTTGAAAAGATTGGTTAGTGAGAGATGTTGTATTGTTATATGCACAATAAAATGAGCGAAAAGTAAAGACTGTATTCTATTTTTAGAATCGTTCAGCAAGGGTACCGTCTTAGACTAGAAGGTAAACATGTTTGCGAAGCTAAAGATATCGAGCCGTCTTGGGAGTGGTTATTTTGTATTGCTACTACTTTAGCTGTGCTGTTTTAGTTTCGATACAAGCACTAAATACTGCGGCCGAAGGATTTAGGGAATACCGTTCACTTGCGCGAAATACACAAACAATACTGGGTGAACCTCCTTAGCTTGAGGATAGCTGCTCTGCATTACACAAATGCATGTCTAAGCAATTCGCGACAGTTATTAAGAGAGTGAAACAAAGCTCCTCATCCTTAGAGAATGTTTCAACTTTGGTGACTCGAATCGCGAAAGAAATGGCAATGTCGCAGAGCAGCAAGATAAGAGTGTTTCAAATACTAAAAGCGCTGCTTTGAAAATGGGTGAGTCGATTAAAGCCACTGATAGCGTGGCGATTAACACGACTAAAGAAGCCGAAGACGGTGGCGAAAAAGTTAAACAAACATTAGATGCAATGAGAGCGTCAGTTTAGCTGAGGTTGCCGGTAAACAGCTTGAAACACTAATTCCCGCGGCCAACAAAACCTCAGATCTTGTGCAAAATATGATGGATATTTCGAAGCAACAACAACAGGATCTGGAACAGATTTATCAGACCGTCGAAGCGGCGACATTGCGAAATACCCAAGCAAGTAATAGCTTGAAGCTTGACTCGTTCCGTCCAATATATCGTTAAGGTTTCTCACAATTTACAGGCCAGAGCCGCATTCTTTAAGCTTTAAGTCACGATAAAATGAGGCAAAGCTTAAAGTAGCAAATTTAATTGACCTTTTTTGAGACTGTGCCTGTTGGCTACTTGCCGGGCGTCAAGGCTACGATTTTACTGATTTTGGTTTGTCTATCATTCATTGTTATATAGAGTTCACCAGTTGGTGCCGTCACGACATCTCGAATTCTGCCAAGGCCTTTTAAAATAATCTCATCTTCAATGACTTGATCATCCTTTATACGCAAGCGATGCAATTGCTTTTTGGCTAAACTACCAACAAACAAGTCGCCTTGCCATTGGTTAAAGCGTTTGCTGGTGTAAAAATTCATACCGGCGACAGCAATAGATGGTGTCCATTGATGGATTGGTTGCTGCATATCTGGCAGGTTAGTGTGCGGGGTAATAGGGGTTCCATCGTAATTCATACCAAACGTAACTGTGGGCCAACCATAATTGAGGCCTTTTGAGATCAAGTTAAGTTCATCACCGCCTCGAGGTCCATGCTCTGTTGACCATATTTGTTTGGTTGTCGGGTGCTTTACTAAGCCCTGCGGGTTTCTATTTCCATAAGTCCAAATAGTTTTAAGTGCGTCAGGCTGAGAGAAAAAGGGATTATCTTTAGGGGTTTGTCCATCTTTGTAGATCCGGTGTATTTTACCATTTTGTGTTGTTATATCTTGCGCATCATTTTGGTGTCCTTCATCTCCATTACTAAAAAAGAGGTAGTCGCCAGAAATGGCAAAGCGAGAGCCAAAATGCCAGCCTCCATTTCTATGAGTTTGCTTAGGCGCTTCAAACAAAGTTTGTTGTTCAACCCACTGATTATTTTTTATTTTTCCACGAACTATCGCTGTAATACCAATGTCTCGCCCCGAACTATTTTTACCCGTCTTTTTACTGTATGAAAGATAAATCCAGCCATTTTTGGCAAAGTCTGGATCCGGCATAACATCAAGCATACCGCCTTGACCGCGATGCCATACTTCTGGTGTGTTCTTTATTTGTACTTTCTTTCCATCTTTACCTAATAGCCACAACTCGCCCTTTCTCAATGTATAAAGTAAATCTCCATTTGGTAAAAAGTCCATAGCCCAAATGATGCCTTTTGCAGAGGTAACCGCTCGCGTATTGACAGTGTGGTACTGTGTGTTGAAACTTTTGTTCAAGGTTGGGGTTTGAATAGTTTGGGATTCTGCGCGGTATCCTGCTTCTCTGATATAAACGACTAAGGTACGAATCGTTTCATCAGTAAGTGATGAGCCAAAGGCTGGCATTCCGCGATCTTTTATACCCTGTTTGATTGCGTTTGTGAGTGACTTATCTGTGCCGTCCTTTAGCCAAATTGAATCCAACAAAGAACCAGCCATTCCCCCTTGCAGGTTTGAGCCGTGACACGATGCGCAATTAGTTTTAAATACATCTTCTACTCTAGAGTCGGCTGATGCAATCAAAGGACTGATGCAGAGAAAACTTAGCACCACTGATAAATAATCGGTTTTTTTCATTGTTATACGCCCGCATTTTGTTAAGTACAAAACCAGTATAATCGTTACAACCGAATAAAAAACTGTTTAATCGATAGAGCGAGAATATGCTGCGCTGTTAAGAGGAGGATTACTTATTGATTGTACGGTAGGCGTTGTCTTGATAGGTTGGATCTGTCTAAAAAATGGACAGTGTAATATAGGGAAAATAATAAATGAAACTTCGACTTAAGAAAAAACTTCAAACAACTTTGTCAAAATAGTGTGAGTATTGATATAGGAAAAACACCACAAGTTGCTGGTGGTAAGATTTATCTGACTGATATTAATTGTGATATCACGGGTAGAGGCTGTCCCGCTACACCTACGTGCAGAGCGTATGGCTCTCACCGCTGTTAACAGGTATGAGTGTTGAGGCGTTTATGCATTACGCCTCATGTATACGTTGGCGATTACAAAACTAAGTTTTCATAACCAACACTTGCTATTACCGACTAATCTTATGCAAATATATTGATTTCTTCAGTACAGAAATAGTGTCATTTTTTCAGGTGCTTACCTCCAAAAAAACTCAAAAATTGGGGCGCTTGGTGATAAATCTAACTGAGGGTGCTGAGCAGGGATATCAATTACAATTGTTGCCAGCTTGCGTTCTGAAAGGTTGACTTGAGCTGTAATCAATTTTTCCTCAGGTACAGAGTCGCTCGGTCGCTCCATGTAAACACGTGTAGAAACTTCAGGGTTAAAGATAATTTTTACAAACTCCTAATGCGGATCTTGCATGTGCAGCTTTAAAGTGAACTTTGCTGCTTGACCTAAATTAGCTCTATTTTTCAACGATGAAGAGGGCGCGATTCTGATACTATGAAAAGTGGCTACTTTATCACTGCATAGATCCAAAGAAAGTTGCCATTGAGCATCATCGGTTGGAATAAACTCCCGCAATTTGGCAGAACCACTCGTATTTATCCACGTTGTTTGGTTGGCTGTTATATTAGTTAGTGGATGAACACACCGGTATACTTTTCCTTTAATTACTGGTATGTAAATCTA
The DNA here is from genome assembly GCF_001625595.1 of Pseudoalteromonas luteoviolacea NCIMB 1942. Classification (GTDB taxonomy): domain Bacteria; phylum Pseudomonadota; class Gammaproteobacteria; order Enterobacterales; family Alteromonadaceae; genus Pseudoalteromonas; species Pseudoalteromonas luteoviolacea_A. Next base: position 33,518 of record NZ_AUXT01000220.1, read on the forward strand.
TATCCATTTGATTTTTAATCATAATATCATGAAGGGGAGTGACGGGTAGGTCACTAGGTGTCCGGTTACAGTTCATAATCATTAAGGAGCAAAGTTGCAGAGGCACCATTTTCACAAAATTTTTCGTTGACATTAATTTAGATGCGTACCTATTATGGGGTTTAGGTTGGTTGGTCGTCAATTAACCTCAAAAAATAATTACTACAGTTCTGGTAACCAGCAAAGCTATTTCGGGGAGTACTAGGTTGGCGCTTTTAAAAACAATAATAACAAAAATATGCGCTTTGCCAGAACTGAGTTAGTTTGGTAGCCCATGTTTAGGGCTACCACATTTTTTATCTCATTGTCTGGTGTACTGAATTATTTAATAGCACTAAAAATGACACATCTCTTTGCTTATATACCATGGCGAGTTTGATATCACGCTAACCAAACAAAGGTATATTATGGAAACACTTAACTTAAGGCCTGTTTTAGCAACACATTCAAATAAACTTGAAACAGCGTATGAGCTTATTGAAGATTTTCATTATCAACTTGAAGGAAAAGTTCGTTGGGTTCCTAAATACTTTCAATATGATGGGGCCAGTATCCCCTCGCTTGCCAACTATTTTGTTGGCACACCATTTAATCCAAGGTATATGAAAGCAGCATTGGTACATGACTGGCTTTATCATACGCATGAGGTTCACAGAGCGGCTGTAGACGAGCTTTTCTACCATATGTTATGTGATTCGGGGGTAAGCAATACGAAAGCGTCTTTAATGAAAATAGCCGTAGAAAAGTTTGGTCATTGGTATTGGAACAATGATGCTGACGACGAAGCATATAAACAAGAGTTGAAAGATAAGATAATAAATGATGGTAGACAACCGAGTGTGTACGGCTTATGAAGTGGTGTGCAAAAGGAGGGGCTATACCCTCCAATTTAATGTGTAATAGACGCTATTCTGGCTTAGATTGCTGCATTATTAAAAACACTAATCCGATGATTCCAGTCAATGCGAAGCCGGACAGCAAAAAAGGGTCCATTGCAATTTGCTTGTGAAAGTTGAATGTACCAGCAGAAATCTTTTTCCAACTCATAAAGTGTTGATTTGCCGCAACTACAGCCCCAAAAAAGCCGATAACCAGCGCTATATACTTGATGATCCAATGATAAGCGATAGGCAAAAGCAACAGAATACCTAATAAGCCAATGACTGTACGCTGCGCCCGACAATATGGACAGACGTATACAACACCAGCTAACTCAACAGCCCATGCTGTGATACTGATAAGTATAGCGATTAGTGCAATAATTTTGCGATGTTTAATGAATGTTTCGAGTTGAAAAAGTACCATTTTGAACCTGTTTAGCTATTTCTAACCCAATAAATGGGGCGTTTCATGTTATAATATAACACTTTCCAGTAAGTTTTGGTAATTTTTATTCCTAAATGTTTTAACTTATAACTTTTTTATTTGCCGGTAAGTGGGTCAAAAAAATTAAAAGTTAAACTAACTTAAAGGGTTAGGCTGGGAGCTAAACACGAGCGAAAACGCGAGTGATTGTGATTGTGATTGTGATTGTGGTAGTGGTTAGCCAGAGTAAAAGATTACTTTTCCAGGCTACAGAAGGCTGGGTTATTCCCAGCCTCTATTTTAGCTAATTAGTTGTTATTTACATAACAGACAAATAGCTCTTGCTGAGGGTTGTCTTGTGTATCTTCGATTAAGTATTTAGCCGCAATACTATTTTGGCAGGTACACATATCATAATGGCTGTACATGTATGGGCGACCAGACTCATCTTTGTCTGTTTTCGTTACACTACAGGTTGGCTCTCTCCATCTCGCATCCCAGCCGCTTTCTCCAAATGCAACGATTTTGATTTTATTGGACAAAATTTTCGCTGATAATTCATCTGTTTGTGCTGTAATATTGAATGCACAAAGCGCCGCTAAGCCAATAAGTAATTTTTTCATTATTCATCCTTAATTAAATAATTTGCAAAATAGAGTGTTAACTCTAAGTTGGTTATTTTATTCATAAAATTTTTTATTGCAAGTTTTAATATTCCGAAAATGGTATGTAATAATCAAAATCAGTATTAAGATAGTTGAAATTACTGCTCAAGTAGTTTAGCGTGTGTTTATGACAGATATTCTTTGTCCTGTAAGAAAAAATAAATTTTTATAATAAATTTCATGCTTTTGAAAACTTGTTTGCCTAAGTACTATTTTTGTGTAATATGAAATTCTGCGAGTTTCAGGGAAATTCTGATCAAATGCTACATGTGAAAACAATATGGCAATAGAGCTTGATTTTGTATGTAAATCATACAGATAAGATTGATGGTTTTGTAATGTTGTTTTCCTGTTAAGTGAATGAACTAAATATTTAAATAATATGAGCACAGGCATTCTTTTCGAGTTGCCTGTGGGCTAGGAAAGTATCATGTGAACTCTTTTTCGGTTAAGTTAATTAGAACATTGCCTTAATAAATTTTTTGAGGTTTTTCTCATGAATATTTAATAATAAGAGCAGTATAAAGATTAAAACTAAAATGATAGATAAAACGAATGACTTGATTTTAGCTACTCTAAACAATGCAGAACAAGTACACAGTGAGACTTTTGAATATACATCTTTATTTTTGAACTCGATTGTTCCAGATGAATCGAATGCAAGGTTTTTTCCTAGTGTGTTTATTGAGAATAAATATGCAAGGCAATTCTCAGAGCGGAAGCTTACCAAGTTGCAGTTGACTGAGTTACTGGAGGCTGAAGGAAAGGTGATCCTAGGCAAAGATTGTATAATCAACTGCTTAGAGCATGGCTCTAATGAATGGAAAAAAGCAAATAAGACGATTGAGTCAATCATAGAGCTTGGTGAGAACATTTCTGTATCAGAAATGATACAGGTTCCAACTGTTTACCCTGTCAATCAAGGTCAATATAGAATCTTAACAGGGCATAGGCGATTCTTCGCGCTACTGTTTAGTTTTGGCTATGAGCATGCTGCGCAGTTTAAAGTGTATGACTCTAAACCACTGTTATATAAAGTTAAGCAATTCCAAGAGAATGCAAGCCGTGAGGACCTGCCTCAATATGGTAAGTTACAAGCTTTTTTGTCTGCAATCTTGGAGATTGATGGATTAGATCAAGCTAGAGTGAAAGTAGGCCAACGACCTTTAACAGTAAAAGAAAAAGCTAAAAACCTTGGGATCTCAATGGGCTCTTACGACAATTACAACGTTTTAACGCGATATGCAGAAGTGATTAAATTCTATGAAAATGGCCTTAATGCCTCGTTTTTAAAAGTCAAAAAGGTGATACTAGATTGCGAAGCAAAGTACAAAGAAGCTCACGGCAAGAAGCAGTTAAACATTGCCGATAAGAAACTGGTTGGAGAAAATATCTTAGCGTGTTTATCTGGTCATAAAGTGTCAGTAACCAAGAAGGATGCATCGTATAAGATAAAGGATATTCCTAATTTACAAGCTCTAAAAGCGATATTGTTCAATGATGTATCTAAGCTTGAGCTCAATATTGACTGGAAAAAGCTAGATTGGAACAACCGTGACGCGGTGAATCGCAGACTCGTTGTTTTAGTCGACTTACTCAAGTAGTGTCGCTCAAAATAGTCTGACGCAAATCGCTTGGTTTAATTATGTGAAGCAGGTTTTTGTAATCTAGCGTACGCAGGGGTTTTGTAGGCTAGTCACTGGGTGGCTATATATCTCACCCGTGAGATGTGCTTGCCTGTATCATAATTTTTATTTTTTACCTAACCTTCTAAAAAGTAGTATTTAATTGTGTTGTTTGTGTTGTTTGTGTTGTTTGTGTTGTTTGTGTTGTTTGAGATACCGTCGATGCCTTAATTAGTTTGTATTCATAGCTTAGTTCTTAAGCCACACAGAGGGACTCATTCCCTATACAAAATCGGCTAGTTTTAGAGCCCTTCTTGACTTGTTGCCGTTGGCATGTTGTCGCTAGAGTCCTAAATATTTGCTTTAGTTTTCGTTGGGGGCTTTTTAAATCAAAGCTGTCCAGTAAGTTATCTAACCACCAGTATGCTGACTTGTTCGCTTTAAACGTCGAGATGGCACATTCAAACATCCGGTTGGCCCCATGGCAGATAAATCGCTTTATGAACACCAGCAATAGACTCAACCAAATTAGGGACTTTGCTATATTGGGGTCTCTTGTCATAAAACCCTTTAGGTTATTCCATGACTTAAGTTCTTTAAAGAACAGTTCGATTTGCCAACGCGCAGCGTAAATGTCTAAAAGCTGATCGAAGTGGAAATCTGATTTTGAGAGATTTGTTAACAATAACAAGGGTCGATTTTTATCTGGAGTATAGAGCAGCCGGTACTCGGGACCACTCTTTTTCCAGCTTACTGTCATCTCTAAGGCTTGAGAATCAAACTTATTTAATAGCGACTGTAACTTAGTGCCTTTTTCACCGATATTTACACCACAGAGAAACGCGGATAAAACGGTTGGGTTAATGGTTTTATTTGCTTTGACCATAAAGTACCCGCCATTACCCATAACTTGTTTAAAATAGGTTAGGTCGAAGTATCCTGCGTCTGCTAAGAGCAAAGTATTTTTAAGAGTATGACCGCCAGGAAGAAAGCCCCGCTCAGTTTCAACATTGGGCCGAATATCGATCTCGCAAGGCTGTTCAAAAATCAGGTCATAGGTCACATGTAGCTCAACAGCAACCGGGCTAACTGTGCTAAAACGCCCAGTAAAGAAGTGAATCGCCCCGGGTTTGCCA
>NZ_AUXT01000221.1 GCF_001625595.1 Pseudoalteromonas luteoviolacea NCIMB 1942
TGAATTCGGGGCGATTCAGTTTGGTTCGAAAAGCACATGACTGAATACAGTAGAGTTTACCCACTACACAAGCTTTCGCATATTTTGTTTTTACTGAGCACTGGAAATCTAGCACAGGCAATACAGAAGTCAGAAGAGATACAAATAACGGAGCAAAGTGCAACGTCATTTAACCTATATGTACGTGCTGGGCTAAGGTGGTATAGCGAAGACAAAGAAGGCACTATTGAATTATTAAAGCAGCGCTACTTACTGGCACCAGATGACAATCACTATGCCCTATATCATGGGCCTATATCAAACCCAACAATACAGCGCCGCAAAGCGCCTATTTGAAAAACATTTCAAAGCAGTGAGCGCATTGAATCTAAAAGTTAACGAGCATATTGGTGTTTACTTGCTATATGCGATGATTCTAAAGAAGGTGGAAAAGAGGAATAAAGTACAGGAAATCAGAGCACTTATAACTGATTATTTAAATGGACAGGCAAAACTAGATATCCGTTATCAGCCCTTTTGGTATTCCCTTAATGAAGAGCCAGAAAAATTGACTACGTCAATATTTAAGTTATTGGATAGTGGATGGCTGCCCGATGCCAATGACAACATATTTGCTGTAGAAATGTATAGCGGCCTGATTAACGAAACGGCATTGCGCAATAAGTGGTTGCAACAGTTGCGGGCTGCTCAAGCGAGTTTGGATTAACTTGCTTCTATCACGCATTTTATCAATTTGCGTTTGGCTCGACCGTAATATGTATCAGTACTGGACTTACTGACCGGATAATAGCTCTAGACTACCTGTTGGGGTGTAACTGTCCCAGTTTTATACAGCTCGATAGTCGATGAAGATAGCCCATTGGAGTTTAGTCTCATTGTGCATCGTGAGATCGTTCATATTTATCAATCTCTATCCACTGATGTGTAAATTTATGAATCTGTTGAAGTAACCAAACAGATATAAATCTAATACTTCTTTACGATAGCTGCGATTAAACTGTGCTAAACGCCATTCTTATATGAACTTTGAGGTTTAGTAACCTTTAGTTTTTCACAGTTCGAAGGCCAAATTACTACTGGATAGTTGAGCTATCTATTTTTGATTACCTTTAAAGACTGAAAAGCCCCCATTATTGTAAGCTTAACAGTCTTTTTCAATGCAAATAATTACGACTTAGCCTGTCTGAGCATAGGGTAAATAGCAGGAGAGTCACCTGCAGAAACTTCCCCTAGAACTTTAAATCCAAAACTCTCATAAAAGCTAATATTTCTTGCATTAGTGGATTCAAGGTAAGCTATTTGTTTCTCAGAGTCTATTTTTGATATTGTATGGAGCATCAATTCAGTTCCTAGCCCCTGATTCTGAAGGTTTGGTAAAACGCCTATTACAGGTAGGTACCAACATTCCCCGGGATGGTAAGCCTCAAATTGTTCAAATATGCTAAAAAGAGCATCGCGAGTTTCTTTAGATTGAACGGTATTGGAAATAGCATCAATGATCGCATGTTCATTAAGTTCCACGTTAGGTTTAACCCATGCTGAAACCGCGTTAAGAGAATCATCAGTATAGAAACTACCATTGTCGTAGCTTTTTTGGTAAAAGCCCTAGCAAATACTGGGTAAGCTTCCAGTCGAGCACTTTCAGTAGGGTACATCCAACTCCATACTGGGTCAGCCATAAATGCTTCTGTAATGGTGTTGATAGCTTGAGAAAATTCGTTTTCACTTTTGAGTGTTTTTATGTTCATTTAGATATTTTCCATATTCTATGATCAATGTCTTTTGACTGAAGGGTTTTAGTATGAGTCGGTAATAAAGCTTCCCAGGCTCTGCTAACTTTTAAGTAACGCTCATAATATGCCTTACATTCATCAAAATTTGATTCTATAAGCTGAGTTATAATATCTTTGTTTGCGTCAACTCTATAGTTGGCGACATCCAGCTTTTTATTTTTGTCCTCAAATAGCTCATGAATTGTATAATCTGCCGGGTAATTCGTTGAGTATATCGGGGCCCAAACTATTGGGCCAAAGCTGTTTGCAAGTAACAAGTTTCCAGTATTAAAGTTAACTCGGATTGAATGACCAACTATACAATCAGAGCTATCATCTAATTCATTTTGCCAAGTCTGTAAGTTTAAGACGACATTTTTCCCACTAATATTGAGAACATGGTTCAAATGATTATCGCCTAAATTAGTAGATGATATAACGCTTATATCATCTAAACCAACTAACTTCTCAATAATGTCTAGGGTTGAGAAAAGGGTTCTTGAATTAGCGCTTACTTCGATTAGTTGAACTTCTGAATATTTAGAAATGTTTTCAAAGCTTGCAATAAATTTTTTTATAGGAACCGTACTAGTGAAATGTGTATTTAATAAAAAAGGAATTTTATGTTTATTTGATAGCGAGATTATTGATTCTAAATTATGGGTTTTTATTGGATGCTCTAATATAAAAGGTACTTTTGAATCAAATAAAGCTTTTGATAGCTTAGTATTAACATCATCGTTAGTAGCTAAAATGGCCAAATTACTTTCTGATATCGCTTCTTCGAAATTTTTGTAAAGAGGTATTGAAAACTTTTTTGAAACTTGCTGCGACTTTTGGCTTCCTCTAGTAAATAAGTTGACAACTTTGCAGTTTTCTATATTACAAGTTGCGGGGATGTAAGTTTCCCCATAATTGCTACCACATAGTGTTATTAATGTCTCATTTTTCATTATAAATATAACTCCAAAGGGTTTAATTCGCCTTCTTTGTGTGCATATTCTAGCCATCCCATATTCAACGGAGTTTGATATAATCGCTTGGTTCTATATCTAGGCCAAAAGTGACATAGTCCGGGAGTAATGACCTTGACAGTTTTAAGTGGAAGATGCTTCCTAGAGTAATCAAGTACGCAAGTTTCTACACCAATTTTAGCCAAACATTCGACAACCAAATTAATTGCTTCTTTAATATTGTTGCCAGAGTAGCTTAGTTTTTTATTAGCACGTCGATTTGCATGGGGTTGCAAATAGGGGAGGTAGCGTATTTTGTTGAAATCAAAAGGGCCAGTTACTTTGTCTTTAATGGTAACAAGTTGATACAACTCAGTTATGGCACGTGTGGCAGCAATTGCCGTATCAAAGTGAGCTCCAAATCCAAGACTAATTTCATGCGTATATTTATTCTGTGCCACTGCGACTACTGTACATATAGTAGTATCGTTGGTAACGTCTAGGAGCCAATAGTTCCACTCTTCGCCCAATGCATTATCAACTAAATGTCGAGTTTCTGGAGACAATATGGACTGGCTAATGCCAGGCACTGCAACTTGGTTGTACCACCATATAGATACAGCATCACGCTCAACTACTTCAAAAAGGCCTTGTAAAATCGCTTCTTCAATAGAAGAGCCACAGGCATTACCATTGTGGCAGTACATAGAATATTTGTCATTTTCAAACGGTGTATTACCAAAACAAAATGTGGTTGGCATGTAAACGAATTCAGACTTTGTAAGTGACCATACTTTAGTCCAATTTATTTTGTCATTTTTATCGTAAGGTTTAACCCACTGTGGTGCAGTTTTACTAGGCCCATCCGCTAATGCAAACTCTTCCATTTGTATGTCGCTAAACTCGCATAAGTCAGCTGGTAAATAATATCTTAGATCAAGTTCCGATGTTGAACTCAAATAAATTTTTTCGTTGTTATAAAATTGACCTGCTTTGCGTTCAAATGCTTCACCAATTGCACTACATTTTGATTGTAGCTGTCCGCTTCCTTTTCCAAGTGAAAGTTCAACAAAGGAATCCTCATTTGGCAGTTGCTTCCCATTATAATTAAGGTAATACGCAGATCTATAGATTTTTAAATCTTCATTTTGTGAAATTTCTTCGAGCTCAGAGATAAATCCCGTAATTGGATTTACAAAAGGCATTACCCTATCTAATGTTTCGTTTCTAGATATTGAACGGTAACCTCCATCTGTATTATCTACAAAATATATATCTGAGAGAATTACCTTCCGAGGGGAGAGCTTTTCACCATGCTTGGAGCACAAGAAGTTTAAGTTAACATCGAGAAGTTCAATAGTTGGTTCACTATACCTATTTAAGTATAAATTCCGACTTTCTGAAAAATAACTATCTATAATTTTAAAAATAGCACTGTTTTCATAGGTTGGGATTTTGATATCAGTGCCAATTTTTGTTCTCAACCAGTTAATTACTGGGGTTGAATTATTTAATGAGTGAGTAAAGCACTCGTAACATGCGGAGCCTCGCTCATTCTTAAAATAAGGTGAAATAAAACATTTGGAGCCGTAGGGAACAATTATTGAAAAGCCTTGACCTTTCTCTTCAAGGTGACGAACAATTCTCTTAACATCAGAGGATTGTACGTCAGTGGCGATAATAAATCTCCAATTTGGGTCAGGGTTTAGAACACTTACTTTGTTGGCAATTTCATTCTGAAATGAACAGTCCTTTTTCAAGTAAAACTCTGACGTCCCTATTTTTTTGTTAATAAAGTCGTCAGTTATTAATTGGTAGTCTAAGTGGTTTTCTCCTAGTAAACCTTTTTCTTCAAGTTCTTCTAATGTTCTTATTTTTTGTATTTGAGAATCAAAATCATTGTCTAACATTGCAAACTCTGCGGGAGTATGCTTTTTTAAAATTGCTTCATTTACATTAATGAATGCATCTGAATCAATACTAAAATATTCATCACTAGAAACGAAAATTGCGCCAAAGTTTTCGATTTTATATATCGAAAACTTTGGATTCCAGTTCATTATATTCATATGTTAAAGGTTTATGAACAAGAGAATGGATAAGCAGGGCCTGTCGCATTATACCTAGCTAGCGCCATTGTGACACTGCTGATGTCTTTTTGATCAGGTGTATGGGGGACTTCAATTGTTGTCAAGTTTAGTATTGACATGTTGTTATCATATACAGAGCTTAAATCGTCAAGCTTATATGTATCAACATCTGGTGATAATAGCCTAATATTAAATACCCAAGGACATTCGTAATCAAAATGCTGCATAAAAATTGCTTTTAGTTCGTTATCATACTTTAGATTGAAAGCATGTAGTTCAGCAACTTTCTCATGAGATACAAACGACGATAAGATATAATTTAGCTCATGAATGCTCGATACCGAATCCAATCCACAAAGAAGAGAAGTTTCATTTTTCATTCTTTGTGCATAGTCAAGTTTCATACGAAGATCTTCATTATCCCATAAAGCTGAAATTACTTTCATTAATACGGCACCGAAACTTAAAAAAGTATCCTGAGACAGGCCTAAATCATAGTCATTTCCTGCAGGAGCTGTGCCTAAATTGTGCTCAGGAAAAGGTTTAAGTGTAGTATCGTTAAACTTAGTGAGGTAATCATTTTTTAGAAACTTGATTTGAAATTTATCATTAGGAACAATCTGAGTTGATGGTTTACTGTTTAAGTGGTTAATATTATGTGTAATTCTTTTTGAAACAGCATCACTCGTCTTCCCGAAAAAACTTGGAAAGTTTTGGTAATATTGGGTTAGAATTGCGGCCTTATCAAGTTCGTAGTCAAATGTATTATAACCTGCTCTTTGTCTAGAAAGGACTTTTTTATTTATATTTGATGGAATTGATATGTATAGAGCCTCAGTATTAGGTTTAGTCCATTGATTGTCCCCGTAATAGTTCCATCTTGCGGTTGGTTTGATTATTTGAATTCCAAAATTAGAAAAAGAAGTATATTCTCCAAAAATGCAAAAGAAATAACGTTGTATGTTAAATGGTTCTAATGACTCTAGAAAGCCGCGTAGCTCTCCTAGTTGTTTAAGCTCGCTAACTAATAGCTTAAAACCTTCAACGTTCAATGTTGATAAGTCATCATTGAACTGCCGAAGCAATTGAGCTGTTTTTGAAGTAATAATTTTGTGTGTCGTGTCTCTAATATCTTTTTTTAGTGGAGCACTTAGATCGAAATTATCAATGGCTTCGATAAACGTATCGTGAGAAATGCAATTAGTTTTCTCGACAGCACTAACTAAATCTATTACTTGTTTTTTATCCAAAACGTTTTGAGTCTTGTAAGAGCTAAATATAGAAACGATGTTGGCAGGTGTTAGCGAGCTAGAAGATACTTTAAATTTTATATAAATATTTGATGAGTCAACTGTTTTTTCGGTAACAATTTTATTTGCATCACTGCGCCATACTTCAGATACTAAACGCATATACAAAAACCTAAGTTTAACTAGTTCTTGCTCTAGTGTATAATTTGATTGTTTGAATTCATAACTCTCTGTTTTCATTTTTATCCTTTTTGTATTTCAGTATTTCAGTATTTCGGTATTTCGGTAAGAACTTTTTATTGATTACTTATCCTTTTTTGGTGCTTTGTGATGAATCTATAAGCTGTTTATGTTACTTAGATATATGATTTAATGTGTGGTTTTATAGGTGCGGTGTGAAGGGGTATAATTAATTTAATTATTGTAGATTCTGTCTTAGAGTAAGTAAAGAGCTTTTTTATCTCTGGAGGTCCTTGTTGTTCAGCTCTAAATAGCTTTGATTACATCGCGATTTCAACTGTTTCTTTGATATTTAGACATAGCTAGCCCATCCATTCTATTGAGCATCGTTTCAGTATGTTCAACAGAATTGATAATTCACTAATTCTTCACCCATTAACAGCTTATAAGCCATTGCGGTTCCTGCTATTGCTCGTTGGCGGTTGCCCACACAATTTTTCTACTTACTGATGTTTAATATGCTTTGTTAAAGCGATTGCGCTGTTGTAAGCATGTCCATATTCTCACAATTGTGCGTTATACCATTTTATTGAAGCCGTGATGCTTAGAAGCTAAAAAAGTGGAGAGCTGTATTTTGTCAGATGCTGAATCTTTAACGAATCTAGTACGGTTTTTAGCTCAGCTGGTGGCGCGGTTTAGGTTGTAAAAGCGCGAATAAAAAGCTTGAATGAGATTTAACTGCTAAGACAATGTGTTTATTAATATGAATGTAAGGCAACTGCGCAAAACGAGTGCCTTAAAGCGTTTAGATGTATAGACCTTGTTGGTTAATTGTATTTTCATTTAATTGCTCGTCTCGTAAGCCTAATTTAACTGGCGTATCAAACAATCTCGGATTACCTAGCTGAGGCCAGATATGGCAAAGTCCAGGTACAAACACTTTCGCTGTTTTGATAGGAATAGGCTCTTGTGAATAATCTAACGCTAGCGTTTCCATGCCTAGGCTTTTAAGTTGTTCAACCACTGCTAGAATATCTAACTTTAGGTCTCCGCTTGGCTCCAATTTAGGGCAAATAGCGCTAGCATTGCTATTAGGTATCAAAAAGTCTTCTTTCTCAATTGCATCAAAGTCGAAAGGTGCACCATTTTGATCTCTAATAGGAATAAGCTGACATAATTCTGTTAGTGCTCTTTGAGCAGCCAGTTCCGGCTTTAAATGACAGCCAAAACCGAATACCCAGCCTGCAGTGACTTTATGCCTACCAATGGCAGCCATAACTGGAATACTGGTATCAGTTGTGAGGTCTAAAACCCAATACTCGTGATCAACGCAGAGAGTTTGGTGAAGAGGGCTGAAGTACTTAGGGTCTAATCTACTCAGGTCAAAACTGGGGCGCTGTAATCGGTTATACCACCATATTGCCGCTGCATCGCGCTCAATTAGTTCAAATAGGCCTTGCATAATGGCTTCTTCTAAATTGTTGCCCGCAGCGCATCCATTAGACTGCCATTTGCCATATTTCTCTTCTCTGTAAGGGGTATTGGCAAAGCATATAACACTCGGGACGTAAATTTGCTCTTTGTGGGTAAGTGACCAAACACCTTGCCAGTGTATGTGGTCATTTAGATAGGCTGAGCAGGCTTGTTTACGACGTGCATCAGTATGAGTTTGGTCAGCAAAATTCGAATACTGCTCTTTACTGTATGGGCTTAATTCTTGAAATGAATAAAACCTTTTATCCAGCTCACTAGGCGTACAGTAAGTTGTACTAATCTGGTTTGTAAACTGTGCGTTTTTACGTTCAATCGTTTCGCACAATGCACTTGCTAATGATTGCTCTTTGCTCACCCCTTTTCCAAGGCAAATTTGCACGAAACTATTATGGTCGAGATCAATTTCATCAATAAAATAAGGTGATTTAAAAAAAGCAGCTTTAAATATTTTAATAGGTGAAGCTGAGGTATCTAGTTCCTCAAAATATGCGATTGGCCCAATCAATTGGCTTATATAAGGGCTTAAGTTGTTGATGGTTTCTTGGGCATTTAAGGTACGTGAGCCACCGTCTAAATCATGGCTAATTTTTTTTGCATGGAGGATGATTTCATTCGAGCTATTGGAAGCTGTGCGTTTAATAGGGTATGACGCAAAGTGCTTGGTTGTTTTTTGGCTACTAAAGTCAATTTCTATTAGGTATTTTTCTCTTCTTTGAGATTCGTCATTAATGCATCCAATCAACGTTTCAAGGGTATTGCAGCACATCTCCAGATTAAATTGAGAACAAACTGGGCGCTCAATTGGTGTGCGTAACGATTTCTCTAGTGAATTTAAAACAGGCTTGTTGGCTTTCAAATGCGCTAAGAGTCCATCTAGTTCGTCGATATTATTTAATAAAGGGCTCAAAGTAAGTTTATTTACACCTAAGGAAACTATTTGAAATTTTGACTCTTCCCCAATGCTCATTGTAACCGATTGTTTAAATGAGCTATTTAGCAAATCATGAGTAAAAAATGTGGGAATACAAACCTTGTCAATGAATTTGGACAACTCTTGAAGTAGAGGTGAATTATTTGGCAAGTAGCTCCAAACGTTCTTACCATGCAAGGTGGTAGTGCACTCGATTTTTTGTGTTACCGAGGCACTGTCTTCAATTTGAAGAAACTCTCCTCGGTTGATTAGGCTATTACAAAGGCGAGTAAATTGCATGGCTTGAAGTTTGTTGTCTGCTTTATCAGTAATTTCTTCAATGGTCCTTTTGCCATTGATTAAATAGAACAGCGGAAAAGCAACTCGGCAAAAAAAGTACTCTTGATCTGCACCTATCGCTATGACGTTTTTATTATCCAGTTGATAAATATTATAGTGGCTTAGCCACTGAACTATTTTTTTGTTCATGAAATTTAATTTATATTGCTTTTAAAATTAAAGAATTGTTCTGCGTTTTTGTATAGAAGCTGTTGTTGCTGTTCATACGTTAATGATTGCAAGAGCTTACTGTTGACTGGGTTTGATTCGTGGTGATCAGGATGCGGAAAGTCAGTACCATACAGCAACTTATCAGCGCCAACTAATGAGATCACATCGTTAATAGATGGCTCATCTAGTTCAACACCGACCCAACAGTTTCTTTTAAAATATTCTGAAGGAAGCATTTTCATGCTTTGATTTGTAATGTTTTTGAATTCTTGCGCACACAAATTGTCTAGTCTAAATAATAAGTTTGGTAGCCACGAGCAACCTGCTTCTAAAAAGGCGATTTTTAATTTGGGGTTGGATGCTAATATTCCTGAGCCAACAAGTGAAATAAAGGCTTTTTGTGCCTCAAAAGCATGAGAGCAAGCATGCAAAGAAAAATGATCTGTGTAGCGTTCAGTACCGCATGTATTTAGATGCGCGTGCGTTCCTCCATGGAAAGAAACAGGAAGGTCATTGGCGGCGCAGGCATGCCAAAACGCTTTATAGTCATCATGATGTATGGCTTTTCCAGCAATAACCTCCGGTCTAATGGTCACGGAACGAAAGCCCTGTGAAAGCGCTAGCTCTACTTGCTCTACGAGCGTTGTTGAGTCTGCTCGGCTTATTTTGGCTACTGGATCAAGTTGGTTTGATGCATCTTGACAGTAGTCTAATATCCAGCGGTTATATGCTTTTGCAAATTCAACAGAGATATGATTCGGTACGTTTTCATTATTTATGATAAATGTTGCAAATGTAGGGAATAGGCTAGCTGAAGTCACTTGTTCTGACTGCATTGCTTCTAACTGGCCTTCAGCGTTTTTTGCTAAATTTCTATTAGATTGGCTTCTTCCTGATTTATATGCACTTTCAACTTGATGCGATAAGTCCCAATTGCTCAGGGCTGGCTTTCCATTGACATAATAGGCTGGTGGAAGTGGTACAGCCGCACGCGCCCCAAATTTGTCCATTCTATCTTTCGCTTTTTTTTCATCATCATGAACTAGCTCTACAGGGCACTGTTCGAAAACAGACTTTGTTAGATAGTTTTTCCATAGTGAAGGGCATTCAGTTACGTGTCTATCAGAATCATGTACTTTTTGTGTCATTATTATTTTCCGTCGAAAATTGTGGGACAAAGAGCAGGGTTGTTCAAAATGTCGCCATACCCATAATGGGGTGCTTCATGATTGAATTCAGCCTCATCAGTAAGTAACCCAAAAGAGAGTGCTGCCCGGTCTTGGTTACTTTCGTTGGTACTGCTAAAGTGCAGTGTATGCATATCATGTATAGCAAACTGACCAGCCTCTAGCTTGATGCTGGTTTCGTCCCAGGTGTCTGAGCAAAACATTTGTATTCGGGATCTTTGCTGGTCTAGGTTTTGAAAATCGCCTCCAGTAAATGCCAGATTACGTTGCCACTTATGAGAGCCGTTAACATAATTGATAGTGCCGTTATGGCTATCAACAGAGTGAAGTGGTATCCAAGCTATTAGCATGCCTTTGGTAAAATAAGGTACATGCTGAGAATCTCTATGAATACCGACATTCCCTCCAAGAGAGCTTCCTGCGGGTTTATAAAATAGCTGAGAGCCCCATACTTTTATCGTGTCTGAACCAGACACCTCGGCAGCAAGCTTTCCGACTTCAGAACTTTTAACGAGCTCTGTAATCGTGTGGTTTGCAATATGAATTTGCGTAATACGTTGCAATCGGCTTGGTAGGTTTTGATCAATGCTTGTCCAGGGTGGTACACCAGTTCTGTACTTACCTAATCGTACTTCTTCAACAGCGGTGCGCGCGGATTCGATTAAATCTGAAGGTATGGCATCCAAAGAAGAACAGACAAAGCCTTTATTCTTGAAGTTTTCAATATTTTTCATGCAGGTAGAAGCCCACAAATTGTGGGCTTCACTCCATTTGGATTAGTTACTCGTAAATGGTTCGTTTGCGCGAACACCAATTAAGTCTGCAAGTGCTGTTGGCAGAAGATCTGCTTTCGGTGCTTGTGGTATTTCAATGTGCAAAGTGGAAGAGTAGTCGGTAATGTTCCATACTGAGAGGCCATCTTCTTGGCTACGCGGTGGCTTATCGGCAACTGAGAACTTCAATGTAATGCCGTTAGATACTTGATAATCTAAATCATAAAGAGCCGCTTTATGTTCCAAGATATTAGTTGGAACTTCAGTACTAGTAATAATCTGCTCTCTCCAGTTAAAGGCGACTAACTTACCAATAAAGATAGCGAAGTCATAGTCACCATTGATACCGGCAACGCCACCTCTTGGGCTAACTCTTGGTTTGAGACCTCCTTCTCTAAAGCTCAGCACGCCGTTTGAAAAAGTCGTAACGGCATTGCTGAACGGGTTACTTTGAGCACTCATTTTCTGAACAGCTTGGTCTGCTGCTTGCGTAGATGCGGCTGCCACTGTGCTGTTTTGTTCTTGATTGACTGGTAAAGTCACACCTTCATAGAAATTCTCTCCAAATGGGAAGAATAATCCAAGTTTTAAGTATTCACATAGAGAGGTTAGCTGCTCTGTGCTTTGAACATTGCCATCACCTGTGATGAAAGGTGGGAGCTTGATGTCAACTTCAATGTTAAACCCTTGCCAACCTTGTGATAACTCAAAGCTTGGCTCATTTTTTTGCTCGAAAGTAAATTTTGGAACAACATTAACGAATCTTACGTTTTTATGGTTGGCACTTTCTGCTAAAAATGCAATCTTGTTGTCGATAATTTCTACATTGCTGACGCCTACTGAGTGTAATAATTTAAAAAATAGCAGTGTATTTAATTCTTCTTCGCTTTTTGCTTTCAATGCATCAGTTGGCTCTTGTAGTCCTGATTCGGAGTTTAGTTGCTGAATTGCTTCAAGTATTACTTCTTCAGGGCTGCCTTTGCAATCTGTGGTTATGGACCAGTACTTTGCCACGGCTTCAATATATGCCGCATCCCAGTTTGGTCTATTGATGATGTTCCAGTTATTTCCGCTCATTTCTTGTCCTTCAATATATGTTAGTTAATTAGGGAAAGCTTGGTTGCTTGTTCATAAAAAATCTCGCATCTTGTTCTGTACTGAAACGCTTTGATGTTTCAAGATGCGCTATGCGTTTTAGCGGGTCTGATTCGAGCTTTGCGAGTGTTAAATATAGAAAAGGAAGGGCTGATATAAGGCCAATTCTTTCTGATTTAGCGATGTTGTCAATCACGCGCTGTGTGGCTTTTTCTCTGTCTCTTTTTTCAAGGTACAGGTCCGAGATAAACGGGACGTAGTAAGGTGATGCAAAATCTTGTTCGTTACTTATAAATACAAAGGAGCGTTCAGCATCATCGAGATCATTATGGGCACAGTGGTATAAAACGTCGACGAAGTGCTCATGCCAAACTCGCAAGTTTAATTCGTCTCTTAGGGTGTAGAAGTCCTGCGTACACTGTTTTATTAGCTCTTTATCATTTGTGAAATAGCCAAATAAACCGATAAATAGATAAGCAAAGGCGATGGATGAGTGGTGCTGTCTCTGCTTAGCAATTTCAAGAGATTTAAAGGCAGACTCTTTGGCCTGTTTAACTTTACCCAAGTGCATAAGCGTATTTGATTGGAGCGCTAATGTTTGCGCTTCGATCTCTATGCCAAATTCATCAGCAAAGGTGATGTCACTTTCAGGGCAGAACAAGAGTAATGCTCTTTGATATGCATCGAGTGCTAAAACCGCATCGCCATCGAACATGTATGCTTGCCCTAAGTGGCTTAATACAAGCATTTCCATTTGCCTAGACTGTTCCGTTACACTCTTATCAAGTAACTGCTCGCCGAGCGCTCTAGCTTTGGCTCGTTCACTGCGGTAATGATAATATAGAAACTCTGCCCACTCAGACTTCCATTCTATTTTTTTTATGATGTCATGCTTGACAGGCGTTTCATCAATATACTTTTGGCACAAAGACAACGACTTTGACATCATGTCCTGAACCTTATCGGAGCCATATCCAAAAATTGAGAGGTATGGAGAAAAAGCTAAATCGGCAATTTTAATTGCGTTGAGAGCCGCAGGAAGAGACGCACTTTTGTGTCCCCAAGTTAATCCAAGTTCAGTATATATCTCTACCTCAGAATATTGCTTATTACTGATCACACTTGTTAGTTTTTGACTGAGTAGCAAGGTTGCATTTTCGAAGTCATTTGCATAAGAATAATGTAGCGCTACGTTATATGGGTCAAATCTACGTAGACTTTCCATGCTTTTAGCGACTCGATAATGGTAGTCAGCTAATTTTTTATTATCAATGCTTTCGTAAGCTGCATCTCTCACCAATGCGTGCTTAAATATATAGCTGTCAGTATTTACACGTCTTTGCTGTATAACTAAGTCGTTCGTAATGAGTTCATTTAAATCATTTTGAATCTGGTTTTCGCTCAAATTTGAAGACTTTACCAATAATTCATATTCAAACTCTCTACCTATAGTTGCTGCAAGTTGTGCAGTTTCTTTGGCATGATTTAAAGAATCAAGCTTTTGCTGTAATGACTCCCTTAAGCTACTTGGCACAAGATCTAAACTATCAGGGGCTACAAATTGTACTTTACCTTCTTGCAGCTTGACGAGCTTCTTCTGCTTTAGCATACCAACTAACTCTTCGATGAATAGTGGGATACCATCTGTTCGATCAATTAATACCTGTAAAACATTATGAGATATTTCAGCATGATCAAAAAGTTTAGAAATAAAAGCTTTTGTATCCAGTGAAGACAGTTTTTCAACCTTGATCATCTGATATTTTGAGATATCAAATGTACTAGGGATCTCGTTTCTAGAAGTGCTGATTAAAATATTGTTTGACTTAAGTTTTTGTGTGAAGAAATCTATAAAGGCTAATGTTGTATCATCTGCCCAGTGGATATCTTCAATAACGTATAATTTTAAATCACAAATACTGTGCAGTGGTGATAGAAGCAACGTAGCTAACGTATCAAATAGAATCGATTTTTGTGTATCAGAGGCTAATACAGAAGGTTGTAGCTCATTATCTAACTCAATGTTTAGCCAAACGAGAAGTATTGGTAAAGCTTGCTCTGCGTTGATGTTGTTGGCTTGGTCAGTAAGTATGTTAGAAAAAAAAGCAATCGCTTCTTTAGGCCCTAACTGGTTGGTATTGAAGGCATATTTAATTAGAGTAAGGATTGGGTAGAGTGCACTGTTTTTATGTTCTGGTAGACATTGTGCTACTAGATGTTGGTATTTAGCAGCATTTGAGCGAAACTCTTGCAATAATCTTGATTTACCAATACCAGCCTCACCGTATATAAGCGCAGCTTTTTTTCGTGCTACAGTGTCATCAAGAAGCTTTAAAGTTAGTCCGAGTTCTTTTTCTCTGCCGATTAGCTGATGGTTACTACGAGTGCCTCTCATAAATCCAAATGCTTCGACTTGTCGCTCACCTTTTAAATAGAAAACTTGTTCAGGTTGGCGTGATTGACCAAGCTTGAGCTGAACAAAGTATTCAAACTCGCTGTAAGGTTCTAAAATTGCTCGCGCTTCTGAACTACAAAGTATTTGTTTCTCTTTCGCGGTTCTTGCTAAGGTCATTGCTGCGTTAGCGACATGTCCTTCTGGTGTCGCATTTGCGTAGGTAACGAACACGCCGGTATGTAAGCCTAAATGCACATTTAATATTGCACCATGCGCATCTTTCATAAGGGCATTACGTTTACTTATTTCACTAATGATTTCTAAAGCACTGCGTGCACTCAACCGAGTGTCATTTTCGGTTGCTGTGGGGTGACCAAAATAAAATAAAGAAGTATCAGCAACACTGCCGACATGAAATGCTCCAAACCTGACTGCAATATCAATACAATGGTTGCGCTGTGATTTAAAAAGTGTGTCAATGACATCTAAATCATGTTCGCGTTGATCAGTAAACGTTGTACTAAAGCGTAATGCTAACGCGGTGATCTGCTTACGCTCAGTTAGAGAGGTATAGCTAAATGAATGAGCGAGCTGGTTTTCACCATCAGTTCGCATTACTAACGTTTCATCATCTGCCAATGCTTGAGGGTTATCTGCAAGTATACCAACCAAGTTAGAAACATTAATTGCTTTAAGCTCATTAAACGCTTCCTCTCCAGTGATCACACGCTCTACGGCACTTTTATTTAACACTCGACGCAACAGTCCGGAAAGAGGGTGACCCAGTAATGCGCTAGGCATTGGAATATGCGCATCACTCAATTGTTTGTGATAAATAGAGGCAACACTAGTTCCATTCATTGCAGGCGTACCAGTAAGGCACTCTAAATAAACAAGGCCCCATACATAAAGGTCTGTTTTCGTTGTGGCAGGCTCGCCTCGCAATTGCTCAGGCGCGCTATACGAAGGCGTGCCGAGAGTTTCTTGAGTTAAAGTGAGCGTCCTAAAGTCAGATTGGCGACTATCATGGGTGAGCGTGCCGATACCAAAGTCTAATATTTTTGCATGCAGCTTAGCGCCAGTTTTACTGAGCATGATATTGGCAGGTTTAATATCTCGGTGAACAATGCCTTTACTATGCGCATGGATTAGCGCATCCAATACTTGAGACATAATATCTGTTGCCTCAGGCGCACTAAAGGGGCCTTCAATTAAGAGATGCTCACGCAATGAACGTCCTTCTACAAATTCAAACACGCCATATAGTAAATCTTCATCGATCTGCCCTTGATTTAATAACCTAACGATATTGGGATGTTGCAATTGGCTGCTTAGTGATGTTTCACGCTTGAATCGTTCAATGTATCTTTGTTTTTTTTGCTCTTCACAATGAGGTTCTATAGCGAGGAATTTAATAGCGACAATCTGCCCTGTGCTATTTTGCTTGGCTTTAAATACTTTACCGAAGCCACCTTCACCAATCTTATTTTGCAACTCGTAATTGGAAGACTCAAAGCGTTCGTAGATGTATGAATCAGAAAATTGAGTTAATGACATAGTGGTAATTAGCTTCTCTAAATTAGCGTGCATTTATTGTTTGCGATAATAAATGAACAATTATGTAACACCCGTTTAGTAAACCTAAACTCTATAATTATAACTGTTTGTAACGCTAAAACTAGTATTTTTGATATTTGGTATAATATAGCGTTTAATTGTTAAGTTAATCGATTTTTTCAAACTGATTTGATGCTTTTTTGATGTTAATTAATTTTGTTATTTGCAATTATATTTCTCGACATGCGAGATTTGATACTACTTTATTAAATGTAATTAGTAAATGCTGATGTAATGCGCTGTAATGTCTTTGTTTGAATTTTGAACGGTTTGATCAAAGGTTGAAGCAACCCTTAAGTGCTGGGAGCCAAATAGTATGATTGGCTGGACTTTCGGTTAAACTTATGGTGTTGTTCTACTTAACTTTGTGCTGGGGGATGTGCTGTGTGTAGCCGTTTGAGAGCATTGGAGAGTGAGCTAAAGTAGGCTGCTTTGAGTACGAATATTATTTCACTGTCAAAGTAGAGTATGCTTATTGTTCTGTTTATCGAAAGTATTGTGTGTGTTTAAATAAATACGAACATTAACTGGTTTTTTTATATTCTTCTGGGTTTATTGTTTTTATAAGTGGTATAATTTGGGCCTTCTTTAATATACCTATGCCGTTTGTTTTTTCATCGGTGATTGGTTATGCTATCGCCTTGAGCAGCACACTCATGTCTGTTACTCCTGCTTCTTTCATTGCTTCTTTAACACTTTTGATCATGTCGAAATATTGATTTTGAAGTTGAATGAAGTGCTGGTTTTTTTGGTCGTACATTGCTTTTTCAGTTTCATTGTTATGGTCAATTTTAGCATTGAGCTGAACAACTTCTTGTTTAAGCACATCTAATTCTTCCTTCATTTCCTCTAAGCGTTCCAACATACGACGGATATGTTCTGGTAAGTCTCCATACTTGTCTTCTTGCTTCTCCTTTGCTTCGCGGCCAGAAAGCTTCTCTTTTTCTTCTTCTGAGAGCTTATGCGTGCCTTCTAATTCTGACGTTTTCTCCGCATGTTTAGAGGTCGAATCCTTATTTTCTACACTTTCTCCATCAATAGCGTTTGATTGCTCCCTTTCTTTTGCTTTCGTCATGATGTCTGTTTTTAACATATGGCCATAAGCAACGCTCATTTCATGTAGTAAGTTCATTCAAAATCCCTGATATAACAATTCTTAAAAGATAGACGAGCAAAATCTCCCAAAATATATATCGGCCTAAGAGTGAGATACTTTAGGGGTAATCTTAATTATTTTATAAGTTAGGCATGATTTAATGGTTTGAATACAACTATATATTCAAATGGAGTCTAAATGATGACACTTGTAGCTGATAACCAATTAAAATGCAGGGGAGTGTGCTATCAACAGGCACGGTGCACATCAAGTTTGAGGTAAGTGGGTTAGCATGTAGCGTGCTTTTTAAGCTCGCTACATGCATGAAGGACCTAGAACGTCCAAGCTAGATGGATTTGAGGGACAGATTCGTTGGTATCCGTTCCTAGTTTATTGCGCCAATACTGCCACTCAACTCCTAAATACAACTGCTTTTCAGCCATATTTAAAGCATGACCTAAATCCCAGCGAATGATTGGTTGAGCTAGGAGCCAACCTTTAACATCGCTACCGGCTTCACTTTCGCGCTTTGCAATGTATTCAACATGCCCTGTGACTTCGAACTTTTGATTGCCGATAGTAAAAGGGTAACCCCAAGCTACATCAATCATCCAACTATTCGTTTGAGCTGGTGCGCCACCTTTTGCTAAACCTTCACTGTCGTCAATATATGCCGTAAAGAGTGTCGAAAGAAATGAAAAACCTTCAACATTCCAAGCAACTTTAACACCTGGTAGGTACTTCATGACTTTAGAGTCGCCGGCCATGTTGAAGCCTGCAACAATACCCACATCTTTTATTAAGCTATTGTCAAACTGCATATTGCCAAGTTTACTCAAGCTAAATGTTGAATACCATTCTCCATAAAAGTCTCTGTCTTGGTAATCATCATTTAAATCATCAACGAGATAGTCAATGAAGAAGAAATTGTCACCATAGGTATAACCAGAGGTATGCTGCAGAGAGTACACAGTTGTATTGGACTCAGCTCGGCTAAATGGGTTTTTAAAGTCACCATTGTTGATATGAAGTTGAGTGTTGCTCCAGTCTGCCGCGAAAGTCGTTGAAGATAGCAGCGCAAGAGAGAGAGTCAGACATAACTTTTTATTCATTAATTAATTCTTCAAAGTGTAGGAACTTTGTAATTATATATTAATTCATTAGGTTATGTGAATTTTGCAAAGGGTAAATAAGGCGCCCAAAAACTGGGCGCGATTAAGGTCAGGCGTGATTACGACGTAAAACGATTACCGTTACAGCCGTAATTGCTAAAATAAAGCAGTAAAATGATGACATTGAAACTTCAAAAGGGTTAATACCAAACGTGGTACCAAGCAATAGTGCTTGTGCACCGTATGGCAGTGAACCCTGCATAACACAGGCAAATATATCAAGTAAACTGGCTGAGCGTTTTGGCGATATATCGCTATCTTCAGCTAGCTTTTTAGCGACAGGGCCGGCAACAATAATACTTACCGTGTTATTTGCGATACACATGTTGCTGGTCAAAACCAATGCCGCAATACCCAGTTGGTCAGCGACTTTAGTATTGAGTTTGCCGAGTGCTGCTGTTAGTTTGTGTATCTTTTTAGCGATGTACTCAAGGCCGCCATTAACTCTGATGAATTCAGAAAGGCCACCGATGAACATAGATAACAAGAAGATCTCCTGCATATCAGTAAAGCCTTTGTATACATCTTTTACAAAAGCTGCACCTTCATAATCACCTGCAAAGCCGACAGCTGCGGCGAATATAATGCCGCTAAATAGCACTGCGAAGACATTTAGCCCCATGACGGCCAATACCAGAATGAAGATGTAAGGAAGTACAAGTAACCAGTCAAATGGCTTGGTTTCAACAGCCTGAGGTTCAGGTGTTAAAAAGACTAAAAGAAGCACAGTTAGAAAGGCCGCTGGCAGAGCTATCTTCAAATTTTCTTTGAACTTATCTTTCATTTCGCAGCCTTGGGTACGTGTAGCTGCAATTGTCGTGTCAGAGATGATAGACAGGTTGTCACCGAACATTGCACCAGAGACAATTGTGCCTGCCATCAACGCTGGATCTATACCCGTTTTAACAGAAACTGCATATGCAATGGGGCCGATAGCACCGATAGTACCCATTGAAGTACCCATCGCAGTAGATACGACTGCGGCAATCAAAAACAATCCGGGTAGTAAAAATGAGGGCGGTATAAGTGACAAACCTGCGTTTACCACAGCGTCCACGCCTCCAGTTGCACCTGCGACTGCTGAAAATGCACCTGCTAATAAGTAAATCAAGCACATAGTAATGATGTTACTGTGCCCAGCGCCTTTGATAAAGGTTTCTACACTTTGATTAATAGATGTTTTGTTTAGCCAAAACGCTAAAACAATAGCCGGCAAAATAGCGACTGGAGCAGGTAGCTGATAAAAAGCGTAATCAACACCTTGCGAATGTAAGTAAAGCCCCGCGCCCAAAAATAGCGCAACAAATGTAAGTAAAGGTAGCAAAGATAACTTTGCACGTGAGTTGTCAAAAGATGGCTGCATAGCACTCCCCAAAAACCATTATCTACTTAATACGACCTGTGCAAGTAGATACAACCACAGCCAACAGGGTCATTATTAGCTGTATTTAAACTTCAACGCCCGCAATAATTTAAATCGGCGAATGTGGAAGTTTAAATGTTTAGACGTCTAAAGTCCAATGGTGTTTATTATAATTATTCTATAACTGACTATGGCATAGAGATGGGCTAAACTCTAGGCCTGACATGGCTTGAGTAAAACACTTTAAATATTGTAACTTAATGATTTTGCTCACTAGCGTCGTGAAGTAACTGCATTGTCATTACATGTCACACAAGCGTTTGGGCTATGTTTGACGCGCGTTATAACGCCAAATTTAGAATGATGTTGAAAACTAGGAATGAGAAAATAATGACAAAAATAGGTGTGTTTGGAGCCAACGGCAGAATGGGCCAAGCTTTAATAGAAGCGGTAGAAATAGAAAAAGAAGCACAGTTGGCTGCTGCATTTGTAAGATCAAGCTCGCCTTTTTTAGGTACCCCTGTAAAAGCGTTACAACCTGCTCATTCGTCAGAGCTAGGGTTTTCAGATGACGAAGGTGATGTAAATCACGCGGAAGTATTAATTGATTTCACACTACCACAAGGCATGCTGACACACTTACAAAGTGCAATTGAAAACAAAATACCTATGGTGATTGGTACAACCGGTTTAACAGAAACTGAAATGGACCAATTAAGGGAAGCTGCAAAGATGATTCCAATTGTATTTGCTCGTAATTTTAGTGTTGGTGTGAACTTGCTTTTAAACCTTGTTCAAACAGCTGCGACAAAACTTGCAGATGAAATGGATATTGAAATCTTTGAGGCGCATCACCGCAACAAAATCGACGCGCCGTCAGGTACGGCTTTAGCTATTGGCGAAGCAATTGCAGAAGCAAAAGGCTGGGACCATGATGAAGTTGCACGATACGACCGTTGTAATGTGCATGAAGCGAAAAGTCAAGATGAAATTGGCTATTCAGTCCTCCGAGCAGGTGATATAGTTGGTGAACACACCGCTTACTTCGCAACCATGGGAGAAAGACTTGAATTAACCCATAAAGCGGCTTCGAGACTCACGTTTGCATCAGGGGCTGTAAGGGCTGCGCAATGGTTGAAAAATAAGCCAGTGGGACTTTATGACATGCAAGATGTACTAGGATTGAAGTAGTTTGTTTATTTTTTTGGCGGTTTCACAAAGAAAATACATTTAAGGGCTTATTTTTAAATTTTTTCAATGAATAGTTAGACGAATATCAGAAAGTGCTATAGACTATAACGAATTTGCCAAAAATTTAATATCTGCGTGTTACCAAGCGCTTTGTAGACGGGAAAAAAGTGTGTTTGCTTATCCCGTTTTTTTATATCTATGGAGGTTAACTTGACTAAATCCGCTCTGTTAGTCCTTGAAGACGGTACGGTGTTTCGCGGTACTGCCATCGGCGCCGACGGTATATCTGTTGGTGAGGTAGTATTCAATACGTCTATGACAGGATATCAAGAAATCTTGACAGATCCGTCTTATGCGGAACAAATTGTCACCTTAACTTACCCGCACATCGGAAACACTGGTACAAACAGTGAAGACGAAGAAGCGGACAAAATCTGGGCGAAAGGCCTAGTGATTCGTGACTTACCATTACTAGCAAGTAATTTCCGTAACGAACAATCGTTAAGTGATTATTTAAAGGAACGTAATATTTTAGGGATAGCGGATATCGATACGCGTAAATTGACGCGTATCCTACGTGATAAGGGGGCTCAAAACGGATGTATCATCGCAGGTGATGACATCGATGAGCAAAAGGCGCTTGAGGCGGCTAAGGCATTTCCTGGCCTAAAAGGAATGGATTTAGCGAAAGTTGTTACAACAGAATCTTCTTTCCAGTGGAATGACGGTAGCTGGACATTGGGCGAAGGCTTTAAAACGCTAAAGCAGGGTGAAGAGCAATTCCATGTTGTTGCATATGATTTTGGTGTAAAGAAAAATATCTTACGTATGCTAGTTGACCGTGGTTGTAAGCTAACGGTAGTGCCTGCAGAAACCTCCGCTGCAGAAGTACTGGCGTTAAACCCAGATGGCATCTTCCTTTCAAATGGACCTGGTGACCCAGAGCCATGTACTTATGCGATTGATGCAATCACGTCTTTCCTTGAAACAGATACTCCAATTTTCGGTATTTGTCTTGGTCACCAATTACTGGCATTGGCGTCAGGTGCTAAAACAGTAAAAATGAAATTTGGCCACCATGGTGGTAACCACCCAGTTAAAGACCTTGACCGCGATGTCGTGATGATTACTGCGCAAAACCATGGTTTCGCAGCAGATGAAGAGAGCCTGCCTGATAACCTTAGAGCTACTCATAAATCACTATTTGACGGTACGTTACAGGGTATTCACCGCACTGATAAGCCTGCTTTCAGTTTCCAAGGTCACCCTGAAGCAAGCCCTGGTCCTCACGACGCAGCACCGTTGTTCGACCACTTCATTGAATTAATGCAAGCACGCAAAGCCTAATTTATTACTGGAGTAACAATGCCAAAACGTACCGACATAAAAAGCATTCTAATCTTGGGCGCAGGCCCAATTGTTATCGGCCAAGCATGTGAATTTGACTACTCTGGTGCTCAGGCCTGTAAAGCGCTTAGAGAAGAAGGCTATCGAGTAATTCTTGTAAACTCGAACCCTGCAACAATTATGACAGATCCTGAAATGGCTGATGCGACGTACATCGAGCCAATTCACTGGGAAGTTGTTGAAAAGATCATTGAAAAAGAAAAGCCAGATGCAGTTTTACCTACTATGGGTGGCCAGACTGCGCTTAACTGTGCGCTAGACTTAGACAAGCACGGTGTGCTTGCTAAGCACGATGTTGAATTGATTGGCGCAACGGCTGATGCAATTGACAAAGCAGAAAACCGTGAGCGTTTCGACATTGCGATGAAGAACATTGGCCTTGAGTGTCCTCGTGCAGAGATCGCACACTCAATGGATGAAGCGAAAGACGTACTAACACGTATCGGCTTCCCGTGTATCATCCGTCCTTCTTTCACAATGGGTGGTACCGGTGGTGGTGTTGCTTATAACATGGAAGAGTTCGAAGAGATCTGTACTCGTGGCTTAGACCTTTCACCTACAAGCGAGCTTCTAATCGATGAAAGCTTATTAGGTTGGAAAGAGTACGAGATGGAAGTTGTACGTGACAAAAACGACAACTGTATCATCGTATGTTCTATCGAGAACTTTGACCCAATGGGGGTTCACACTGGTGACTCAATCACGGTTGCACCTGCGCAAACACTGACTGATAAAGAATATCAGTTAATGCGTAACGCTTCGATGGCGGTATTACGTGAGATAGGTGTAGAAACAGGTGGTTCAAACGTACAGTTTGGTGTGAATCCAAAAGATGGACGCATGGTTATCATCGAGATGAACCCACGTGTATCTCGTTCATCTGCACTTGCATCAAAAGCTACTGGCTTCCCAATCGCGAAAATCGCAGCAAAATTAGCTGTAGGTTACACGCTTGATGAGCTTCAAAACGACATCACTGGCGGCGCGACACCTGCATCATTCGAGCCTTCAATTGACTACGTAGTGACTAAGATCCCTCGTTTCAATTTTGAAAAATTCGCAGGTGCAAATGACCGTCTAACGACACAAATGAAGTCTGTTGGTGAGGTTATGGCTATCGGTCGTAACCAGCAAGAGTCTCTTCATAAAGCACTTCGTGGTTTAGAAGTGGGCGCAACTGGATTCAATCCGATCGTTGCCCTTGATGACCCTAAAGCAAAAGAAACAATCATCCGTGAACTACGTGAGCCGGGTGCAGAGCGTATTTGGTACATTGCAGATGCAATGCGTCACGGTATGAGCGTTGAAGATGTATTCGATTTAACTAAGGTTGACCGTTGGTACTTAGTACAGATTGAAGACATCATCAAAGATGAAGCGAAGATCGCAGAAGCAGGTCTTGCTGGTATTAATAAAGATTTCTTACGTCGTCTTAAGCGTAAAGGCTTCTCTGATGCCCGTATCGCAGAAATTGCAGGCGTGTCAGAAAAAGAAATCCGCAAGAAGCGTCATCAGTTAGAAATTCTTCCTGTCTACAAGCGTGTTGATACATGTGCGGCAGAGTTTAGCTCAGACACGGCTTATATGTACTCTTCTTATGACGAAGAGTGTGAAGCAGCACCTTCTGAGAAAGACAAAATTATGGTTGTCGGCGGTGGTCCTAACCGTATCGGCCAAGGCATTGAATTCGACTACTGTTGTGTACACGCGGCGCTTGCTATGCGTGAAGATGGCTATGAAACTATCATGGTTAACTGTAACCCTGAAACTGTTTCTACAGACTACGACACATCAGATCGCCTATTCTTTGAGCCAATTACTCTTGAAGATGTACTTGAAATCGTACGCGTTGAAAAGCCTAAAGGCGTTATCGTTCAGTACGGTGGACAAACACCGCTTAAACTTGCACGTGACCTTGAAGCGAATGGTGTGCCAGTGATTGGTACTTCTCCGGACGCTATCGACCGCGCAGAAGACCGTGAGCGTTTCCAACAGCTAGTTGAGCGTTTGGACCTTCTTCAACCAGAAAATGCGACAGTAACGTCACTAGAAGAAGCGGTAGCTAGGTCTCAAGAAATCGGCTTCCCACTGGTTGTTCGTCCTTCATATGTACTTGGTGGTCGTGCGATGGAAATCGTATACGACGAAGACGATTTACGTCGTTATATGACTGAGGCAGTGTCTGTTTCAAATGAAGCGCCAGTCCTTCTTGACCGTTTCCTAGACGATGCAATCGAAGTTGACGTTGATGCTATCTGTGATGGTGAAAATGTCATCATCGGCGGTATCATGGAGCACATCGAGCAGGCGGGAGTCCACTCAGGTGACTCTGCATGTTCACTACCAGCTCACACGTTATCGCAAGACATTCAGAATGTTATGCGTAAGCAAGTACGTGATATGGCATTGGAGCTAGGCGTTGTTGGTTTGATGAATACACAGTTTGCTGTTAAAGATGGCAAGGTGTACCTAATCGAAGTTAACCCACGTGCAGCACGTACAGTACCATTTGTTTCTAAAGCAACAGGTGTTGCGTTAGCGAAGGTAGCTGCGCGTTGTATGGTTGGTCAATCTCTTGAAAGCCAAGGTGTAACGAACGAAGTCATTCCTCCTTATTACAGTGTGAAAGAAGTTGTACTTCCTTTTGCTAAGTTCTTAGGTGTTGACCCGATCCGTGGACCAGAAATGCGCTCAACGGGTGAAGTCATGGGTGTTGGTGAAAACTTCGCCGAAGCATTCGCGAAAGCGCAATTAGGTGCATCAAACGCTTTACCACGCGGCGGTCGCGCGTTACTATCTGTCCGTAATAGCGATAAGTCACGCGTTGTTGAACTAGCCAAGACAATGAAATCTATTGGTTTTGAGCTTGATGCAACAAAAGGCACTGCAATAGCCCTTGAAGAAGCTGGTATTGAAGTACGTCGCGTGAACAAGGTATTCGAAGGTCGTCCGCATATTCTTGACCGTATCAAGAATGGTGAGTACAGCTACATCGTAAATACCACAGAAGGTCGCCAAGCGATTGAAGATTCGAAGGTGTTACGTCGTGGTGCACTTCAGCATAAGACTAACTACACCACCACGCTAAATGCAGCGTTTGCAAACTGTACTGCGCATGCCGCAGATGACAGAAGCTCTGTAAACTCTGTACAAGAACTACACCAGCGATTGAACTAATGGATATAAGCCAAGGCCTTTGGCCTTGGTGGTAAGTGAGAGACTTATGCAATCAATTCCGATGACTGTGCGAGGTGAAGAATTGCTTCGTGATGAACTGAACCATCTGAAAAAAGTGGTCCGCCCCCAAATTGTTGCCGATATCGCCGAAGCGCGTGAACACGGTGATTTGAAAGAGAATGCTGAATATCATGCAGCGCGTGAGCAGCAGGGCTTTTGTGAAGGGCGTATTCAAGAAATCGAAGCTAAACTATCGACTTCTCAAGTAATTGACGTCACTAAGATGGCTAACAATGGTAAAGTAATTTTTGGAAGTACAGTAACTATTGTAAACGTAGATACTGACGAAGAAGTAACTTACAAAATTGTTGGTGATGACGAAGCAGATATAAAAAACAACTTAATTTCTGTGAACTCACCAATTGCTCGTGGCCTAGTTGGCAAAGAGCTAGATGATTCAGTTAACATTCAAACTCCTAACGGTACTGTTGAATACGAAATCATCGAAGTTGAATATATCTAATTTGTCTAACCTATAGACCAAAAGCCCGACGGTAACATGTTGGGCTTTTTTATTTCTATCCATTTATATTATTTATTATCAAATTACCTCCGTTTATTTAGCTTTGTCTTAGCCTTATTTAACGTAATTACGCTGATTAAATGAATTATACCAATTTCATTAAATTTC
>NZ_AUXT01000222.1 GCF_001625595.1 Pseudoalteromonas luteoviolacea NCIMB 1942
ATAACTCAGTGACACTATTAGTATGGCGCAGATTTATTATTTTTTATCAACCCACTGGGAGATAATTGCCGCTGGCTGATACCTGCTCGTAAAGGACTAAAATACACCTTGCTTGATGAACATGACAGCAACGACAAGCTTATCGAAATGCACGTATCCCCACAGGCCAGAAAGAAAAACCCGGATTTACCAAATAAGTAGCAAGTTAGAGCGGTTACGTACAAATTGACGGAAAAGATAAAACCGTCTTTACCTCACTGCCTAGAGATAAATTTAGCGCGAACGACATAGCCAACTTATATCATGAACGCTCGGAAATAGAGCTGAGTTACCACGATATAAAATCATCCATGCAACATAATGCGATTACGCTAAGGAGTAAGACCGTTGAGCTTGTGTACCAAAAGTTGTTGGGATTGATGTTGGGGTACAACTTAATCAGGAGAGAAGAGAGCTTAGCAGCAGTATCACACAAAAGGGCATCGAACGAGATAAGCTTCAAATATGTATGTCAATTCATTGGAAGTCAGCTTAAAGTGATGGCGAATGCTCTCTTTAGGCAATACACCCAAGCGTTTAGCTGCACATTGAGAGTACTCTTTAAAGAAAAAAGCCCTAGGCCAAGTAGACCTAGGGTCGTTAAGATGAATAAAAGCCGCTACCCTGTTAATCGCAAAGCTGCTCCTCTAAAGTTAACAGCATTGCGCTTTTATCGGCCTTTTCTCTTATATTAAACTCTGTCTTTTGCATCCTTTAATAGGTCTGCAACTAAGAAACCTAGCTCTAATACCTGATCTGCATTGAGCCTTGGGTCACATTGAGTTCGGTATCTTTGCGCTAAGTCTTCATCAGACAAGCCGTACGCACCACCAATACATTCAGTCACGTGTTGGCCTGTCATCTCTAAGTGTACGCCGCCTGCATATGAGCCTTCAGCTTTATGTACGGCAAAAAACTGGCTGATTTCACGCAAAATATTATTAAAACTACGCGTTTTATAACCTGTACTCGCTTTTTCGGTGTTTCCATGCATTGGATCTGAAGTCCAAACAACATTTCGGCCTTCGCTTTGCACGCGCCTTACCAGAGATGGCAACTTTTCAGGAAGGACATCAGCGCCCATTCGTGTGATTAAAGTTAATCTACCAGGTATATTATCTGGGTTTAGTGCATCAATAAGCTTTATAAGGTCGTCAGGCTGCATACCTGGACCAACTTTTACGCCTATTGGGTTTTTGATCCCCCTAAAAAATTCAATATGCGCGTGGTCCAATTGCCTTGTTCTTTCACCTATCCAAACAAAGTGCGCTGAACAGTCATACCAATCCCCTGTTAAATGGTCACGTCTCGTTAATGCCTGTTCATAACCTAGCAATAGAGCTTCGTGGGACGTATATAAGTGCGTTTCTTTTAAGCTTGGAGCTACTGTAGCGTCTATCCCACATACTTCCATAAATTCCAAAGCGTCTTGAATTCGATTAGCCATTTGTTGAAATTTATCTCTCAACGGATTAGCGGCAACGAAACTCATGTTCCAACGGCTTACCTGATGTAAGTCAGCCAAGCCACCTTGGGCGAACGCTCTAAGTAAATTTAACGTTGACGCACTATGATGGTAAGCTTTCATAAGCCTTGCTGGGTCTGGAAATCGCGCTTCTTCGGTGAATTCAAAGCTATTAATTATGTCTCCACGGTATGAAGGTAAAGATACTCCGTCAATGGTTTCATAATCAGACGACCTTGGTTTTGCATATTGACCAGCCATGCGCGCAATTTTCACAACTGGGCATTTACCACCGTATGTAAGGACAACGGCCATTTGTAAAAGAGTTTTGAATGTATCTCTTATATTGGTTGCGCTGAAATCAGAAAATGACTCAGCACAGTCACCGCCTTGCAGTAAAAATGCTTTTCCCTCACACACATCAGAAAGGCTTTTATAGAGACTCCTTGTTTCCTCTGCAAAAACTAAAGGTGGCGCAGCGTTTAATTCTGATTCAATATTTTGTAATTTATCTTTATCCGGATATTCCGGTTGTTGAACAATTGGGAAATCTCTCCAACTGTCTGGACTCCAAGGTTTCATTCTCATTCCTCATTAGTTACCTCAAAATGCAACTTATCGTATAGGACGTTATCCTTCAAGCACAAATTAGTTAATTATTAAAGTTTCTTAAAGAACACATCATAAAAAAGGCTAGCTATACCAAATAAGTAACTCATAAAATGGTTAACAATGCGTAACTCCAAACAAAATTTTAATTGAGATGTACCTTAAACACACATTCTTATTATCGATATATTATATTTAGAACGCACATACAGTTAACAAGGGAAATTGGCCATTCATTTAAAGAACACATCGTACTTTATATAACTGAATAATAATTTAACATTTCTAGATTTCGACAATGTCTCCAAAGTAATAACGTTTTTCGGTTACATACACTTCTCTCAACAGATGCTTAGATCTTCAAAATGTCGATCGTCTCTCACATTTTTTGGGAAATCTTTTAGCGACACTCTGTAAGTCTATTCTATAAAACATTAGGCTCAGGAAAATTTAAGAAAGAAAAATCATCACTTGGCAAAATTAGTTAAATAGAAAGTTGCGGTAAGGTAAACTCGTAAAGAATCGATTTAACTAATTTCGCCTTACCTATTACTAATTTATCTGAATGCATAAAAGAACGGTGGAAAAGTAAGCTCCTCAATAAGATAATCACTCAGAGTTGGCCAATCATTTCAAAGTAAAAAATAAATAACCAAAAACGCAACTAGGTATGAAAACGGCGCTTATAACTATTAAGACTGAACTCCTCTCTGAAGTTAGTTAAATTATTTACCTTTACTTACTGATTTGTCTAAAAAAGAGAATAATTATTGTTTTTTGTTAATCTTTTAACAGAGTAAATACACGGCGGATAAAAAACAGTGTAAATTGAATTAAACATATTCATGATACAAGCATTTACACGTGGACATTGGTATTATGTTAAATGTATCATAAAACATCTATAATAGATTAACACGCCGAATTACGCACCTTTTGACTTGGAGTTTTGACTTGAGGTTCAAACTTGAGGTTCAAACTTGAGGTTCAAACTTGAGGTTCAAACTTGAGGTTCAAACTTGTGAGTCAAACT
>NZ_AUXT01000223.1 GCF_001625595.1 Pseudoalteromonas luteoviolacea NCIMB 1942
AGTTGCTGCATTACCTGCGCTATCCGTTAAAATCACTGACAGGGTCAAGGTGCCATCATTCAGGGCACTGAGATCTAAATTGGTAAGCTGCTGCCCTGCCGACGTCACAGTGCCATTACCCGTGACATTGGTGCCACCGTTACTGCTCGAAATGGTATAGCTATAGGTTGCCCCCACTTGCGCACTGCTGAAGGTAAAGGATGCCGTGCCTTTTTCAGTGTTCGAGTATAAGGTGTCGCCAAACGATACGCTGTGACCGCTTGGTGCTTTGGTGTCCACCGTAATC
>NZ_AUXT01000224.1 GCF_001625595.1 Pseudoalteromonas luteoviolacea NCIMB 1942
GGTTAGTGGTTAGTGGTTAGTATGGCATTCTTTCGCAATGAACCTATTGCTGAAGTGGCAAGGCGATTAAATATTTGTGCCGAAGGCTTAGCAGATAAAAATTGCTAGCCAAAAGTGCTTTAACTGAAGCGCGCAACAGACTTGGTAAAAATGCAATATTATTGCTTTTTAAGCTATGTAGCCATAAATGGGGATGAGAGCGTTACTCGCAAGATAGCTGGAATGGACTACAAGTATTCGCTGTTGAGGGTGCTCTATTCAGAACATATGGCAATGATGAATTAAGAGCGCATTTTGGCAGTGGTAATACAAGCACAAATAGACAACCCACCTTTCAAGTGCTTCGATTAGTCACACTCATGAATGTAGGCTCTCATGTTATCGTTGATGGCGCTATTAGTCCTTATCGCAAAGGCGAAATCCCGTTAGCCAAGAGTTTCATGGAGCAACTGCCAGATAACTCAGTGACACTATTAG
>NZ_AUXT01000225.1 GCF_001625595.1 Pseudoalteromonas luteoviolacea NCIMB 1942
ACGTTTTAGCAGCTGAGCTAGGGCCGCTTCATAGTTTTGCTCTAATTTTTCCGCTGGAGCGCGACAGGCCGCATCTAACGTTTTAGCAGCTGAGCTAGGGCTGCTTAATAGGTTTATTCAACATTTTATCAATGAACAAGCCTGAAAATTTGGAGCGGCACACGAGGTTCGAACTCGTGACCTCGACCTTGGCAAGGTCGCGCTCTACCAGCTGAGCTAGTGCCGCTTCATAGTTTTGCTCTAATTTTCCGCTGGAGCGCGACAGGTCGCGTCTAACGTTTTAGCAGCTGAGCTAGGGCCGCTTCATAGTTTTGCTCTAATTTTCCGCTGGAGCGCGACGGGTCGCGTCTAACGATTTAGCAGCCGAGCACATACTGCTTCATACCCGCTTCAAAAACAGCTCAATAGCAACTGAGCTTGTCCTTTCAAGCGGGGCAGGATTCTACAAGATACGAAAAGCTTTGCAAGTATTTTTTTTAAATTTTGAAGAATTTTTGCTGATACACCTTCAATTCCATAATGGAATCTTTGATATCATCCAACGCCAAATGTGAGCTTTTCTTTTGAATATCATTCAACAGCTCAGGTCTCCAACGTCGCGCCAATTCTTTTATCGTACTTACATCTAAGTTGCGGTAATGAAAGTAGGCTTCTAATTCAGGCATATACTTGTGTAAAAAGCGGCGGTCTTGGCCAATCGAGTTACCACACATAGGTGATTTACCCGGTGGAACCCATTGTTTTAAGAAGTCGAGCGTTTCTTTAACAGCATACTCTTCATCAAAAGAGCTTGCCTTACATCGCGCAGTTAGACCAGAACGACCATGTTGGTTTGTACACCACTCGTCCATATTGTCTAGCAGCTCATCACTCTGATGGATAGCTATTACAGGGCCTTCCGCCAACACATTGAGATCAACATCGGTGATCACAGTCGCGATTTCGAGTATTTTATCTGTTTTAGGTTCTAGCCCTGTCATCTCTAGGTCGAGCCATACCAAGTTTGATTCATGAAAAGACATACACTACCTTAGCGGTACTTTCCTTTAGATCCAATGCAATTAGATATATCATATTAGCTTCATCACTCGACCAAAAGCTTTTTTTTACAAAGCGGGGCAATTTTATTGAGTTATAGCCTATGAATGGCTTATACACCAATCATTCGCAATAATTCGTCTCGTGAGTTTATTGATATGGCAAAACGTAAAAAACTCAGTCATGGCCAATCCCGTAGGATTAAGGCCAACCAACAAAAGCGTTTGGCGAAAGCCAAACACAACGAAAGCCCTGAATTGCAATGGCAATCAGATAACTTAGGCCCTACTGAAAATGCGACTGTTGTCAGTCGCTTTGGTCAACATGCAGACGTCGAAACCCAAGATGGCGAAGTCTTACGCTGTAATATTAGACGTACCGTCAGCAGCTTAGTATGTGGCGATAATGTAATATTTCGTCGTGCCAAGGTAAGTGAAGGCGATCTTGCTGGCGTAATTGAAGCAGTAGAAGAGCGTCGCTCGCAGCTAACCCGTCCAGATTTTTACGACGGTGTCAAAGTTGTCGCTGCCAATATAGACCAGATCCTAATGGTTTCTGCGGTAGTACCCGATTTCACTCCGCAAATCATTGACAGATACCTTGTCGCTTGCGAGGACATGGGTATCGAACCGATTCTTATCCTTAACAAAATAGATTTATTGGATGAAGAAGGCTTAGAGTACGTTAATGAAGTCCTCGATATTTATCGAGACCTCGGTTATCAAGTCTTACTTGTCAGTAATAAGTCAGGAGAAGGTATTGAAGAGCTAAAATCCCTGTTGGTCGATAAAAACAATATCTTTGTTGGCCAATCAGGGGTCGGTAAATCAACCCTTGTGAATACAGTTTTGCCTGATGCAGGCATATTAACGCAGGAAGTGTCTGAAAATAGCGGCCTCGGGCAACACACCACAACGGTTTCTAAGCTCCACCATTTGCCCACTGGAGGCAACCTTATTGATAGCCCAGGGATCCGTGAATTTGGGTTATGGCACCTTGAAGTAGAACGCGTAACTTGGTGCTTTAAAGAGTTTAGAGAGTTTATTGGTGGCTGTCGCTTCAGAGACTGTAAACATCTAAATGATCCTGGCTGCCTGATTCTAGAAGCGGTTGAAGAAGGTAAGGTAAGCGAGTTGCGCTTTGATAGCTATCATCGCATTCTAGAGTCGATGGCCGATGGCCGTGCAGGTGCACGGGCACCGAGAGTTTGATACTATTCTTTACCGGTTTTAGATAATTACGATTTAAATAAGCCAAACATTGTCATTTCAATGTTCGGCACACATAACTCAGGAAAATAATGTGAACTTGGATAAAATCAAAATTGCATTGCAATATGCGCTCCCAAAACATGCTGTTTCACGTTTGGTTGGTAAGTTGGCAGCTGCACAAGCGGGTGCCCTAACCACGCAGTTGATTAAGCTGTTTATCAAGCAATATAAGATTGATATGAGCGAAGCACTGTATGAAGATCCCGCGCATTACAAAACCTTTAATGAGTTCTTCACTCGCCCACTAAAACCAGAGATCCGCCCATTAGCAAGCGAAAAGCATATATTAGCTCATCCCGTAGATGGTGCAATCAGCCAACTTGGTGCTGTTGTTGATGGACAAATCATCCAAGCTAAAGGGCATGACTACAGCTTACAAACTCTACTTGGCGGCAGCGAACAAGATGTATCGCCTTATCTTGGTGGTAAATTTGCTACCATCTATCTGGCACCGAAAGACTATCATCGCATCCATATGCCTGTAGACGGTGTACTGAGAAAAATGATCTATGTACCTGGTGACTTATTTTCAGTTAACCCACTCACAGCACAAAACGTACCTAACCTTTTTGCTCGTAATGAGCGTGTAGTTGCTATCTTTGATACTGACATTGGCCCTCTCTCTATGGTCCTAGTGGGTGCAACAATCGTAGCAAGCATCGAAACCATCTGGGCAGGTACAGTGACGCCACCAGCAGGTAAGGACATCTTTACCTGGAACTATCCAGCAGGCGGTGACAATGCCATCAAGCTGAAAAAAGGCGACGAAATGGGCCGCTTTAAACTAGGTTCAACGGTCATCTTGGCTTGGGGAGCTGATAAAGCCGACTTTTTAGCAGACCAACAGCCTGAAACAGTTACAAGAATGGGAACACCTTTTGCGACTATCGCAAAATAATATTACCAATTAAAAAGGGCCCTAGGGGCTAATGACGATCAGTTTAGGCCTTATTTGCTCGTTCAATTTAATGATCTTTTGAGTATGTCAGAATCCGATAAACTATGCTTATCGGATTTTTTTATGCTCGTGTTTAAGGCCTTAGATGTTATAAATAGTTGGGAACCTAATCAGGTATAAACGCTTGCTGATTGACTCCCTTTAGAGTTGATTGAAGAAGCTTACTCCCTTACCAATACTGTCACGCTTAGAAAGCGAAAGTTGACGTTGGAGTCTATGGCTTGGTTGTTGATAGGCACGGCAATCTACAACGATAAATCCATGGCTGATATCGTTAACCTATTGGATATTGTAGATAGAGAAGGCAAACCATTTGTAGCGCCAAGCGCATTAACACAACGACGACAAACGCTAGGGGAAGCCGCAGCAAAAGCGTTATTTCAATGTACTCAGAGACACAGGCAAGAGCAAGCTAATTTAACAGCTTGGAATGGATTAACCTTGCTTGGTGTTGATGGCGTAGTGTGGCGTACAGAAAATACAGATGAAAACAATCAATCGTTCATGAAGCCAAAGAGTAATAGAGGGTTAGAAACTCAGTCCCCCCAAGTTTGAATGGTTTGTCAAAATTGGTCAAGCAACAACTCTGGGGGATACTACTGACATATAATCTCATTCGCTATCAGATGACACAAATGTGCATGATGTTAAAGGGAGATTATTTACCGTATCAGCTGAGTTTTAATGGTGCGCTTGGCCATATAATGAGCTTAATAATTGGGCTACCGTATTCTTCATCTTCTTCATCTGGTACTTTACCAAGGCAGCTCAAAAACTTTTATGAAATAACAGAAAGCTTGATTCTGGCTCCTAGATGGCAAAGGACATTCCCTAGATGGGTAAAGAAGCGACCAAGTCGCTACCCTACAAAAAGAGATACCGCTCACCTTAAGTGAACCGCATTGGCCCTTAGGGGCCCTGTTTAATTCTATTCACAGCACACCGAACAGGTTGGATCTTTAGTCAACTGAAAACGTCTCTGTGCCAGCGACAGAGCGTCAATCGTTACAAAATAGCTCTCCCCTTGTTGTAACCCCAAAATGCCATTACATACAGCCTGAGCCTGCATTGAGCCAACAATACCAAGCAGCGGACTCATAACCCCAGCATTTTGACAATTCAGTACAGAGCTACTTTGCAAGTTTTCTGGGAACAAACAAGCGTAACACGCGCTTGTCTCACGATAATCAAAAAAGCCAAACTGACCATTCGTGCCTTGTGCCGCGCCAGATATCAAGACCTTTTGATTGCGGTAGCAATACTCATTGAGCAGATAACGGGTTGTGAAATTGTCGCTGCAATCGACAACCCAGTGCACGTCAGACAGCATGATACCGATATTATCGACACTCAATCTCACGTTATTTGGCACTAGCTCGATATCGTTATTAAGACTCGCGAGTACCTTTTTCGCAGCATTACTTTTTTCTTGTCCTAAGTGATTCACTTTATACAAGATCTGCCGCTGTAGATTAGAAAGCTCGACTTTATCATCATCAAAAAATGATAACTTACCTACCCCACTTGCTGCTAAGTAAAATAGTACGGGGCTGCCCAAACCACCGCAGCCTATTACAGCAACATGGGCGGATTTAAGTTGTTTTTGACCGGTTTCTGAAACTTTATCCAACAATAGGTGACGACTGTATCTCAACCGCTCTCTATCACTTAATTCATTGTTCATTGATAGCCTGTTTTAGTTCAATGATGGCTTGCTCAGGAGATGCGGCTTCAGTAATCGCGCGAACGACCGCAACACTCCCTACACCAGTTTGCGCCGCTTCACCAGCTCGTGACAAATCAATTCCACCTATGGCAACAGTTGGATAATGTGCATTCATCAGAGGCACAAAGAGTCTCAATTTTTCTAGCCCCTGAATTTGTCCTGTCATATCTTTTGTCGTTGTCGGGTAGATAGCGCCAAATGCAAGATAACTAGGGCGATAGTTATGGGCTCGCAGCATTTCATAAAAGCCATGTGTAGATAAACCTAAGCGAAGGCCTGCTTTTTGAATGGCGTTCAAATCAGCCACATTCAAATCTTCTTGACCCAAATGCACACCATACGCACCATGCTTAATAGCTAATGCCCAGTGGTCATTGATAAATACTCGACCTTCAAATTTTTTACCTAGTAAAATCGCTATTTCAATATCTTGCTCTAACGTAGGTGATTGAGCGTCCTTAACCCTAAGTTGCACAGTCTTAACACCATTTTTTAGACATTGCTCCAACCACTCTATAGTGTCGACAACGGCATATAGGCCTAAGTCCTCTTCAATAGGCGCAAACCCAGCTGTGTAGTTGTATTCGTCAAGTACCATTAAATCGAGTTCATCACCCAACCAGCTACCAGCCTCAATCACTTGTGGGTAGTCTTCTAGCTGATGAGGAAATGCAGTATGAGCAACTGGGCCAATCCCTTCACCAAACCGAACCGCAGCTTTTAGCCCCTTGTTGATGTATGCTTTGCCCAAAATAAAGGCATCTTTTAATGGGTAGCCTTTAGACAAACAAGCTGCAATAACAGAAGATAGACTACAACCAGTACCGTGGGAGTGCGGGGTATTGATGGCTTCATTACCAAGCCAATACTCTTCATCTTCATGCCAGCAATAGTCAATGCAATAGCCTTTCGGATAATCCCAATGACCCCCTTTTATAACAACCGACTTGGCACCAAATGAGCGCAATTTTTGTCCAGCTTCTTTCACCGCGTCTGGGCCAATTAAATATACACCCGTAAGAATTTGCGTTTCGTGTGTGTTGGGCGTAATCACATCCACCAGCGGCAGCAAATGTGTCTTTATCGCATCAACTGTATCTTCTTCTGTCAAAGCATCGCCACTGGTTGCAATTGCAACTGGGTCGTACACTACTTGGGGCGGCGTATCCCAATGACTTTTGTATCGCTCGATATGCTCCGCTACCATTTGGATCTGCTGCACATTTGCAAGCATACCAATTTTTATTACCGATGCTTTCATGTCCGCTTCTAAAGCCAGAAGTTGAGATTCGATCACCTCAGTCGACACAGCATTGATTGCCTCTACACCCAAGCTATTTTGCGCGGTTAAAGCTGTAATTGCCGTACAAGCATGTACATTAAAACTTTGCATCGCTTTTAAATCTGCCTGTATACCCGCGCCGCCACCTGAATCGGAACCGGCAATACTCCATACAACATTAGACACATTGACTCCTAAACATTCTTTAATTTTGATGCCAAAAAGGCATCCCCATGGTTGGGGTAGATGGTGCTGCGACGTCTTTTTCTGGCATCGCTTGTGCTTTATAACTCATTCGCCCAGCAGTCACTGCGTGTGCAAATGCACTTGCCATCGCAACAGGGTCGCCAGCACCTGCTACTGCACTATTTAGCAGAACGGCATCATAACCTAACTCCAGAGCCTGACAAGCATGAGAAGGTAACCCCAGCCCAGCATCGACTATCAAGGTTTGTTCGGGTAAACGCTCTCGAATCGTTTTTAAATTGTATGGATTGATGAGACCTTTCCCAGTCCCAATTGGTGCCCCCCAAGGCATTAACACTTCACAACCTAAGTCAGCTAATCGCTGACATAACACAAGATCATCAGTGCAATACGGGAGTACTTTAAAACCGTCTTTCAATAAAATGTCTGTTGCTTCTAACAGGCCAATAGGATCAGGCTGTAAATTATATTCATCTCCGATCAACTCCAGCTTTATCCAGTCTGTTTGAAAAACTTCACGGCACATTTGTGCCAGTGTTACAACTTCCTTCACACTGTGACATCCCGCTGTATTTGGCAGAACTCTTAAGCCCGTGTCTTTGATCAATTGCCAAAAATCTTCACCAGCTGCAACTGAATTTTGGCGACGCAATGATACGGTCACAATATCAGCACCAGCGCTGTTAATTGCGTCTTGCATGATCTGTGGTGATGGATACAGAGCAGAACCAATGAGTAGCCGACTGTCAAAACACTCGCCGTAAATTGCCAGCTTATCCATTTAACCCCCTTGGATAGGAGACAAAACTTCGACGCTATCCCCATTTTCTGGTTTAGTTTCAGGCAATAGCCCCGCTGGCACAAATTGCCCATTAAGGGCAACTGCAAACGGTGGAACGGCCCCTTTGCTAACAATGATTTGCTGTAATGATAAATGGGCACCCACTTGGATGTCTTCACCATTGTAAATTAAATTCATAATAGACCCTCACAAAGTGCTTGCCGGACTAAAACTGGCGCTAGTAAATAGCCATGCCTATATAATCCATTGATTGCAATCACGTTGTCTTTTCTCTCAATGCGCGGATGGTTATCAACAAAAGCGGGACGCAGCCCTGCATTCAAGGACAATACCCGCCCTTCCGCAAACCCGCTATGTACCGTGTAAGCTGCTGACAGTAACTCTAATGTAGAACGTACAGTAATATCAGCATCGTCTTGAGATTCAATTTCAGTCGCACCGATGACAAATTGGTGATTTGGTTTAGGTGCAATATAGATAGGGTATCGAGGATGCATCAATCTAACAGGGCGCTGTAAAGCAACTTCTGGTGCATAGATACGTGCCACTTCACCTCGCACGCCACGCAATTGATGGTTATCAACTTTAGCCCCTACGCCTCTGCAATCAATAATCCAATCATAGGCATGCTCATTAACACACCCTCTAGCAATAACCGCCTCACTACCATAGTTAAACTGCACACCGCAGCGTTTCAACGTGTTATAGCTGGCTTTAAAAAAGCCTAAATTATCAAGCTGTCCTTCACAAGGTAAAAACAAACCATTGGTAAAACGTCCTCCAAGCTCTGGCTCTAGCTCGGTTATCATGCGCCGATCTACAGATAACGGATGATGACCATCAAGCGGTATCAATCGTTGGGAAAAGCTTTGTAAGTCTCCTCTGTCTTGTTGATGTGCAACAATGAGGCTACCAGCTTGTTGAAAGAACACCTCAGAG
This sequence comes from Pseudoalteromonas luteoviolacea NCIMB 1942, assembly GCF_001625595.1. Classification (GTDB taxonomy): domain Bacteria; phylum Pseudomonadota; class Gammaproteobacteria; order Enterobacterales; family Alteromonadaceae; genus Pseudoalteromonas; species Pseudoalteromonas luteoviolacea_A. Next base: position 8,224 of record NZ_AUXT01000225.1, read on the forward strand.
TCAAGTTTTGCCAATATTTTTGGCCACATAGCAATGGATTCTAGCCCTTGCTCTGCCAAAGCTTTTGAACAAATCACAGACTCAGCCAATGGTGCCAACATAGCAGCTGCGAGCGTCCCAGCACCTGTTTGTGCATCTTGTCGGTCTTTTTCAAAGACCGTGATGTCATAGCGCTCCATTAACTCTAACGCGGCGATCCGACCAATTAGGCCAAATCCGACAATAGCCACGCAAGGCTTTTTACCAAGTTCTGACATGAGATACCCTAAAAAAACACCATTTGCGTTAGCAAATGGTGTGAACTGGATTAGATAGCTTTGTGATAAATTTCTGAGCCACTACTTTTGAACTCTTCTGACTTTGCTTTCATTTCAGCTTCAACATCGACCATCTTAATTTCGATGGCGTCACCCACATTATTCGGGTCAATACCTCGTGCTTCAAGCTCTTTAGCATAATCCCTAACGTCTTGAGTGATTTTCATTGAGCAGAACTTAGGACCACACATAGAACAGAAGTGTGCCACTTTACCTGACTCCTGTGGTAGCGTCTCATCATGGTAAGAAAGTGCTCTTTCAGGATCTAGGCTCAAGTTGAACTGATCGTGCCAGCGGAATTCAAAACGCGCCTTAGATAAAGCGTTGTCTCGGATCTGCGCGCCGCGGTGACCCTTTGCAAGGTCTGCTGCATGGGCTGCAATCTTGTAAGTAATTAAACCTTCTTTAACGTCTTCTTTGTTTGGCAGACCTAAGTGTTCTTTTGGTGTCACATAACATAACATGGCCGTTCCATACCAAGCGATTTGCGCAGCACCAATGCCCGATGTGAAGTGGTCATAGCCAGGTGCAATATCGGTTGTTAATGGACCCAGTGTATAGAAAGGAGCTTCATGACAATGCTTAAGTTGCTCGTCCATGTTTTCTTTGATCATATGCATTGGGACGTGACCAGGACCTTCAATAAAGACCTGAACATCATGTTCCCACGCAATCTTAGTGAGCTCACCTAAAGTACGAAGTTCTGATAATTGCGCGTCATCATTCGCGTCTGCAATTGAACCTGGACGTAGACCATCACCTAGAGAGAAACAGACATCATATTGCTTCATGATCTCACAGATGTCTTCAAAGTGTGTGTAAAGGAAGTTTTCTTTATGATGCGCAAGACACCACTTTGCCATGATCGAGCCACCACGAGATACAATACCTGTTACACGCTTAGCTGTCATAGGTACATATCTTAACAGTACACCCGCGTGGATTGTAAAGTAGTCCACACCTTGCTCTGCTTGTTCAATGAGCGTGTCGCGAAAGATTTCCCAAGTGAGGTCTTCTGCGACACCATTTACTTTTTCAAGTGCTTGGTAAATTGGCACTGTACCGATTGGTACCGGAGAGTTACGTACAACCCATTCACGCGTTTCATGGATATAACGGCCCGTAGATAAATCCATTACGGTATCCGCACCCCAACGAGTAGACCATACTAACTTTTCAACCTCTTCCTCGATAGAAGACGTGACCGATGAATTACCGATGTTTGCATTCACTTTCACTAAGAAATTACGGCCAACAATCATAGGCTCCGATTCTGAGTGGTTGATGTTATTTGGAATGATTGCACGACCACGAGCAACCTCTGAGCGGACAAACTCAGGAGTAATGAAATCTGGAATTTCAGCACCAAAAGATTGGCCTTCGTGTTGCTGCGCTAACAACTCTTCGCGGATCTTTGCACGCCCCATATTTTCACGGATCGCTACAAATTCCATTTCGGGCGTTATGATACCTTGGCGCGCATAGTGCATTTGCGTGACATTTTTTCCCGGTTTCGCGCGGCGAATTTTAGGTAAGTTCTCAAAACGAATGTGGTCCAAGCCTTCATCAGCCATACGCTGTTGAGAGAACTGAGAGGTTACAGAGGTTAATAATTCTGTGTCATCACGATTAACAATCCAGTTTTCTCTATATTTAGGTAAGCCCTCACGTACGTTTAACGTGAATTCAGGATCAGTATAAGGGCCTGATGTGTCATACACTCTAACCGGCTCGTTCTTTTCAAGGATTGGATCTTCTTCTGTTCCACCCACGAAAGAGTCGCTCAATGAGATCTCTCTCATTCCCACACGAACACCTTCTTGCTCACCATCTACATAAATCTTTTTAGAGTTAGGGAATGGTTGACCCTTTAGGTTATAGATAAATTCCGAAGCCGCTTCGCGTGACTCGCGACGTGACAACTTGCTACTGTTATTTGACATGACGTGCCTCATTTTTAGTTAAGGTGTCTTGTCAGAATTCCGAAAAGGAAGAGATTGGGTTCATACACGTTCTCGCTATTAATTAAACCAATAACGATATTAAGTGCAGATTTTGGTGGATAATTTATTAGCACGACGCTAATAAATTGCAGCTTAGGTATCCATTTGGTGATGCATACTAAGCAGCTTGTTCCCTACGCAGGCATTAACCTGATCAGGTCCACGGATCCCGCAATACAGCGATCTCAGCCCAAAAGGGCACTCCGACAAGTAACGAATTGAGACAAAGTCTACTGAATGTCAGCGAATTAGTCAAAGCGCCTTTCAACTGGTCCGAAATGCCAATTTGCATCACCACGCAAAACTAATTCATCTGCGCTCTGTTCTATCGGAGCTCCGATTTGTAGCATGTTCAAAAATGCCTGCTCCTTCGCATTCGCCTCTGGTCCACAGAGTTTGCGTGTCATGCCAATATTAGACACAAATAGCTGCCCATCTCTGATCTCACCTTGACCAAAAAAGCGATTACATCCAGCGTATCCATTTACTCTGAATGCATCTAAAAACTCGATTGTAATGGCGTCCTGCGCTGCTACTTCAACTGGTGTTTTTAATTGCCAGCTGGAATATTTGAGCGAATGAGCGTTTACCGTCCCTGTACTTTTACAGCCAATAAGCACCAAGCTCATTAGACAAAATAAAAAGGTCTTTTTCATTGGTAAACCAAACGTTTAAAAATCAAATTTAATTATAACGCTTGGTCGCACAGAATAGGCAGTAAAAATGTGTAATAAATTACCTTTTTGTACGAAAATTAAGAGAATAGCAGCTCAATTTCCTGAGGTAGGAACGGGCGGCCACGTTCATTTACCGAAGTCCCAGTCACAATTGCATCTAACATCAATTTTTGATCATGCTTTCTTATTACCTTTTGGTGGAAAGCAAATTTTAACTTACTGACTTTTTGCGCTTCTACCTCAACATAAAACTCGTCAGCCGGTTTTAATGAGTTTTTATAGTTCATTTCTGAACGGATCACCACCAGATTGACTTTTTGTTCGGCCAAAGCGGCAAAATCAATCCCCTTGTAAGCTAAAAACTCGTGCCGTGCATGTTCTAAATAATTAAAGTACACACTATTGTTAACGATCCCCTGTAAATCGCACTCATAATCTCTTACTTTAAAGTCAACTTTAAACGTCATAGTTCGTCCTCTGATTAGAATGCGAAAGTTTATATCATAAATATTCAGTTATGTGGTCGGGCTTTTGCTAAACTAGAGCGCAACTTACACGGGACTATAAATCACAAATGAAGCTAAAACTCTCATTGCTCGCTACCAGTTTATCAGTAGCATTTTCAAATACAGCGATTGCTGAACAAGCACCTTCAAACCAAGACATCGAAACGATTCAAGTGACAGGAGACTTTCAGCAAGAGTCAATACTCACGTTAAGTGCTAGTGCATCCGTTTTTGATGAGTCAGACATTCAAACTCGTGGTGCCAGCTATTTAGATGAAATATTAAACAGCGCAGCCAATGTTAACTTTACGGCTGGTGCGTCACGCGGTCGTTTCGTTCAGATCCGTGGAGTCGGATTGCGCTCCCAGTTTGTCGACCCTATAACACCGAGTGTGGGGGTTTTAATAGACAATATTAACTATTCTGGCTTGGGCGGTAGTGCATTGTTATTTGATGCGGACCAAGTGGCCATTTATCGTGGCCCTCAAGGCACTAAATTTGGTGCAGACGCCATGGGTGGGATCATAGACATTCACTCAAATTCACCAACTCAAGCGCCTAGTGTTAATCTCAAGCTGGGTGCTGCAAATTATGGAACGCATGAAGCAGGAGTTGCCATTGGAACCGGATTAACAGATGCTATTGCTGCGCGCGCCAGTATTTACCAAAAGCAATCTGATAGTTTTGTCGATAACGTCTATTTAAATGACGATACTCAGGACTTAGATGAAAGTGTTGCAAGGTTTAAAGTTAGCTATGCCGCTAACGACGACTTAAATCTTGGCTTTGTATATCACCACATTAATATTGATAATGGCTATGATGGTTTTACCTTAGACAATACCCGCCAAAGTGTTGCCAGCCAACCGGGTAAAGACACTCAAGAAAGTGACGCATTCTCCCTGACAGCAGACTACACAGGTATGTCGTCTGTCGATATTGAAATACTCGCAAGTGGCCTGCAGGCAGATACCGAGTACAGCTATGACGAAGACTGGGTCTGTGCCGATACTGCCCAACCAGTGCTATGTGAGGCAGGTCTACACCCAGATCATATCGCTTATTATGGACAATACTTTGATGCCTACGTACGAGACCATGAAAGGGGCTCAGCTGAAGTAAGAGTTAAAAGTAAAGATAAGTCTTGGGTCATTGGCGCTTTTAGCCGCAGACACGATGTCATCCTAGACCGCCAAAGAGGTAAGCATGGCGACCTGCCAGCTCAGTTCAAATCCAACTTTGAAACACAAAACCATGCGCTATTTGCACATAAAGTCACTCAGGTAAAAGAAGACGTTAAATTAATCACTGGTATACGTGTTGAGTCCTATTCAAGTGACTACTTAGATAGTAATGCATTTGACCTAGACACTGATGACACTATGGTGGGTGGTAAAATAGCGCTTGAATACCAAGTAGTGCCCCAGACGATGATTTACACAAGCTTAAATCGTGGTTACAAAGTGGGTGGTGTCAACGGCGAAGCACTGGCAAAAGCCAAAGATGATGGTATTACCATTCCGCAATCAGGCTTCACATTCGACCCTGAGTACCTTTGGAACCTTGAGTTTGGTGTCAAAGGCCAATCGAGAGATAAGCGTCATACTTTACACCTCACTGCATTTTATATGCACAGAGAAGACATGCAATTAAAGCAATGGCAATTAGAAGGCGTGCAATTTGCCGGCTTTATTAGCAATGCGGGTAAAGGAAGAAATTATGGCCTTGAAATAGAGGGTACCAGCCAAATACTCAATGCACTCTCATTGCAATACAGTTTAGGGTACCTAGATACTAAGATTGAGGACTTTGTTACCGTCAATGGTGATGATTTCGATGGTCGTGAACAAGCACAATCACCTAAATATCAATATGCATTTACATTTGTCTACGACGTCACTGACAACATCAGTGCGCAATTAGGATTCGAAGGCAAAGATGACCATTTCTTCTCTGATAGCCATAACGCTCAAGCTCCGAGTCAGAATCTCATCAATGCCAGTATTTCATACTTCAGTGACAGCTGGAGCCTAACTGTATGGGGCAGAAACTTAGCTGATACAGATGTGCCAGTGCGTGGCTTCCAATTCGGTAATGACCCAAGAAGTGGCTGGGAAACCGACACATATGTGCAATATGCAGAGCCTAGAGTATACGGTTTAACATTTAACTATACACTGTAAGTAAAAACGGCGCTTTAAGCGCCGTTTTTTAGTTCTACCAACAACCTTATTCAGGATCTGGTAAATTCCTACCGTAAAACACTTCTTGGATTTCACGATTTAACTTATTGCGGATCTCTTCTTCTTCTTCGTCAGTCAGCTCATCCGTTGTAATGCCAAATAGATATGTATTTAAATCGGTTTCCTTCAACATCATCTTTGTGTGAAACAAGTTTTCTTGATAAACATTCACATCCACCATTTGATAGGCGTCTTTAGTATCGTCTGTCATAAAGTTTTGGATAGAGTGGATTGGATGATCAATATAGTGTTTTACGCCATTCACATCACGTGTAAATCCACGCACACGATAATCGATTGTCACCACATCAGACTCTAGAGAGTGAATTAAAAAGTTCAGCGCTTTGAGTGGTGAAATGATACCACACGTTGACACTTCAATATCAGCACGGAAAGTACAGATACCATCATGCGGGTGCGCTTCAGGATATGTATGAACACAAATATGGCTTTTATCTAAATGCGCAACCACTGAATCAGGTAACGGGCCCGGTGTTTCTTGGCTGTGCGGCACTGTGCCTTCAACGGGTTCTTCAGACACCAAAATCGTTACACTGGCACCTTGCGGATCATAATCCTGGCGAGCGATGTTCAAGACATTTGCACCGATGATATCGACCACTTCTTTTAAAATATCAGTTAGACGATCTGCACTGTACTGCTCATCAATATATTCAATGTACTCTTTTCGCTGTTGCTCAGTTTTAGCGTAGCAAATATCGTAGATACTAAAGCTTAAACTCTTTGTTAAGTTGTTAAAGCCATGGAGTTTAATTTTATTAAAGGGCTTGTTCACGATAGACCCACCTTAAAACAAGAAAATCTGCGCTGCAGAACTAAAAGTTCGCGGATTTTATACGAAAAATAGTCGCTTAAAAAGCGTTATTTTTCTTCGCTTTGTACAACCTCGTGGGTATGTGTAATTTCCACTGCTTTTTCAAGCATTAAGGCCACTGAGCAATACTTTTCCGCAGACAAATTAACAGCTCGAGCAAGGTGCTTTTCAGACACCTTATCACCAGTAACTACAAAGTGTAGATTGATTTTCGTAAATACTCTAGGCGCAGACTCCGCACGCTCAGCAGAAAGCTTTACTTCTACATTATGCACAACTTGTTTGGCCTTTTTCAAAATACTCACAACATCAACAGACGCACAAGCACCAGCAGACATTAATACCATTTCCATAGGACTTGGCGCAGCACTATCGCTGCCGGCATCAAACACCACATTATGGCCCGAGTTCGAACGCCCTAAAAACGTATCACCTTCAACCCACTTTACACTCGCTTGCATATTTTACCTTCTCAAAACGAATAACACCGCCATTAGGCGGTGTTAGCTTCTTTAAATCTTTATCTCTGATCACTGAATAGCTGAATCAAATAAGTTTTTAACTAAACCAGCAAACTCTTCGATAAACTCTTGTTGTTCTTCAGTTACACGCTGATCAACAACGCTGGACAACACTTCCTGTAGGTCATACACAATGCCATCGACTTCTCTAACAATCAAGCTACGTTGTTCAGTCGACAACCCAGTATGCTGCTCACACAAACGGATCACATGCTCAGCAATGACATCTTCAATTAATTCAACAACCTTAGGTGCATTAGGCTTTACTACACCCGGCTTTTCAAACAAGGCTAAATTTTGTGTCAGATACATGACTAACTCATCATATCCTTGTTTATCTAAAACCATATATTGCCCACCTGAGTTTACCAACGACATCTCCTATTGATTTAAGCAGAAACTTGATCTGATTGCTACTTTTCAGCGCCCCAGAAAAATAAAAAAGCAGCGAATGCTGCTTTTTTAAGAATAAAGCGTGAGATAAATTCAGTGCAAAATAATATTGCGACACGCGTTATTATAAATTACCTATTGGAGGTAATTTTAATCTAATGATAGGCCCGGACTCAAGCTTCCTGGTAATGTAACTTTTTCAAGTTCAACAGATGCCACTGGGTATGCACAATAATCCGCAGCGTAGTAAGCGCTCGCGCGGTGGTTGCCTGATGCACCGATACCACCAAATGGTGCAGCACTTGAAGCACCTGTGATTGGACGGTTCCAGTTAACAATACCCGCACGGATGCGACGCAGGAAGTGGTCGTAATCTGCTTCGTTGTCACTCAGTAGACCTGCAGATAGACCAAAACTAGTGTCGTTTGCAAGTTCAATTGCCGCATCAAAGTCTGTGTAACGGAACACTTTTAATAGAGGACCGAAATGTTCATCATCAGGGAAGTCTGTTACGTTAGTACACTCGATAATACCTGGTGTTACAAAGCCAGTACCCTGAGTATGAGTCAGCGCTAACAGACTCTCACCGCCTAATTCAACAAGCTGTCGCTGTGCAGCAACCATACCCGCCGCCGCAGCTTCTGAGATCATAGAACCCATGAATGGTTGGTCTTCATCATCAAAGTTACCAATCTTGATAGCTTTAGTCGCACGCAATAATTGTGCAAGGATGGCATCACCCTGCTCACCTTGCGGTAAGAATAGCTTACGCGCACAAGTACAGCGCTGACCACTTGAGATAAATGCAGACTGGATGATGTCATGCACGACCGCTTTCGTATCTGTTACATCTTTAACGATAAGTGGGTTGTTACCACCCATCTCTAGTGCCAATATTTTGCCAGGCTGACCCGCAAACTGCTCATGTAGAAAGTGACCTGTACGAGAAGAGCCCGTGAAGAATAAACCATCAATGCCTTTGTGTGAAGCTAGTGCCTTACCAGTCTCTACTTCACCTTGAACTAGGTTGATCACACTAGCTGGTAAACCAGCTTTTTCCCAAAGTTGTAAAGTTAACTCTGCAACATATGGCGTCATTTCAGACGGCTTAAATACAACAGTGTTGCCAGCAAGAAGTGCTGGAACAATGTGACCATTTGGCAGGTGACCTGGGAAATTGTAAGGACCAAATACCGCAACCACGCCATGAGCTTTGTGGCGGATCACAGCGCGACCTACTGGCATCGCATTTTCAACCACACCGGTACGCTCGTGGTATGCTTTTTCAGAGATAGCAATTTTACCCACCATTGCACCGGCTTCAGTGCGAGTTTCCCAAAGTGGCTTACCCGTTTCTTTTGCGATTGCAATTGCAAGCTCTTCGCCGTGCTCTTTTAACACTTCTGCAAAGCGCTTGACTATGTCTAAGCGCGCTTCAAAAGTTAGGTCACTCCACAGATAGTATGCTTCACGCGCAGATTTTACTGCACTGTCTACTTGTTCTGCGGTCGCAGCATTTGCCGACCAGATTTGTTCATTATTTGCTGGGTTCACAGACGTAAATTCTGCACCTTCACCAGCTAACCATTTACCATTGATAAATTGTGCTGCATGTGTTGTCATAATTCTTTCCCAATTAAAGAGTTGCGATACTAACGGTGTCGCCATCAGTTACTTGAAGCGCGCTTGCAAGTTCTGCCGAAATAGCGATTTCATCGCCTTGAGGCATCTCTAGCTCAATTGCCGTCGCACGATAACCTGCTAGTTTATCATTTGCAATAAGTACTGGGGAACCACCAGTTTGCGACTTCGCTGTTTCATCAATACGCACTTTAAAAAACTCTGTCGCGCGAATTGTGCGGATATTGTCCACTTTAGCTTCAACTGTCGGGCCTGCATCGAAAATATCGACGTAACCATTGAAAGTAAAGCCTTCACTTTTCAGCAATTCTATAGCAGGACGTGTATTATCGTGCACTTCACCAACAACAGCTTGCGCTTCTTCACTCAATAAATTGACATAAATTGGGTATTTCGGCATAAGTTCAGCAATAAATACTTTTTGACCAATGCCAGTTAGGTAATCGGCCGTAGGAAAGTCCATTGAGAAAAAGTGCTCTTCTAGCCACTTCCAAAATGGGCTGCTGCCATTCTCGTCTGATACACCGCGCATTTCGGCAATCACCGTCTCTGCAAAACGCGTTCGATGTTGGTTAATAAACATGAAACGAGATTTTGACAATAACTTGCCGTTTAGGCCTTTGCGGTACTTATCTTTTAAGAACAGAGTACAAAGCTCTGTTGCACCGGTGTAATCATTACATAGCGTAAGAATATCCACTGCTTTGTAAACATTCAGAGTACGAGATGAATGGATAACTTTACTCAAATGATAGTGATAAAACGCGTCGTCAAGTCCAACAGCTGCTTCAATTGCGCTGGTTCCAACAACTTCTCCCGTCTCAGTATCCTCTAGCACAAACAAATACCCTTCATCGAATGGGACATCCGTTTCTTTGCCAAAAGACGTCATAGAACGTTCAATCTTGTTTTGTAACAACTCTTCATTTAGAGGCAATGAAGTAAAACCATGCCCCGACTCTTGGGCAATGTTCAAAAGCGCTGGATAATCGCTTTTTTGGATTGGGCGAAGGATCATCATGAGCCCGCTTACTCCTCAATAAACCTTTAGACAGGCGGTGCCCATAAAGCGCACCGCATTGGTTATAACACTTAAATTAGTGCAATAACTTAAGCGTTGTTTTCAACAACGCGCGCAACCGCTTTTTCAAAGCGTGCTAGACCTTCACGGATATCCGCTTCAGGAATCACCAATGATGGTGTAAAACGAACCACATTTGCACCGGCAACCAGTGACATAACGCCTTCTTTAACACCTTCAACTAAGAATTCTTTTGCTTTACCTGCATATTTCTCACTTACCACACCACCAAGAAGTAGACCTTTACCACGGATCTCAGTGAATACTTGGTATTTGTTATTAATTGCTGCTAATAACTCGCGGAATAGTGCTTCTTTTTCTTTTACACCTGAAAGTACTTCTGTCGTGTTCACTGTATCGAATGCAGCTTCTGCAACCGCACACGCTAACGGGTTACCACCGTATGTTGAACCGTGAGTACCAATCTTTAAATGCTGAGCAATTTCAGTTGTTGTGATCATACCGCCAATTGGGAAACCACCGCCAAGTGCTTTTGCCGTAGTTAGGATGTCTGGTGTTACATCTAGACCTTGATATGCATATAGCTCACCTGTTCGGCCTACACCTGTTTGCACTTCATCAAATATAAGTAGCGCATTGTGTTTATCACATAGTTCGCGTACACCTTTAACAAAATCAGCTTCAGGAGATACAATTCCACCTTCACCTTGAAGTGGCTCCATCATAACTGCACACGTGTTATCAGAGATAAGTGCTTCAAATGCAGCCAGATCATTGTAATCACAATGAACGATATCACCAGGTTTTGGACCAAAGCCATCAGAGTAAGCAGCTTGACCGCCTACTGTTACCGTGAAGAATGTACGGCCATGGAAGCCTTTATTGAATGCGATGATCTGAGACTTTTCAGCACCGAATTTATCAAGTGCCCAACGACGTGCTAGCTTCAATGCTGCTTCATTCGCTTCTGCACCTGAGTTAGCAAAATAAACTTTATCAGCAAACGTGGCATCAGTAAGCTTCTTAGCTAGTCTAAGTGCTGGTTCATTAGTCATGACATTGGATAAGTGCCAGATTTTTTCGCCTTGTTCTTTTAAAGCAGACACGAGTGCAGGGTGACAATGACCCAAACAATTTACAGCGATACCACCAGCAAAATCGATGTATTCACGACCCTCTTGGTCCCAAATTCGAGAACCTTCACCTTTAACAGGAATAACAGCAGAAGGTGAATAGTTAGGTACCATTACTTGATCGAATAATTCACGATTAATAGTCATTTTAAATCCTCATTTTAGCGAGTTCAGCACTGAAAATTGAGCGCTCGGCTTTAACAACAATTACCTTCAACCGTCATATAAAAGATCCGAATTTACCCAAATCGGTGCAAATTTCATACGCACATTATTCCAAAAAATTACCTTAATGTCTCATAGAAAGCATTCCTGCAGCCCTTAATATTCAAGGCTTTAGTATAATTTTTCAAGAACAGTGAATAACTATCAGCGATTGGATTGGATACGCCCCCACCATATAAGGATTTTAGTCGATCTCTGGCGGTGGGGCGAATGAATGAATAAGCGAGAAAAAATTTCCAGTTTTTTTACAAAATTGTCAGTTGCAGGCTCTGTAGCGAAGTTTTTGACAATAAATCTTGCTCTTGTTTTGTCAATTCAAGGTGAGCAAACCAATACTTTGCCTCTTCGTCTTCTATTAGATGACTGTCTTTTAACAATTGATATTGAGCGTAACCATATGCTTTTTTTATCACCTGAGTTACAGGCAATAAATCTTCTAGATTTTTATTCATGTTTGGCAAATAACTTTGCGCAACCTCCGTTACGGCTGCATTGAACGGTAGATACTTAAATGCCATTTGCTCTACCAAGCGTTGAGAAACGGTTGGTGCATGTTCTAAAAGTAGGTTTCGTAAAAATAACGGGTCCGGTCCTAATTCTAGCAAAGCAGTATGCAGATCTTTTTGGTTTTTATCTCGGGCTATTTTAATTTTGCCCTGCCATACACGGTCAAAAGTTCTTAAATAAAGGCGCGTAAGTGCAATCTTGCCAATATCAACGAGCATGCCCAGCGTGAACGCGTGTTGTTCTTTAACGTCATACAAAGAAGCGATAGCTTTGGCAGCTATGGCTGTCGCCATGCTGATATCACGCAACTTTCTTTTTAGTAATGGAAATGGTTCAGTCGAGTGCGGCATCCAGTGACGCACAGCAAAAGTAGGAATGACCATTTGTAAGTTTTCAAGCCCAAGGTAACGCAATGCCAGTGCTGGTGTATCCACCTTCACTGAAGTGCCTTTACTATTTACTTTGCGGTATTGGGGCAAGTTAACCAATGATACTAAGTCGCGACCAAGCCAAGATAGATCATTTACGAGAGGTTCCAATCGACCCACTGAAGCAGACTTTACAGCAAGAATATCCAGAATAGTTGGTACAGCATCCTGAACACCGACGACCTCAGAGTAGATAGAATCCAAATCGCTTAATTGCATTTCAATGCCTGATTCAATCACTTGGTGTAAGTGGTTGCTGGCCTTAGCAATATACTTATGATGACTCGTACTTTTTTCTTGTCGTTTGGCAGCTGCGGCTAACTCTACTTCTAGCATCGTTCTCTGCGGAACCGACTCGCCAAAGTTCATATCAAATGTTTGAATGTAACCAATTTGCTGCTGTGCAAAGTTGTGGCTAATTAGAACGTCATGTGCACGTTGTGCAATTGCCTGCGCAATATGTGACTGCCTAATGTCTTGTGTCATCAATTATAATCTTTTTTGGTATATTAGAAATTGCTCTTTAAAGGTTAGAAGCGAGCAATAAAGTTATCAAGTAGTCTTAACCCATACTCCGTTAAGACAGCCTCAGGATGGAATTGTACCCCTTCTAACGCGCGCTCAGTATGACATAAACCCATCACTTCATCTAGCTCCCCTGGCTCACTCTCAGTCCAAGCTGTAAGCATTAATTCAGGGGGGAGCGTCGTAATATCTACTGCTAAAGAATGATATCTGCACACGTTAAAGCTACTGGGCAATCCATTAAATACGCCCTTATTATTATGATGCAATTTTGAAACTTTGCCATGCATAACTTGCTTAGCCCGCACCACACGCGCCCCTAAAACTTGCGCAATTGTTTGATGCCCAAGACAAACCCCCAGTATTGGAAAGTTGCCTTGCAATTGTTCCACTACTTGCAAAGAAATACCCGCCTCGTTTGGCGTACAAGGACCTGGAGAGATGACAATATGTTCAGGGTTAAGTTGTTTGATTTGCGCGATGGAAAGTTCGTCATTGCGTTTGACCAAGACCTCTTTGTCTAATTTTTGAAAATACTGGACGAGGTTAAACGTGAAAGAATCGTAATTATCGATCATTAATAACATTCAATCTTTACCTCAAAACTATTACGACTTGCCATACTTACTACCACAGCACAAAACCAAAAACCTTCACATTCGTAACTCGCCTACCGAGTAATTCGTTGAACATGGCTGGACGCGGCATACTACCACAATTACCCCTTGAACTAACATCAGCACCAAAAAGTACACGACTTGTCAGTGCACTTAACGTTGGAAATATATTCTTACAGACAATGAGTAACATACGTACAAAATAAAGGTAAAGCCAAACACGACACTATCAATAAACATTAAGGAAAATATGAACCAATTGAACCTAGAGGTAAACCGGAAAGCACCAAAACCTTCTCTGCAACTCATCCCCGTGCCAATGACAAAACTATTCCAGTCGCTGCTGGGACGAGACTTGATACACTGTTATCCCTCCCAGGTGGCCTATTAACATGTAAAGCCCTGCTGAAAAGCTTTAGGGGTCATAGTTTCTATGCCCCCTACACAGTATCACTTTCGACAACTATTGAAATACGACGTTTTCGCTGCCGGGTAACGCTTTAAATTCGTTTAGTAGCTTGTCACAGTCCTGTAATATCTGCGACTCCAAACGTTCTTCAGCACGCCAACGTTTCGTATCCATTTTGAAAATTTCTTTCTTTGAATACTTTTTACGCGCATCATGCGTAGGCATCTCTTTGACTTCATCATACATCTCATAAACACCTGGATAAGCCGCTTCGAGAGACACTTCCTCATCAAAGCTATACTGAGAAATTAGCACCCAAACTCGCAAGCACCCCTCTGAGTATTCACACTGCTTTTGCCTCATCGCCTTTGCAATTAAGTTAATGCTATCCGCCAGTTTTCCATTGCGCTCTTGTCTCGACTTTTCTAACTTTTCAGTTTGCTCAGCCTGCAACTTTGCAATGGTTTCTTTTTGCACTTTAAGCTGCCATAACAACTTACCAGCATAAAAAGCGAGACCTGCAACTATCAACGCACCCACTATAAGCGCAATGATCCACAACGTACTCATTTATCATCCTCGTCATCACTTAACCATTCGTCTGCCAAGTCATTACTGACAAAATCAGCCAATGGATCAGCTTCAATCATGTCTTCTTCTTCAAACTCATCGTCGATACCGAGCAATTCACAGAGCTCCTGATGACGGGCAATGGCGCGGTTAAAGAATTTCGCGTCCTTACCAGTCAATAACTCGCCACGCTCATGTAATTCAAGCAACTTCATTAAACGCTCATCGTTTTCTAGTTGTTGAAGTTCTTCTTCTAATGTTAACTCCGGCTCATGCGCTTTCGTTAAGTTGGCCTGAGGTTTCAAATGGCGATTCATTTGTGGTGTCTTAGGCTGTAGGTTTTGCTCTGACGTCAAAGCAATTTTTTTCTTGCTGCCAGCACGAGGGTCAATTTTTGTCCCCGAGTTTGTTGAAAGCTCCACTTTAGCTTCCTGAGCATTACGAGTACCTGCTTTATTGCCCTTTTGCTTTTTCACGCGCTGCTCTTTCATCGCGCGCAACTCTCTCAACTTCTCTTTGCTCAATCGAGGTGAACCGTTTTCACCAAGCTTGCGTGATTTCTTCTTTCTCGTCATGTTTCTCTACCACTTACTATGCCGAATCAACGTTTAGTGAGAATGATTACATCATTGCCAATAAACTCAATGTCGGTGTTGAATTGCTCTGCTATATATTCAAATGTTTCGCGACTAAAAAATGAAATATGTGTTTGATCATTTTTATAATGCCAAGACGCAAAACGCGCTTTATCTATTACCAGCTTCGTCATCATCGCCAATGGCGATCCTGGCTTTAACAATGTCATTAATTGATTTAATATCTCGCCTGGCTGCGCCAAATGTTCAATTACTTCTGTGCACGTAATGAAATCATACTCGCGATCAAGCACTGAAGTATCATTAGCATAATATAGATCATAGATCGCCATGTTATGCCCAACCTCAGAAAACATTTTTGCGAGTAAAGGTCCTGGCCCACAGCCAAAGTCTAAACCACTCTTGACTCCATCTAAACGCGCAGTCACAGGTTCAAATACGCGCGATAAAAAGCGCCTGTAACCTTGATCATTGAGATCATTATCATGACTGTCGTAAATGGCTTTTTCTGCTTGTGGTGAAAGTCTATGCAACTTTTCCACACTTACCAACTTGCAACACTGGCACTGCCAATAGTCACGAAATTTATCTTGATGGTAATGCTCGAGTTGCTCTCCACCACAGAGGCCACACTGAAGTGTTTGAGGATTTTGCAAAGATGATGAACCAAGCGTGCTGAAAAGGAGTATTGTACCAGCAATTAAAAAGTGTACAAATAAAAAGACGGCAGAGATTACTCTCTACCGCCTGCTAATCTGAGCGTCACAATTCGGACACTTCTCCCTTCGACTTTTTAGTCTTTTATTATTTTTCTTATTTATCTTCCGTTTTGTTTTTATTTTACTTCCGTGAGTCTTTCCATATTGTTATTGTTATCAAACTTCCATTGCTTTTTTTATTTTCGGTCTTCCTAACGCTTTATTATTCATCCATTTATGTGGCATCCAAATGAACACCTAGAACCTGTCGTCTCAGCTTCCTACCGCATTGTCCCTGTTTTTGTATTGTCTTGACGACACGGATTAATCTACGCTGATTTTAAACAGTTACAACTAATCAATAACAAAATTATTACCTCAGCAACAGAGAAAAAAACAAAATACAAATAAATACATAAACTTATAAATTTAATAAAATTCATTTTGCGTTAATGCCTACATTTTTATTTAGCTATAATCTCACAAACAATTTGAGATATATCTCACAGGAAACAGATCAAAAAAAAGCAACTATCAAGCTGCCTTTTTATATATTTTGGGTTTAATTTAAGTCGGTATCAGTTACATACGACTTTAATGTAATCCACCTAAATACTTTGACAATATTTCGATGTCTTTGTCCGTTAATTTAGTAGCAATGTCTCTCATCATACCGTTTGCATCGTTCCCACGTGAGCCGTCACGAAACTTTTCGAGCTGCGCCTTGATATACTCTGGGTGTTGGAACGAGATCTTAGGAAATTTAGCCAGGGATGTACCATTACCTCGCGGGCCGTGGCACGCCATGCATGAGGGTATTCCACGTTCGGCGTCACCTGCACGATACATTTTCTGTCCCGCAGCGACCACATCTTCTGGTGTTGTACCCGCACTCATTGGCATATCAGCGAAATACGCAGATAAGTCTTTCATATCTTGATCAGAAAGTGGCATTGCCATACCACTCATCACAGGGTCCATACGACCCTCTTTACCACCTGAGGTCATCCCCAGTTTAAATTCTTTTAATTGCTTATAGATATAGTCTGCATGCTGCCCAGCTATTTTGGGGTACATAGTCACAGGGGCATTGCCACTTGGCCCATGACATGCAGCACAAGTTGCCGCTTTTGCCTTACCAGCCTCTGCGTCGCCATCGAATGCTGCAACGTTGTTAATTGACAACGTACCTAGCAGCATAGTTAAAGATAATGCTATTTTTTTCATGGTAAATTCTCTGTTTCGACCCTGTAACTCTCAACCCAAACGAAATACGCTAAATTTCGCAATACTGGGTAGAGACTAATCATATGCATATTGACTTAATTTCTTAAGTGACGCTCAATATACCCACGCTTTACGCTGCAATTTTTACATAGTACACGATAAAAAATTCTGCGATATGTTTTCTACTCAGATTAAACCTATAATTTATATGGCTTTGACATAGATTAAACTTAGTCCAGAAATTCTTTTGACGCAGCTAAAATTTGTAGACTTTCTTTGCTTTTGCAAAGCGGGCCAGATGTAATAAAATACGATAAAACCAAAGAATCAGATTTCGGAATCATACAATCCGCTTAGGAGTAAGAGTGTTAAAATCTCGTATGCCATATAACCGCGCAACCTTCGTTACCAGCGCACCTGATATTTCCCGCCTTCCCGCAGACAGTGGCATAGAGGTGGCTTTTGCTGGGCGCTCTAACGCCGGCAAATCGAGTGCTTTAAATGCACTTACAGATCAAAAACTTGCACGAACCAGTAAAACACCAGGCCGTACACAGTTGATCAATACTTTTGCATTGGATGACGATAAGAGGCTTATCGATCTACCGGGTTACGGCTTTGCGAAAGTGCCGATTGAAATGAAGAAAAAGTGGCAAAAATCTCTGGGTGAGTATTTACAAAAACGTAAAAGCTTAAAGGGGATTGTTGTTTTAATGGACATCCGCCACCCGATGAAAGATCTAGATATGGATCTGATCAATTGGGCTGTAGGGAGTAATATTCCTGTATTAGCGTTACTTACAAAAGCGGATAAATTAAAACAAGGCAAGCGTAAAGCTGAAGTTTTACAAGTGCGTAAAGCTTTATCTGAGCTTGATGGTGACATCACGGTGCACGCGTTTTCTTCGCTAAAAGGGCTTGGATTAAAAGAGCTTGCGTGGCAGTTAGATGATTGGTTTTTAGGCCCTTATGTGAAAGAAGAAGCCGAGTCTGAAGAAGGTTAATTCAAGATAAAAACCTCATCTGCAGAGTGTAGTAACATTACTTCTTCACTGTCACTGTACTCTGCCAGTTCCACCCACTGGTAAAATACATTGCGCTCTATACGTGCACATAAGCCATAATTCAGCTTTAAGTGGGGTATGTTCTGGCCTTTATACATTGCCATGTAAAGTGGAAACTGCGCACAAATGGGCCAATATCGGCCCAAATTGTCTTCACAAATAATCACTTTATCAAACCCGTATTGCATTGCATTTGGACATGCATGCCACGCAACAATCACTAAAGGTGTCGCTTCGACAGAAACAGTGCAGGTTTCATCTGGCGTTTTGAGGAGATACCGTTCGCCATCATAGCTCAAAACGCTGACAAACAAGCGCGCCAGTGGCAAGCGCTTGATTTCATCACCTTGATGAAACCAGCGCCCATTGCTATCAATGCAAAAATCACCCACACCACATTCACCTGCTTGCCAATACTCCGTTGGCGCATGATGCGAGAGGTATTCCTGTAATAATAGGGATAATTTATCAGTCATTGAATACTAAATTAAAAGTAACAGGTACACTCTGAGAAATACTACCTAGCCCTGCTATTTTTCTCAGTGACTCAATACCATCTTGCATGCCAAAGTCACGGCTATTAATCAATACCGCACGCTGCGTTGTAACCTGCAATACCTTACCCACTTTATTAACAACTAGGTCTAAATTTAGCACAACACTTTTGCCGTGCAGGTTCAGCGTCACAGGCAGCGCTTTAACGAGTTGCACACCCTCGCTTAGCTGACCTAGCCATGGTTTCAAATCTGCGGTTACAGTGGCAGTACCGTATTTTTCAACATTGAACAACATCTTCTTCATGCGCTCATTACGGATTGGAATAAGTGACTCAATGCTCGTTAAATCTAGCTCCAGAAGTAACTGGCCAGATTTTGAGATCTCACCAGAAAGTTTTTCAAAATGATGATTCTCTGCGATGCTATTTAGCTTGACTGAAGTGAAGCTTAAATCACTCAAATCATTATCTAGCTGCCAAGCTGAAACAAACTGAGACGTGAAACATAAAGTACCTAATAGTAGGGGCTTAAGCATGACGTATTCCTTTTTAAATATTTCTGTCATCTTAACAAAAAAGCGGCGCTAAAGTCAGCCTATGAGCTAGGTATAAACATGAGTTCATGAAAGCGTTATAATCAAACCGCAATGACAGAGTAATCAAAGAAACACGAGATATGTTGGGAGAGAAAAATCGGCTCGTATAAACCTTTTACGAGCCGTTATAGCAATCTGGGGAGAAGCTATCAATACACAGTATCCTCTTACGAGAGATACATCATCAACAGGATGTCCTACAGGATGAGGACGGCGCGCACTGTACCAAATAGCCATCTAGAAATAAACAGCGCAAAGCAAATAATGCGCCAATTTGATATTTTATACACAAAAAGATTGATGTTTTTACCATAGATTTACAGAGTGCGCGGTGAATTGGGCCAACAAGCTAGGCCCATGGGGAAACCTGAAAAGCTTCCGCAACTCGCTTTTCAGGTTGTGGCAATACACTTTTAGTGCGCTTGTTCCCAATTTTCGCCGTAATCAGCTTCGACAAGTAACGGCACATCAAGCTCTGCCGCTTCACTCATCAGCGTGCAAATATGCTCACTGAAGGCCTGTGCTTTATCAGCTTTCACTTCAAACACCAATTCATCGTGTACTTGCATGAGCAATTTCACATCATCCGTGCTTTGCTGTATTAGCCATTGATGCACTTTGAGCATCGCTTTTTTGATTATATCAGCAGCGGTCCCTTGCATCGGCGCATTGATCGCAGCACGCTCAGCAGCTTTACGACGAGCACCGTTACGCGCTTTAATATCAGGTAGATATAAACGACGTCCGAATAGAGTTTCTACATACCCTTGCTCAGCAGCCTTCTCTCGTGTGTTTTCCATATACTCTAAAACACCTGGAAAACGCTCAAAGTATTTATCCATATAGTGCTGGGCTTCGTTTCTAGGGATGTCTAACTGACGTGACAGACCAAATGCACTCATACCATAAATTAACCCAAAGTTGACCGCTTTTGCTTTACGGCGCATATCTGAGGTCACTTCATCCAGTGGCACAGAAAATACTTCTGATGCAGTGGCACTGTGTACGTCTTTACCTTCGGCAAAGGCACTCAGCAACCCTCTGTCTTGAGAAAGGTGTGCCATAATACGCAATTCGATTTGACTGTAATCCGCGGCTAAGATCACATGATCTGTATCTGCCACAAAAGCTTGACGAATGCGACGCCCCGCTTCATTACGAATTGGAATATTCTGTAAATTAGGATCGCTCGAGCTCAAGCGCCCAGTTGCCGTGACTGCTTGATGATAGGAAGTATGAACACGCTGTGTATCTTCGTTTACCAATTTAGGTAATTTATCCGTATAGGTTGATTTTAGCTTTGCTAAACCTCGGTGTTCAATGATCAGCTTAGGTAACGGATAATCATGCGCAAGCTCTTGCAGCACCTCTTCCGCTGTGGACGGTGCTCCTTTTGGCGTTTTTTTCAATATCGGCAATTCCAGTTTTTCAAACAAGATAGCTTGGAGTTGCTTAGTAGAACTCAGGTTAAATTCTTCTCCCGCTAAGTCAAAAGCTTCTTGCTCAAGTTCGGCCAAGCGCTTTTCAATTTCAAGGCTCTGCTCTGCGAGCATCCCGCCATCTATTTTGACACCTGTTCGCTCAACGGCTGATAACACATTGACCAATGGCAACTCAATTTCATTAAACACATTCAGCAATGAAGGCTCTTTTTCAAGTAGTGGCCATAAGTGCTGGTGAAGACGTAAGGTAATATCTGCATCTTCGGCAGCATAAGGCGCAGCCTTATCCAACTCAATTTGGTTAAAAGTAAGCTGCTTTTTACCTTTACCAGCGATTTCTTCAAAGCTAATCGCTTTATGTCCAAGGTATTTCAGTGCCAATGAATCCATATCATGGCGAGTGCCCACGCTGTTAAATACGTAGGACTCCAGCATGGTGTCAAAAGCAATACCGTTTAGCGTGATACCAGCACGTGCTAGCACGCTTTTGTCATACTTAAGGTTTTGGCCTACCTTCTTAACGGTTTCATCCTCAAGGATGGGCTTCATATATGAGAAGACTAGCGCTTTACTTAGCTGCTCGGGCACACCAACATAGTCATGAGTCAGTGGCACATATGCCGCTTCTCCCGCCTCAACAGCGAAGCTCATACCCACTAAATCAGCCTGCATATAATCAAGGCTCGTAGTTTCAGTGTCAAACGCAATGACATTTGCCGTTTTCAGTTTTTCTACCCAAGCTATTAATTGTGCTTCTGTTAGAATCGTTTCATAGTTACCTTCCACGGCAGCCGGTACACTCGTTTCTATTGCACTTTGTTTTTCAGTGCTCGAAGCCTTGCCACCTAATAGCTCAGCTAACCAACGCTTAAACTCACACTGGCCATAAAGTTCAACTAGGCGATCTTTGTCCACTGGTTGGATCTTAAAGGTTTCAAGATCTTGCTCTACTTCACAATCAAGCTTGATCGTCGCTAGCTCATATGAAAGCGTTAACTGTTCTTTATGCTCTTCAAGCTTTTTCGCCATACCCTTTGAGCCTCTAAACCCAAGCGGCGCAATTTGATCTAAGTTTTCATATAGTGATTCTATCGAGCCTAGACCTTGCAGCATTGCTAGTGCTGTTTTTTCTCCAACGCCAGGCACACCGGGGATATTGTCCACCTTGTCACCCATCAGAGCTAAGAAGTCAATGATCAGCTCTGGCACAACCCCAAATTTTTCAACTACACCAGCGGGATCCAGCACGGTGTCTGTCATAGTATTAATCAGTGTGACATGCTCATTGACCAACTGTGCCATATCTTTATCACCAGTGCTGATCAAAACATGTCGTTGTTGCTGGGCCGCAATACGTGAAAAAGTACCGATGACATCATCCGCTTCAACACCACTAATACTCACCAAAGGCAGTCCCATCGCCTTGATAATATTATGTATAGGCTCAATTTGAGTCCTTAAATCATCAGGCATTGGTGGTCTGTTCGCCTTATACTCAGAGTACATATCATTTCTGAATGTCGGCCCTTTCGCGTCAAAGACAACAACCATGTGGCTAGGATCAAATTGCTTTAACAAGCTTTTCAGCATGTTAATGACGCCATATATCGCGCCAGTCGCCTCACCTTGGGAATTAGTTAAATGCGGTGGCGCATGGTATGCACGAAACAAATAGGAAGAACCGTCCACCAAAATTAAGGGGTTTTCTGGGATCTGAGGCATAATATTTGGGATCCTAATTATAAATATTTAAAAACTCGCTAAGAATGCCACAAGGCTTAGCATAAAACGAGAGGAGCGCAATGTTACTTATCGAGGAAAAACTGTGGATAACTCTGTAGATAAACATAAGGGTACCGTGAGCCAAATATGGAAAGCCCCTAAGAATTTACAGCAACCTATTGATAAATAATAAAAAACTAAAGATAAATATTTTTTATTTTTAATTAGACATTTGTGGAAATGTCGTTCCTAATGTATTTTTCTCACAATTACAGTGGCGAGAAAACAACCTGATTTTTTCAGGCGGAGGCGTATACTAACACAAACGATCAGAGATCAAAGCAGATCCTTTATATTTTTTTTCACACTCAACATTATTACGTTGAATATAGCAGGCATAACAAGCCTCAGGAGATAAAACATGAAACAAGTTGCGATCATTTTTAGTGGTTGTGGCGTTTTTGATGGCGCTGAAATTCACGA
The DNA here is from genome assembly GCF_001625595.1 of Pseudoalteromonas luteoviolacea NCIMB 1942. Classification (GTDB taxonomy): domain Bacteria; phylum Pseudomonadota; class Gammaproteobacteria; order Enterobacterales; family Alteromonadaceae; genus Pseudoalteromonas; species Pseudoalteromonas luteoviolacea_A. Next base: position 31,140 of record NZ_AUXT01000225.1, read on the forward strand.
ATCTGTGCTGACGATGTTGCATTTAGAACGCCATGGCATCACGTATAAGTGTTTTGCGCCAAATATAGAGCAACATCACGTTATCAATCACCTTACTGGTGAAGAACAAAATGAAACCCGCAATGTGCTTACTGAAGCTGCAAGAATTGCTCGCGGTGATATCAAAGATTTAACGCAGTTAAACCCTGAAGACTTCTCAGCTTTAGTCATTCCTGGTGGGTTTGGCGTCGCTAAAAACCTATCCGACTTTGCTTTCAAAGGTGCTGACTCACAGGTAATGGAAGCCCTTAAAAATACTTGCCAGCAATTTAATCAGCAACAAAAACCAATCGCATATCTATGTATTGCACCGGCGCTGATAGGCCATATCCATCAACAAGGTACATTGGCAACGATTGGGACAGATCCAGATACGGCTGCTGCTATAACTGCGATTGGTGCTGAACATGTGAATTGTGAAGTGACTGACATTGTCGTGGATGAACAACAACAAGTGATTAGCACACCGGCATACATGCTCGCGGAAAATATCAGCGAAGCATCAGCTGGCATCGAAAAAGCAATTGCACGCTTGGCCAAATTTATAAACTAACTTCGATTAAAAATTACTTGGTTTTAAGCACAAAATGCCAAATCTTTGCCCTAACGCAATAAAAGTTGTTTTTTATACGCTTAAGATCAAGGTTACATTTTTGATAAATTAGTTGGTGACGTTATACTCAATTTGGAACCGTCATCCGTCGTGCTTCGTGATCGAAGACATTAAATTTGAAGTGAGCAAGGTAAATGAAGAAACTGTCAGCAGCACTCTTAATGCTATCCACGGCCGCCGTCGCACAGCCGTATGCTAATTCTCTAACCGAAGAAGCCATTAAAAAGCGTTTGGAACCAATTGGTTCTGTGTATTTAGCTGGCGCGGAAGATACAGCAGCTGTCGCACCTACGGGACCACGTTCTGGTGAGCAAGTATATCAAGCTTCTTGTTTTGCATGTCATGATACCGGGGCGCTGGGTGCACCAAAAACAGCTGATGATTGGGCTGCACGACTGACAAAAGGTTCTGATGTATTACTTGATCACGCAATCAATGGCTTTAATGCGATGCCACCAAAAGGCACCTGCATGGACTGTAGTGATGAAGAAATTGCTGCCGCAATTGAGTTTATGATCAAATAAGTTTTGTATAGATAAGCGAGACAGGTGCTCGCTTATTTCTTTTAGATCAGGCAAAATATTGGACTCGAAACTTTATTAATATTTTACACTTGACCCTTAATGTCAAAAATGAAAATATAAAGTTTAATAAATAAACAATAATAGCCTTTGGTTTAATCATTGGAAGATCAAAACAACGTTGCAATTCGCAAGTTGACTCGAAAGAATCGCCGCTTAGAGTCCTTGTTGAAAAAATACAAACAAAACTATCACTTGCAACATGCGCTGATCCAGCTCTCTGAACAGGCGAGTACTGTTGCCGAGCTAACCCTCCTATACCCAGCAATTCACAGCATTTTAGAACAACATTTACCCAGTAAAAGCTTTTATGTGGTACTGCAAAATCAATTTACACAAACTCTAGAGCTTTCTTATTTTGTCGATGAGAAAGATGGTATATCAGTTCCTTTGCACGAATCTCACCATTTTGATCAAGGGGTTACTGGCTACGTTTTTGAAAATAAAAAAGTGTTGTATTTAACAAAAAAACAAATGCAACAAATGATTAATGAAGAAAAATTTAAAGCGCTGGGAAGTCCCGCTGAGCACTGGGTCGGCGTACCAATCTTCAGAGATGATAACATCATTGGCGTCATGGTGTCACAAAGCTATCAAGCAGAGCAAGCATACAGCGAACATCAAATAGAGCTACTTGAGGTGATGTCGCTCTATTTGGCAACAGCAATTGAACGCGTGAAAAAACGTGAATTACTCGAGTCAGAAGTAAAGATCCGTACGCGCGCGCTAATGCAAAGTAATGATGCATTAAATAAAGAGATTGAGCAGCGCAAACGCGCGCTCGAGAGGCAGCAAATCCTCTTCAAAATCTCCGAGTTGGCAACGCAATTTAGTGACATTGATGACGTGTATAAGCAAGTACACAAAATTATTCGCTCGATCACTTTTTCCAACAACCTTTATATTGCACTCCATGACAAAAGCTCAAACTGGCTAAGTTTTCCTTATTGTGTTGATGAAGTGACAGAATACCGGCCAAGGCCTTTTGCTAAGGGATATAGTGAGCTTGTTATTACTACTGAGCGCAGTCAGCTCATAGATACAAAAAGAGCAGGCGTGTTAATAGAAGGTGGCGTCGTTAAACGACCGCCAGACTATGATTATTTAGAAACGGCCACCAGCTGGCTTGGTGCCCCATTAAAAACTGCTCAAGGTGTGATTGGTTTAATTGCTTGCCAAGCATACAATCATGAGTATGAATATAACCATGAAGACGTGGAATTAATTTCATTTGTCTCGAATCAAATCGCATCTGTATTACAGACTCACCTCGCAAACCAAGCGTTAAAAGCCAGTAACCAAGAATTAGAGCATCGTGTTGCCGAAAAAACCAAAGCGCTGAGACAAACCAATTTGCATTTACAAATGCAGATTGAAGAGCGGAAAAAAATTGAGCAACAGCTTTATCACGATGCACACCATGATCCTTTAACCAGCTTGCCGAACCGCAGTTTGTTTCTGACTCAGCTCGAAAAAACACTGCAAAAGTACCAACGCTATCCAGAGCATAACTTTGCCGTATTATTTATCGATTTAGATAAGTTTAAAGTCATCAATGACGAATTAGGGCACCAAGCTGGAGACCAATTTTTAATTTGGGTGAGCAAAGCATTTTCTGAGTGTATTCGCGAACATGATTTACTTGCGCGTTTGGCAGGTGATGAATTTGTGATCTTGTTAGATCATTTAACAGATAAACAGCAAGCTGAAGATGTCGCTAAGCGACTTATTAGAGTCATGCAACAACCTTTTTGTATGAAAGGCGTGTGCATGCAAAGCGGTGCCAGTATTGGTATCACCTACAGCAATAAAAATTATAAAAACACCGATGAAATTATTCGCGATGCAGATGCCGCAATGTATTACGCCAAAAATGCAGGCCGTGGACGCTATGAGTTTTACCACCCATTACTCACAGCATCAACAAGCAGTGCAAGTAAACAGGCCGAACGTCATCATTTAACCGCTTTGCCAACACATTTTAGAAGTACAGAAATTGTCAATTTTAGTAATCACTGTCAACAAATAGTCACTCTTGAAGCTTTTGGTGAACACCCAGTATTAGGCAGCACCAGCTTTGATATTTTGAAGAAGTTTGCTGCCGCACAGGACGAGCACTTAGACATTGAGCTTGATCTATTAAGCAAAGCACAAGAAATTGCCGCAAATTATCAGCAAGATGTACTTTTCGCCTGTTCGACTATCATACTCGAGTCCTCCGCATTTAATATGCTCAAACAACGCCTTAGCCAACGCAATTCGAAGCTATGTTTGGTCTTTGACGAAAATGAGGTGCGCTACGCATCCAGCGTTCAAATTGAAAACCTAAAAGAGCTGGCGCAGCTAGGCGTGAATATAGGTCTAAATGACTTTGCAAAAGATCGTTGTGATTTGGCTTTTTTAAGTAGTATCGACTTCAAATACGTGTTGTTAAGCTCGGTATTCAGTAAACGTGTTTTGCAGCAAAATAGTTACGACATTCAGCTACAAGGCATCTTGGCTATCACTCAATTAAAGTCCATTCAAGTGATCGCCAAAGGTCCCGCTATTCTGAACTTCAGAAGCTTGCTTGAGAAACATGGGCTACAGCTGTTTTTTGGTAAGCAGCAAAACTTGAAAGGCACACTAAAAAGTGACAGCAAGGCTGACACTACTCAAGAAACATTAACGTTTTAGCATTGCGCGAAGGTTGGCTACTCTTGCCTGACCTTTTTCCATTCGTTCAGATTGTGAAACAACAGCTTTTTTACCTTCAAATTCTAGGTCGTCTTGGGGAAGTTCTTGCACAAAGCGACTTAGCTCTGGTGTAATTTGCTCACCAAATTGACGGCGACTTTTCGCATAGGTCAAAGTCAGCGTCTGTTGAGCGCGAGTGATCCCTACATAAGCAAGGCGTCGCTCCTCTTCTACATTGTCTTCATCAATACTAGTTTGGTGAGGCAATAACCCCTCTTCCATGCCCACCATAAACACATGAGGGTACTCCAAGCCTTTTGAAGCATGTAGTGTCATTAGCTGCACTGCATCGCTTTCATCTTCTTCTTCGTTGCGCTCCATCATGTCCCTGAGTGTTAATTTGGTGACTACCTCTGCCAAAGTCATCGGTGGATTATCCGCATCACCAGTCAACATATCGCTGATCCAGCGATATAGTTCTGAGACATTCTTCATCCTCATTTCCGCAGCTTTGGCACTGGTAGATGACTCGTAAAGATAGGTCTCGTAATTGATCTCCCTAATCATATCCTTCACCGCTTCTAATGTGTCACCGCGTGTCGTTCTATCACTCAGTTCTACCACCCAACGGCCAAAACCGGCCAGTGCATTAAACCCTTTGCCAGTTAATCGCTGTGTTAAATCAGGGTCAAAACAAGCTTCAAATAAACTAATATGCTTGTCATTCGCGAGACTGCCCAACTTTTCAAGTGTTACCGGACCAATTTCTCGTCTCGGTGTATTCACAATACGAATAAACGCATTATCATCATCTTGGTTAACCAACAACCTCAAATAAGCCATGATGTCCTTAATTTCGCTTCGAGCAAAAAACGACATGCCACCGCTAATTTTATAGGGAATACGGTTCGCCATCAGCGCTTTTTCAAACACGCGCGCTTGGTGATTACCGCGATATAGGATCGCATAATCTTTATAGCTAGTGCGTTTCATAAACTTATGAGAGATGATCTCCGCAACCACGCGTTCCGACTCATGTTCTTCGTCTCGGGTTACAATGACTCTCAGCGGGTCACCATAACCCAGTTCACTGAATAACTTCTTATCAAATTCATGAGGGTTATTCGCAATCAATATATTGGCCGATTTTAGAATTCGACCCGCACTTCGGTAATTCTGCTCTAGTTTGATTAACCTAAGACCCGGAAAGTCCTTACTCAACAGCACAAGGTTTTGAGGTTTTGCACCACGCCAAGAATAGATAGACTGATCATCGTCACCTACGACTGTAAAGCGTGCTCGCTCTCCCACTAATAACTTCACGAGCTGATATTGGCTGGTATTGGTATCTTGATACTCATCCACCAGTAAATATCTAAACTGATTCTGCCAACGCTCTCGTACATCTGCTGAGCTACCCAACAATAGAGTTGGGATCATTATTAAGTCGTCAAAGTCCAATGCATTGTATGCTCTGAGCTGGGTTTGATAACGCGCGTATAGCTGCGCAAAAAGTGCTTTTTGAGGCTCTCTAGCTTCTCTGATCGCACGCTCTGGCAAGATCAGTTCATTTTTCCAATTGCCGATCTGCATTTTTAACAGGTTGAGTAAATCTTTGTCTCGTTCTAGCTCTTTTTCTGTCAGTTCAGCCAACAACTGACCAGTGTCTTGATCATCAAACAGCGAAAATCCAGGTTTGTAGCCTAATGTTTTCACCTCTTTTTTTATGATGTTTAAACCCAGCGTGTGGAATGTTGAGATCCATAACCCCTTCGCATCTTGTTTACTAAGGGTCTGTGAAACACGTTCGCGCATTTCTTTTGCTGCTTTGTTGGTGAAGGTCACGGCCGCGATATTACGTGCCTTGTATTCACAGTGCTGGACAAGATAAGCTATCTTGTTTGTGATTACACGCGTTTTACCTGAGCCTGCGCCTGCCAATACGAGGCAAGGGCCGCTAATATATTTAACCGCTTCATCTTGCTTGGGATTAAGTTTCATAAAAAGGTGTGCACTCTGACTAACTGAGCCACTTAGTTTATCGTATAAAGTCCGTAATACCAATTGCGACGAAGGGGCCTTTTATTATCGTTGTAACATTGCAAAATTGCGACCTATAGTTCTATGAAAAGGCGTTTAATGGTTAAAGACTTTGCGGTAAGATACAAACTATCAACTAGCTACGAGGCCCACTCATGATAAACCCTGCAAAAATAGAAGAGATTGCGAAACAAATCTCAAGCAATATGCCACAAGGCGTGCGCAATTTAGCAGAAACGTTCGAAACAAGAACCAAGCAAGCTATTCAAGCAAAGCTGACGGAAATGGATTTTGTAAGTCGTGAAGAGTTTGATATCCAAAGTAAAGTATTGATCAGAACACGCGAAAAAATGACGGAGCTTGAAGCAAAAGTCGCTGAGTTGGAAGCAAAGTTAGCAAAGCAAAGCGATTCTGGCGAGTAACGTTTCCTGACGAGACTAATCTCATTACAACGAGCAAGCTAAATCCTAGTCGCTCAGCTTGCTCACTATTTTATGGCTCTTGCCCAATACGTTGTTCACTACGCGTTAGTAAAGACAGCATAGCTTGTTCATACTTTGAAGATAACCCGTCTTCAGAACCAACAGCTTGAATCAATTCATGTAGTAAGCCATCCGCCAATCCATACACCCATCCATGTACTTGCAGCGTTTGCCCTCTGTCCCAAGCATCTTGGACGATTGCAGTTCTACAAACATTACGAACTTGTTCAATTACATTTAACTCACACAATACATCATTGCGCTGTGATTCCATGACTTCACGTAGAACCGCTTGGTGTTTTTCTTTAATATCAACCACATGCCTCAGCCAGTTGTCGATTAAACCAAACTTTGCACCATCCAGCGCAGCCTTAACGCCGCCACACCCGTAATGGCCCACAACCATAATATGCTTGACCTTGAGTACCTCAACCGCATATTGCATCACTGACAAACAGTTGTGATCGGTGTGAACTACCACATTAGCAACATTTCGATGCACAAATAGCTCACCGGGAAGCAAGTCTACGATCTCATTGGCTGGCACTCGGGAGTCAGAGCAACCAATCCATAAATAATCTGGATTTTGTTGCATAGATAAGGTTTTAAAAAACTCAGGATCACGAGCTTGCGTGCGTTGTGCCCATTGTCGATTATTATTGAGCAGGTGTTCTAAGTGACTTTTTTCCTGTTGGCACATTTCTCTCTCCCATAATGTGTTAGCGCTTTACTGCCTGGATCAATAAGTTCCTTGGTGTTAGAGATTTTTCACAGAACTGCTTAAGAGTCACATCATAACCAGCAGCCTGCAAATATAAAACCCTGTCTAACACTAACCACATTTCAATTGCACGTCTAAATGCATGGCGCACAAGCTCAATGCGTTCTGTGATTTGTTGTCTTTTCCCCGCTGAATCTAAGTATGCCGCATAGTCAATGCGCTCCGCTAAGGTAATCCCTTTTTGCTGTGCGGCCCATTGGCAAAACTCTTCAAACTCTCCAGAAAATATCGCCTTGTTGACTGAAGGAACACTAATATATTCATTACTGTGGGTAATATCGCGACGCAAAGCATCAAATGCTAAACGCCATAGTACTTCTTTCTTACGCACCTTTGCGACACGTGAAGGTGCCGTTACTGTTTCTTGTAGCGCTAATTTCATATCGTTATGAGTGAGAGTTATTAAGCTTTGTTTCGCTACATCACTCATCGGCTCATACTGTGCAGGCGTGAACAAATGATAGCAACAAGGGGACAAACTAATTTTTTCACACCCAGCTTTTGACGCTTCATTCATGAAATTTTGATGCAACTTGCCACATGCATGCAGAGCAACAGCATGTTGCTGTGGCTTAAAATAATGGGCAACGGGATCTTGTAATACATCCGCGCAGTGAAAGGTCATTGCCAAATCTTGTTGCTGGGCACTCTTAACCCCCTGCGTACATAGATGCGCTTGTAACTCTACGCTATCGACATGAGGTACTCCTGTAAATGCCATAATACGCCCTAAATGCCCCTTACCAGCACACCACTCCAATACCGGTAAGTGGCGTTCGTCTAGTGCGCCAACAAAATCTTGCAGCTGGTTTACCTTTCGACCTTTAATACCATTACTTAACCAAAAAGGTAATACTGGCCTTTGAGACTTTAATTCATCCACTTCGACCAATTTCGCTATTTCACTCAGCTGTGGAATGTAGTTTGCGAGTGTTCGCTGAAGTGCACTTTGATCCATATCTAACGCACTTAAATTTAAGTCGCTCAACTGGGATAAGTAATGGTCTAATTCTGGCCACGGTGTACTGAGATGATCAAAGGCTAACAGCTGCCAATATTGGCGAGTTTCATAAAGTAATTGGTCTAAGGCCTTAAAGTGAGAAACAAAATTAGAAGTCATAAGTCAGAAGCGTTACTACAGTTAGACACACATTGTAATCCATTCATTTGGTCTTGGAAAACTTCACTCTTGCCTTTACCACTATTGCCTCTACTCTAGTTGATCATAAAGCGCTTTTTCTTGAACAAGACAAGGTGAATATACATTGGAATACACAGCAGGCTGAGTGCAACAGCCAAAGAAAGCATCCAAGACCAGCTCAACTCTCCCTCACTATCATCAGAGTATAGGAAGACGTTTTTATGCTCATGAAAGCCCATCACATCTAGGTGATATAGCTGAGCAATCCACTGCCACCGCGCCACAGACATATTACCTAGAGGAATACCTGGCGCCTTAATAAAGGGCAACAGTTTGTCAGCTTCATTGGCCAACTCTTCAAAGCTTTTTTCTGTTGCGTAGTATTTGGTTACTTGTAGCGCTTCATCTAGGTTAGCCAACGCATAGCGCCACCCCCTTAAACTGGCACTGCGAAACTTTGCCACCATCTCTGGGCGATATTTATAGACATCCTCTGACGTAAATAAAATGTCCGCATAAACATTGATGCCATAATGCTTTGGACAGATCAGCCTTGTTGCCACCCCTTGTTGAGACATTTTGTAAGGTTCGTTAGAAACATACACCTGCAAAGCATCAAATTTACCTGCCTTAAAATCAGCCAAGGGTTCAAGCCCCGAGTAAATAGGCAGCTTTTCAATATCAATGCCCGCGCGCTCTAGCATCAGTACCAATTCGGCCCCCTCGCTACGTCCAAGGTGGCTAATTCGTTTGTTTTGGAAGTCTTTTGGCAGATAAATGTCACTGTCAGCATGCACCATCCAACAATAGGGAGAAGATTGAAATATGGCCGCCAAGGCCACTAAAGGCTTACCCAGTAGGCGCTGTTCTAAAAGACCTGAATGAGTAACACCAAATTGTGCTTGCCCTGAGAGCACTTTAAACTGCTCATCAGGATTATACTTTTGTGCTGGTACAATATTAACATCTAACCCAGCTTCTTGATAAAAGCCTTTATGTTTTGCAAGGTAATACCCCACGAATTGAAACTGGTGTACCCACTTTAATTGTAAGGTAACAGGTTCAAGCGCATGGACATTCGCACTTAGAAAAATGAAAACAACAAATGGAAGGAAACGGTGTTTCATAGGCAGTCCCTTGAATATATAACCACACTATAGAAGTCGAAACACCGATTGAAAAGCAGGCTTATCCTACTTTACGAGTATATTCCTCATTAGACTGTAAATACTGAGAGAAACAGGGATTGCTTGTCTCATCTTGGTAATAATACCCTAACCGCTCGAGGTGCTCCTCAAATTTAGGGGATTCTTGTGGTCCAAGCTCAAACCCCGCCAAAACCTGACCTTTTGCCGCCCCATGATTGCGATAATGGAACAAAGTAATATTCCACTCGCAGCCTAAGGTTTCAAGGAACCTCAATAAGGCACCAGGATACTCTGGAAATTCAAAGCGCAACAAGCGCTCTTCAATCGCAACTGGTGGCTTACCTCCAACCATATAGCGTATATGAAGCTTGGCGAGTTCATTATCGGATAAATCGGTAAACATATAGCCATTTTCAGAAAGGTTGTTCTGTAATTCGCGCAATTCTTCTTCTCCATCGCGCAACCCGACTCCAACAAATATTTGTGCTTCTCTACCACCCGCATAGCGATAATTAAATTCCGTAATGGAGCGGCCACCTAAAGTTTGGCAAAACTGTTTAAAACTGCCTTTTTGCTCATCAATCGTCACCCCAAATAGCGCTTCACTTTTTGCCCCCAGTGCAGTTCGCTCAGCAATATAGCGCAACCTATCAAAGTTTAGGTTTGCACCAGACAAAATCGCTGCCAATGACAAACCTTGAACAGTATTAGTATCACACCATCGCTTCAGGCCTGCCAAGGCAACCGCACCAGATGGTTCGGCTATTGCGCGTGTCTCTACAAAGATGTCTTGCACTGCTGCGCAGATCTCATCGGTAGAGACCACCACAACCTCATCACAGTATGTTTGCGCTAAGCGAAAGGTCTCTTCACCTATTTTTTTTACTGCAATACCATCTGCAAAGCTACCAACCTGCTCCAACTCTACTGGTCTCCCTTTTTCCATCGCAGCATGTAAGCAGGCGCTTTCTGTCGCTTCTACCCCTATGATTCGGATATCTGGACGCAGTGATTTGATGTAAACTGCCATTCCAGCCAATAAGCCGCCGCCGCCAACAGGAATGAATACGGCATCAAGCTTATCGAGCTGCTGCATCATTTCCCGTGCCACAGTCCCCTGCCCCACAATTACATCTTTGTCATCAAAAGGCGGAACAAATACCCCATTTTCACGCTCACACAATTCTTTTGCATGACTATTTGCGGCATCAAAGTGATGGCCATGTAAAACAACATGCCCACCCAAATTACGCACTGCATTCACTTTAATTTCTGGCGTAGTCACCGGCATCACGATCGTGGCTTTGTGGCCAAGATGCGCGGCACTCAGCGCAACACCTTGTGCATGGTTACCTGCTGAGGCAGTCACAACATGAGAGTGCTCTGGCAATTTGCTCAGTTTGTTGAATGCGCCACGCAGTTTAAACGAGTAAACCGGTTGCTGATCTTCTCGCTTAAGCCAAATCTGATTTGCTAATTTTTTAGACAGTCCAGTTAAACTACTTACTTCCGTATGTCTTACCAAAGGTGCCATATTCGCTTGGATTATGGCTCTAAAATAGTCTAGCTCCTGTGCCACCATAGCTAACTGAGCTCCTCTAATTTTGCGAGATCGCGAACAGCACCTTTGTCTGCACTCGTTGCAAGAAGTGCGTAGGCTTTCAAAGCAGAAGAAACGACACGCTCACGATCACGTGGCTTAAACGCGTCTTTTCCTCTTGCCAATTGCTTTTCTTTACGCAGATTTAATTCTGTTTCATCTAACAGCACATCAATTGAACGCGCATGAATATCTATCGCAACCAAATCACCATTTTCAATCAATGCTAAAGTGCCGCCACTTGCAGCCTCTGGAGAAGCATGACCGATTGACAAGCCTGACGTACCACCCGAAAAACGCCCATCAGTCAATAATGCACAATCTTTGTCTAGCCCCATAGATTTTAGGTAGCTGGTCGGATAGAGCATCTCTTGCATACCGGGCCCGCCTTTAGGCCCCTCATAGCGGATGATAACAACATCTCCTTTTTTGACTTCGCCGCCTAAGACGCCTTCCACGGCATCATCCTGTGATTCATAAACCACCGCAGGACCAGTGAATTGCAGCATGTCATCTACCACCCCAGCACTCTTTACGATACAACCATCTGGTGCCAAATTACCTGTTAGTACTGCCAATCCACCGTCCTGACGGAAGGCGTGTTTTACACTGCGAATACACCCTCCTTCACGGTCCAAATCTAATTCATCCCAGCGGCATTCTTGGCTCATTGCTTGGGTTGTTCGAATACCGGCAGGACCTGCACGATAAAAAGTCTGTGCGCGCTGGTTATTGCTATCAGACGCATCCCATCTATTGATCACCTCACCCAATGTGCCACCAGCGACATGACCTACACTCAAATCTAGTTTATCGGCCTTGCCCAGTTCATTAAGAATCGCCATGATGCCACCTGCACGGTGTACATCTTCTATATGGTACTGTTGGGTAGCGGGGGCCACCTTGCATAAGAAAGGCGTTTGACGAGACAGCTGGTCGATATCATCCATATCAAAATCAACACCCGCCTCTTGGGCCGCTGCAAGAATATGTAGCACCGTATTAGATGAACCACCCATCGCAATATCTAGCGTCATAGCGTTAGTAAACGCGGCTTTATTAGCTATATTGCGCGGCAATACCGCGTCGTTGTCTTGGCGATAGTAATCATCGCACAATGCCATGATACGTTTAGCTGCACCATCATAAAGCTGACGACGGTCTTTGTGCGTCGCCAAAGTTGTGCCATTTCCAGGCAGTGCCAAACCAAGTGACTCTAACAAGCAGTTCATTGAATTCGCAGTAAACATACCTGAACAAGAGCCACATGTTGGACACGCCGAACGCTCCACTTGATCAGAGTCCTCATCACTCACAGAAGGATCCGCGCCTTTTACCATAGCGTCAACCAAGTCTAATTTAAGCTCAATGTCCGCAAGGCGAGTTTTACCCGCTTCCATGGGGCCACCCGAAACAAAAATAACCGGTATATTAAGTCGCAGCGCAGCTAACAACATGCCCGGCGTGATCTTGTCACAATTCGAAATACATACCATAGCATCTGCACAGTGTGCATTAACCATGTACTCCACAGAGTCAGCAATCAGATCGCGAGAAGGCAAAGAGTACAGCATGCCGCCATGACCCATTGCTATCCCATCATCGATAGCAATCGTGTTAAACTCTCGTGGCACACCGCCGGCTTCACTGATAGCCTCTGCCATCAGCTCGCTTAGTTGGTTAAGGTGGACATGACCAGGTACAAACTGTGTGTATGAATTCACGACCGCAATAATCGGCTTATGAAAGTCTTCATCTGTCATCCCTGTTGCACGCCATAATGCACGCGCTCCAGCACGTTGACGACCTTCTGTTGTAGTTTTACTGCGTAACTTAGCCATGTTGACCCCTTAACCTGTTTTTAGCCGCTAACCGGCATTACCTCATTCCCAAAAATATCGATACTTTGTGTGCTGATTATTCGTTGACGAAAGCTAACCAGCCATTAGGATCATCAGCTTGACCCTTAACTAAATCAAAATAAGCTTGCTGAAGCTCTGCTGTAATTGGCCCTCGCTGACCTTCACCAACTTGGATTTGGTCAACACTGCGTACTGGCACAACTTCAGCAGCCGTACCTACCATAAAGAACTCATCAGCTAGGTACAGTGCTTCTCGCGCGATTGGCTCTTCACGCACTTCATAGCCACGCTCTTTGGCTAGATGAATAATTGTGTCACGCGTTAAGCCAGGTAAAATACACGCTGTTGTTGGTGGCGTGTATAACACACCTTTTCTGACAACAAACAAGTTTTCTCCAGCCCCTTCACTGAGGTAACCGTTGACGTCAAGCGCAATCCCTTCAACATAACCATTGCGTTTGGCTTCACCAGAAATAAGCTGCGAAGATAAGTAATTCCCACCCGCTTTCGCAGCAGTTGGCATCGTGTTAGGCGCTAACCGACTCCAAGAAGAGACACATACGTCAACACCTTGTGCAAGACTTTCATCTCCCAAATACGCGCCCCATTCCATTGCTGCTACAGTGACATCGGCAAGGTGTGATTTCGGATTTAAGCCAAGTCCAACATGACCTAAAAATGCAAATGGACGAAGATAAGCGTTTGTGAAACCATTTTCCTTTACGGCCTGCTTACACGCAGCCATAATCTCCTCTTTGCTGTAAGGAATTTCCATACGGTAAATTTTGGCTGAATCGAATAGTCGTTGAATATGGTCATCCAATCTAAAAATAGCCGGTCCATTTGGCGTATCATAAGCACGGATCCCTTCAAAGACTGAGCTACCATAGTGTAAAGCATGACTTAATACGTGTGTCGTAGCCTGTTGGTAAGGGATCATTTCACCGTTGTGCCAAATAAATTCTGAAGTTTGTGTCATTATTTTAAAACCTTAATATTGTTATATTGCCTGCTGCTGTAATGTGTGCAAATCAACTGAGTGCACATCGACCAGCTTATTTAATTGTGATGTTAATAGATAGATCGGCTTGTCACTGTCCACCGTCATTTTGACGTGAAACAATTCATCTTGCCCTTCCAGTTGCAATTGCATAAGACGAAACCCTCTATGGCGTGCCACACGCAGAAAACGCTCTACAGCGACACTCTGATTTTTTACAGCCACAGTTAATTGATGTTTCATTGTGTGTTCTCCGTTATCATTTCATCATTTGCCGCACCTGGCGGGACTAGAGGCCAAACATTTTCTTTATCATCAATACAGGCATGTAAAATGTAAGGTCCTTCACTGGATACTAAATTATCAATTGCCTCATCGACTTCTGAGGCGTGTGTAATCGTCTGACCTGGAATCCCAAAAACTGCTGCAAGTTGCACAAAGTCTGGGTTGTCAGATAAATTTGTTTCGCTATATCGCCCTGCAAAAAAGAGCTCTTGCCACTGCCTTACCATGCCTAATCTTTGATTGTCTAAAATGACAATTTTGACCGGTAAATTATTTCGGCGAATTGTCGCCAGTTCTTGGATATTCATCATGATAGAACCATCACCTGAGACCGTGATCACCGTATCTTGCGGTCGTGCAATTTGAGCACCAATAGCTGCCGGCAAACCAAAACCCATAGTGCCTGCACCACCACTACTTAGGTGGTTACTTGGATGGTCAAACTTCATATGCTGTGCGACCCACATCTGATGCTGGCCCACATCACAACATACAACGGTTTGCTTGGGCATATCGCGGCTTAATTTGTTTAATAAGTAAGGCGCAAATACCTTTTCTCCTGGGTAGTCATAACGCCACGCATAATCGCGCTTCATTTGACTCACATGTTCACGCCACTCCTCTGTGGTTAAGCTCCCTTCAAGTTGTGGTAAAGACATTTTTAGATCTGCGATAAGCGATGCCGCAGCGGGTTTGCGCTTACCTACTTCCGCAGCATCTATATCTAGGTGAAGCACCTGTGCTTTGGCGGCAAACTTCGCTAAATTGCCCGTCACCCTGTCGTCAAACCTAGCACCGATGCAAACCAATAAGTCACATTCTTGCACAGCTAAATTGGCAGCCTTAGTACCATGCATTCCCAACATACCCAACTCATATTCATACTCAGGTAACACGCTGCCAAGCGCTTTGAGCGTTGACACCGCCGGCATTTGAGTCCGAGCGAGGAATGCCATCAGCTCATCTTGCGCATCGGCACTTTGAACACCCCCTCCAACGTATGCAATAGGTCTTTTGGCGTTTTTTAAAAGGGTATTTGCAGCTTTCAACTCTTGCATTGAGGTGGAATCACATTCTTGCGCATCTGCAAGCCAAGGTGTATACGGCACTTGCCCCTGCTGGATATCTTTGGGGATATCAACAAGAACTGGGCCTGGTCTGCCAGATGTCGCTAAATGCATCGCTTGTTGTAATACCTCAGCTAAATCCTCCACACGCTCTACCATAAAGCTGTGTTTGGTACAGGAGAGAGACATACCCAATACATCCACTTCTTGGAATGCATCAGAACCGATAGCGGCCGTAGGGACTTGTCCAGTTATAGCTAACAGGGGAACTGAGTCCATCATGGCATCGGCCAGTGAAGTAACTAAATTTGTAGCTCCGGGCCCAGAGGTTGCAAAACACACGCCCAACTTACCAGTGCTGCGTGCATAGCCGACAGCAGCAAATCCAGCACCTTGCTCATGGCGTGTCAGATAGTGCTTTAGAGGCGCACCGTACAACGCATCGTAAATCGGCATAATCGCACCACCGGGATATCCGAATACGTCTGTAACACCTTGCTTTACAAGAATGTCTATTACCATTTGTGCGCCTGTCATTGTTTTGCTCATTACCCTTTGCTCTGTTTTTTAGCCCTAAAACGAAAGAGCCCCCCGAACTTTTCAGTGCGGGGGGCTCTTAGCTGTTATTTTCTTACAGCACTAATCAGCCCCCGCGGTAATAATAATCACCACGTTGATAATCACGACTAGTAGAGTTGCTGTATGTAACATAAATTCTTAACCTAAGTTCTTGGTTTGTACTGCTAAACAATTTTTGGGCATAAAGCCTGTGTGCCCGTTCTTTATTCTATTAGTAACCCGCGTATGCCACCAAGTCAACTATAAAATTTATGCTTTATCAAATCAACGAACCCACCTAAAGGAAACAAAAAACCTAAAAACACAACCTTTAAGAAATATATTTTCAATTTTATTTAAAAAGTATGTCCTTAGGTCACTTCGCTCCTGAATAAAAAACAACTTTATGCATGGCATTTTTGATTATTAAATTTTTGTGATTTACATCCTCCTGTGATTATGATGTTCATTCAGAACTCAATAAGGAACCTAGTGTGAAACTAAAAATAGTCACAGTGCATAGTTTATTTCTCTTCATTGCACTCTTTCTCAGTACATTAAGCCAAGCCGCACCAGCTCTGTGGAGCGCAGAAAAAAATGGTGTGACCTCTTACTTATTCGGCACGGTGCATGTAGGTGATGCAAGTATGAATGGCCTACCAAAAAACGTGAAAAGTGCGATTAATCGTTCAAAATACACAGTCGTTGAACTGGATATGAGCACCTTATCCCCGTTAGACATACAACGTAAACTTGCCAGCTTTGTTGCTAGCACAGAGGTCAAACCGTTCCAAGAAGCGCTTTCCCAACCAGTATACAAGCAGCTTAAAAGTTACTTTGCTAAGCGAGGGATCAACATTGAATTGTTTCGAGGTCAGCCTGTTTGGATGGTTATGCTCACGATTATTCAGCTTGAGTATCAAAAAGCAGGTTACAGCGAGCAGTTTGGTATTGATAAACAGGTTATTGCCCATGCACAACGACTCAATAAAGTAATCAAGCCACTTGAAACATTCGAACAACAGCTAACTATGTTTAACGAAACCGCCAAAATGAGTGATGAAATGATGGAACAGACTTTATCGCAAATGGAAGATGCAAACACCTTTATCCATGACATGATCACGGCATGGAAAACAGGCGATGAAGCACGTTTAAATAGTTATTATCACTTGAGTTTTGATGATACAAAGTACGCCCAACTTGCAGAGCAAATCTTGTTAATTGAGCGCAATCATGCGTGGGTTGAAAGCCTTGCTCCTGCAATGACCAAAGAGCCACATTTTATTGCTGTTGGGGCATTACATTTGCCGCTAGAACATGGCTTAATCACGCTCTTAAAGACCAAGGGGTTCACCATAAAAAGAATGTAATATCCGTGTTATGGACGCTTTTTTCTAATGCGAGGGCGTTCAAAATTCTGTGTCAGCTTAAAAAGTTAAATATCAAGCACGCTATCTAAACGCCCTTCAAAATAAATCGCTAACTGAGATAAACA
>NZ_AUXT01000226.1 GCF_001625595.1 Pseudoalteromonas luteoviolacea NCIMB 1942
TTGATGTGTGGCTAAAAACTGCGTGATTTTATCTGCACTTTTATCTAGCTTTTCTTTTTGCTTTAAATCTTGATTAATCTGCTCTTCACTTAGATTATCTTGTGATTGGTGTCGCTCGATAATACGTTTACTCGCTCGCTCTAATTTGGCCTTTTTACGTCCAAGCTCATCGAATGTACCGCTCCATTCTTTACTCGCATTGGACTTTAATTTACACCCATCAATTGCAAACATATTACGGCCAATTAAACCTTCCTCGTCACATATCATCAGCACTTGCGTAAAGAGCGGTTCAATTTGTTCGTGCATTTTAGCAACGAAACCCGCTATTGATGTGTAATGTGGTTGCACATCGCCCGACACACTCATAAATAAAATGTTTGTTTCACATGCTTTAGCAATACGACGACTACTGATTAAACCATGTGCATAACCAAGTAAAATAATCTTTAGCATCAACGATGGTGGATATGCCGCAGCGCCTGTTTTATCGTTGTTGTACCATGCATCAAACCCCGTTAAATCGAGTTTATTTTCAACAATATGACAAAGCGCATACTCAAAGGTGCCTGGCAAAATTTGCTCAGAGAAATTGATAGGAATGAATTTATTTTGGCAGGAGAAGTCAGGCTTGTAGTTAGCCATAACACGTTACTGTGGATGAATAATATCTATTAGATCACAGCAACCAACTCGATTCAAGGTTAGAAAACAACCAATTAAAAATCCATTAAATCAGTACCTTAAAAGAGTAATCCTACAGCCTCAACGCCGCGTTCACCGGCTTGTCCGGTGTAACGCCTTGTTATAAGCGTTGTCGATTTCTTGAGATATATCACCCATCGCCTTGCTTAGGCTTGAGCTGATAGAGTTTTGCGGGCTATATTTATTAAAAACCACATCTATTTCTTTAGCATCTGGATGCCTAACAATCACGTCGAGATAAACTCTTAACCTTTCTACCTTTGTGGTTGGCCTTTGAAGATCTTTTTTTAATTTCTCTTGAAATTTAAGGATTTCATCGTCGTCATCCCACTCATTCAATTCAGTGTACAAAATTCGAGCGAGTTTATTCTGAGACCAGCCTAGCTGAGCTATCAGTTCTTTTATTTGCGACAACAGCTCAAGAGATGTTTGCTTTGTCCCCATTTGTCTTTTCCTATTCCCTAGCATTACCAATGTCCCAGGCGGGACAATTATTATTCAAATTTGGAGACTACTATGTCTAAATCAATGTCAAAAGCCGCTGCTGCTCGAATTCAGTCAGCGACAGCTAAATCAAATGGTGGAGTCGTCCCGAAAGGTTCTTTTGCTGCAAGAGCGCAATCTGCTGCAAGCCAATCTGGTTCAACTCGCCCACCCAACGGTCCAAGCACTACCGGTAAGCCTTCTGGAGGTGGACGCGGTAATAACCCACAAAAGGGAAAGTAACTAATTGCAGCTAGTCAGGCTGCTTCTAAAGCGAGTCAGGAACTCTGACTCACTTTTCTTTAGCTCTTTATAACTGATCACTTCCATTGTTTTTTCTAACGCACATACACAAGCCTGAGTTTTTTCAACATGACGGTAAGAGTTCATTAGTATGCGCGACGAGTTTACACAACTATCTATAAGTTCATATTCAACATTAAGTGGGTATCGTTGATCCTCAAAGAATATTTGGTCTGCTTTATATGTTCCGAATGCACCAATAAATAGAGCAGTTGTAGCCGATAAAATCGGCTTCTTAAATTTCTTATAAGAGTGGCCTGCAAATGACTCTTTGCATTCGCTACAAACAATATTCTCACCAAACTCAATTTTGTTGTCTGTAGCGCAAGATGGACATTCGATCTGCATTGATTTCCTTAGAGCTTATAACGCCGCTATTAAGCGGATGAAATCAGTTGGCTATAATTGTTGAGGGACGAAACAAAGCCAACTGTTTTTGTTCCGACTTAAATGCCCTTGTTAGATTTACTGTTCCACGAAACCAACAACAGTAAACCCACTTCCCTCTTGACCGCATGATAAGTAATAGTTATTAGGGAAGTAATTAATTTCATCAAAAGTGCTCTCACTAACTACACAACTTTCGCCGCCGCTTGTTAAAACTTTTTCAAATAGAGAGTCAATTGTCGGAGCTGTAGTTAACCCCCTGTGTCAGGATAGTTG